>NZ_VUOS01000029.1 GCF_009829325.1 Nocardia sp. CY41
TCCAGATACAGCCGGACCGCTCGTGCCTTCAGCTCGTCCGGGTATTTCTTCGGTGCTGCCACGCGGGGCTCCTTCCCGGTCCTATCGGACCATGCTCAAAGCCCTCCAAGGAAGCGGGGGAACCTCATTCCGAGTGGCGGCAGGTGCAGAGCAACACCGTATGGAAGGGAAAGGCTAGGTTGTTCGCTCGTTTCAGGCGTAAGTCCGCGACGCGATCGCAGTTGGAAGCGCTGGTCGATCGGCTGGAGCTGCCGGAGGACTGGAGTGTAGAGGATTTCTTGAGCTCGCTCGAGCGCGTGCGGGGACGCAAAGTCATTTGTATGCCACTGCCGGTGGACGCCCCGGTGGGGCTGTGCGGGTTGTGGCTGGCGCGTGCGCATGACGACGTCATCGTGCATCGGCTCTCGTCGGACCCGACTCAGGAGCGGCACGTAATCGGCCACGAGGTGGCGCATCTGCTGCTCGGTCATGGCCATCGTGCCTCGCCGGCGAAGGTGGCACAGATGCTTATGGGCGTCGCGCCGGAGGGTGAGATGGAGGCGTCCATGATCAAAGCCGCCCGTTGGGCCAACAGCTACGCCGCACGTGACGAGTACGAGGCCGAGTTCTTTGCGACGCTGATCATGACTCGTGCACGGGGCAACGACGGGGAACGGCATTGATCGCTCGCGGCGAACGTTTGGTGGGAAAGCCCGACGGGTTGCCGGATCGGCGCACCCTGGCAGCTCTGATGCTTCTGGCAGTCGTCGGGGGACAGGCCGCCAACGGCGTCCACATCAGGACGACGGCGGCAGGGTGTAGAGGAGTTCTATGAGCGCGTCGACCATCGCACCGCTGAGCTTGTAGCCCTTTTCCTCGTCGAAGATGTGGTTGCGAGCAGCGGCTTGGGCGACGCCGGCATGCTTGAGCGCGAGTTCGAAGCGTACCTGGCGCTCCACATCCTCGCGCACCCGACGCTCCATGTCCTCGCGTATCCGGCGTTCCTTCTCCTCGTCGTTGAGCTCGTCTTCCTCGAGCGGCTTGGGCGGAGTGTTGCCGTGCAGAGCAGCGACCGCGCTGCCGGGCTTCCAGTCGACCGCGACGTCCACCTTGCCGAGGGTGGTGAGACTGGGAATGTGGCCTTCGGCTCGTTCGAGTTGTCCCAGCGTCTTTTCGGACATATCGCCAACTGCGGCGGCTTGGGCGATGGTCCGGCCGAGTTTAAGTCGGCGGGCACGTACTAGTTCGCCGAATCGCTTGAGCTGCGCCACGTCCATGGACAGGAATAGTACCGGCAACCTATACGGCTTGTGTGACACTCCCATGTCAGCCGCCTACCTGTAATCCCAGCTCGATCGGATCAAACAGCGCCAGCGCTCACTGCACGAAGTGGCAATCTTTTCCGTTGACATTCCTACCGATTTCACATTAGCTTCACTTGGTGCGGTGGTTCGATGCACCTGAGCGTCCGCGGAGGGAGGCTGCGGGCGCGTCGAGTCGGCGGCAGCCTCCTCAGGCAGGGCGGTGCGAATGGGCATCTACGGACACAGGTCGACGGTCGTCCTGAGCGACCGCGCACATCTCGGCGGTCTTCGAGCTGAGAGATGGAGTTCTGGGGTACGGGGTCACGGCCCTCCCGTTCAGGGGTTATGGAGGTGGTCGTGTCGAATGACCGATCGGTGGTTGCGCGCAGGCGACCGCCCGAGATTGGCGACACTGGTGATGCTGCGTTCGGCTGATTCTGCGGCGGCCAGCGAAGCGGATTCCGGGCGGGTTGCTCGCCACGAGGATCGAGGTCGGCAGGGCGAGACATGTGCCAGTGTTCGCGGAAGTCGCAGCGGCCGGGCTCGCCTGCCCGAACCCGGGATTCAGCGAGAGAACCGTGGGCTGGTTGCGGGTTTCGCAACGAGGGGCCACTGCTGCGGCCGATGGTTTGGCGAGTTTCCGATCACCGGGGGCAGCAGACCCGCTGCAGTTTCAACGGCTGCGATGGATCAGCGATGAACAGGAGTTTGATGCACGCGATTCCGCAGCTGATCGGAAGCGTGGCGGCGTTGATCGCCGTTGCCGTGGTCGCGGTGTGCGTGCTGTCGCCGGACCCCCCTGTCACCGGCCTGTCGCCGTGCGTGCCGACTGCCGACCGCGGAACGGCGGCGGGAGGCTTGCGGCTGCCACTCGGCCAGGGATCGGCGGGGCTGTGATCTTGCAATGGAGTCATGGGGGAGGGATTGATGTTCAGAACCATCGTCCACGCGACCAGAAGTGATGCGCGAAGCTGGGATAGAGGCTGCTGCGTTATGCGCGGCGAGATCGAACCGGGCGCAGTCGGAGTCGACGTTCAGCCAGGAAGCGGGGAGTCGAACCCATCACGGCGGCGTCCCGCGCTCGCGCTCGCGCACCCGCTTGAATGCAGCCCGGACGTCATCGACCGAGATATCGAGGACAGCAGCAAATTTCGCGGCAGTCTGGTCGGTGATCGTCGCGACCTCACCACGCTCGATCGACGACCAGGTGCTGGTCGGCATCTTTGCAAGCCTCGCACAGTCGGTCTGCGTCAGCCCACGAATGTTGCGGTAGTAGCTCAACATCCGCGCCTCGGGCTTGACGATGATCAGCTCGTTCAGCGGCACGTCGAGTTCTGTGGCGACCTTCGCCAGCGTGAGCACCTGAGGTTTGCGGTTGCCTTTGACCCAGTGGTAGAGCGTGGCCAGACCCACACCGGTCGCCCGCGACAAGTCGGCGAGGCTGTCGTAGCCACGACGTTCGTAGGCGTGAACGAACGCGGCCGGGTCGAACCCGGTCATGATCGTTCTGGTCACGCCGCCCCTCGGCGTCGGCCGCTCATGCGTCGACACGATGCCACCTGCCATATACGATCGTCACAGGCGATTGGTAAAAGCGAGAAGCAATACCGAGAATCGCGGGGGTGGTCGATCGGATAGCCACTCGTAGGCAGTGAAAAGGGCATGGCCCGTCCCCTCTGTTGGCGCAGGGGGGACGGGGAGAAACCACTCCATGGACTACTGGCTGGACACCTGGTCCGGGAGTTTCGGCAGAACCTGGAGGATCTGCATGTTCACAGTAGATCGATCTCGTCGGTGCGTCAGGCCGACTCGAATCCGTGTGGTGGCCACCGCGCTGCCGCTGGCGGTGCTGATCTTCGGCGGCGGCATCGCGCATGCCGTTCCTGGCGATCAGGCTGGTGTCACCGATAACCCGTCGGCGGATCAGAGCGGGGTGACGACTCCCTCTGTCCCGGATGAACAGGCGGGCGTCTCGACCCCGCCGCGCACACCGGCGCCGCCGCCGCGCCCGCAGGAGCAGTCCCCGCTGGGTGCAGTGATTCCTGACCCGGCCCCCCGCGCGCCCAGCGATTATCGCGCGCTGCCACGCCCGGACAATCGCAGCGGCAATAGCGGCGGCGATGGCTCGGGTCTGTGGCAGGGCCCGGGTCGGCCCAGCACGCCGGCACCGTCATTGGGCGAGGAGTTGGGCGGTCTGCATGCACCGCAGCCGGTCGAGCCGCCCAAGCTGCTGACCCCGCCCCCGCCGAATCTGCTCGGTGTCGGCGACGCCACGATCGTCTCTCCGCTTCCGGCGGACGCGACGTGGGAGATCAACGAGCACTTGGCCGAGGCGCAGGCTGTGACCGACGGATGGTTCCAGTCGATCGGGTTCAGCGAGAATCGCTCGACGAGGATGGCGGTCGGCGGCGTGGCCGGTGGCGCCCTGGGTGCGGCGATCGGGTTCACCACCGCATGCGTGCCCGTGGCAATCGTGACCGGTGCCGGTGGTGCGCTGATCGGCGCCGGAGTCGGTGCCGCGCTGGGGGCTACAGTGCCGATTCCGGTGCCCGGGGTCGACAGCCTGCCCGGTGCGGTGGTGGGTGCCGGGATCGGTGCGGCGGCCGGTGCCGCCGCGGGCTGCGCGGCGGCTGGTGCGGTTGGTGCCGCGCTCGGTGGCGCGGCCGGTGCGGTGCTCGGGGTTGCGGTTACCGCCGGTGACGGCTCGGCGCTGCCACCGCGTCCGGAGACCCCGCCGCCTGCGGAGGCCGCACCGCCACCCTCCATCCACGATCAGGTGCAAGCCGTCGTCGACAACACCATCTTCGCCGGTGAGCAGGCGGTGGACTGGGCCGAGGCTCAGCCGAGGGGACAGGCTGCACTCGCCGACGCTGCGGCATTCGCCGAGGACGGAATCGAGTGGGTGCAACAACAGACGTGGGCCGCGCCCGCCGCCGTGGCCGTGACCAGGGCCGCGCAGGACGCGGTGGAGTGGGCGCAGTCTCAGCCACAGCTCGCTGAAGTCATCGACGCCGCGGTCGACGTCATCGACCACACTCCGCCGCTGGCACCCGGCCAGCTTGGACCGTTCACCGACCAGGCCAACGCGGCGCTCGCGGCCGTGCAAGCCGCTGTTGGCTGACGTTCCCAGTCCATCGCTCGGAGGTGAAGACCATGACCAAAAGCAGTGGTGGTGTCCTGATCGCGGTGGCTTTCGCCGGCGGGGCGGCACTGGCGGTGCTCGCAGCGTCGGCTGCCACGCCGACGGTGTCGGCGCTACCGCCTATCCCGAACACCGACTTTCACTTGTATCCGCCGGGGACACCGTGCTTTCTCGGTCCTGGGCCGCTCGGAAAGATCGTCGCGTACCCGGTGCACGGGTCTCCCGGCCAGACGCATCACATCTGTGAGCAGCTGATTCCCGGCACAGACGGGTTCTACGAGTGAACACGCAGCGACCTCCGTCTGAGCAGGTCGGTCTTGTCGACTGGTTCGACGCGGCGGGCCGCGCGAGCCGCAAGGGCGATGCGATGTTGCTGGTAGGTGCACCGAAACCACGCCGACACCGCACGTTCGGTGCGCGCGCACGCCGGGCAGGACGCACTGGTCGGGTGTTGCTCGGGACGGTCGCGGCACTGGCCGTGTCCGCGGGCGCGGCGGCGGCGTTGAGCGGCGGACCGGGGAAGGAATCGAGTTCGACGGCCCTTGGGCTGGCCTCGACCACGCCGTCGACGGCTCCGGCCGTCGCGGCGGCCAGGCAGTGCGGGCCCTCGACCGAGACGGGCGTCGTGCGCGGCAACGGGCCCGGTGGCACCGATTCCGGGCCTGCGGCGATCTTGGCGTTCGAGCACAGCTACTACGTGCTGCGCAACGGCGCCAAAGCTCGGGAGGTCGTCACCGAGGATGCGGCGGTCTCGGACGCCGACCGGATTCAGGCCGGAGCCAACAGCATTCCGCTCGGCACCACTCATTGCGTCGTGATCCGCCCCGAAGCTCCTGGGCAGTTTCTCGTCGAGCTGACCGAGTTTCGCCCAGGCGGGACGAACGCCTTCTTTCGCCAACGCATCACCACCACGGTGCGAGACGGCCGCACCCTCATCACCAGCATCAACAGGGCCTAGGAGGACCAGGCGATGAAGCAGTGGGCTCGCAGAGCCATCGTCGGAGTGGTTGCCGCGGTGTCGGTGACCTCCACCGTGTCGATGACCGGCGCTGGGCAGGCCTCCGCGCTCGCCTCGTCGGGCTGCACTCCCTACACCGCCGTCCTCGCGCCGGGGACCTGGGAGACCACCAGCACTGCCGACCCGTATGCACCGGTCGGGATGCTCAAGCCCGTCGGCGATGGGTTGCAGCAGAAGTTCGGTTCGGGCATCACCGTGATGTATGTGCCCTATGCGGCATCGGCGTTCGATCAGGGGCTGGCCTACGCCCAGTCAAAGGCGACGCTCGTCAGCAAGATCACTGAGATGCTGAGCGGGTTGTGCGGGTCGACGAAGGTTGTGCTCGCCGGGTACAGCCAGGGCGCGGACGGCATGGGCGATGTGGCCTCCGCGATCGGCAACGGCCGCGGCCCGATCGCGGCTGACCGGGTGCTCGGGGTCGGGCTGTTGTCGGATCCGCGTCGTGATCCGGAGGCCGCTCAGGAGCTGGGCGCCCAGCAGCCCGGACATGGGCTGGCCGGTGTGCGGCCCGGCGGGTTCGGCGCGCTGGCTGCGGTGGTGCGCTCGATCTGCGGTGAGGGTGATCTGTACTGCTCGGTGTCGGAGTCGGCCAGTCCGTTCATCTCCTCGATCGGCCAGATTCTGGGCGGCAATGCCGACAAGTCCACCCCGCAGGGGCAGCTGTCGCAGTCGCTGGTCTCCGACTTCTCCCGCGCCGACCTGACCGGGATCGCCTCGACGGTGTCGACTTTGGGCGATCGTGCTCGGGCGCTGGCAACCGGTTCGGAGGTCGGCTCGCTGGGCACCGCGACCGGTGTGGCCGGTGTCGGAGCGGGCGCTAGTTCGCTGGTGGGCACCCTGTCGCCGTTGCAGGACGTGCAGAACTTCGTGAAGAACAACCCAGGTGCGGCGCAGACGTTGAAGTCCGCGCCGGCGGGGTCACCGGAGTCCTCGGCAGCGAAGGTGCTCGACGCGGCGGGGCAGATCGACATCGTGGGCGCAATCAGTAGTGCGGCGTCGCTGGCGAATTTGGCGTCCCAGATCCTTGCGGGCTCGTCGGCTGCACAAAGCGGCGGCGCCGACGCCTTGGGCGCGCTGAGCCCGCGCGCCGAACAGCTGGCCTCGGCCACCGCGCCGTTGCGGGGTCTGGACACCTCCACCCTCACCCAAGGGCTGGGCATCCTGAAGCTGCTCAAGCCCAACACCATCATCAAGCAGGTCACCAATATCGGCTCCGGAGTCGCGCAGACCGCGGGCAACATGCCCCAGATCCTCGACAGCTTCGCCAAGCTACCGGGCGCTATCGCCGCCGGGGACATCAACGGCGCGCACAAGCTGGCCGGGGACATCAACAACCTGTTCTCCCCGGTGATCAAGATGGCCGCCGGGGTCGACCTGGGGCTGGTCGCATCGATCATCAACGCGGCCAGTGTTTTCGACCCCTCCGGGTGGACGACGATCGCCGGATTGATCGTGGGTGTGCTGGCGAATCTGGACATCATTCGCATCGCCAACGACATTGGCCAAGCCCAAGAGGTGCTGTGGGGCGCGGTCGACAAACTCGCCAAGGGTGACCTGCTCGGGGCGGGCGCGGCGATGACCGGGCTGGCGCCGGTCGGCATCGATCTCGCCGCGGCCGTAGCCGGGATGTTCACCGGCGGACAGAAGCTCGATCCGTCCCAGCTCGGGCAGCCCGGTGCGGTCGACACGCAGCGCACCGCGCTGGTCTCCGCCGTCGGCAACGGCGATCTGGGCGGCATGGCGAGCGCGTTGACCAGCATCGCCGGGTCCAAAGGAGTCGGCGACCTGCTCGAGGTGGCCCGCCAGGGCCTGGATGTCGCGTCGTTCTACGCCAGCAACGCGCACACCGACTACGGGCAAGGGGTCCAGCTTTTGCTGGTGTTCCTGGTTGGCCAAATCGGTTCATAGCAAACGCATTCCAGTGATTCATCGAGACGTAGGGAGGAGGGTGATCGTGCCGACATCGACGGCCTGGGCGGGCTTGCCGCTGCCCGGCACGGTCATCGTGTGCTCGGCGAACTCGAGCGCGGCGCCGGGAGGACGCCACCGGTTGTAGACGGTTCGAGGCTTCGACTTTGTTCTGTTCGTGCCCTGGGCGGGGTCGACACGACGACTGACACGAAAGACGGTGAAGGTGAGCGATTCAGCGGCCAGCGGATCCAGCAAGGGCTGGATGCTGGGAGTGGCGGTGTGCAGCCTGGTGCTGCTCGGCGCTGCCGCGCTGATCGGGTCGGGGCGGCTGCCGGAAGATCCGCGGGAGGCGAATTGCCTTCCTACCGTCGGGCCAATGGCGCCGTCAGGGTCGGTCGTGTTCCCCATGCGAGAAGGGACCTACGTCGTCTCCGACGTGTTCGGCTCCCGCGGCGGCACGCACAAGGGCGTCGACCTGGCCGCGCCCGCCGGAACCCTGATCTACGCCGCCGCCGACGGCACCGTCGCCGACGCCGGACCGGCCTCGGGGTTCGGTCACTGGGTAGTGCTGGACAGCATGGTGGGCGACAAGACCGTTTCCACCGTCTACGGGCACATGTGGGCCGAGGGAGTGCTGGTGCGCAAAGGCCAGCAGGTCCGTGCGGGCGAGCCGATCGCCAAGGTCGGCTCAGACGGCGAATCTTCTGGTCCGCACCTGCATCTGGAGGTCTACCCCGGCGGGAAGTTCTCCGGCGGGCAGGCCATCGACCCTCTAGGCTGGTTCGCTCGCGCCAAGACACCCTCCGATACATCGGCGGACGCGGCCACCAGCGCGCCGACCACGACCGGGCAGAGCCAAGTCTCTCTGGTGGCCGCGGTCAGGCCGTCCCCTGGTGTCGGGTGCGGGCCCGGTGTCGGCAGCGCGGGCCTGGACGTGGCCAGGTTCCTCGCCGACTACCCCGGCGCGGCACCGTTCGTGCCCTGGATCAACAAGGGCGCGCAGGCATGCACCGCCACCTCGGCGCCGCTGATCGCCGCGCAGTTGCGCAACGAGTCCGGGTTCAGAAAAGGCATGGTCAGCCCGGCCGGCGCGAAGGGCTACGCGCAGTTCATGGATGGCACCTGGGCGACCTACGGCGTGGACGGTGACGGTGACGGTACCCGCGACCCGAACTCGATCGGCGACGCGGTCATGTCGCAGGCCAACTACAACTGCGTGCTGATGAAGATCGTCAAGGACGAGATGGCCGCCGGCAGACTCCATGGCGATCCCGTCGAGTTGCTGCTGAGCATGTACAACTGCGGGCCCGGCGGCACCCTCGCCGCTGGGACGGTGTGCCCGAACGCCGAGACACAGGCATACGTCAAAGAGATTCCCGCGACCGCACGCAAGTGGTCGCTGCCCACTCCGCAACCCCGGTCGATGCTCGCTGGCGCCTTCGGTGAGCGCGCGGTCACCGCCGCGCGCCGCTGGGAAGGCACCCCGTTTGTGTGGGGCGGCGGAAACACGGAAGGACCCACCGGTGGCCGCGACGGCGGCGGGGTCGGGTTCGACTGCTCCGGGCTGATGATCTACGCCATCGCTGCGGCCAGCAATGGCCGGATCGTGCTGGCGCACTATACCGCCCAGCAACTCAACGACCCGCGCGGCAAGTCCGTACCCGCCGACCAGATCGCCCCGGGCGACCTGGTGTTCCCCGCAGGCGCCGACCCCCAGCACGTCGCTATGTACATCGGCAATGGGCAGGTCGTTCACGCACCGACGTTCGGAATTCCCGTCAAGGTCTCACCGATCGCCGAAGCCGTCGGCTCCACCTTCCAAGCCCGGAGGTTCACCGCATGAACACAACTGCAAGTTCTCTGCCTCCGAGATGGCGCGTCCTGCAACTGGAGTGGGAACAGGGTTGGCGTGGCCGGAGTCTTCCATCGCAAGGTTCGCCTGGACGCGAGGTGGTGAGATGAGGCCACCGTTCCCTTACTTCGGCGGCAAGATGACTGTGGCTGCGAAGATCGCGGATCTTCTTCCGCCTCACCAGCATTATGTTGAGCCATTCGCAGGCAGCTTGTCAGTATTGCTGGCCAAGCCAGTGACTCGGTTCGAGACGGTCAATGATCTCCACCAGGAGTTGATGACGTTCTGGAAGGTGCTGCGCGACAGGCCCGCAGAGTTGGCGCGGATATGCGCGCTGACACCGCATTCCCGGGCCGAGTATGTTGCGGCGTCCGATCTCGACAACGGTGACGACCTGGAGGTCGCGCGTCGTGTGTGGGTACGCCTGTCTCAGTCGCGCAGTGGTCTGCTGGGGAAGAGGACCGGATGGCGGTTCTATATCGATCCTGCTGGCAGCAGCTCGTCGATGCCGAATTACCTCTCCGGGTATGTGCGGCGGTTCGCCGCAGTCGCCGACCGACTGCATGACGTGAGCCTGGAGTGCAGGCCCGCGCTGGAGGTGATCGACGCCTACGGACGGTCTCCGGATGTGTGTCTGTACGCCGATCCGCCGTATCTCGGGTCGACCCGGAACGGCACGAACTACGCGCATGAGATGTTCTCGGACGCCGAGCATTCGGCGCTGTTGGAGCGTTTGCTGCGTTGCAGGGCTTCTGTGGTGTTGTCGGGATATGCATCGGAGCTGTACGACACGGCGCTGACGGGGTGGGCGCGGGTTGAGATTTCGTCGTTCAACGGCAACGCAGCATCAGGGACGCGCACCGAGGTCGTGTGGTCCAACCGTGAAATTTCGCAACCGACGTTGGATCTCGAATTGTTCAGAGCGGGGGAGGCGCGTTGATGACCGTGCAACCAGGAAATCCCACACCGCCACAATTCGAGCCCGCTGTGAGACCAGAGGACCGAATGACCGACCTTGTGTCGATCTTGTGTAGCCCGCGCGGCGGCCTACGCCGCCGACTCCTACGGGGTGCTGGCGTAGCAGTTAGCACGCTCGCTGTGTTGTGCGGATGTGGCAACCCCGACGACGGGGCAGTGAGCCCGTCGACGACGCCCACGCGGCCGTGGGCCCAGCAGTGGACACCGGGCATGCAGAGCACGACTCGGCCTCCGGTGATCACCGCGACCGCCCTGCCGCCGCAGCAGTCCGGTGTCGATCGCGCCGATCCGGTGGCGGTGGCGATCGCGGCCATGCAGGTGTGGTTCACGTGGGACACCGCTACCGATGATGGCCCCAACGACGCTGCTGCTCGCGCTGCGCCGCTGCTGACCAGCTCCCTGGCTCAGGCGATGACCAGCAACACCCCTGTCGGCTCCCCGGGCGCGGACTGGATGGGCTGGAGCGCGCAGCACGCGCGGCTGGTGGCCACGGCCTGCCGGGGTGCCGAGCCGGTCCCGCCGCCGTCGGCGACCACCGCCTATACCCAGCTGGTGGTCGAGCAGGCCGTGACCCTGCCCGACGACGTGGTGACCACCACCGTGCAGACCATCGTCGACGTCAAGCTCACCCGGGGCGCCAGCGGATGGGAGGTGGCCTCTGTCCAACAACGGTGACCACGTCTCGCGCCTCGATGAAAGGACTCCTATTTTCATGACCGATCGCAGTTACCCCGCCGAACCGCCGGTGAACCTCCGTGCGGTCCGCAAGACTTCTCCGCGGCCCGCCGACGACGACAGCGCCGGTAACGACGACGCCATTGTCCCGGCATCCGGTGGCGCGCCTCGCCGAACACCGCTGGCCGATTCCCCCGACACGTTCACTCCCACCGAGGAAGAGGTCTCCGCGCCTCGTCCGGCGGTGCAGGAACTGGCCGGGCTGATGCCCGACTCCGAAGGCATGGACGGTGATCCGGCTCAGTGGGGATTCCGTGGATGGGCCAACGCCGCGAGCGGCGGCGTGCTGCGGCTCAAGCCGAAGACCCCCGAGATCGAGGCCCGCGCCGCGCTGGCCGCGGTGCGTCAGCAGTGGGTCGGGCAGCAGACCATCATGGTCGCCAATCCCAAAGGTGGGGAGGGCAAGACGATTGCGGCCCTGATGTTGGGCAGCATCTTCGGTGAGGCCCGCGGCACGGGCGTCGTGGTGTGGGACACCAACGAAGCCGACGGCACGCTCGGATACCGCGCGGCCGTGGCCAAGCCTCCGGCCACGGTGGCGCATCTGCTCGAACACGCGGAGGATCTGGCGCACCCGTCGACCCCGGTCTCCGCGCTGACGGCGTTCCTGCGGATGCAGCCCACCCGCGCGGAAATCTTGGCTGCCGCGGCGCCTGAGCCCGGTCGCCAGCTCACCGCCGACGACTGCCGCGCCATCCATCGCGTTCTTGCCAGGTTCCGGGAGCTGCTGATCCTCGACACTGGGAACAACCGCAGCCGCTCGACGTGGCTGTGGGCTGCGTACACCGCGCACCTGCTGGTCATTCCGATGACGCTGCGTGAGGACTCTGCTCGGGTGGTGTGCCAAATGCTGGCGTCGCTACATCGATTGGGTCTGTACACGCTGATCACCAATGCGATCGTGGTGCTCACCGTGCCTCCGAGCGGGATCATCGCCAAGCGCCGCGAGGCAATCCTGCATGCGCTGCGCGATCACGGCATCCGCAACGCGGTGGAGGTGCCCTTCGATCCGGTGCTCGCCGACGGCGGCATCATCCACCACGCCAAGCTCGCCGAGAACACCGTGACCGCGTGGACGCGGGTGGCGGCAATGGCGGCGACTTCGCTGGCGGCCTCCTCGCAGCTGCGTGCGCCGAGCTACCTGCCCTCGGCCACCGGTCGTTTCCACGCCACCCCCGACGATCCACCGCTGTCGGGGCAACGGCTCACCACCCACCAGACACGGCTGTTGCCCGAGCAGGACAGCGGCCTACCCACTACCACCGACCGATTGCACCGCTTCGGCGCCTGAGTCGTCAGGAAGGAACAAAGCCACCATGAACAGCCCTCGTACTCCTCTCCGATCGAACGCGACTCGCACCGCCGTTGTGGCAGCGGTGTTCGTCGCGACAATGCTGATGTCCACCGGTACCGCGGCGGCCGAGGTCGGCGAACTCTACGCCAAGGGCGTCAACCCCTTCGACGGGATTGTGCCCGACTTCGCGATCTTCGGTGCCGAGTTCAACAACGCCTGGAGAAAGATCCTTGCCGGTCTGTGGGCCATCGCGTTCGTCATCGTCGGCGCGGGCTTCATCCGGGCGATCATCGACTACCAGAGCGCCAAGAAGGGTGGTTATGCCCAAGGCGTGGCCGAGAAGGCGGAGTCGGCGAAGTCGTCGGCGATCGCGTTGGGCGCGCTGTCGGGGCTGCCGATCATCGTCGGCGCAATCATCTCGGTGTTCTGACTCTGCTCGACCGAAATCCTAACGACTGAAGGGGAATTGCAATGGCCAAGGACTTCTCGAAGGCATCTCGCGGGCAAAGTTCACAATCATCGACACCATCGTCGGCGAGCACCGCGCGCGGCGGCAGCGCGGCCGCGGCGAAGACCAGCTGGACCTCTCCGCCCAGGCTGTATTTCGCGATCGCCGGATTCCTCGCGCTGGTGCTTGTGCTGGTGCTGGCATTCGCCAGCGGCGGTGGTGAGGACTCCCCGGCCGCCGCGCCGAAGGCGGCGACCGTGCACGGGCCCAGTTCGTTCGCCGATGGTCTGCCCTCGGGCTACACCCGGGACAAGGGTGGTGCGGCCACAGCGGCGGTCAATGTGATCCAGGCGATCAGCAAGGCCAACCGCGGCCGCGCCGACATCACCACGGTTTCGCAGCGGCTGATCGCGTCGAATCCCTCGGAGGCGTTGACCAAGGTGCTCGCCGACGCCAAGAACCGTCCTGCCACCGACGATGTGTTCAACACCGTCCCGGCCACGGTCACCGTGGGGACCATCACCGAGCAGGAAGCCGAGGTGGCCGTGTGGACGGTCACCGCCGGCCAGTCGGTCATCAACGCCGCAGGGCAGAAGGCGACCAGCACCGTGTGGGCGACGACCACCGTCGGGCTGGTGTGGGAGAACGGTGACTGGAAGGCCCGAAACTGGCGGTTCCAGGTCGGTCCGGAGCCCGCAGAGGTGTCAGCCCCCAACCACGATCCCAAGGCGATCGAGTCCGGCTACTACAGCTTCTTCATCAACTAGGGCGGCCGCGATGATTCGTCGATTCGTTCTGCTGGTGGCGGCCGCCGTGGTGACCGCGATCGTCCCTGGGACGGGTGCTGCCGCGGCGCAGCCGCAGAATTCGCCCTCACCCGGCAACGGCCCCGCGGCAGTGTCGAACACGACGTCGCTGCCGCAGAACTTCCCGGCGGATCTGCGGAAATATGTCGGCGGGACCGAGGAATTCAAGTCCGCGGAGTGGTTCACCGGTCCCTGCCAGGCACGCGGCGGCGACATGGGCACCTACCTGTCGGGCATGTTGACCAACGAGAACCGGTTGCTGTGGTGGTCGCTGCCCGATGAGGGCAAGAAGGCTCTGCTGGTGGGGAACTCTGCGTTCACCGCCACCAACCGGGCAAACGCCGAGGCTGCGGCCGAGCAGTTCGTGCAGGAGGGCAAGGAACCCGGCGACGAGCACCTGCCGAAGGTGTTCCCAGCCGGGGACGCCACCTATCACCCGCCCAAAGGCGTGTGCGCCGACGATCTCAAGGGCTGGGCTAGTGCATCGTCGAATACCTGGGGCTTCGAGTGGGTAGCACCCGACGCCACCTCGGTGCGGGCCGCGAAGTCGGCCCGTGGCGGTGACAAGGTGCCTGAGGAGGCGTGGACCAAGTCGTGTGCTTCGGAAGAGACCGGTATCTACTGCTCTCACGCCTTCTTCGTCAACTGCCAAAAGGCTGGCGACAGTGGCAACGTCGATGATTTGCAGCGGTGCCGGGATTGGAACGCCGCCGTCGGACGACTGTTCGCGGGCACGGCGAACTGGATCGATCAGAACACCTCGCTCGGGGACCGCGTCGGTTCTTTCCTCGGGGCAGTGGTCTCGAAGACCCCGGTCTGGCAAGAAGGCAAGTGGGTTGTCTCCGCGCTGTCGGGTATCGGGGACGCGGTCATCAAGACCGTGAAGTTCATCGACGATCCCACCTCGATCGCCGACGACTGGGCCAACAGCATCAAACCGGCCGCCATCGACTTCTCCACCAAGGTTCTCAAATCGCTGTCGGGCAGCGGGCATTTCGACCCTGGCGCGGACTGGTTCGTGCGCCAATATCAGGTGGCTGTCGCGATCGGCTTCATCCTGATGGCGTTCATGTCGGTGCTGGCCGTGCGGCGCGCGGCCACGCGCGGCTCCACCGGGGAGCTGGCGGAGTCGCTGTTCCAGTATCTGCCGCTGTCGGTGTTCCTGGCGTTGTTCGCACCGGGGTTCGCCGCACTGCTGATCGAGCTGACCAGCAGCCTGTCCGACAGCCTCGCCGAATGGGGCGGTACCCCGACCGGGGAAATGATCGCCCACATCGGCGAGTTCAACACCGCCACTAACGCCTCCTTCCCCGGTGGTTCCCTGGTGGCGATCATCATGTTCGGGCTGCTGCTGCTCGGCGCGCTGGTCATGTGGCTGGGGTTGATGTTGCACGACTACGGGCTGCCGTTGGCGGGCGCGGTGTCGGGTGTCTCCGTGTTCTTGATGATCCACCCCAAATACCGACACAAGGCTTTGCGCCCGGTGTTCTTGTTCATGGGGATCGCCTTCAGCGTCCCGGCCTTGTTCTTCCTGCTGTCGGTGCTGTTCACTGCCGCCAACACCGTCTACGTCGAAGGCTCTGACGACGGGCTCGGCATGGTCGCCAAGGTGTTCCAGGTCGGTCTGGCCATGGTGATGGTCGGTCTGGCCCCGCGGGCCCTGCTGAAGTGGGCGCCGATCCTGCCCACGGCGGCCGACAGCGAAGACTTCGGATCCGGGTCCTCCATAATCGGCGACACGGTGAACTCTGCCGGTAACGCACTGATGTTCGCCCGCGGCGGCGACCACGGGGTCGGCGCCGCCCAGCCTATCGCCCGTGTGGACGGCGCAGACGGCGGGGGAACCGCAGGAACCAACGCCAACGCTGGCAGTGGTGGTGGCACGGGGGACAGCGCGGGCCCCACCGGCGACGCGAGCAATCCACTGACGCGCACATACCGCGAGAAGGGCACCGACGGCCAAGGCACCTCTCCGGCGATCGGGACGGCGGGTGCTCACCCCGGCATTGCGGCCACCGGCGACAAGGGTGCGGCCGATGTCGGTGCCGCCGCGTCCGGGGCCGCATCGGGTGGTGCGACCATCGCGGCCGCGGTCGGCATCCAGGCAGTGTCCTCGGCGATCAACAAGGCCAAGAGCGAAGCCGACGACACCGCACCACGCGCGGACGACGACCGATAGGCCGGGAAAGGAGCCGAGAATGTCTGCACCCACGGTGGAAGTCCGGATCGCGCAACTGGACCCGGAGGTCCGTCGCCGCGGCATATTCGGGCTGTCGCGGATCATGGTGATCGCCTGGTCGGTCACCATCGCCCTGGCTATCCTGCTGTGGCTGTCGGTGCGAGGATGGCCCGGCGCGATCGCGGGCGGTCTGCTGCTGGTGGCGTTGGCGCTCTCGACGATCGAATTCGGTGACCAGCCGTCCTACGCTCAACGCAGCATCTTCCGGTGGCGTAACTACTGGCGCCGCCGCCGCGGCGAGCACATTTTCTGGTCGGCCGCCGACCGCGGCGACTTCACCGGCGTGCCCTCGCCGCGGTATGACCCCGACACGGACCCGGCGTGGGTTCACCCGGTGCCGTTGGGCCGCGTCGAGCCGCTGCCGCTGCAAGGCACTGGATTCGACTCGCTGTTCATCCTGCGCCACTCCAACCCGGGCGAGAATGACTATCTCAGCGTCGTCGTGCAGGTCGAAGGCCTCAAGGGCGGATTGCGCTCCAACGGCGCGTATGCGGCGTCATGGCAGTCGTATGGCTATCTGGAAGCCGAGTTGGCCAAGGCGGGATCGTTTATCCGGGGAACCCAGCAGGTGCACCGCTCAGTGTCCTATGACCTCACCCCGCACATCGACTGGTACGCCAACCAACTGGTCAACACCGACGGACGGCTGGAGCCGATGGTGGACTCCTACTGGGATGCTCTCGAGGAGATTCGGCCGCTCGCCGAGGAGCACCGCGTCTGGTACGTGCTGAAGATCCCTGTCGACGACCAGTTCATCACCGCTGCAGCCGGCCGCGACGCCTGGGGGCAGGGCCGCCGCGCCGAGATCGGCTGGGCCAGCGTGGTCAAAGACGAGCTGGAGCGCTTCGAGTCGCTGCTGCGCGGCGCCGGAATGGGCGAGGTCACCGTGCTGGGCGAACGCCGCACGTGCGCGGTGATCCGAGCGTTGATGGACCCGTCGTTCGCCCTCGACGACGACCGGGACGTCGACTGGGAAACCTGCTGGCAGTCCTATTGGGGTGAGAAGGACGCCGTCGTGGTCAACGACCGCTGGTACACCAGGATCGCGCATGTCCCTCCCGGGGCGGTCGAGCCGACACCGCTGGGCCCGCTGTGGCTGCATCCGCTGCTGGTGGGCGTGGAAGCCGACGAAGGCAGCGAGGACCAGGAACGTGCCGCCACCATCCGCACCGTGAGCGTGCGCATGGACTTCACCCCCGACTACATCGCCCGCGAACAGGCAAAAGCAGACCTGACCCAAGACGCCGCCAAGGCAGCCGACGAGGCCAAGAAGGGACAGATCGACGACGGCACCGGCGAAGTGATGATGACCTCCTCGCAGCGGCGGCGCCGAGACCTCAAGCCGGGCAACAACGTGCACGGCATGACGTGGTCGATGTGGGTGTCGGTCACCGGCCGCGACCCCGACGACCTGCGCCGGGCCTGCATCCGCGTCTCCAATGCCGCGGGCAAGTCGGCGATCAAGAAGTTGGCCTGGCAAGACGAAATCCATGACGTCACCCAGATCACCAATCTGCCCCTGGCGCGGGGCATGGCCGGCAGCAAAGAAGCACGGACGGCGTAGAGGGGCAGACCACGATGACGAACACGAAACCGGTGTCGATGACCGAACTGTCGCGCTTCGGCACACCCTTGCGCTTCGACTACGAAGCCGACGACGGCCTCGTGCCGGTCGCGCCGCCTCGGCGGCCAGTGCCGCGACGGCGGCGGATGCTGGACCGAGTCGGCTACTACGAGCCACGCCCGGAGGGCAGCGCCTCGACGACACGCCAGGGCGAAGCGCTGAACCTGGCGATCTCGCGGATGCCGTCCGGGCATCGCGGCATCCTCCAGGGCATCGACGCCACCAACAACGCGCCCATCGCATTGGATCAGTTCACCGCCTACGGCGAGGACGTGTCCAACATCAACGTCACGATCCTCGGCGACGTCGGCAAGGCGAAATCATCGCTGGTCAAAACCGTGTACACCACCCGCACGCTGCCGCTGGGACGACAGGTCATCATCGTCGATAAGAAGCGCCAAAGCGGGCGCGGTGAGTATGCCGTCATCGCCGATCAAGTGGGCGCGCCCTCGATCCAATTCACCACCGGCGCCACTGGCGGGCCTCGGCTGAATCTGCTCGATCCGGCGATCTCGTTGCAAGGTGAGCACGCCAACGCCGAATACCGGCCTGAAGGACAAGCACAGCTGGTCTACGCCGTCCTGGAAGACACCCTCGGTCGCCCACTGCTGGAAACCGAGCGATCGGCGGTCGCCAACACCCTCAGCATCGTCACACGTGAACGACTCGACACCGGACACGAACCAGTGATCGGGGATGTCGCCCACCGGCTGCTCTACCCCGACCACCGTGACACCGAAGTGTTCGGCCCGCTCTATCGTGAAGAGGCGCTGCTGTGGGGCCGGGATGTCGCGCTGGCTTTGCGGCGATTGTCGGAAACCGACCTGCGTGGCCTCGTCGACGCACCGACCACCGATTCGGTGCGCGCTGCCCTCGAGCACCCCTTCGTCCACGTGGACGTCTCTCGCCTGCCCGACTCCGGGCCCGCGCTGCGGGTGGTGATGACCTTGGTCAACACATGGCTGTCCAACCGTCTGGCCGCTCGGTCCTCCGCTTTCCAGCAGACCGAGTTCGTGGTCGAGGAGGGCTGGCACCTGGCTGAAGGCTCGACCGGCCTGCACCTGCGGCGCAACATGAAGCTCTCCCGCGGCTTGGGCCTTTCGACCGTGTCGGCGTTTCACCACATCAGCGATTTCCCCGCCGACAGCCCGGCGCGGGCGCTGATGCAGGAGTCCTCGATCGTCTACATCTACGGCCAGGAACGCTACGACGACGCCGCGGCATGCGCGCAGATGTACCAGCTGCCCGCCGGGTCGATCGAAACGATCATGCAGCTCGGCCCCGGACAGTGCTTGCTCAAGATCGGCTCACGCGACCCGATCCTCATGCGGCACATCCGCAGTCCCCTCGAACGGATCCTCACCAACACCGATGCCGCGATCAAGGGCAGGGCCCGCGCATGACTTCCCAGAATGCACCGCAGCCGATGCTGCCCACCGGCTACAAGGTCACAGCCGGGCTCATCGCCGTCGCGCTCACGGCGCTGCTCGGCGGCGCCGGACTGTCGGGAGTGCTGGTCGGCAACGGATTCGCCGGTCCGCACCGGGGCTTGTTCGCCACACTGTCGGGCTGGCTGAGCCATCCCGGCGACCCCGCGGCGGCCTGGACAGGCGAACCCCGGCCAGGGCCTGCGTGGATGGTGTACACGCTGGTCTTCGCGATCGCCGCCGTCCTGCTGACCGGATGGTGGTTCGCCGCGGTTGAATGGCGCTCACGCCAGCTTCGCCAGGAAGCGCACACCCCCGGCCTGGCAACAACCCGCGACGTCGCCGGCGTGCTGGATGCCCGGGGCGCGACCGAGCATGCGAAGAAACTACGCGCCGCCAACGCGGCCGCGCCGACACCCCAGATCGACGCCGCCGAGCTGGTGACGCCGCTGGGAGACAACGACGCCGACGGTGAGCCGATCGCACTGCGCCCCAACGACTCGCTGCTGGTGTTCGGCGGGTCCGGGTCGGGCAAGACCTGGCGCACCGCGGTGCGCCAGATCCTGTTCGCACCCGGCGCGGTCGCGCTCACCACGACCAAGCCCGACATCCTGCGCGCGACCTGCCTCGCCCGGTCGAAGAAGGGTTTCATCGCGGTCTTCGATCCCGAGCAGATCGCCGAGGGCTGGCCCGATCGGCTGCGGTGGTCACCAATCGCGGGCTCCGAAGACCCTGACGCCGCCACGCGCCGCGCCGAAGGCCTCGTCGCCGCCCGGCCGATGGGCACCGGAAACTCCGAGGCGTCCGCCTTCTACGCCGGCCGGGCGACTGTGGTGATCCAGTGCTACCTGCACGCCGCCGCCCTCGACGGACGCCGCATGCCCGAGATCCGCCGCTGGTCGGCGCTGACCAACAACGGGGAGGTGCTGCGGATTCTGGAGAAGCACCGTCCCGACTGGGCTGGTGACTTCCGCCAAGCCACCGCATCCGGTGATCCGAAAACCGACGCCAACACCATGTCCACCGTCTCCGACATCCTCAAGCCACTCGCCTCCCCGAAGCTCATGGCGGCTGTCGATGTCGAGGCCAGCGAATCCTTCGATGTGGAGCAGTTCATCGGCGGCGCGAACACCCTCTACCTGCTCAGTGAGGGCGGAGCGAAGTCGATGGCGCCGTTCGTGTCCGCGCTCACCACCGAAGTGCACTACCGCGCCAAGCGACTGGCGTTGCGGCAGCGCGAGGGCAGGCTCGATCCCTACATGCGGATGGTGCTCGACGAAGTCGCCAACGTTGCCCCCATCCCGGGGTTGCCGGACATGTTGACCGACAGCGGCGGCCGGGGGATATCGATCATGGCATTCGCCCACGGCCGCAGTCAGCTGCGCAACCGATTCGGCGACGGCCAGGCTCGCCAGCTCGTCGAATCCGCCAGTGCCCTGCTGATCCTGCCGGGCCTGATGTCTCATGAACTGCTGGAGGAGATTTCGGCGCTGCTGGGCAACATCGAGGTGTCCCGGCAGATCCAGGTAGGACCGAATCAGTGGCGCGATGACCTGCGCGAACACCGGATTATGACCACCCAGGCGATCCGGATGATGCCCGACGGACAGGGTCTGTTGCTCTACCGCAACCAGCCCGGTGTGAAGCTGCGGGTGCGGGCCTGGTTCGAGGGCGACGAGCAGCAGGCCGCGCTGGTGCGAGCGTCGATGGATCACTACGACCGCATCATCGCCACAGGCACCATCCCCGAAGCCGAGCCAGCCCCTGTGATCGACCCGACCTCCGCGGTGGAGGCCACCTCATCGGCGGATTGGGTCATGGACTTCACCAAGGGATGGGGTAAGCGCAAATGACCGACACCACCACCGACCAGCGCACCGACTCCGACCCCGGCACAAGCCATCCCGGTCGCGCATGGACGCCGGATATCCAGCGGCTCGAACCGCTCGCCGACTTGCTCGACGACAGCGCGACCATCGGCGCTGCCGTCGAACCGGACCTGGTGTGGTCGTGGCGGCATATGCCCCGCCAGCGGGCGCTGGCCGCGTGGTTCGAGCTCATCGACTGGGTGGAATGGTGGCGCCGCCGCTACGTGATAGCCCAGATCACCGGCTGCTGGTACCGGCATCCACCGGTCGTGGAGCATCTGTGGGCGCTCATGGTCTCCCATCGCCGCGCCTACCGCCCCAAGACCGCCCCTGAGGACGTTCGCGACGACCCTATGGACTGGCACACCCAACGGATGTGGCCGTGCCTGCGGGCCATCGCCGACGCCGGATACCTCACCGGCTGCAACCCGAACGACTGCCGAGGCCACGAAACCCACACCACCGGCCTCTACCGCGACTCCACCCACGGCGGCGTCGAAGAGGCGATCGTCGCCGACCTCGCTGATCGAGTCGACGCGCCAGCCGACCAACCGACCATGAGCGCGGAGGACATGACGCGCGCCTTCCGCGTAGGCCTGGCCGAGCCGATCGACGCCAGCCGTCCCGACGACTCGTTGCGCTATGAGGGGTCGATCTGGGACTTCGACTCCACTGAACAGCTGTACCGGCGCCGCCCGGATTCCGAGAGCTGAGCATCCATGAGCCACCGGATCGTCGAGACCTCCGCGCACCCGCCCGCGCGGAGTCGCAGCGCTCAGATCCGGCGGAGGTGCCCGGGGAACTGCTTGCCCGCCCGGACCGTTCCCCGGGCACCGCATCCACACCCTCAACCCACCGGATCACGAACGGTTCACCCACCAGGGGGTTTCAATGGCCACGGCCACCTACAGCATGCTCGGCAGAACCGCCTCCAGCACCGATGCGGATTGGCAGCACCTGCTCGCCGAAGCCCGCCGCGCCGGCGTGCGCCCGCGCTGCATGTGCACCGCGAGCGGCGTCGAAATGTATGTGGCAACGGTCGGTGATCACCTCATCGTCAAACGGATGCCCAACTCCGGGGCCACGCACGCCCCGGCCTGCGACTCCTGGGAACCACCCGCCGAACTGACCGGCCTCGGTCAGGTCCTCGGGGCAGCCATCGAAGACGAGGGGGAGGAGACGAACCTGAAACTCGGATTCGCGCTCTCGCTCAACGGCTCCTCCCACATCCCGGCTGTCGGCGCCGAACCCACAGACTCCGTCGGCGCGGATCCAGCAAAACTGTCACTACGAGCAACCCTCCACTACTTGTGGGAGCAGGCCGAGTTCAATCGGTGGACACCCCGTATGGACGGCAAGCGCAGCTGGAGAGTCATACGCAGCTATCTGCTGGGGGCCGCGCAGAACAAGACGACCAAGGGCCAGCGGTTCGTCGAATCGCTGTATCTGCCCCATCCCTTCGACCCCGCCCGAAAGACCGAACTTGCCGCTCGCCGAACCCGGATTCTGGGCTCGGTCGCTGATTCCGGCGGCAGACGGCGTCGCCTGCTGCTGGTGATTGCCGAGGTCGCCTCCGTCACTGAAGGGCGGCTCGGGCACAAGATACTGCTCACCGAGGAACCCGACTGCCATTTCCTGCTGCCTGAGGACATGCACAAGCGGATGACCAAACGGTTCGCCACAGAGCTGGAGCTGTGGGCCGCCGATGAGCACACCCGCCTCATCGTCGCCGGAACCGTGCACGTCAACCGATCCGGCGTCCCGACCTGGCAGGAACTGACGCTGATGACGGTTACTGCGAACTGGATTCCCTACGAGTCGATGAGCGAGCAGGTACTGCTCAACCACCTCACCGAGCAGAAGCGCAGCTTCGTCAAGGGGCTGCGCTACAACCTGGCCAATTCCAAGGCCCTGGCCTCTGCGCTGCTCACCGACACTGCCGAAGCCACCGCGCTGTACCTGGCCGACAGCGACGCCTCCCGCCAAGCAGTCGATGACCTGGTCGCCGAGTCCGATCTGCCTCATTGGATCTGGGATGCGCGCACCGACCTGCCGGAACTGCCCACCCACGCCTGATCACGTCGTGGCTCGCCCCGGTATTGAACTCGAGGCCGCGCTCAAGCGGGGTTGCTGACGCCCTGAGCGAACTATGATCCCCGCGGTTCCCGCACCGCATGATTACCAGTCGTTGCTGTCGAACGACATCGGATCGCCACAGCTGGCGTGGATAGCGGCCATCGCGGCGCCCTCGGCTTTCGCCCTCACGGTTGTGCCGTCGAGCCAGTTGCGGGTGCGATCGAAGATGCCCTGCTCATTGCGCACCTGCGCGACGATGCTCTCGTACTCTTCGCGGGTGCGCGCCAGGCCATGTTTGCGAGCAGAGTTGCGGCTTCTAACTCGGGCCAGTCGCTGTGAGAGCCCCGAGGCGGCGCGCAGCCCAGCCAGTTCCGATAGCAGCTGTTCACGCTGGGCTGTCAATGCAGCGAGTTCCTTTCGGACCTGGCGTTGTTCATCGATCAGCTGCTCGGGTACCGGCTCACCGTCGTTGAGCAGGTAGCTGCGACGGCGGTCGAGGTCACTGCGGCGGCGTTTCAACTGTTCATCGTGTTCGGCCAGTTGAGGTGCCAGTTCGGCGATTTCGGTCACACGAGAGATGTACGCGCTGGTCACGACGAGCGGCCCCCTATCCCTGTCGGGTGTCTCCGGCCACATCAGTATGCGCCGCGCTGCCTGCCAGACGTAGCAACTGGATGCGACTTCGAGCATGAACTCATGCCACCGCAGGGTGCGGCCGTCAGATCGATGGGGCAAGCCGGTGTTCGACGGGTTCCCGTGATGCTGCTTGCCGCCACCGCTGCTGTTCGGCGGCCTGGCGGTTGTGTTCGGTGTGTTCGACCGAAGGGAGTGGTAGCTCGGTGTGCTCGGCCGCCGTGGCTGCGGCGGTGCGCAGTTCGGCTGCCTGCTGGGTGAGCTGGTCCCATTGCTGTGCCCAGGTTGCGCTGCCTGGACGATCACCGAGCAGGGTAGTGGCCTCAGTGATGTCGTGTTCCTGGCGATAGGCCGCGATCAGCGCTGCGGTGTTGATCCAATGCTCCTGAGCAATCGGTCGTTCCGGCAGTGGCCCGAGGTGGGCGGTCCAGTCTGGCTGTTCCTTGGCAGCGTGCTCGCCGAGACGCCGTAGCTCGACGCGACGCTTTGCGACGTCGCGGTCCTCGGCGGGGACGGCTGCCTCGATCTCCGCGTCGGGGTCTTTGAACAGAGCGACTGCACGGGATGCGGCGTGCTGGGCGGAGTCGCGGCGCTCGGTGAGGTCGTTTTCGATACGCCCGGCACCGTCCCAGGCTTTCCAGTGCCAATGCTCGCCGGTCCATTCGATACTCGCGCCTGGTTCCCCGGTATCGGGGTCGGCGCCGTAGCGGTAGCGGGAACCGTCCGGGGCTGAGGGTTGCCATGGGTCGTCACGGCGTCTGGCTTCCCGGTCGGCAGCGGCGTTCTTCCAGTCGCGGGCGTGGTCGTTCATCCATATCGGAACGAGCTCGGGCAGGGTTTCGCGGTCGACGCCGAGGTCGTCAGCGCGACCTTGGGTGGGGTTGAGATCCAACGTCCAGCCCGAGTATTGGCCCAAGCTCTGGCGGCGCTCGAAGTCGGCGGCACGGGCGGACAACGCGGCCGGTGAGTTCTCCTGCGCGCTGATGCGTGCCTTCATCTGCGCCAGCTCACGCTCTGCCTCCAGCAGCTCCTCGCCGCGGGTGAACTCTTGTGCAGGCTCGGAGCGCAACTGCTCGATGCGACGGCCGATTTCCTCGACATCCTCGGCGACCTGGTCGATGCTGCCGAGTGCGTCGTCGACCATGTTGCGGACGCGCCGGAGCAGGCCGTGGGCGCTTTTGCTCTGCGCCCTGGCGGCAGTGACCTCGGAGTCGGCCATCACCCGGGTGATGTTGCCGTCCATGGTGAGGGTCATCGCCTTGGTGGTGGGGGTGAGGGTGGCGCGGATCGGCACGCCCCCGACCTCGAACAAGGTGTAGGGTTCCGGCTCGGCCGGCGACGTGGAGCGGATGCGGGCGTTGGTGTCGACCAGGTCGTTCAGTGCGGCCTGGGTGGCTTCGGCGAGTGCTGTGGTGTCATCATCGTTGACGCTGCGGCCGCCGATCACTATCGCGCGCTTGTCGCGGTCGCTGGCGCGCCATTGACCCAGCGGCCCGGACATCTCTTGCAGCTCGGTCAGTTCCTGCCGTTTGATAGTCAATTTCTGCTCGAGCTTGCGCAGGGTGTGGGTTCGGGAGGCGGCCGACTGCGCGATCATCGTCTGTTCGGCGCGCATAGCCTTGACCTCTGCCTCTTTGTCCACGGCGGCGATGTAGACAGGGTCACCGGTCGCGGCCGCTTTGGTGTGGGCGGCCGAGACCGACATGTCGCCGCCGATGTCTTCGATCGCGGTAGGGCAGTCCGCGCTGCGCAGGTAGGTGTCGATGTGGGCTTTGCGTTCGATGATCTGCCAAGACGTGCCGTCATAGGACTTCACGGCGACGGGCTGGATGATTTCGATCTCTTCCATCCGGTTGCCCTGGCGGATGATCCGCCCTTCGCGCTGGGCAAGGTCGGAGGCCCGGTAGGGGACAGAGAGGTGGACCAGGCTCTTGGCGATCCGCTGGACGTTCATGCCCACACCCATCTTCTCGGTCGACCCGATCAAGACTCGCACCCGGCCGGCGCGGCAGTCGGCGAACAGCTGCTGCTTGGCTCGCGCGCTCGGGTAGTGGTGAATGAAGGCGATCTCCTCACGGGCCATGCCGCGGGCGACGAGTTCGTCGCGTAACCGGGTATAGAGGTTTCGGGTGCGGACGGTGTCGGTCGGCTTCGGTGTGCCGCGGTCGCAGAACACCAGCTGGAACACGCCGTAGGAATCGGGCCCGGCGGCGTCGGCGGGAGTAAACACGTGCGCGTTCTCGGTGTGGATACGCCACATGACATCGGCTGTGAGCGCGAGCCGGTTGTTCTCCGGATCCGGTTCGGGAAGGTTCGCCAGCGGCGGGTAGAGGCTGGCGTTCAGACCGTCGGAGCCGATCTTGAGCGCGTTGTCGATGTGCATCGTCTTGCCGCTGGTCCTGGCCATGCGCGCATCGAGGTCGTACATGAAATCGCGCACCTGCTGCGCGAGTTCGAACTCGATCAGCGTGCGTTTGTCGTCCTTGAGCCGGGGCAGCTTCGCGGGGATCTGGTCGCGGGTGACCACGTCGCGGAATTGATCGAGCATCGCCAGCAGCTGCGGCATGTTGTTGTACTCGGCCATTCGCGAGACCGCGCGCAGCTGGGAGCCAGTGATGTTCATCTCGACCGTGGTGCGTTGCTTGGCGAAAGTCTGCGCCCAGGCGTCGATGTGCATCATCCCGGCGGCTTCGAGCAGATCAGGGCGCAGGAAACGTTTCATGACCCACAACTCGGCCAGACTGTTGGACACCGGGGTGCCGGTGGCGAAGGACACCGCGCGGGCCGGGGCGTTCGGACGGCCGTCGGCGATGTTGCGGGCGGTCGCGCGTTCCCGCAGATACAGCGCCTTCATCTCCAGATCAGAAGCGCGCTGCGAGCCGTCGACCAGTGCCAGATCAGCGGAGTTGGAGCCGCGGGTCAGGTTCTTGTACAGGTGGGCTTCGTCGACGAAGATGAAGTCACAGCCGGACTGCTCGAAGGTAAGTCCGCCGTCGCGGTCTTTGCCCTCGACCAGCTTCGTGTGCTTTTTGCGTTCCCGTTCGATGGCCTTGGCCAATTGCTTGACGCTGTGGGACTTCTCGTCACCGCTGGCTTCCTTGGCCGCCTCGTGTGCGGCTTCTAGTGCCTCGATCTGGCGTTCGATGTAGGAGGCTTCCCACTCTGGGCTGACACCGATCAATCCGAATACGCTTTGCGGGACGATGACCATGTCCCAGTCCCCGAGGGCGGTCTGGGCCAGGAATCGTTGCCGTGCCGCCGGTCCGCTGAGGTCGGTGGCGACGAGGATGTTGGCGCTGGGGTAGGCGTCGAGCACTTCCCGATGCCATTGGTCGACAAGGAAATTCGGCACGACAACCCAGGGCTGGCGGATCTGGCCGAGGCGGCGCATCTCCATGCACGACATGGAGATGGTCAGCGTCTTGCCAGTGCCGACGCAGTGGTCGAGCAGGATCGTTTCCTCGTGCAGCTGCCGGACCGCGGCCTGCACCTGGTAGTCGTAGGGAACGTACTTCGGGTTCAGACCCGGGAATGTCTTGTGTTCGGTGGGGTAGCGCACTCGGTTGAACGAGTTCAACTTCTCGTTGAATCGCTGGGTAAGGCGTTCCGCGCGTTCGGCGTCGGACCACAGCCACCGGGTGAACTTCTCCTCGAGCTGAACAGCTTTGGCGCGCAGCAGTTCAGTGCGTTCGGGGTGAAATTTCGGCTTCGGGTTCACGAGGATTTCGGCGGCTGTTTTCGGTGATTCGACCGCCCGGTTGTTGGCGATCATCTCGAACAGCTCGACACCGGAGACGTCAGCGGATTCCAGACCCCAGTCGTCGCGGTAGCCAGTGTCGGGGGCGGCCCACTGCGGGAATCGTTTGGTCTCGAACTGCCACGAACCTGATATCTCCGAGAAGTCGACGGTGATCTGGTGGGGTTCGAGCTCGAATTCGTCGCGGAAGAACTCCCGGTAGGTGTCGGCGCCGAGCCATTCCGCGCCGGGACGGATACCGATCTTGGTCAGATCGACATCAGGTGGAATCGCTTCGGTCAGCGCCTCTACAGATGGCCCGTAGGTCTGGGGGTCGGCGGCGGCTGCGGCCTTGGCGCGTTCCAGCTTCTTTCGGACGTTGCCGGAGAGGAATCGTGCCGCCGAGACCCATTTCCCGGGAGTATCCAGGTCGGGGAAGATTTTGCCGCGGGCCTGCTCCAGGGCTTCGGGCACGCTGGTGCCGAGGAGTTCGGCGATGCGGCCCAGGTCGATGTCGCCGCGTTCGTCGAAGGTGATCGCGATCGCTTCATCGACGCTGTCGGCGTAGCTGGCCGGTTCGCGGAAGCGGGCAGCGTCCTCGGTAAAGATCGACGCTTTGCGGGCGGTGAGGGTGTCGTCGTCGTAGTGTTCGATCGCCCTCACCATGGCGATACGCGGATCCAGTTTGATCGCGCCCTCGAACTGCGAGCGCTTCTTGTACGGCTTCTGGTCCGGCTCGTAGGAGCGTTCGAGCAGTTCCTCGGCGATATGGTCGGGCAGCGGCCCACGGGCGGGGACCTTGATCGGCTTGCCGTCGTCGCCGATGACCGGTTCGCCGTACTCGTTGAGGCGGGGTTCGCCGTTGTCCAGGCGCCACTTCTGTTCCAGGCGAGCGAATTTCGCGCGAGCTTGCTCATCGTTGTTGCGTTCGCGGTGGCTGGTCCACTTGTAGCGATTGAGGTGCCCGTAGGCGGCGACGTACTCCTCATACTGCTCGTTGAGCCGGTCGCGCAGCTCCTGCCGCTCCTCGAAGGTGCTGGTCTCGGTGCGACTGGCCTCGCTCAACGCGAGCACGGTGTCGCCCATGGCGAGCAACCGTTGCCATTCCTTCGCGGCGGCGCGGCCGCGCACCGACACCGGCTCCCAGCCCGCGCCGACGGCGTACTGCTCGAAGCTCTCGGTGGCCTCGTCGTAGCGCAGCGTGCCCGGCATCGGGTTGGCGGTCAGCGCCTTGCCGGTGTCGATGCCTGCCACGACCACGCCGGGTTGCGGTGTCGTGGTCAGCGCGAGCCCGTCGGCGGCCGCACGCACCACGACGCGGTCGAGCACGGGCCGGATCTGGGCGGCCAACGGGACACTGGTGTCGGCGTGGACGATCAGGGTGTCCTGGCCGTACATGCCGGATCCGACGTCGATGCGGCCCAGGACGTGGTCGGGGTGCGCCTCGAAGTAGTCGTTGATGCGCACAGACCGGTCGCCGACGCGCATCTGGTGGGTGGAGTACCAGCGCTTGGTCTCCGCGCTCGGTTCGCGATCGGGTTCACGGCGGCGGAAGACCAGAAGATCGGTCACCACGTCGGTGGCGGCCTGGCGCGCGAATGCCTTGGACGGCAACCGAACCGCGCCGATCAGGTCGCCGAGTTCGGCGATTTCACGCCGCGGCGCCTCGCGGGCGGCGTCGCTGGTGAACGTGGAGGTAATGACCGCGACGTAGCCGCCGGGCTGGGTCATGGCCAGCGACTTCTTGATGAAGTGGTTGTGGACCGACAGCCCGTTGGGGTTGAACCGGTCGTCGTAGAGGCTGTAGTCGCCGAACGGCACGTTGCCGATCGCGGCGTCGTAGCGGTCCGTCGATGCGAAGTCGCGCTCGAACCCGTGGTTGCGGATCTGCTGGCTCGGGTAGAGGTAGTGCGCGATCGCGGCGGTCGTCGGATCGACCTCCACGCCGGTGACATGCACGCCGTCGGGGGCATGGCCGAGGAAATGGCCTGCACCGCATCCCGGTTCGAGCACGTTGGCGCCGGAGGGGAGGCCGGCGGCGACCATGGCCTGCCACATGACCTCGACCACGGCGGGGTCGGTGTAGTGGGCATTGACGGTGGATTGGCGTGCGGCGCGGAATTCGCGGTCGCCGAGCAGGCTTCGCAGTTGGTTGCGCTGTGCGTCGAATTCGGTCTTGGCGGTGTCGAACACCTGCCATGCGCCGCCCCAGCCGCTCCAGCGTGCGAGCACCTGTTGCTCGGCGGGGGTGGCGTATCGCTGCTCGTCATCAAGGCGCTGGACCAGCTTGATCGCCTCGATGTTGGCGTCGATGCGCGCCGCAGCCGAGGTCGGCACCAGCACGTCGGTGCCGAGGCGGAAGTCGACCGGCTCACCAGCCAGCGCCGCGGCGGGCGCGGCGGGGCCGGGCTCGTCGATGTCGACCTGCTCGGCAATATCCGGCAGCTCGACCGCGGCCTCTGCAGCGGCTTCGCTGTCAGTTCGGGGCTCACCCGGGGCGGTCGATGCGATCGTCGCGGCGTCGACCAGGACTTTGCTGCCGTCGGGGCGTTGCGCCTCGACGAGTGCGCGGCTGCCCCACTGCGACAGCGGAACGCTTTGTGTGTCCTGGGGAACCTGCGGAAGCGCCCCGGCATCCGGGGCGACCGACCCGGGCTCGAGTTCGGACGGCGCGATGTCCGCGCTGGCGGTGGTCTCGGGTTCGCTGGCCTCGATGCCCGGCGCGGGGGCGGCATCGACGGACGGGAGCGGTGCGAGCGCGTCGGCGGCGGGGAGTTCCGGCTCATGCTCGCTGGCGTGCGGCTCGGCTGCGGTGTCCACTGCCTGTGTCGGTTGGTCGACCGCGCTGGCAGTGGCTTCGGGCGCGTCGACCTCAGATAAAGGGTCCGGCCTGCTGCGTAGGTGGTCGGCGACGAGCAGACCGAACTGCGCCGTGGCGCGCAGTTCGGCGACCGCGGCCGCGGTCAGGTCGCTGTCGATGGCGACGCCGGCGAGTTTGCCGGTGATCAGCCCGGTGAACGTAGGGTCGTCGAGGAGTTCGCCGAGGTCACGCTTCCGGGCCACGGCCCGGACTTCCGGGTCGCGGGCTATCTCGCCGACGAGCCGTTCGCAGGTGGGTGCGCAGTAGCCGCCGCGGGCGGTGTCGTATCCGGCGGTGAAGTCGGCCAGGATGGTCTGCGCGATCTGGCTGTCGCGACTCAGTTCGCCGAGCGCGGCGACGACCTGCGGGTGCTCGCCGGGTTCGGCGTCCAGCAGCGGCGCCGACGGGTCGAAGGAGTCCCGGCCCAGCGCCCACCAGTCGGCAGTCGTCGCGGTGGTCGCGATGTCGATCGCGTCCTGGGTGAGGTTCTGCCGCTCGATCTCGGTCTGCGCGGGCAGGGGGCTCGCCTTTACGACGGCTTGTACCCGATCCGCGGGCAGTCCCAACGCGGCGGTGTCGGCGGCGATGCGCTCGCCGAGTTCCTGTGCTTCGGCTGACGCCGGACCGGGCGTCCCGCGCTCGTCCTGCCAGGTCTGCTCGGTGATCTGGTGCGCGAGCTGGGTGATCACTGCGGGATCGGCAAGCAGATCCCATGCCGCGATCTGCTCGGCCGAGTCCTCGGTGTGCTCGGCGAGATCACCCAGAGCCAGCGCGGTCAGATCGGAGGCTCGGGTGAACGCCGAGGTGTAGTACTGCTCGTAGGTGTTGGCGGGACTGGATGCGCTCAGCCGCAGGTCGGCATCACGAGTGACCGTCTCGGCGATCTGGCGTCGGACCTGCTCGGCGACCGACTCGGCGGGAGCCGCCTTGTCGGCAGTGGGTCCGTCGACAAGGCGGTCATCGCGGGTCTGGTCGGGTTGGGCCGGACCGCGCAGGGCGGGCTGTTTGCCGCCGAGGGCGGTCTTGATCGCGCGGGTCGCCTCGCGAGAGGTGAGCGATTCGTCGACGCCGGCGGGTTCGATGCCGCGCCGCGACAGCATCTCGGTCAGGAATTCCAGCTGTTCGCCGCTGGCGGGCTGGGGCGCGGTGATGCGCCGGCCGGCGCGCAGTGCCGCCTTGTGGTTGATGGTGGCGGGGTCGATACCCGCCTCGCGCAGGCGGGTATCCAAGCCACCGACAGCGGCCTGAGCTTCGCGGTAGTCGCTCAGCAGCCGCTCGCGGCGTGCTTCCAGCTTGGCGACCGATTGCCGTAGCCGGGCGTGCGTCCGGCGGTCGCGAGGATCGGCGGCGGCCAGACGTGCGCGGGCGTTGTCGAGCGATCGGCGGGTCGAAAGCCCCCGCTCACGAATGTTGTCGAAGTCCCGGCGCCGTTGCGCCCAGGAGTAGACGAGTTCTAGAACATCTTGTTGCGCTGGCGGTTCAGTTCGGCGTCGATCATCGACTCCAGCTCCTCGCGCAGCGGGTCGGCGCCAGTCGTCGGTGTCGGCAGATCGTCCTCCAAGCGCTGCTGCACCAGCGCCAGCGCCAGCTCCTGGAACTCCAGGCTGCCCGCGGTGCCCCACACCCGGTTCACGATCCGGGTCGCCAACTCGGTCGGCTCCACCATCGCCGTGCGCCACCGTTCGGGATCGCCAACGTCCTTGAGGCGCTGAGCCTGCAGGGCGCTGTCCTCCCCCAGCTCCTGCATCTCGTCCTCGGTCCGCTGCTGATCCTCCGCGCTCAGCTGCGGGTACAGCTCCGTCTCGAGCACCCTCGACCGCGCCGATCGCCAAGCCGTCTCGATCAGCGCCACCGTCGTCTGGTGATCCGGGTCCTGGCCCGGGTGCTCGGCCCGCCACTGCTGCATCAGGAACCCGTGCGGCGAGTCGCCCACGATCTCCTCGATCAGCTGCGTCAGCCGCGCCGCTTCCCGGTCGATCTGGGCCTCCCGCTCTACCTCCGGCAGGCTCGGGTCCATCCCGATCCACTCCCGCCAGATCCGCGACACCTCCGCCCGCACTGTCGGATCGATCGGGAACTGCTGCGGACTGGTCATCGTCGGATCCTTCCCCGAACGCGAAAAGCTCGAACTGCCCGTCGTCGGCGGACCGGCGACGGCGGGTTCGGCCGGTCGGCGCACCCTGCTGGTTCTCCCGGTTCTCGGGCGACTCAGCCATATTGTCCTCCCCTCGCACGGCCCGCCTCGACGCCCGCGCATCTTGTCGTCGCTATCGTTTTCCATGGCCGGAGCTCCCTTCTGCTGTGTTCCGGCTACCGGGCCTTGGCGGGTCTCACCACCCGCCAGGGCCCACTCTTCGTCTGGACACCCACCCCATGCGACCAGACGAAATTCCTTTCAGATTCCTATATTATTCCCATATATTTCCTCAATAGTGGTCTGGATTGCCGATGTCTGGAGATCGGACAGCCTCCTCGGGTAGGTAAGCCAGTCGCGACGGGGGAGGGCTCAGGCATTCCGGGAGGGAAAATGGCCGACTGCGCCGCAGAGCTATCGGCGCTCATCACGGCGTTACGCGCGTTCGACAAGTCCAGCGAGGCGGGCAAGGCCGTCCTCGCCGCCGGCAACGAGTTGCCGCCCGGCGATCTGGCCAGCCTTGAGGGTCCGTTCCGGACATGGCGGGCGCTGGTTGCGCAGACCTGCACTGCGGTCCGGGAGTTCTGCGATGCCTGCGGGCCGGACGGACCCGACCCGCATCTGTTCGATGGCGCGGCCGCACTGCGCGACCTCTGGGCGGTGGGGGTCGACACCCTCACGTTCGTCTTTCCTGATCGCCTCGCCCAGTGGGATCAGGCACGCGGCGCCGCCGTGGCCGGCGCTGACGGTAGCGGCAGCGCCGTTGATCCGGCGCTGCCGGTGATGGAAGCGTTGGCGCAGCTGGCTGACTACCTCGTCGACCGGTGGCAGATCAGACTCCGAAACTCCGACCAGCGCAGTCCTTGACCATCAACGCACCTCTACGGCACCGTCCGCGTTCCCCCTCTCAAGAGGTCGCGGCCGGATCGCATAGATGTGTTGCAGCGCAACGCGCTTCACCGAACTCGGCTCCAACCGAGCCCGACAAGACGCTGAAAGGAACAAGGTGACTCCCGCTGGAAGCGGGGGACTGATCAGTCGAGGCCTTGGGCCGCCTTCAGCCGTTCATCGAAGACAGCGATCGTATCATCGGTGAGGCGGCCGACAGGTCCGGACAGCCACGGCCGGTACACGGTGGTCACGCGGTCGGGACGGATCCAGCCTTGGACGGGGTCTCCGTCGGCGAGTGCGACGGCAACGAGCCGGTCGGGGTCGAAGCGTTCGATGGGCGCGACCGTGACCCAGTTCTCCCCTTTAGGCAGCAGATAGCCGGGGGTGACGATGACGCGGTAGGGGGTGCGTTCATCGTCGTCGCCGCGGCTGGGTCGTTCTCGGTCGAAGGTGTAGATGTCGCCTCGGTTCACGCGGCGTGACCGTGGTGGCCGTGCTCGTCGGCGTCGGCGGCCAGGTCGAGGGCGAGCTGTTCCTCGGCGCGGGCAAGATCGGCGGCAAGATCGCGCCGCCGGGGGCGGTTGGCGTCCTCCCACAGCGCGCCGATCTTGGCAGCCCGCACGAGGTAGGGCGCGAACTTCTCACCATTCTTCGCGGCCGCCGCCTCGAAGAAGGGCACGTCCGCGTCGGGCACGGTGATCGTTATCTTGGCCATGCGATACACCATACTCCTCACCGGGTGGGGGGCCAGGTGGCAAGACAGGTGGTAGGCACGGCGTCGGGGCTGTTGCAGGGCGGCGCCGCGCGACGCGGCGTATCTCACGATGAGGGGTGCGGGGCTCCCGCTGACGTGGTGTGCGATCGAATCTCAGCTTCGACGTATACCCGGTGCAGCTTGCTGCCACCGCGGTTGGGATAGGGCTCGGAAGCTTCGATCAGCTCGAACACATCGCCGAGCAGGGTTCTGGCCTCGCTGAGTTCGGCGAGCGTGCCGGTCAACCGGATTTTCACTGTGACCTCCGGCCGATGAGGGCTGCCAGCCAGCCGGGCAGCCACTCGATGGGCGCGTCGACCTCGATGACGTACTCGCGGCCGTCGACGATCGATCCGGGTCCGGCGAGGTAGCCGCCAAGGATGCGGCCGGGCCCGCGGATGTCGATTCCCGGGCCGAGCCGTGACGTTCCACCGGAGACCGAGGGCACGATCGGCTGCGCGGCACCCGAAACAGCAGGTGTCGGCCGCCGTGTGGGGTGCGGATTTCCAATGTCACCGGCCGTTCCTGACCCCACCGCTGGCATACCTCGGCGAACCGGGTGACACCGTCGACACCGGCGTTGGCCCCACCGGCGGTGTGGCGGTCCAGGTCGATCCCGACGATTCCGGAGGCGCGGCAGGCGACGCCGATGTTCGCCCCGGCGGGCCATCTGCTTCGAACGCGGTCGATGTCGCCGGTGAGGATGGTGTGCTGCCAGCCCTTCGGCGCGGCCTTCTGGCCGGGTGGGAGCGGGAACACAGCCAGCCCCCGTCGGAGAGCGGGGGTCGGATCGGGCAGGTTGGTCGTCGGCACGTCGGTCACTCCCAGCACTGGCAGTCGTAGCCGGTGCGGGTGTCGCCGCCGCATTCGTCTCTCGTCTCGCTCGTCGTCGGACATGAACTCCTCGTGCCGCCACCCGCTGCATCGGCCGTTGTAGCAGCCGCAGCCTGGGCATTCGGGGCACACCATCGCGAGCGTCCATCCGCAGGTGGCGCACAGGAGCTGGTTGGCTGGATCGTCGTAAATGGCTTCGGCCTCGGTGAAGCTGATCTCGTCTTCGGCTGCGATCTGCTGAATTGCGATTACGTCGTCGCGAGCCTTCTGGTACGGCATCTGGTACTCGTCGGAGCGTTTTCGGGCGGCTCGGGTCAGCGCCCTGGTGTCGCGTGGCATGGTCACTCGCTTCCCGGTGAGATGCGCCCACGTCGACCCCACCACAGCCCGGATGCACACCACTGCAAGGGAATTGGGACGCTGAGTCTGAGACGTCTTCATCCGTGGAGCACTCATACCCGACGTGGGCGGGTGAGTTCGGACCGGCTGGCGTCCAGCCGCAAGCAAGGATATCGATCTGCACCGACAATTCCCAGCACCTTGGTCCGCTGCCGAGCGGCGCCGGCGAGCAGGAGGTCGAGAAGCATCGGAACCCAGCGGTTCTCCGGCCGGGTCAGCGGTTGTTCAGATGTCGATCCCGCGGTGGTGATCGGGTGGATTGGGCTGGATCGGACGCCGCTGGGTGTCGTGCTCGCGTTCCTGTCGTCCTCGTTCGCTCTGGTGTTGGTGATCGCGTTGGTGGCGTTCGATGGCGCGGGTGCGTAGTTCAGCGGCGTGGGCGGTGAGCCGTTCCCATATTTCGGCTTGGTTCTCGTCGTCGGGGTGCTCGCCGAGCAGGCTGGTTTGGGTCGTGATGCTGAATTGTTCGCGCCAGGCCGCGACTTGTCCGGCGAGGTCTATCCATTCGGCGCGGGCGACGGCGCCGTGGGGGATGGGGCCCAGGTGCGCTGTCCAGTCGGGTTGGGTGTCGGTGGCTTGTTCGGCGAGTGCGGTGGTGCGGGCGGTGATGGCGCTGTATTGGCGGCGGGCGAGGTCGGCGATGGCAGTGGTGTTTTCAACCGGCGGGGGTGCGGGCAGCCAGGCGGGAGCGTGGTGGTCGCGTTGTCCCGACTCGATGTGTCCGTCGCGGTTCAGTGTCGCCAGGTAGATCGCGGCGGCTTGGTTCAGCGGTGTGTCGACGGTGATCTCGGGCTGGGTGAGGAGGTCGATGTGCGGGCGGGTGCTGATGGTGACCGACCGCGTCGGCTGGGCCGCCTCGGTATCGGTGAAAGTCTGTACGGGTGTGCGGGTGTCAGAGCCCAGAGGATCGGCTAAGTGGTTGGCGAGTTCCTGCCGGGCACGTTCGGCTTCGGCCCGCAACTGGTCGGCGTGCGCGCGGGCGGCGGCGGCTGTCTGCTCGGCGTTGTGGAGTCTGGCCTGGGTGGTCGCGGCTGCGGAGTCGGCGGCCGCTGCGTGGTACTGGTCGAGCATGGCGCTGAGCTGGTCGCGCTGGGGCGCGTCCTCGGGCAGGGCGGCGAGGTCGGCGGCGAGTTGGGTGAGGAATGGGTCTTTCTCGGCCCATGGGTTGGGTTCGGCGTTGCGCAGCCGCGCGTAGTCGGTTTCAGCATCGAGCGCCTGGGTTTCGGCGATCGTGGCGGCGAGTTCGGCGGCGTGGGCGGCTACTGCCCACGGCATAAGGGCGTCGGCGTGCGCGCGCACCATGCGGGCCACCGGCTCGTCGCCGATCGGTGGAGGATTCAGGCCGTTGTCGACTGCGCTTGCGACCTCGGCGAGGTGGCGGCGGGCTGCTTCGATGGTGGCGTCGGCGGTGCCGTTGTTGTCCAGTCCTGTCAGGTCGGTGCTGGACTGGGGCTGTCCGCGGCCGACCACGGTGGTGAGTGCGGCGTCGATCTCTTCGCGGGTCGGCTGGAATCTGGTGTCCACTTCGAGTGCGGCCGCGCCGCGGGTAAGGCCGGTTTGATCGACCAGTTCGTCGATTGCGATGGCGCGGGCGCGGGCGAGGTAGTGGTTGAGCGGGATCACTCGCTCGCGGGCAGCGACTAGGTCGGCGGTCGCGATCGCGGCCGCGTAGTCGCGGATGTAGCCGACGTCGCGGGAATCGGCGACGATCCGGCCGGCGGCGGCAGTGTCGAGTTCGCGTTGGGCTGCATCGACCTGGGTGCGCAGTTCGTCGGCCCAGCTGCGGGCGCTGTCGGCGACCAACTGAGCCTGCGCGATAGTGGCGTCGCGCTGCGCGACGGCGGTCTGTTCCATGGCCGTGCGGAGTTCATCGAGTGCGGCCGAAAGCTGGTCGCCCACGGTAGGGTCGGCTTCGCTTTCGATGAGTGCGAGCCATTGCTCGTCGATTGGTTCGGGATCGCTGCGCAGGGCGCGCTCGAGAGTGTCTTCGGCGGCTTCGGCGTCGCGCTCGGCTTCTTCCCACTCGGCACGGATACTGCGAAGTCTGCGCAGCGGTGCGGCGAGTTCGTCGCGGCGGGCGCGCACGTGGTCGAGTATCGGCTCGATGGCCAGGATGTGCGGTATGGCGGCATCCCATGCCGGGTTGTTCAGTAGTGCGACCTGCGTCCGTGCGGCTTCGAGTTCGGCGCGCAGTCGGCGCACCCGCTCGCCGCTGTCGAGTTCTGGATACGGCAGATCGGGTTGCGGTGCGGCGAGCCAGTCGTCATCGGCGAGGTCGAATTCGTCGGTCTCGTCGACCTCGGGCGGTTGCTGCTGGGCGGCGCGGGCACGCCAGTCCGGTGCGTCGTCGGGTAGCCCGAGCAGGCGGCGGCGCAGTTCGTCGGCGTAGTCGGCGACGCTGACATCCATGCCCGGGTACTCGGCGGGAATCGGGCGCAGACCGCGGGGCAGTGGGAGATCGTCGAGAGCGCGGAACTTCCCCGGCTGTGCCGACACGGCGAATACATCGGTGCCGGTATTGCTGGCGATGATGGACTGCGTGATCGCTGCCGTGTCGGTGTCGTCGGTGACGGCCAAGGTCGCGACGGTGGGGTTGTCAACGGAGACGTTGACCAGATTGCGGTGGATCCAGTCGTCGGCGCGGGCGCGGAGCAGCGCGGCGGCATCGCGCGCTGTCAGCAGGCTTTCTCCGTAGTCGCGGCCGCCGTTGCTGGTGATGTCGGCGACGAGTGCCGCGGTGTTGAGCCGGTGCGCATCGGCCAGTGCGATGGTGTCGAGCAGATCGCGGAAGCTGCGGCCGTGCTCCACGGTGCGCAACAGCGCGGCGGGCAGGGCACGATCCAGGAGGTATCGGGCGTGGTCGCGCACCAGCTCGGCCACGTAGCTCTCGTAGTCGCGGCGGATCTTCGCCCGCCGTGCGGCGGGGTCGACGGTGTCGTTGTAGCTGTCGAGTTCGGCCGCACGCTCGGTGGGGTTGGTCGGTGCCGGCGGGTGGCTGGCTGTGGGCGCAGTGGTGCCGCCGATCAGTCGCGTTCGCAGCTCCTCGGCGTAGTCGAGGAGTTCGGGATCCATCCCGGAGTGCCGGGGCGGCACCGGAGGCACACCGCTCACAAGGGCGTCACGCACAGCGTAGAAGCGTCCACCTCGCTCGGTCGTGGAGAGGCTTTCGCTGGTGGTGTTCGTCGCGGTGACGCTAGCGATGAGCGCGGACTGATCTAGCAACGGGTCGACGGCGAAGGTCTCCACCGCGGCCGTCGAGATCGGCGCAGCGAGCGGTTGGATTCGCTCGCGAATCCACCGGTCGGCGCGTGCGCGCAGGACCGCGGTGAGGTCCTTGGCTTCGGCCAGGCTTTCGCCGAGGTCGGCGTCGTCGTTGGTGGCGATGCTGGTCACCATGGCTTGGGTGTTGAGCCGGTGGTGGTCGGCGACGGCGATGGTGTCGATCAGCGTCTGGAGGTGGCTGCTGGTGCTGACTTCACGCCACAGTGCTGTGGGGAGTGCGCGCTCGAGCAGGGCATGGGCGCGCTGCTCGGCGAGCATCGCGGTGACGTCGTCGTAGATCGCGCGTGTTCGTTTCGGGTCGTTCATTCGCGCCTGCTCCCGGCGCATGACCTCGGTGGCGGTGAGGTTGTCGTCCTCGCAGGCCATGACGCGCATCCACAGTTCCAGCTCTGTGAGTTCGTCGCCTTCGTCATCGGGCTGGATCTCGATGGCGGGATCTGGGACGGCGTCGGTCGCCACATAGACACCGTTGTAGCGGCGGCCGCGGGTGAGTCCGACGTAGGCCAGTGCGCGCCCCAAGGTCTTGTTCAGCAACAGATATGCCCGCTCGACGGTCATGCCCTGGGCGCGGTGCACGGTGGTCGCGTAGCCGAGTTCGACGTCGGCTTTCACATACTCTGACGGCAGATGAACCTTGCCGCGGTGGCCCACGCCGACGGCGGTCAGGGAGCCGTCGCGGTGGACTTTCTTGATGGTCCAGAGATTGCCGTTGTCGACGGAGGCGCCGTTCTTCTTGCCTCCGGTGACGCGGAGTTTGTTGGTGTTACGCCGGGTGACGATGATATCGCCGACGTAGCCGCGGTGCCCGTCGGCGAGCCGGTGGGATGCCCCTTTGACCGCGACTTGGCCGGACAGGCCAAGCGCGGCCTGTGCTGCGCCGTTGAGTGCGGCGACATCGGCGAGAGTGGCCGCCATCATCAGGCTTCGAGTTCCTGTGGCCTGGTCACGCAGGTACTCGTGCAGGATCTTGCTGCGCAGATCATCGGTCATTCCCGACGTGATGCGCTCATGATCCTGATACCACTCGAACGCCTCGACGGGGTCGCCGTTGCGCACATTCAGGCTGGCCTTGTCCTCACCGGATGTGGTGAACCGCACCACGTCGGACAGGATCGGCGCCTTCGTCTCCTGGGCGATCAGGCGCATGAGTCCGCCGGATTCGACGGCGCTGAGCTGGTAGGGATCACCGATGCAACGCACGACGGCGCCGTGCTGATCGGCGATCTTTTGCAGCTGGTAGAGCTGTGCTGTGCTGGCCATCGCGGCTTCGTCGACCAGCATCATCGTTCCCGGTTGGATGCCCGGGTGGTTGCCGGTGCGCATCCGCACCAGCAGGCTGTCGATGGTTGTTGCGGGAATACCGATGTCGGCGGCAAGCACCTCGGCGGCCGACTTCTGCGGTGACAGTGCGATCACGTCGCGGCCGTCGTTGAGCCATGCTTTGACCACGGCTTCCATGGCCGTGGTCTTGCCCGCGCCGGCGGGCCCGACCGCGACATCGTGGCGCATTCCCGACATGCACAGATGACGCACGATGGCCTTCTGGCCGTCGTTGAGTCGGTAATCCGAGCCGTGTTTCTGCTGACCTGAGCGTTCGACCTCACCGATCGCGGCGTCGACCGCGGCGCGCGTGAGGATGTGTGCGGTGGGGGTGCGCGTGGCTTCGCGGACAAAGTCTTCGGCGTCGAGTACTGCCTGCGAGGTGTAGAGCACTGTGGTCATGTTCAGGGTGTTGTACTGCGACTCTCCGTTTCGCCGCTGAACGCGCTTGGGTGGCTCGTCCGGGTCGATCGTCATCAGGATCGAATGCCTGTCACGGACCGTGGCGACGACTTCCTCGGCCGCTGTTCGTAGACCGGAGTCATCACTGAAATCGCAACGTGCGAGGCGATCGTAGGTGGCTGCCCGGATGTGGGCTTCGTTCCAGGTCGCTCGCCGACGCGACACAGTTTCCAAGACCTGTCGTGACACTTCCTCCCGGTCGTAGACGCGGTCCTTGGCGTCCTGGGCGGCGCGGGCCACCTTGTCGAGCACGTTGTTGGTGCTGCGCGGATCCAGCAGTTGCGCCACCTCCCACCATGCGTCGTCACGCGCGGCACGAGAGGCGAACTCGAAGGGGACAAGTTGAGATTCGATGACGCGGCTTCGCTCGACCGGATCGGAGGCGATCGTGGCGAGCTTGCCTCCCAGCGCGACGCCCACGCTGATCGCGACCCGCTCGGGGTCGAAAGGTCGCGATGACGGATCGGTATGCCAGCGTCGCACTCGGTTGATGAACTCGGCGCCGCTGAGCCCGCTCAGCAGGCCGCGGGCGCGATCATTCCACTCGGTGATCATCTCCCTCAGCGACTTCGGTACCGGCTTCGCATTGCGGGTATCGAGGGTCGCTTGCTGAGCCAGCTTGTGCTGAATCCGCTTTGATGGATCGCGTCCGTGCTTGGCGCGGTAGTCGGCGGCCAGTTCCTCGGTGCGCCGCACGATGTCAGCGCGGCGGGAGAATTCCTCGCGCAGTTCGCGCGGGATGTCGGCGATTTCGAGTACTGGCTCCTTGCCGCGACCTCGGTCCTCGGCCACGAAGTCGAACCCGAGTCGGCGCTTCGCCAAGTCGACAGAGACCGCGTTGTACATGCAGCTCAGTGCGGTTGCTCCACCGAAGAGGCTGCGTGCATCCAGCGAGCTCCACTTCTTCTTCGGGTTGCCATTCTTGTCGAGTACCGGGTTGCCGTCCTTGTCCAGGACATCGGCAGAGGTTTTTGTACTGATGACGCAGTGCGTGTGGGGGTTGGGGTCTCCGGTGCGATTGTCGTAGTGCTCGAACATCGCGATTGTCAGGCCGTCGGCGTCGATCTGCTTCTCTCCGCCTTTGCCCCGGCGCGCGAGCGCGAAGTGATCCTCTGCCCATCCCAACGTGATCAGAACAGCGTCGCGGTGGCACTCGTAGAGAGCACGACGCAGTTTGTCATCACCCAAGCCCCATGCCACGCTCCAACTCTTCGGCGGGGTGAACACACAGTCGAAGCCGGCGACTGCGCGCTTGGTCTGCTTCTTCTCAGTGGCGAGGGCGTTGTTGATCTCCTCGGTGGTCGGCTTGCGTCCCAGTTTGCCGTGCAAGAATTCTCGTGCGGCATCGGTGCGAAGCATCATGCGCACATCGTGGTTCGGCCGTGCATGGTTCTCCTCGATCCACTGATCGAGGCGACGATCATAGATTTCGCTGATCGGAGTCTTCTTCGAGGTGAACTCCGAATACACGGCCCCGAGCTTCGCCGCCTCCACTGCCTCCTGCGCGGTCTTCCCCTGTGCCAGGGCTTCGGCGATTATCCGATCAGCGTCCGGGTGCAGGCCCTCTCCGAACAGTGCTTGCATCTGTCGCTCGGTGACTTCGCCGCTGATTCCGAGTTGTTCCGCGCCCTTCCCGAACCATTTCCCAGGAGGAGTGCCGTGCTCGGTGTAGTAGTCAGTGAGGTCACGTGCGCGATCGCGTTCGCGATCACCTGACGCAACTTGACGTGTCAAATACTCGTAGCCGTCGCCCGCGTGAAGCGCGTGCGGGCCTGACATCATGCGCCCGAGAATAGCGCGGATTTCGCGCACCTGAAATGAGCTGCACCCTGGGATTGTCGGTGGAGGGGGAGTATTCCAACCTCGGACTATTCGGGTGATCCGTGGAGAGACGCAGCCCGGCGGGTCTCAGGATGGCATGTCGGTTTCGCGTCGGATTGCGGTGTATTGGCCCCAGTCTCGGGCCGAAAGTGCCGCCCACCGAACGGCCGTGTTCGGGTCCAGTCCGAGGAGGTCGGCGAGAACGGGAACGGGCATCGTGGCGGCGAGCTGGAACAGGGCGGCTTTGCGGGCGTGGTTGGGGTGGATGCCGCGGGAGACGAGCCGGGACCGCATGGTTTCGGTGGTCAGGTGCTTGCCGGGAACCCCGCCCGGGAATAGCCAGGTGTTGGGTCGGCTCACGTAGGAGGCCCATCCCGGGCGGTTGAGGTGGTCGCGGACGAGCTGGTCCAGCGGGGCAGGAAGCTCGATCGGTTCGGTGTCGAATGTGACAGTCACGATGTCGGAATCGATGGTGATCTGATTGGCGCGCATGCGGCAGATCCGCGCGACCGGCTGGGCGAACAGCAGCATGAACAGGCCGCCGATGCGGGCGTAGAGGTGGATCGTGTTGTCGTGTATGAGGGTTTCGACGTGGTCCCAGCGTTGCTCGTCCGACAGCATGACTTCCGGCTGGGTGGTTGGCTGCTTCGGCAGTTCGAGTTCAGAGGTCAGGGCGGTTCGTGCGGTCCATTCGATGAACGGTCTGAGCATCGCGGCGTGGCCGGGATGGGCGAGCAGGTAGTCATCCAGCATCGCTTGGGTGAGATCGGCCAGTTCGGTGTCGTGGTCGTCGAGCCAGGTGAGGAACTTGATCGTGGACAGGATCGCGTTGCGTGCCTGCAGCACGGAGCCGCGGGTGACTCGGTCGCCGAGCATATGCAGTCGGCGCAGGGCGTGCCATCGAGCGAAGCGGTGAACAAGGTCGGCGCGGTGCTTGGGTTCGGCATCGAGCAGAGCGCGCAGCCAGGACGGGATGCGGGCGACGAGCGGTTGGTAGGGCGGCAGAACACCGGTCGCGGTGAGGAGATCGCGAACGTAGTTGACGTTCCGGTTGCAGGGCAGGTCATAGAACGCGGTGTGGCTGATCGCGATCTCACCGCGCGCCATCATGACCAGGATGTCGGGTCTGGCCGAGCGTCGGGTCAGCCAATACAGGGTGGTTTGGGGCCGGGGTCCGGCGAGTAGTGCGTCGTAGACGGGTTGCAGCTGCGGGTGGACGCGGCTGGTGGTGTCGGCGAGCAGAGTGGTGAGCCGGTCGGCCAGGGTACAGGTCGCGCAGCAGGCGCCGAAGACGTTGTCCTCGCGGCCGCAGTTGTTGCAGCCGAAGGAGGATGTGTTGCCGGTGCAGCTGGTGCAGGCCGGGCGCTGGTGTTCGTCGTAGAAGGCGAGAACTTTCGTCTGCCCGCAGCCGGGGCAGGTTTGCGTCGCCCGCCGGCGTCGCGCCCAGCAGGCATCGCAGAATCGTTGGTCGAGGAACACGCGTGTTTGCTTCGTCGAGCGCCCGCAGCCGGGGCAGATTCTCGGCGGGACGCGCTCGCCGCCCATCAGTGGTGAGGCTGGCGCACAGTGGCCCGGATCGGGCGCAGGGCACCGATCTCCAGGCCTTCGCAGTCTGCTCCACCAGTGCCGGTGGCGGTGAGTTCGTCGTGTTCGACGGCGGGTTCGAGAAGGTCGTTGGGTTGGCAGTCGAGGATGTCGCACAACGCGGCGAGCAGGTCGGTGTTGATCCGTTGCGGTGCCGTGGTGACAAGGCGGTGCACGTATTGGCGGGTCAAGTTCACCCCGCGATCGGCCAACAGCGGGACCAGTTCGCTGGTCTGGAAGATGCCGCGCGCGGCCATCATCTGGCGCAGATGCCAACGCATGACGAGACGTCGACCGGTCACCGGTCCTCCTTCACTGTGTCGTGTTTCGGTGCGTAAACCCTGCTCAGCGCCGAACGTAGCGTCTTGTTCTTGAAGTCGCTGCTCACCGAGGTGTAGATCGCGGTCGTGGATGCGAAGTGGTGGCCGACCTGTTCTTGGACGAACCGTTCCGGGGAGCCGAACTCGATCAGGTGCGTCACGTACGAGTGCCTCAAACAGTGCAGCGTGAGATCAGCATCCAGACCGGCTTCGGAGCGGATGCGGGCGAACCGCTTCTCCAGGAAGTGGGCGTCGACGCGCGTGAGCCGCTCGGTTAACCACAACGCCGGATGGTCGGCGGGAGAGAAGATCGGGCGGGCGTGCTCGACCCATTGGCGCATCCCGGCGACCACCCAGTCGAACTCCGGCACCGTCAGCACGGTCCGCCGACGCGGGACTCCACCGCGGGTGGCTTTGCCGTAGCGCACGTGCACCGAGCCGTAGGTGCCCCACTCGGCGACGTGCGGATTCGGTCGCAGATCCACCACATCCAACCGGCACAACTCGTTGCGGCGCAGCCCATAGGCGTAGGCGGTCTTTAGCATCTGGGCATCACGCAACGCCGCCAATGCGCCCTTGCGGCCTGATCCGGCGATCTTCTCGACCCGATCGTCGAGGTAGTCGAACAGCTTCTGGAGCTCGTCGTAGGACAGCGGCCGGCGACCTGGTCGGCCTTCGTAGTCGGTCAGGTGGACCACGGTGTTCCACTCGTGGCAGACCTGCACCGGAACCTGCCCGAACCGATCCCGGCACTGGCGAACCCACTCGTAGCGGGTGTCGGTCAGGTAGTCGCAGAACATCCGCAACGTCAGGTGGTAGCCACGGATCGTCGACGGCGCCAACCGGCCACCGGAATCCGACTTCAGCGAAACCGTGAAATCTTCGACGTCACCCAGCGTCCACGCCCACGGGTAAGAGCCGGTGAACTCGACGAACCGGCGCACCAAACTGATTCGCGGATCGATCGTGCCGGGGCTCAACATTCGTGACGCCTGCTGCTTGGTCCAGCCCTGCAACATCCCCGAGAACACCGCTGCGGGCTCGTCGAGATGCCGGACACCCTCGACCAGAACCAGCCCCGCCGCGCCAGGGATCTTGCTCAACAGCCCACTCCCATCCGTCTATGGAAAGGCGACAATGTCGCCTCAAAGTAGCGGTGTTCACGACGAAGTCAAGGACCGCCAGGTCACCGGAATCGTGTCGTGAATGCGATCGGCGATAGTCCACCTGCGAGGCCTCTGAGCAGTCACCTTTTAGTGGATAGTCCCGGTTACTCACAGAGGTGCAGGAGGTGTGACGGAGATTCGGAGCGCGCGGCTGGTAGCTGCCACGGCCCAGATCGGGTTGTCAGAGAGGGGCCGGAGGCCCACAGCGACGCCACCGGACTCGTGTATGCGCGCCGGTAGTGCTGGGAGGCTGAGCTACGGTGAGACTTTCGAGCCTGGCCGGAGGAATCACACCCCGCCCCACGGCAACCGCTAGGTTCGGCGCCACCGCTTGTTTCGGATCGGCAACCGCTAGCCCCCGCAGGCGAGGGGTGAAGTTGCCCCTGCGCACGGAAGGTTGCGTGGGATACCGTGAATTGGCAAGCGCTAGGTGAGGAGTCGAGGAGATGACCGATGAGGCGGCCGGGACCGAACCCGGCAAGCAGACGGGTAAGGCGAAGACGTCACCGGTGAGTGCCCGCGCCAGGGCACGGCTTCGCGCTGCGGAGGCCGCGGCGGCGGAGCGCAAGCGTCTGAACCAGATCGAGTCGCTGCTGACGGATCTGTTTGCCGCTGACGAGGCCGCCGAAGAGGCGATCGGAGCTGCCTCGCGGCGGCGCGACGAGCAGATCGCAGAGGCGGAGAAGCGGTACAAGGCCGCGCTCGCTCGGGCGGCCCAGCGCTACGAGGGAGCCGTAGCCAAACAGTACGAGCCGCACCGTCGGGTCATCACCGCGTTGAAGTCGCTGGGGCTGACCGAGGCCGACATCGCCACCAAGACCGGGCTGAAGCCGACAGATGTTCGCAAGTACCTCAAGTCCGTGCCGGAGTTCCAGCCAGAGGAGACGCAACCCACCGATGACGCGTCGGCTTCCCAGCCCCCGCAGTCCTCGCCTGGTCAGCACCGGACCGGCTTGGTAGAAGACGGCCATGCCGTCACTGGCACCGACTCCGCTCCCGCCCCTGACGTCTCTGCGGCTGAACCGCCGGCCGACGGCTCACCGGACTCCGCTGCTGCTCCGTTGGCATCGTGACGATGTGACGGCGCACAATGCACCGCAGCGACTGGAGGCCGGGGACACTGCCGAGCGTGCACGGTTCGAGGCGAAGGTGGTGCGCGGGCCCGGTCGTGATGATTGCTGGATCTGGATCGGCGGCATCGGCGATGACGGGTATGGCCGGTTCTGGATCCGGCGCGACGGCCGCGCCCAGGTCGTCCGCCCACCTCGCTACGCGGTCGCGCTCTATGTCGGCACCGTGCCTGCCGGGCGCTATGCGATGCATGACGAATGCGACAACCCGATCTGTGTGCGTGCCATGCAGGTCGATGATCGCCGCCCTCACGTCGTGCTCGGCACTCAGCAGCAGAACTTGACCACGATGGGGCGGCGCAGGCGATCGCACGGTGGTCGGCCGGTGTGGCTGCACGACGGACTGACTCGCGCACAACGAGTTGCGCGGTCACGGGCGCTGCGCGAGGCGGTGCGGTCGGGATGGGATGAGGACGCGGTGCGCGCAGCGATGCTCATCGGTGGCTCGCGGGCAGATCGGTATCCGGTCGAAAACGGCGAGTTCGTCGACCACCCGACCCTGTTCGATGCGCACGGCCTTCTGTAACTACAGGCATCGTTCACCGATCAGGCGCGGGCCCTCGCGGGTGCGAGGTATCGAAGGCCTGGAGCGCTGAACGCGCGGTAGGCCATATCCGAGCGCCACCGTCCGTACTTCGCGAGATAGATCCGGTGGCCGAGAAGCCACAGCGCGACACCAACGGCGAGCGCCAGAATGCTCGGCAGCAGCCGAGCCGGATTCAGGAACACAGTCGACAGGCCGAGCAGACTGTCGAGAACGAGCAGAGCGCCGAGAACACGCGCGACGAGAGAGCCGCAAGCCCATCCGATCAGCGCCAGCAGCGCCAAGAGCGCGACCACCGCGACGGCACCGGCCACGATCGTCATCACGCCCACCTCCTCATGTCGATGTGCGGCACCCGCCGCACACGTTGGTCAGGTTGTATCGCACCGCTCCGACACTCGGCGGACAGTGCGGGCTCGCGTTGCAGAACTGGGCCCCGGGGTGGTGTCTGAGGCGGGTGCGCCATGGAGCTCGGCGCATCCGCCCATGGGTGTGAGTGGCAGCTTTACGCGGGTGGTGATGTGGGGGCGATCCCGCGTACCGTGCCCCGGTTTGGGTCGTAGGTCGTGGGATTCACGATCAGCGCGCAGCGGTCACACCGGTAGCGCAGGTCTGCCTGGTCCGTGTCGGCGGGGTCACGGTCTCGGCCGTGCGCGTCGCACGCAGAGAAGCCGTCGAGGTCGGAACGGTTGCCGCACCGGCAGTCCCAGTCGTCGGCGGCGGTGGCGCGGATCTCGCAGTCCTGGCGGCGTGCCGCGCCGGGGGTTCCCCACAGACCATGCACCGCCTCGACCGGGCCCAGGCCGCGCTTCCAGAGGTCGTAGAAGCCGTCGAGGCTGTAGCCGTCACGGCGATGGTCGCCGTCGGCAGTGTGGCCCAGCAGGCGCTCGACATCGGTGACCCACTGCTGCCACTTGTCAGGCGCCACCGCGGCGGACTCCAGCATTCCGATGTACTGGTGATCGGTCGATTCGATCATGGGGCTGCTTCTTTCGTTCGTCGGATGTGTGGTCTGCGGTTGGCTCATGCTGGCTGCCAACCGGCGGTGCGGCCGTAGCGCCACACCTGCGGCTTCTCCAGTCGCATCCCGCGGTCGTGGTACTCGGCCAGATCACGCGCGTCCTGGTGGGAGTCTGCGGCAGGCAGCAGGCCCGCCTGCCGCAGGGCGGCCAGGATCGCGTGATGGGCATGGATGCCCGAGGGGGAGCCGGTGTCGGGGTCGAGTTGGAACAGCATCACGATCGAGCCGGGCCGCGGGCCGGGCATCGGGTGCATCGACACCGGTTCGGGATGGTCAGGAGCGTGGGTCATCGGATTCCCTTCGGAAGTTGGTGAGTTCGTCGGCGTGGGCGGCGGTCTGCTCGCGGCGTCCCTGTGGCTTGGAGCGGGGCGTCGTGAGCGGTAACCGTGTCCGCGCGTTTCTGGTGTCGTCGGATGGGGCGTTAGAACGGCGGAAGGTTCTCCGGCGCGGCGCGCCAGGTTCCCTCGTCGATGTCCCAGCCGCGCGCTGTCCATGCGATCCTGGTCATCGCACATGGCCACGGTTCGTTGTGCTCACACACGGTGGCCTCGTCAATGGGTCGCGGGCATGGTGTGATGTGCGCGGCGATGGTCGACAGTCGCTGTTGGGCGGCGTGGTGTTGTTCGGTCTCGTCGGCCTCTCGGCCCGGGTTGACCTTGATTGCCTCAGCGATCGCGCGGCGGGCATCCGCTACTCGTGTCTCGGTGTCGGATCCGCCTTCGAACTCGACATCGTAGACAGCTGGCGATCGCAGTTCGCCGATGATGTCTTGGGCCCGCCGACACCGCTGGTCGATGAAGTCGAGCTCGCGTGCGAGTGCCTTACGCAGCCGCGCGATGTCATCGCCGTTGCGTAGGCGATCTTTCTCCTCTTCCGTCCAAGGGTCCGTCTCAGCGCGGTCTCGGCACCATCGAGCGAACTCGATGCGGCGCTGATCTTCTGCGGTCTCGGCCGCGGTGCAGTGGTCGTGGTTCGACATGGTCTCGTCTTCCTTCTGGTGTCGCGCCGGCGGTCGGCGTTTCCGGAGTCGGCTCCTCCCGGGTGGGGAAGGCGCCCGGGTGTGGGTCGGATTGAGCGGCGGGGCGGGATGGCCCGCCCCGCCGAGATAGCGGTACGGTCAGCGAGTCGCCTCGACCACGGGGACGGGCGATGGCTCGGTGATTCCGCCGCCGTCATCCCAGCGGCGGCAGTACGGGCACCACGGCCGCAGCCGGTGGTGCAGCCAGACCGAGTACATGTAGAGCACCGCGAGCAGGTCGAACGGCAGACTGACAACCTGGCCGGGAAGTCCGAAGCCTCTCACCAGAACCTCGATCCCGATCGCGACAAGGATCAGGATTCCCATGCGCCCGGACAGCCGGTGATTGAGCCACAGAACCGGCTTCTCGCACTGGGCTCTGGCCCCCGCATCGGCGGGTACCTCGCTCATGCACCGCACACACAGCCGCGTCAGGCTGTTGTGCAGGACCCCAGCCAGATACAGCAGTGACGCGAGGAAGCCGACCACCCGAATCGTCCAGTGCTCGATGCCGAGGTAGTAGCAGGTGCGCGTCGCGATGGTGATCGCGATGCCGTAGAGCATCAGGTGCGCGGAGGTGGTCAGGATCCGGCCGGTCACCGAATCGTCGTCGTTGAACGCATTGTCGATGGACATCAGGTTCCTTCGTTCGTCGGGAGTTCAGAACTGGGCGAGGGTGGCGTTGACCCGGCCGCAGGCGTGCGCGAGCAGGTCATAGGCGGCGCGACGCGGCAGAGTGGTCAACTGGAAGACGTCGATGTGGTCGGGCTCGTCGGTCGCGGCGAACCCAGGAACGATGTCCTGGGCGACCTTGCCCAGGAAATAGGCCATGGAATCGTGGAGCGTGTAGGCGAGGTTGTCGCCGAGTCCATGCATGGCGATGGTGCTGGCCAGGATGGGGGCGTTGGCGTCCAGGACGTCGGCCAGGGTGGTGGTACCCGCGTAGATGTCGTCGCGAGCTGTGCGCAGCAGGTGGATCAGGCTCAGGACGATCCGGCCGTCCAGGGTGCCGAGCGGGTCGATGCGCAGCTGCGCGGGCAGGGTAGTCATAACGCTCCTTGTTGGCGGTCGGGGCCCGAAAGGGCGAGTTGATTGAGGTGGCCGTTTTCATCGACTAGGGCGGAGACCTCAGGTGCTGCGGGTGCTGGCCGCGAGGGGGGCCTGCGTGTTCGTCGCGGCGCCCTGATCCGCGGGGAGTTGCCGAACAACTCAAGTTGAATGGCATCGGTGGTGGCATCGTGCTCGGTGAGCCATAGCCGGGGCTTGCCGTGCGCGTACGCGCGGATGTCCACCGTCAAATCCAGCGCGGCGACGCGGGGGGCAGGCAGGTCCTCGCGTTGGAATCTCAGCGTCCAGGCGCGGTCGCGGTTGTGGTAGTCGAGTTCATCGGCGAGGTGTGCCCGGCACACGCAGACCTCCCAGGGCCCTCGCTTCCCGGAGAGGTATCGCACAACGCGGATCTTGTGGGTGGCGCGCTGCTTGCATGTGTAGCCTTCACCGCCCTGGCCGGTGTCGTGGTTGGGCTCGATGGTCCAGACCCAGCGCTCACAGGTAGGGATCTGCCAGCCGCTAGTGATGGGGCGGCGGGGCGGGGCCTGGTCGGTGAGGATCATTGCTACCGCGCCTCCGCCTGGTGGCCGGAGCTGATCGCTGCTTGCACGGCGGTGGCGAGCTCGGGATCGAGGTCTGCGAGACGGACGAAGCAGTCCTCGACGATTCGGGTGGCGCCGTCGTGGCCGTGGATATCGGCGATGTCGGCGAGCCGGTCGGCGTTCTGGAATGTGCGCACCTTGCCGCGCCAACGCATGCTGACGGTGCCGTCGGGCCATTCCACAATGTCGGCAACGTCGCCCGTGCCGGAGTAGCCCGTCACGTCGGTGTCGCGGCGAAGGATGAACAACCGTGGGCGGGTCGGTCTTTCGGTCATTGATCGATTCCTGGTGCGAGAGGCTGGGAGGCCGCGCGTGGCCTCCCAGCCGAGGAGTGGTCGGTCAGTGCGGGCGCGCTGGCTGGAGCGAGGCGCCCGGCGGCGACGGGTAGTCGACGTAGAAGCGGATCTCGATCCGTGCCTCGGCGGCGGGCACTTCGCACCGTGCAAGGAGCACCTGCGCGATTGCGGCGGTGGTAAGTCCGCAGTCGGCCGCTGCCCTGAGTGCGCCCCCGGTGATGCGGTCCAGATGCCCTCGGTCGTCGCCGCTGGGGGAGTACCAGGTCGCTTCCACGCCGACGATCTGGCGACCGCGCACGATGCCGCTGCGGGACAAGCTGGGGGCGGCGCGACGGATGTCGCTGTAGAGGTCGCGGCGGGCCACGGCCGCGGCGAGCGGCAGCGGCCACGGCAGCAGGCCCACGCTGTGGGAGTACACCGCCTGGTTGAGATTGAATGGCATTGCATTCCTCAATTCGATTGCTGGGGGGAGCATTCGAGGGGCGGCCCGGGCAGATAGCCGCTGTCCGGGCCGATCTCGCATGCAAGGGGATGGTTGCCGCGATTGCGGCAAGGGTCCTGGCTACTACTCCGAGGCGACGGTGATCGTCGGCCAGGAGACGAGCGCGCCCGCGGCGCCGTTGAGGAGATGTTGCCGGGTGTTGAGTTCGAGCATCATCGCGTCGATCTCGGTCGTGGTGGCAGGGGCCGGGAGTTCGGCGGCGAGGATCGCGTGTGCGGTGATGAAAACGGCGTATGCGACCCATTCGTACGGGCACTGGATGGCGAAGCACTTCCTCCGTCGGCCGTCCTCACCGAAGTGCCGCCAGTCGGCGAGGGTGCACGCCGACCGCCAGGGAGTGTTGGGGCTGGCCGGAATCCGGTCGGCAACAGCGGCGGAAAGGATGTCGAATGTCTCGCGCGTCAAGGTGTACTCGGCAGGCAGGACGTACACGTGGGCTCCTTCGACTAGGTGGGTTGGTGTTGCTCGAAAACTCGAACAACACCAACCTTACCAACCTTACCAACCTTTCGCAACTTGATGGGTTCCCTGCCTGGTGGCGGGCGGATTGGCGGCGTCGGGCAGGTGTTAGGCGGCGGCCGGGTTCATTCGTCGTTGTGCAGGGCGAAATTGTGGAGGTTGGTCTTCGCCACCGAGGAGGCGGTCTCGAGTGCAGTCGGTAACCGCAATTCCGACCCAAGTGGTGGGGTCACCGGGACTTTCAGGGGCATCGGGGTCGTCGGCGGACAGGTTGAGCCAGCGCCAGATCCTGTCCTATTCGGTGTCGGAGTTCTTCTTTCCGGCTCGGCGTCGGCTGCGGTGGTGCTGCACGAATCGGAGGATGCGGGCGGCTTTGGTTTCGGCTTGCTCGCGAACGGGCTGCGGGCAGTTGGGAGAGACGCAGAACGTCTTGGCGCGCAGGTCGATGGTGAGTTTGGTGTCGACTGCGATTACTCCGAGCCCTTGGGGGCGCACGCACAGATGCAAGGTGGCGGTGGCGATTGCGGGGTCGCTGTGGCGGTTGGGCCATAGCAGTACGGTCTCGCTGCCCCAGGCCCGTTTCTCGGTGTCGGGGCAGATGCGGACGCCGCTTTGGAGCAGTCCCTCCGGTGTGTCGCGGCTGGCGGGGAAGAAGGTGTAGAACGGCCACCATCCGGGCCCGTAGTGGACGAACTCGTCCAGGCGGTAGTTCCATTCGCCAGGCGGGGTGGGCACTCCCCAGCTGTAGAAGTAGCTACCGGTGGGGTCGTCGGGGCGCACGGGCATGATCTGTGTCCTTTCGCTGCATTGTGGGAATGTGGGGCTTGGGGAGTGCCCCGGGCAGATAGCCGCTGTCCGGGGCCGTCTCCTGTGCGTGTGTGGTCAGAGGTGGAACAGGGGTGGCTGGGCGGCGGTGTCACGGGCCCAGGACAGGACGGTGGGCAGGTTGGCGTCTGGGGCGTAGGTGAGGTAGGTGCCGTCCACGCTGTGGCATCCGATTGCGGCGGCGTACTGGTAGCGGCGCCGAGAGTTCACCCGGCCCATGTGGACCCAGATGCCCATGCTCGCGGCGACGGCCGCCAGGTTGGCGGCTTCCTCGCCGAGCTTCCAGGCGGTGTCCCCGCCGAGGAACAAGCAGTCGATTTCTTCCCACGGATCCCACGTGCAGTACTCCATGAAGTTCTGCGCCACGAACCCTGCGGGGAACCCCATATCCCGGATGCGGGGCAGCATGTCGCGGGAACGCGCCAGCGTCGCCCAGTGGTTGCCGACGACGTCGGGCGCGGTGACGAACAGGCATTGGTCGGCGTAGGGCCGCATCGTCTTCAGCCAGCGCAGGTAGGCCTCGTCACCGGGGTATCGGCCGGTGAACGCGCCGTTGTCGGCGCACCACGCCGGGTAGTCCGCGGTGATGCGGTTGCCCTGCGCCGGCGTCGCGATCGCGGCGAGCTTCCCGGCGCGGATGGCTTCGCGGATCGCTGGTGTGCTCGGTGGGGTGAGGTAGATCGGCGGGTGGTTGCTCATCGCTGCCGATCCGTTCGTGGCGTCCAATTCGTGCAGGTGCAGCCGTCTTCGCGCAGCGCGGTGCTTATCCGCCGGTATTCGGCCCAGCTCAGACGCGCGTTGTTCGCGCACACCAGCAGTACCGGCGTCAGGAGAGCCACGACCAAGACAGGGTTCGTGCTCGGCACGATGCCGAGCGTGAAGAACACACAGATCCCGGCGAGCACACCGACGGCGGCGGCATCGACCTGGACCTGCTTGCCCTGCTCCCATTGCTGGCGGTGGCGGCGTTCGTGTTCGTGTTCGAGCATCGGAGATGTTTCTTTCTGGTCAGGAAGGACGTGAGGATCGAGTGGTCTCGGGCGCCACCCGATCCCCACGGGGTTGAGGGGTCTCACCAGCAGGAATCCCGGCTAGCGGGGCGGTTCGGCCTTGGCGATCAGGGCGGCCAGTACCTTGTCGGGCTCAAAACCGGGCTCGTAGCGACTGACGGCCATGCCGCCGGGGTTGGGATGATTGGCGCTCAGATGCGCGTCGGTGGCGGCCATGGATGAGAACGGGCCGTACGCGGTGGCGTACTCGCGCCAGTCGAATGCGGATTGCGGTGCGTCCCAGTTCTCGAGCAGGTAGTACCAGCGGCCGGGCTGCACCTCGATGAATTCGCAAGCCAGGTTGGTGCTCATGACGTTGTCCTCCATGAATCGGTGAGGGTTGGGGCACCGGGTGCGGTCGCCCGGTGCCGGGGTCGGCGGGGGTCTGGCCCGCTGGGATCAGCCGCGCTCGGCGGTCAGGTGGTCGATCAATGCGGCCACGGCGGCGATGTTGGGCCCAGGCTCGCCTTCGTGCGGCCAGCTGTCGCGGTGCAGGCTCAGGTCGTCGACCAGTTGTCGGGCTTCGGCGGCCAGCTCTGCGCGGGGTATGTCGTCGCGGCCGTCAACCCACTGGGCCAACCTGGGGCAGTAGTGGTCACCGGCCCATCCGGCGGCAATGATCTTGGCCTCGCCCTCGCTGATCGCGATGTCCGCGCTGTCGTCGGTGTAGATCCGCTGGGCCACGCTCTGGTAGGTCGGCTCCTCGCGCAGGTAGCGGATCAGGGCGCGCACCGCTGCGGTGGCGGTTTCCTGGCTGCCGATGTCCTCGCGGTGCCAGGGCTTGGACAGAGCGGGGTCGGTGACCTCGCGCAGCATCCGTTCGGCCTCGGCGATCAGCACCGATCGGTTGATCTCGTCGGCGTGGGGGCCGCCATCGGCCCATGCGTCGAGGTTGGGGAACGGCTCGCCGTCCCAGGCGGTGTAGCCGCCGTAGTCGGTGAACCAGCGCTGCGGAACGGCTTTCGCTTCCAGCTCGCCCAGCTCGGCCTCGCGACCAGTGGCCATCTTGGACAGCACGCCGGAGTAGGTGCGGTGCCAGGTTTCGTAGTCGAACATCTCTGTGTCTCTTTCGTTTTGATGTCGGCGAGCCGATCGGGTTCTGAAACCGGCTGCTCGGGGGTGCGGTGGGATGCGGAGAGGAAAGGAGGGCGGCGGACGCGGGAATCGGGTCGCCGCCCCACTTCCGGCGAAGGGCTAGAAGGACAAGGACAAGCGCAGAGCGGCCATGTACTCCTCGACCTGGGAGGTGACCAGCTGCAGTTCCCATTCGCCGACGACGACGAAGCCCGCCTGGGCAAGCTGGCGGGTAACTTCATCCAGCGTTGCGGCGGGAGTGGCGGGCGGGTCGAGAGGGACGTTGGCGCCTCCCGGGCGGCCCTCGTAGTCGAAGACCTCGACTACGCCACCCGGGAGCCACCGGGCGCGCAGTGAGATCACGCCTCGGAACTCGGCGGCGAGAGCGTCGATGATCGCGGTCAGCCGCGCAGACGCCGTGTCGAAGGCGGAAGCGCGCTTGTAGAGGTCGTTGTGTCCGGATCGCGCGAGGTCCATGTACGCGCGGGCGGCGTCGGTGTAGGTGTCGCGCTCGTCGGCCAGGACGGCGACCACGCCGTTGATCTCCGTGTCGCCGTGGAAGTGGCCGGTGGCGACCGACGCGGCGAGCGCACGGACGGTCAGCTCGGCGGCGTAGTCGATGATGCCGTCGGCGTTCAGGACCGCCTGCTGCTCTGCGACCTCGGACAGGAACCGCATGACCTTGGTGGTGGGCGTGGGCCGGGTGTCGGAGTCGAACATCGAGGTGTCTCTTTCGTTTCGATGGAGTGCTCACGGCCGGGCACCGGGCGGTGGTCGCCCGGTGCCCGGGTGGGTCAGTAGGCGGGCCGGAACAGGTGGTGGGCGCATCCCCAGTGCCCGCGGCGGGCTTCGTCGGCCTCGACGCCGGAATACTGCGAGAAAGTCGCGCACCCGACGCGGAAGCCGGGCAGCGGGTCGAGCAGGATGACGTCGCTGTTCCAGTCGCCCTGCAGGTGCTTGCCGACCACGTCGGGCTCCATGTCGACTTCCCCGATCACCTCGGCGGGGACCTCGATCACCCGCCACCGGTCGGTGCCGTCGTCGAGCAGTTCGCTGACCGCGACCCGGACAAATGTGTTGCGGCCCAGCCCGAGTTCGGCGCGGACGTCCTCGATCGGCGGGCCGACGAGTTCGCCCGCCATCGCGGATTCGAGAACGTTGATGAGGTCGGCCGGGGCCGCGCCGTTGGCGTTGAGGGAAACGCGCCCGCCGTCGAAGCGCACCGAGTCCAGCCCTGCCCAGCGCTGTTGCAGGATGCGAAAGTGCGCGATCGCCTCGGGGACGATCCGGCCGGTCTGGTCGATGCCGACGGTGAAGGCCAGCACGAGCCAGTCGTGTCCGCACGTCTGGCGGGGCAGCCGGGGATGTTCGGTGTCCACGACGCCCTTGAGCGTGGTCGTCCACTCTTCGTCGCCGTAGGATTCGGCCAGCAGCCCCCAAACGGTCATCCGCTCCAGCGAGATGATTTCGGTGTCGGGGTATTGCGCTGCGGAGGCGGCGGCGGCCTCGGCCGCCGAACGAGCGGGGTAGTAGTCCACGTAGCCGTTGCTGTAGTCGGCACGCCATGCGGTCGCGGGGATGGTGCTCACGGTTCGGTTCCCTTCGTGAAATGACTGGGGGAGCGGAGTAGTCAGGCGCGTTCCACGCGCACGATGAGGTAGCTGTCGGTGTCGAGCTGGCCGACGCCGACCATTCGCCAGCCGTGCTGAGCGAGGACGTCGGCGGGGTCGTTGCCGATGGGGACGAGCGGGTTGGAGTGCAGCGTGTACGTCGCGATCGGCGGGCCGCCGTAGCCGTCGGCGGTGATCACGACATCGGCGATCTGGCGGGGTCGGTCGTCGGGGTCGACGGACTCGTCGGTGACGATGCGGGCGGTGAACGTTGCGTCGGCGGCGATCACGGGCCGCGGTGGTGCGGTGACTCGCGCCTTCTCCATCGCGATGAGCACGAGCTCGATCAGGGTGGTCGGCATCGGGTTGCCGAAGTCGCCGCTCAAGGCCATGGTGCCGTCGGGCAGGATGTGGATCCGGCCTTCGGCGCGCGCGTTACGGGCGATGACGACGGGGTTGCCGAATTCGTCGCGGCTGGTGGTCACGTCGATCATGGGGAGTCCTGTTCTGTATCAGTGATTTCGGGCAGGTTCTGGGTGGGCCCGGCGTGGCCGGGCCCACCCGTGGGTCGATCAGGCGGCGAGAGTGAGTTGGTCTGCTGAGGGCCAGCGCTCGATGTCCTGGCCGGTCACTGCTTCGACGAGCGCGGAGACGATGACCTCGGCGGCGGGTGGGGTCACCGCGTTGCCGAGCTGGCGGACCTTTTGGCGTTTGTTGCCGAGCACGATGTAGCCGGGGGCGAACGCCATCGCGGTCCCGATCTCGTGCGGCTCCAACATGCGAAACCGCACGTCGGCGATCTGGTCTTCGGTGATGACGTCGACCAGGGCGTAGCGGTCGCGGCTGGTGAGCGCGCCGACCGGCTCGGCGACGCTGCGGGGGCGGGTTTTGCCGTAGTAGGGCAGCAGCATCGCCTTCCACGTCTCGACCGACGTGCCAGACGGGGTGACCAAACCGTGGTGGTTGCCCGACGCGGTGACCGTGGCCAGGGCCTCGGCCGCCGAGCGGGCATCCGAGCCGCCGCCACGCAACTCCGCGACGAACGGCATGAAGGCCAGAGCGGTCTCGTTGCGGGTGGTCTGGGTGCGCAAGGGGCTGGTAGCGAGCTGGGCTTCCTTGCCTTCGCGGCCCTCCATGGGCACGACCAGCGGCGGCGGGACGACCAGGCCGTGGCCGCTGCCGTCGGCCACGATCGTGGCCAGCTGCTCGTCCAGGCCGATCGTGCGGGGACGGCCGGACCTCAGCAGCGCCAGGAACGGTGCCGGGATCGCCACGCCGTCGTTCTCACGTGTCGTGCGGGCGGCCATGGGGTCGGTCACCGGCATCGCGGCATCACGCCAGGTGCCACCGGCGGGCACCATCATCGGCATCTCGGTCGCGTAGCGGCGCAACCCGATCCGGATGCGCTCCATCGTCTTCTCGGCCAGCGGGGTCTCCCGGTCACCGATCCGGGTTCCGGGCAGGCTCCAGTCGATCGCGGCGGCGGCCGGGACGGCGGGCGGCTCGAGGATGGCGTTGCGGCACTTCACACGCGGGCAGCGGTAGACGTACTGGGCGCGGTAGCGGCCCATGTCCGCGCCTTCCTTCTTCCACACCTGCACCGCCTGGACCCATTCGTCGCAGACCTCGCAGTAGGCCAGCGGACGCAGCCACTTGTTCCAATCCGGTTCGCGGGCAATGGATTCGTGCCAGTAGGCGACGTACAGCCGGTCGCGGGACTGCGGTGCGGCCGGGGTGCGGGCGGGCTGGGCGTGCATGGAGTTGAGCGCGATGACGCGGGTGCGGTAGCCGAGGCTGCGAATGCGGTTGATCCAGCGGTCCCACTGGTCCCACTTGCGGACTTCGACGACGTTCTCGACGACACCGACCAGCACCCGTCCACCGCGTGCGATCACGCCTTCCAGATAGAGCGGGACCTCCTCCATCAGTGCCCGGCTGCGTTCTTCTTCCTCGCGCTTGGCCTTGCTGCGCGGGTCCACGTCGAACAGTTCCTCCTGCAAGGAATGCTGGTAGTTCTGTTTCTTGCCGCGTGCGGCACTCCACTGCGGGCATTCCGGCGAGGCCCAGAAGATGTCCGCGATCGGCCAGCCGCCGACGGGCTCGTCGCGGATGTCGCCGATCCAGTGGTCGGTGCTGGGGAAGTTGGCCGCGTGTGATGCGATCGCCTGCTCCCAGTGGTTGGCAGCCCAGTCCACCGAGACGCCGGGGATCGCGTGCAGGGCTTGACTACTGCCACCGGCCCCGCAGAACCAATCCATTGCCGTCAACGTCATTTCGTGTCTCCCGTGTACGATCGGGGCACCTGGGCGGACCGGGCAGATAGCTGCTGCCCGGTCCGCTCGGGCGCTCAGGGGTGGGTCAGAATCGGGTGGCGAATTTGGTCTCGAGCGCCAGCCGCAAAGCGGTCACGCGGTCGGCGGCGTCCTCGAGGACCGTGACCCGCCGCTGGACCGCCTCGCGGTCCCCGACCACCGGATCGTTCAGCCAGGCCCAGGCCGCGTCCCTGTAGATCGCGGCGTGGTCTTTCAGCACCTCACGCACTCCGTGCAGCGGCCCGGAGTTGTACAGCGGCGCGCTTGCCACGGCGACCACGATCGCCCGCACGGCCAGCTCGGCGGCTTGGTCGACGTAGCCGGAGGCGTGCCGCACATGCTGCGCCGTCGCCATCCGGGCCAGCCACCGCTCCAGATCGGTGGGGAACGGCTCGCGAGCTGTCGGCGCACTCTGACGACCCGCAATGAGCTTCAGGGCGCTGCGGGCCGCCAGCGCCCAGTGGTTGGCGGCCTTGGTCACCCGAAGGAATGCAGCAGTCATCGCGAAATCACCTTTCAAGCTGGGGATTTGGGTTGAATCGGGGGCGTAAAGCCTTTGCGGGTCGAGTTCCCGCCCTCCCGATCTATACCAACCTAACCAACCTTACCAACCTACCGCAAGCCGAAATGGCCTATTTCGCGTTCTTTTCGGCGAAATTTCGCAGATTGGAGGCGGTTTCGACACGCTCTGGCATCCGCGCCGCAAGGCGGTCCGCCTCCCTCCTCCCTGCGCAGTTCTTCACTGAAGGTTGAAATGGTTGGTAAGGTTGGGATCTATGCGAGGTATATCCATGAAGGAACTGACCGACCTGGGGTGGGGCACCGTCCTCGATGAAGCTGCCGCCGACGAAGAAGCATTCGCGCTCCTCGTCCGAGGCAAGCCCCGGGCGGTACTGATGTCGCTGGGCTCCTGGCGCTTGGGGCGCGAGGCGGTCGACGTCCCGGCCTCCGCGATCGAGCGCGTCACCTCCCACGACGTCCGCCAGAACCTCGCCAGCTCCCGCGACGCCGCCCGTAGCGGCCGACACATCCTCATCACCCGCTACGCCGGAATCCGCCACGACGCCGGAACCGACGACCCCACCGAAGACCCCACCGTCGCAGCCGTTCTCGCCCCCTACGACTGGACCACGAAAGCGCTGTCCCTCGGCGACATCGTCACCACCGGCAACACCTAAATTCCGTAACCCCCCGTCGGCACGAGGCCGCCCTCACGGCGGCGCCGTGCTTAATCGTCAGATATGCATGTCTACATATCAACATGTCGGACATGGAGAAGGTAGATCCGGCTCGAGGGGCGGATCGCCCGTGGCTCAGGGTGTTGACATCACAGTCCTGGATGGTCGGGGCACACGAGGCCTTCGATGCCGGGGATGGTGCGCCACTTGCGCACGGTCAGCCAGCGGAGCACCAGCGCCGGGACGGTACCGGTGTCGATCAGCTCGGTGGCCCAGTGCCCGACCAGCAAGGGGCCCGAGTCGTCGCACAGTGCGCAGTCGACATCGGCGATCGTCTCCGTCGGGCGCGGTCGGCAGCGCTGGCAGTGGCGCCGTTCGACCAGTCCGCCTGGATGTTCGGGGTCGGGCTCCAGCCAGATCACGGCGTTGTCTTGGAGCAAGCGACCTCGTTCTCTGTCGGAAGTTGTTGTGTATCCGCATGTTTCGTTTCGGCAGACCGCAGGCGTGGTGGGTAGGTTCCGGTGGGCGGTGTGCTTCATCGACCAGGCTGCATCGGTCGTCGACTGACGTTGAGCACGGCGGAACTCGCGCGCCGGGTTGCTCTCGTCGATGCCGGGGTCCTCCACCTCATGTGTGGCCGAAGAACCGGACGCGCCGCGGTGCGGGGGCGGCGCAGGCGGGAGGACGGTGGTGGCGGTGAGCTGGTCGGGATCCGAGACCGCCCGTCCGGCGGCCGGGGCGGTCGGCGCGACGACGCGTGATGCGCGCACCGGGCGTGCCCATTCTTCGGCTACGGCCTCGGCGTCGAAGATGCCGAACGGCACCGCGTCTGCGGTCTGGTCGCTCGGATCTCCTGTGATGTTCGGGTCCGCATCATCGCTCGCCTCGTCAGCCGGCACCTCGGAGGCCGGATACGGCGCGGGCGTCAGCCACCTCTCGGCCTCAGCGTCCGCGTCGAAGATCCCGAACGGTACTACTTCGCCGAACACCTTTTCTGCATTCGCCTCGGCACCCGCGCCAACCCTGTCGGCGACGTCTGCCTCGATCTTGTTTTCGACTGGCGCTTCGGGCAGGAGCTCGACCACCGTGACTGGAAGGAGGCGGCGAGACGAGTTCCTGCCGGTCTCCGCCTGGCGGGCGACCCGCTTCGCGTACTGCTGCATCGCCTGTCGCGAGTTCCGCCCGAGCGCGCGGGCGAGTTGGTCCCACGTCGCGCCGCTGGCCGACGCGGCAGTGAGGAGGTCGTGCTCGATCGTGTCGACGCGATCGCGGTGATCGGCGAGCAACTGCAGGGCCGCGATTATGTCGGCCGTCGGCACAACCACGTCGGCGCCAACTGCGCGCCGCACACCGCGGACACACTCCCAGATATCGATCCACTTCTCGCGCAGCTCATCGTCGACATACCGGGCCAGGCGGTCACGCAGCCGCACTTGGTCATCACAATCGAGGCGCATGTGTGTCAACGTATGCGTTGACAGCAGAGTGGGTCAACGGTCCATTGACGTGTTGATCAGTGGAATTACCTGGACGTTCTGATAGTCGCCGCGATGTCAAAGGATCGTTGACACACCTGGAATGGGCGGGTCGGCGGCATGAACCGGAGTCCGCGAGGGTACGTCCCGCAGGCTCGAGACGCGCTCACGATGGATCCGCACACCGGCTCTGCCGAAAATGCGGTGCGGGCATGTGATGTGGTCACTGTGGACGATGTCACGCCGTTCGGGCGTGGATCAGATGCGGCCCTGAGTCGGTTGGGCGGGCATTTGCCGGGACATCATAGGTAGCCAGCAGCTCTGAAGCAGATCGGTCATCGACGTGGTGATAGCCGTAGGACAGCAGGAGGGCGCGGATTTCATCGGCGGTGAAAAATGTCTTCCATGGTTCACCCGCCGCGGCCACCAGGGCGGCGCGATTGTGAAGCTGCGCGCTTGTCGGGTCGCTGGGTGCTGAGGTGAGCGGGTAAAAGTAGTCGAACACCAATTCTGACGGGCCCTCCGCGATGTAGCGGAGGGTGTCGTCGACGGATGATCGAGTCAGATAGACCGCAACTCCGAGCCAGATAACCACGGTGCGGCGCGTGCGGTCCAGGCCTGCTTGCGCCAATGCGGCCGCCAGCGTGGACCGTTCGAAGTCGACCGGTGCGAAGGTAAGCGAGGCGGGGATCGCGATTCCGGCGGCGGCCAGTCGCTTGCGCTTCCAGTCTTGGGTAGCGGGGTGGTCCACTTCGAAAAACCGCACATGTGTGGTCGTTTGGCGATAGGCAGTGGTGTCCAACCCGGCACCGAGGATTACCACCTGATCGGTGCCCCCTGCGATAGCAGACCTGACGGTGTCGTCGGCGTAGCGGGACCGTGCGGCGATGAACAGACGTCGTTGACGCACCAGTTCGCCGGTTTGGCCCTCGTCGAATTCCGCAGAGGCCAGAGCTGATTCGCCAAAAATTCGCGCGGCCAGGGGATCGGTGAAGATCCGGGGCTTGTCAGCCACCTGATGGTAGGCCCGTGCGTGCGCTACGAACCTAGCGGTTCTACTCGGTTGCCCGGTCTGCATTTGTGTCACCCTCTCGTCGGTTGGAAGCCGCGCTGCTGGGTCGGTTGGGAACCACCTGGCCGATTGGGCACGGTGAACACCACCGGCAGCGCTGTGAGAGCTCGGTGGAAGAAGCCCGTCCGCCAGGTGAGCTGGTCGGCGGGCACGGCGAGCTTGATATCGGGGGCCAGGTCGAGCAGGTAGTCGATCGCGTCCTGCGCGATCTGGTAGGCCATCGTGCGGGCCGGGCATGCGTGCGGGCCGGCGCTGAAGGCGAGATGGGACCGGTTGCCGGTGCGGTCGCCCTTGGTGACCGGATCGGCGTTGCAGGCGGCGATGCTGATGACGACGGGCTGGTTCGCAGGCAGCCAGGTGTTGCCGATCAGCATCGGCTGCCGCGGGTAGGTGGTACAGAAGTTGGCCATCGGCGGGTTGTTGAACAGCACCTCGTCGAGGGCATCGCGGGTGGACAGGCTTCCGCTGAGCAGGCTGCCGCCGAATCGGTCGTCGGTGAGCATCAGCAGTAGGGTGTTGAGAATCAGGTTGCGGGCGGCTTCGATGCCCGCCCCGTAGAAGCTCATCACCTGGGCCACGACTTCGCTGTCGCCCAGGTTGTTGCGATGCTCGATCAGCCGGGTAGTCATATCGTCGCCGGGACGGGCGCGCTTGAGTCGCACCAGATCGCTCAGCGCAGTGGTGAGCATTTCCATGCCGGGCTCTGACTCAGAGGTGCTGTTGAAGCGTGCGGCCATGCCCGCGGCAACCCGCTGCCCGATTTCCTCCGGGCAGCCGAGTGCCTGGTTGAGCACGGCGAACACGAGCGGGAACGCATACTCGCTCCCGAGCTCGGCTCGGCCTGTGGTGATCCAACTCTCGACCAGTGGAGTGGCGAGGATTTCGACGGTGTCGTGCAGTGCGTGCAGGTCGACGTTGTCGATAGCCGCAGCGGATACCTGCCGAAGGCGGACGTGGTCGTGCCCGTCGGTGTACCGGGCGGCGGGATACCACTCCATCATGGGCCGCAGCGGGGAGTGGTCGGGGACGGTCTGTTGCCAGGCGCGCGGATCGTGCAGGAAGTGGTCGGGGTCGTTGAGGATGCGCACAGCGGTGGCGTGGTCGAGCACAAGGGTGCCGGGTATGCCGGGCGCCAGCTCGACCGGTGCCAGCGCCCCGTACTTGACCCGCATCGCTTCGTACGCCGCGTGCGGGTCGCGGGTGAACGCTTCTGCGTAGAGTGGAAAACGGTCGCCGTCGTCCGTGTCGACAGGAGACCCCTGGACGGGACAGCTCAATATAATTCCCCTTTTTAGACAGCGCCTCGGACGCGTACGGGCCTGTATTCGGTCTCGTCGCTCGCGTGAGCCATTGTTTCGGCAGCAGAACAGGACTGTGCCACACCCATAGACACTGCCGGAATAGGCGACTACTCAAAAAGTACCCATAACAGAAGGATTCGTTTTCGTGTCGCTTCACAACAGGGTCGACAACCGCTCTACAGTGAAGAACTGAACCCTCAAATGCCGATTGAAAGCCCAGCGTGCTGCGCTTCCGGGCCGTCAGAACTCCGATAAGACAGAATCGGTCGGCCCGCTTCCAACACCGGCGAGGCAAGCAATACCCATAAGCCGCTACAGGCATGGGTATCTACCCATGAACTACCCATGCGCTACCCACTCACGGCGTAGGACGGTGCTGGTGGCAATTGTTCGGATACCGTTTGGCCTCTTTGGGGTTATAGTCACTGTGTGACCAGACCCGGGGTGGGGAGCGAAGTTCCGGCACAGGGCCAGCAGATCGTCGGACGCGAAGAGGACTTGGCCCTGATCAGCAGTCTGTTGAAGGCCCGATCCGATCGGATGATCACCCTGGTGGGCCCGGGGGGCATCGGGAAAAGCCGGCTGGGGGCCGAGGCCGCCCGCGAAGCGCGCGCTCGGGGTGTTCAGGTGCACTGGGTGCGCCTGGCACGACTGCCCAAGGATGCGGATTACGCGGCAGTGGAGCGGGAAGTCGCGTCGGCGGTGGTCAGAAACGACTACTCCCACCGAGATACGTGGCAAGCGCTGGTCGACACGCTCGACCAAACCGAGAAGTCCGGTCGCCCTCGGCCCGTTGTCCTCGTGCTGGACAACTGCGAACACGTGCTCAGCGGTCTGCAGCTGTTGATTCCGGCTCTGCTGGATACGATCCCGGAGCTGATCATCATGGCTACCAGCACCGGACCGACCGGCTGGACCGATGAGCGCCTGGTCCCGGTGCGCCAACTGCGCGAAGCCGCCGCTGTGACACTGTTCAAGTTGCGCGCCGAGCGCAGCGGCTGTGCGCCGATCGCGCCGGACGAAGAAGCGATGGTGGCCGAGATTTGCGCCCATGTCGGCCGCAATCCGCTGTTCATTCAATTGGCGGCTGCCCGGCTGCGACACCAGTCACTGGTGAGCCTGCGTGCCGAGGTCACCGGGCGGGCAGACGACCGGCGGATGGAGTGGACAGCCGGTCCGAGGGCCGCAGTCGAGGACCGACATCTCGGGATCACCAACGTCATCGCCTGGTCGCATGGACTGTTGACGGAGCGGGAAAAGCTACTCTGGGAACGAATGTCGGTGTTCGCCGCAGGAGGCGACACCGAAGGCGACACCGCCAGCACCGCGGAGGTAGGGGCGGACCTCGAGGCGATCGTAGCCATCTGCGGTGACGAGCAGCAGGCCAACGCCGACGAGCAGGTAACGCTGCCCCGCCGCGAGATCAAAATGCTCCTGGAGGGGCTGGTCGAGAAGTCGCTGGTCACCAACCACATCACCCCCACCACCGTGCGGTACTCGATGGTAGAAAGTCTGCGCCTTTTCGCGCGAGACCGGCTCACAGAACGCGGCGCGGACGAGCGGTGTCGCCTATCGCGCCGGCACCTGCACTACTACCGGGACAAGGTCGGCGATGCGGCGCGCCGTTGGTTCAGCCCGGCTGAGCGCCAACTGCTGGACTGGGCCACCGCGGCGTGGGGCAACATCGTCACTGCGATCGAAACCAGCATCGATTCGGAGGAGGCCGACGCGGGCCTGGAAATCTGCATCGGCCTGATCCAACTGCGGCTGCCCTTCTTCTTCGGTTCGATCCGCGAATTCCGGCGGTGGACCGAGCGGTGTCTGGACGCGAGCGCGAAGTTGACACCGCAGCCGGAAGACCGGCAACTGGCGGCGAAATCCGCACTCGCGTGGATGCTCGTACGGCAGGGACAAAGCGACGACGCAACACGCCTGCTCGCCGAATGCATCACCGCCTGTGTCCCGGACCCCGGGAACTGGCGGAGCGATCCCGCATCCGTCGAGGGACTGCCCGCCATCCTCGACTTGGCCTTGGGGACGCTGAGTTTCATGTCCGCCCGAGATCCTTCGGCCGTCGACGTGCTGTTGCGGGCACGTGGAAAGTTCCATGAGGACGGAAACCACGGCGCTGCTGTCCTTGCTGGCATGTTCGCCGGTTTGGCTGCGGCCACGCTCGACGAGACCGGGAAGCGGGCTTGTGAGATCTCCACCGACACAGTGGAGCGCTCACGGCAATCGAAAGCGCCGTGGGTGGAATCCTGGGCGTTGCTGGCGTTGGCCGTTACTCGGCTCCGGCATGGGGATCCCGCGGAGGCGGCAGAGATACTGCGCGGCACGCTCGCGCTGCAAATGGAGGTGGGTGATCAGTGGGGCGCGGCATGGTCGGTCGAGCTGCGATGCTGGGCTCTGGCAGCGATGATCAACGCCGGCACCACCGACCGTGAGCGGATCGCGACCGAACTTGCCTATCTTGCAGGCGGACTCAAAACGCTCCGGTCCAGACTGGGCGTCGACATCGACGCCATGGGAACCTTCGCGGACCAATGCCATGCGGCGATCAAAACCGCCCGGGGAGTACTCGGCGATGTCACCTTCATCGCCCGGATGAACCGAGGCGCCCAACAACTGGACCCGGCCACCCACGATGTGCACCTGCTGGCACTGGGTGAACTGAGTCTCGACCCAGACCCCGCGGATTCGAAGTCCGTCACCGATCCGGCAGCGGCGCCCTGGGACAGCCTGACTAAGGCGGAGAAGGAAGTCGCACGTTTGGTCGCAGCCAATTGGCAAAATGCCAGAATTGCCCGAAGTCTCGACAAGTCGGTGCGCACCGTGGAAAAACAGGTAGCGGCCATACTCGACAAATTAGGCGTCTCCTCGCGGAGCCACGTGCACGAATATGTTCCCGCACAGCACAAGCCCCGTCCGGAGCAGGTCGGCATGCCGTACGCGGTCAGGCGCCCCAGTGCCCGGCGTTCGAGGTAACAGTCCGGGCCCCTCGGCGCGCATCTACTCACTCTGGTGACGCCCCGCGGGGGCTTCGTGCACATCGCGAGGCTCGATGGCCTGTGCGCCCTGCTTCGGCGCTCGACCTGGCGCCGATAAATTCCCCTGACGCCGTCGATCATCTGCGTGCAGCCGCAGTTGCAGTTCTGGCCCGGGGATTACGCCGTCGTTTGTTGGCCGATCTGCAGATCCAGATCAGATTTCGTGCCGTCGCTGGGTTCGTGGCGGACAAATATGTCTTCATCGCCACGAAGTTGGCATCAGCAGGTAGGGCCGGTTCCACCGACTACTCAATATACCCATGCGCGATAGCTGCCCGACCGCGGCGGTTGCGGCCTGCCGCCGTGATGCACGAATTTTGGGCACTTTGACCGTCCTGTCCGCGACCTAAAAGGCCAGGTTGATGGGGTGATACATGCGGGATGGGTGGATCGTGGGTGGGTGGCTTTTGGGTAGCGCTTGGGTATTCGCCTATTCCGAATCGATCGGGACTATGTGACAGTCGTGTCCTCACGGCAAGACCATATCCAGCAGGAAATTCGCAATCAGGATGATGTAGTACGGGCTTTTCACTTTCGACGATCTGATGAACCTCCGAACCGGTTGCTCACCGCATCTCCGGTAGTCCGGCATGGCACGAAGGAATTTCCATGTCTCAATCCCTTACTTCGCCTGATGTGGTTTACATCGCGGGCGCTGGCCCCACCGGATTGACCCTCGCGAACGAACTGGCGTCTCGCGGGGTGCCATGCCGCCTGTTCGACAAGAGGCCCGGCCCCGCCCAAACCTCCCGCGCGTTCACGCTTCAGCCTCGAACCGGAGAAGGTTACGCGCGTGGAAGCGGAAGGTGCATGGAGCATCTTCTCGCTGTCGGCAAGAAGCACAGAGGCTTGGCGTTCCACTTCCGTGGCGTCGAGGACGTCGAATACTTGGATTTCACTGAGCTGGAGGATCGGTACGCGACTCCGTTTCCGCACATCCTCATCGTCGAGCAGAACGACACCGAGGCCGTGCTGCGGGAAGAGTTCGCCAGGCTCGGCGGTGTTATCGAGTGGAACACCGAACTGGTGGACCTCTCGACCGACGGTGACGGCAGGATCACCGCGGTCCTGCACCACACCGACAGCAGCGGCAGCGGTCTGGAGGAGGTTCACCCCGACTGGCTGGTGGGCTGCGACGGGGTGAACAGCACCGTCCGCGAGCTGGCCGGGTTCGGCTTCGAGGGCACCGACTACACCGGAATGCGATTCCGAATGATGGACGTCGAGGTATCGAATCCCTACCCCGGCAGCAAGAAGTGGATCGACTACTGGATCGACCCCAACCACATGCTGCTCACCACGGCGCTGCCGAGCGGGTACCGCTTTCTGATCAGCGATATGCGCGACGCGCCTCGGGCTGAAGCCCGACCCGATCCCATTGCCGCACGCGATTCATTCCAGCCGGTGGTCTCGTCCTGGTTGCCCGATACGCGCCTCGGCGTTCCCAAGTGGTGCACCGAGTTCGACATCTGGAGGAGGACCGCGAGCGGCTATCGCCGCGGCCGGATCCTGCTGGCCGGCGATTCCGCGCACATCTATAGCCCCGCGGCCGGGATGGGGATGAACACCTGCATCCAGGACGCGTTCAACCTCGGCTGGAAACTGGCGGCCGTGGCCACCGGTCGCGCCTCGGCAGCGCTACTGGACACCTACCAGGATCAACGGCTTCCGATCGCCGGTCAGGTGGGCGAGGCCAGCCACCTGCTGCATCTGATCATGATGGCGCACGGGAATTCGATCGACGCCCGTCGCGAGATCCTTGCGCGGCCCGGATTCCACGGTGAGGCGGCCGCTCTGATCGCTGGGTTGACCTACCACTACCGCGGCCTGATCGCGCAGCCGCCGGGGTTGACACCCATCCTCGGCGGTCTCACCCCGGGGGACCGGGCACCCGACGCGCGCATCACTTCAGCGACGAGCGTGCACAACCTGCTGGCTCACCCCGGCTCCACCTTGCTCGTGCTGCAATCCGACCCGCACTCGACAGTCGGCGCCGACGCCGCCGCGGCCGCCGCACCTTTCCGCGATTTGCTGCGAACCGCTGTGATCACCCCACCCGGGTCGACTGCTCCGCCGTGTGGTCTGGCAGCAGATGACATGCGGGTCTTCGAACGCTATGGCCATCCCCGTGAGGACACGCTGTGTCTGGTACTGCCCGACGGATACATCGGCATGCGGGGCCTCGCGCCCGACCGGGAGACGCTGCGCACCACGCTCGAGGCGGCGGTGCTGACATGATCTCGGACACCCGACGCCAGGCGCCTTCCTCCACTGCCCTACTGGTCACCAACAAACCCGACGGACGGCGCAGGCCCACCGAAGACGGTCCCCGTGACTCGCGAGTGGGCGAGCCGATCCGTCTAGGGTGTGCGGCGCGGGGTCCATTGCCGTTGAGTGCGCTGGCGACCCACCGCGCACGTCCGGTCGTCATCGGTTTGTTGCGCACTGATCGGCATGGTTGCTCGAATGGCGAGCTCGCGCGTGCGGTGGTCGAGGCGCAGGAGACATCGATGCTGGCGATGGCCGACCGGCACCGGTGGTGGATGGCCGCATTGGTGCGCTTGCCGCTGGGGACTGGGGAGGTCACCGATCCGATCGATCATCTACTGGCGCAGGTACGTGACCGTCGGGCAGACGCGGTGGTGGTGTCCGACCGCCAGTGTCTGACCGATCTGTCGGGGCGCGACCGCCTGGAGATGGTGTGCCGGGAGTGTTTCGTCGCAATGACCTCTTCAGGGCAGTTGTGGCCCTGCACCACGGCCGTGGGGGCGGTTCCATCGAGGTCTTGGTTGTGAACACCATATGCAGTCGATCGGCGCCGCGGCACAGACCCGGCCATCACCGGCGTGCAGGAGGGCAGTGATCGCGATGTCGGGATGGGAGACGGTGGCCACAGTCGCGGTGGATGTCGCGGCAATTAGTCCTGTACTCGCCGCGCTCGCAACCATGGCATCGGCCAGACACCTCGGGAGGTGGAATAGCCTCCGGATTCCAGTACCGTCCATCCGGTTGCAGAGTCAGTCATCGAGACGTTCAAGACTCGAATCGCTCGTCGACAGGCTTCAGCTGAGGAAAGGCTGGACCGTCGACGACCTCGTCACTTCGGTGGAGCAGATGCGCGGGCGGAGGATCGTGCGATCGCCACTGCCAGAAAATATGCCGGTAGGGCTGTGCGGACTGTGGCTGGCCCGTTCGGATGACGACGTCGTTCTCCATCGCAAGACGTCGGATCCGGTGATGTTGCGGCATGTGGTCGCTCATGAAGTCGCTCATATGCTGCTCGACCACGGTGGCGGAACCTCGCCCGGTGAGCTGGCGGCGTTGCTGGTCGGCCTGGACGGCGGCAGTGGCCTCGGTTCGAGTGAGTCGACTGTACGGACTGCTCGCGGGATCAGCGCCTACGACGACGAATGCGAATACGAAGCAGAGCTGCTGGCGACGATGATCGTCACCGGGGGCCGCAAGCAGCGCCTCCTTCGGCGTGCCCACAGGATGTCGGCGCTCTGATGTGGAATCGGCTTGCAGATTGGCTGCTAGTCCTGTCGGTAGGGCGAGCGGTAGTGCAGCTGCTGCGCCTGGATCGGGATTCGCGTGCGTTCCGTCGTCTGTACCCGGTGTGGCACGACCTAACTGCGGCGACGCCGGGGGTCGTGTTGACTTTGCGCCCCGGGGACCGACGCGGATCCTCGACCGCCGAACGGCTTCACCGCCGCCGTGTAGAGATTTTGGACGCGGCTGCCATCGTCGGGCGATGGGCGGTGCCGCTACCAGAGGACGTTGACCGGCTGGTGGACAACAGCGATGTGCCCGAAGAAGATCGGGACGCGCTGCGAAGGGTAGTCGAACTGGCTGCCGCGTCTCGGCGGCTGGTCACGATCGGCGGAGCACACCGGGCCGGGGATCCGCCACTGAGTCACTATTGCGTGCCGGATGTGAAAACGCTTGTGCGATGGTGGCAGCAGGCTCAGGATTTGGCTGACCGCGCCCACCACCAGGGCAGCGCAGCGGCGAGGCCGATTCCTCTGCGTTACAGGTACTCTCGCTGACCGTCATCCATTCCTTCGAGTGGCGGATTCCATGGCTGGGGTAGTCGAGGCTCGCTGCGATTGGGCGCCGGTCCCGGCCGACCGGACAGCACATCGCCACCCTAGGTCTGCACATCGGGCATCGCACGCAGGCCGTGAAGGCGCTGTTAGGCCGTGGGTTGCGGTCACACAAAGCCGCCGGATGGCATATTTCTCCTTTGACATTCCTATTATATTCACATAGTTTTCCTTTTGGGTCGCTTGGAGTGCTTGGTCGACCGAGGCCGGACACTCCGCCGGGGAGGAACAAATGTCTTACATGCACAGCATCATGTCGACGATGCGGGCGTGGCCTTGCGTTTCGCCTCTGAGCGCTCGTACGCGCAGCCGGATCACAGCGAGCCCACCGTGCGCCGCTGGTTTCGGCTGCGAGGCGGAGTCGGAAGGATTCCGCCACTTCGTGGTATCGGATCTCAGGAAAGAACTGTGATGATGTCTCTGGCTCGAAAGCTCACCATTGCCCTGCTCGCTGGAGCTGCATCGCTCACCTTCGTAGGTGGTGGGACGGCGCATGCCGAGGGGAACGAATTCGGGGCGATCGCCGTGGAGAAGTCCCCGGGCCCGTTCGGTGCGACGTACTTCTACGGATCTCATGGTCCTACTGCCGAAGTCGCGAGGCAGGCAGCGGCTTCACGGTGCGGCGAGGAGTCGGGCAACGCGGAAGCTGTCTGTGACCTGATCACGTGGACCAACGCCTGCGTGGCAGCTGCTACGCGCGGTGCGGATCTTCAATGGGCCGAGGGGCCGAATCGCGACATCGCCATTCAGAACGCGCTGGGGTTGTCCAACGCCGTCGGCGCTACCGGAAGCGCCATCCCGCTTCCCGCGGCAATCAGCTACGTCGCATGCACTCCGAGCGTGGAATGACGCGTCCGGGTCCGCCGGTGACACAAGGCTGGTTGTGCGCAGATATGGCCCCGGCCAACCGGCGGACCCTTCTGCACCGGTGGACCCAGCGCCCTGGGCGGCGCGCTGACCACGGTCGAGCGTTCTTGTAACCGCCGCGCAGATCGGATTCATTCGCCTGATCGGCATCGGCCCGTCGGCCCACACTGCACTACGGGACGCTGCGTTGGGCCTAAGACTTGGGAGGGGGCCCGGCGTGTGGGCGTGGAGCAGAACGGTCGCCGAATACGCTGCTGGGACGGCGTGGACGCGGCGGCGCGTCGTTGAAGGCGCCGGGCCCAGGTACGGCGAAGCCCGGCACGTCGAGCGATCAGCCGATCCAGGCATCGAAAGTGTGTTCGATTTGGGGTATGGTCCCGATATGCCGGAGACAACGCCCAGCGGTTTCGCCGAGAGGCAGATCGCTGCGGTGCGGCGTCAACTGCTCGATGCGGCGGCGTTCGGCAAGGTGATTTCCCCTGATCAGCTGGAACATATGGCGGCCAACCTCTCGGCGGCGCTGGAGGACCCCCGGTTCGCCGCGCCGCGAGGGGACTCGGGCAAGCGGCAGGAGTGATCCCTGTCGCTGCACTGACGCCGGCGCGGCCGGGATATCTGATGGTTTCGACTAGCTGAGCTGTTCGAGATGGGCGAGCGTGGTGTGTGCGCCAGGTGCGGGGGAACAGCCCGCATCCTCGCCCATCTCCTCGGCGATGCGCATCGCCTCTTCGATGAGCGTCTCCACGATCTGCGCCTCCGGGACGGTCTTGATGACCTCGCCCTTGACGAAGATCTGGCCCTTGCCGTTGCCGGAGGCCACACCCAGGTCCGCCTCGCGCGCCTCGCCGGGGCCGTTCACGACACAGCCCATCACGGCCACCCGCAGCGGCACCGCCATGCCTTCCAGGCCCGCGGTCACCTCGTTGGCCAGCGTGTACACGTCGACCTGGGCGCGCCCGCAGGACGGGCACGACACGATCTCCAGCTTGCGCGGACGCAGGTTCAGCGATTGCAGGATCTGCCCGCCGACCTTGACCTCCTCGGCGGGCGGTGCGGACAGCGACACGCGGATCGTGTCGCCGATACCCTCCGACAGCAGCGCGCCGAACGCCACCGCCGACTTGATCGTGCCCTGGAACGCCGGGCCCGCCTCGGTAACGCCGAGGTGCAACGGGTAGTCGCACTGCGCGGCCAGCTGACGGTAGGCCTCCACCATGACCACCGGGTCGTTGTGCTTGACCGAGATCTTGATGTCGCCGAACCCGTGCTCCTCGAACAGGCCCGCCTCCCACAGCGCCGACTCCACCAGCGCCTCCGGCGTGGCCTTGCCGTACTTCTCCAGCATCCGCTTGTCCAGCGAACCGGCGTTCACACCGATGCGGATCGGAATCCCGGCGGCACCCGCGGCTCTTGCCACCTCCTTGACCCGGCCGTCGAACTCCTTGATGTTGCCGGGGTTGACCCGCACCGCGGCGCATCCGGCCTCGATCGCGGCGAAGATGTAGCGCGGCTGGAAGTGGATGTCGGCGATCACCGGGATCTGGGATTTCGCCGCGATCGTGGCCAGCGCGTCCGCGTCCTCCTGACGCGGGCAGGCCACCCGCACGATGTCGCACCCCGACGCGGTCAACTCCGCGATCTGCTGCAGGGTGGCGTTCACATCGTGCGTCTTGGTCGTGGTCATGGACTGCACCGAGATCGGGTGGTCGCTGCCCACCCCGACGCGGCCGACCTGAAGTTGACGGGTTTTGCGGCGTGGCCGCAGCGTCGCGGGTGGTGGGGTGGGGGCGGGAAGATAGACCGGTGCATGCGTGGTCATGGCGCACTCCAGGTGACGGCGGGCAGTGCGGCCGCCGGCGCGGGGCCCGGCGGGGCAGCCAGTAGCGTGCGGCAGTCGGCGGCGATGCCGGTGCTGGTGAGTCCGCAGTGGGACAGCAGCTCGGCGCGGCTGGCGTGCGGGAGGTAGCCGGTGGGGACGCCGAGGGTTCGAATCACGGCCGGGGAGTGGGGAGAGCGCTCGGTGACGGCGTGCACGAGGCGGGCGCCGATGCCGCCGTCGACCAGGCCGTCTTCGACGGTCACGGTGGCGCGGTGGCGGGCGACGAGTCCGAACAGCGCTGGGTTGAGTGGTGTGACCCATCGCGGATCGACGACGGTGACTCCGGTTCCCTGTTCGGTGAGTTCGGCGGCCGCGGTCAGGCACGGCGCGGCCATGGCCCCGACCGCGACGATCAGCACGTCAAGTGGCAGGTGGGGGCTGCGGTAGAGGATATCGAGCCCATCCATCCGGGCTTCGGCCGAAAGATTCTGTCCGACTGCGGCTTTCGGGAAGCGCAGGGCAGTGGGTCCGTGGATGCCGATCGCTTCGCGTAGTAGTGCTCGCAAGGACGCGGGGTCGCGTGGGCAGGCGATCCGCATCCCGGGGACGCTGCTGAGCAGCGCCAGGTCCCATAGGCCGTGATGGCTGGGTCCGTCGGGGCCGGTGATTCCGGCGCGGTCGAGGACGAGGGTGACGGCCGCCTGGTGCAGGCCGATGTCGTAGAGGGCTTGGTCGAGCGCGCGCGGCAGGAATGTGGAGTACAGCGTGACCACGGGGTGCAGGCCGCTGCTGGCCATGCCCGCGGCGGCCGCCAGCATGTGCTGCTCGGCAATCCCGGAATCGATCACGCGGTGCGGGTGGGTGGCCGATAGTGCGCCCAAGCCGGTGGGCAGCCGCATCGCGGCCGTGGCGGCGACGATCGCCGGGTTGCTGTCGGCGAGCGTGGCAAGCTCGTCGCCGAACACATCGGTCCATGTCGGTGTCGGTGGTGTGGTCGGTTGGCCGGTGGCCGGGTCGATCACTCCGCAGGCGTGCATCCGGTCGGCCGTGTTGTTCTCGGCCGGCTCGTACCCTTTGCCTTTCTCGGTGACGGCGTGGACCACGATCGGCCGCGCCGATTCGCGCGCGCGGGTCAGTGCGGTGGTGATGGCCTCGATATCGTGTCCGTCGATGGGCCCTATGTACTCGAATCCCATGAGTTGAAAGAGGTTTTCGCCTCGGGTGGTTCCGTCGCGTAGCTGCGCGAGATGGGTCGCGATCTGGCCGACTGTGGCGTCGTAGCTGCGAGCGTTGTCGTTGACGACGACGACCACGGGCGCAGCGTCGGCGCCGAGGTTATTGAGGCCTTCCCAGGCGACGCCGCCGGTGAGTGCGCCGTCGCCGATCACGGCGACCACCCGGCGGCCGGTATCGCCACGCAGATGAAACCCGCGGGCCAGGCCGTGCGCGTGGGCGATACTCACCGAGGCGTGTGACGATTCCAGCCAATCGTGCGCTGACTCCGCCCGGCTGGGATACCCGGACAGGCCGCCCTTGCGGCGCAGGGTGTGGAACTGCCCAGCGCGGCCGGTGATGATTTTGTGCGTGTAGGCCTGATGGCCGGTGTCGAAAATGATCGGGTCGCGCGGTGAGTCGAACACCCGGTGCAGGGCGATCGTGAGCTCCACCGTGCCCAGCGAAGCGCCCAGGTGCCCACCGGTGGCAGCGACCTGCTGGATCAGGTGGGCGCGAACCTCATCGGCCAGTACCCGTAGCTGCGCTGCGTCGAGTCGGGTGATGTCGTTGGGTTCGGAGATGGACGCCAGCACACCCGCCGTCCTCGCCGGCCGGGCGGCGTCCGGGCGGGTCATGACTGCCTCTGTGGCTTGGGGCCCGGCAGCTGGCGCGGCGGCGCGAACCGCATGGATTCGGTAGTGATTTCGCGTTCGAGCACGTGCACGGGTCCGCGGGCGCGCAGCGCGTCGAGGACCTGGCCGACGAGTTCGGGCGGGGTGGAGGCGCCCGCGGTCACACCGATGGTCTCGGCGTGCTCGAGCCACGCCTGGTCGATGTCCGTGGCGTCGTCGATCAGGTAGGCCGCGGTGCGCGCGCGGCGGGCCAACTCGACCAGGCGCTGTGAGTTGGATGAGTTGCGGGAGCCGATGACCAGCAGCACGTCCGCGTCGTCCACGACTGCGCGCACGGCGTTCTGCCGGTTGGTGGTGGCGTAGCAGATGTCTTCGGACGGCGGCTCTTTGAGTCCGGGGTAGCGAGCGCGCAATGCGTCGATCACCGCGGTGGTCTCGTCCACTGCGAGCGTCGTCTGCGTCAGCACCGCCACCGGGGTGTCATCGGGGAGTTCGAGTGATGCCACGTCCTCGGCTGTCTCCACGAGCACGGTCGCGTCCGGCGCCACGCCGAGCGTGCCGACTGCCTCTTCGTGCCCGGCATGGCCGATCAGGACGATACGATCGCCTCGGCGAGCGAACCGCTCGGCCTCGTGATGGACCTTGCGGACCAGCGGGCACGTCGCGTCGACGACTCTCAGACCGCGGCGGTCAGCTTCGGCGTGCACCGCAGGCGATACACCGTGCGCGGAGAACACCACAGTGGCGGCGTCCGGCACAGGGTCGGGAATGTCGTCGAGTTCGTCGATGAAGATGGCGCCGCGCGCGGCGAGTGCGGCGACGACGTGCCGGTTGTGCACGATCTGCTTGCGGACGAACACCGGACCGGGCGCATTCGCCAAGGCCCGCTCGACGGTTTCGATTGCCCGCTCGACGCCCGCGCAGTAGCTGCGGGGCGAGGCCAGCAGCACAGTGGTGGTCGTGCTCATCCCCGCCTCCCGGCCGTGGCGTATTTCCACCAACCGGCGATCTCCGGAAACGGCGGCGGGGTCAGGTCGTCGGGATCGACCAGGGCCGGGGTCGCGGAGAGAATCACCTGCGCCGGAGGCGAACTCGTGGGCGTGCTGGTGGCGTGGTGGTGGTAGCGGGGGGTGGAGGAGGCCCAGTGGATGCCCGCGGGGATCCAGTTGGGCAGGTCGATGGCCAGTCGCGCGACGGCTGGACGGGGGTCGGTGCGCAGCTGCTGCTGCAGATGCCAGGCCAGCGCCACCGTCCGTTCGTAGAGCCGCCACGTTTCTGTCACCGCGGCCGCGGGCTCGAGGTCGTTGTGGTGGGTGAGGACGGTGATCAGATTCGTGGTGGCGGTCCCGGCGTTCCGCTCTTTGACGATGCTGTACAGGTCGTTCAGCAGAATGGTGGCCGTCATCGTCGCTTTGACGAACGCGTGCACCGGCGGGTCGTCGATCGCGCGGGGCGACAGTGGGCAGCCCATGGTCGCCGGGGTGAACGGCAGCAGGGTGCCGACACCGCATTTTGCCCAGCGAGTCCTCAGGTACGTGCGCAGGCTCGGCGGTGTCGGTCGTCGTTGCAACGCTGTGTAGCGCTCCTGCCCGATCAGCCATGTCGCGAATTCCGTGCGGAACCAGAGGATTTCGGTGTCGGTCAGCACGTTTTCGAGCTGGCCGCGCAGATCACGCAGCGCCGCCGCCCACCGATCACCGGGCGGCAGCGGCACGTCCGGGCTGTCGGTCATCACCGATTGGAGCACGTCGGCGTGCGCGACGATCTGCTCGAGGTGAGGGTGGGCATCCCAATGGTCATCCAGCAGCGACCCGAAAAGGAACCACTTCGTCGCGGCAAGGATGGTGGAGTCGGGCGCGTGCGGCAGCGCGGGGGCGATCCCGGCGGCGCAGCCCATCCGCGTCGCGATGCTGGCAGGTTCACAGAGGCCCTGATCCAGGCACCACACCACTGCGTGGTCGTCGATGGCTCGGATGTCGCACGGATGCGATCGCAGGGGGAAGGGACAGTACACCGCGACTTGCGGTTCAGCCACTGGTGGTCGGGGCGTGGCCACGTCGAAGGGCTGGGTTGCGGTCATGGGTTCCTCCGAACGTCGGGGTGTCAGGCGGTGCGGTCGACGACCAGGCGCGCGAGTGCGGTGAGCTGGGCGCGGCCATGAGCGGTGGGATCGGCTCGTTCCAGATGGTCGAGTGCGCAGGCGATCTGCTTGTTCGCGTAGTCGTGCACCCAGTCCAGGGCGCCGCTCGCCTCGATCAGTTCGGCGGCTCGGGCAACCTGCTCGTCGGTGAGCGGCGCAGCTGCGGCGTAGATGGCGGCGAGTTCAACGGCTTGCGGGCTGCCGCTGTTCAGCGCGACCACCACGGGAAGGCTCTGCTTGCGCCGACGCAGGTCGGCCTGCGCAGGCTTGCCGGTAACCTCACGCGATCCCGAAATGCCCAGTAGGTCGTCGCGTGCCTGGAACGCCAGTCCGAGATGTCGCCCGAACCGTCCGAGTGCGTGGATGCGCTCCTCGGTGGCGCCGCCGAGCCGGGCGCCCAGCGCGCAGGCACATTGCAGCAGGGCCGCGGTCTTGTCGTCCATCATCGTCAGACATTCGGCCAACGCGACGTCGCGACGGGTTTCGAACGACGTGTCCACTAGCTCGCCCTCGATCAGTTGCAGGCCGTCGGCGGTCAACCTGTCGACGGTCGCAACCGCGTGTGGTGCACAACTGAGCAGGGCCCGGATGGCGGCGACCAGCAGGGCGTCACCGGCGAGGATGGCGGTGGAGGCAGAGTAGGCGGTCCACACCGAGGGCCGGTGCCGCCGCAAGGCGTCGCCGTCGATGAGATCATCGTGGATCAGGCTGGCGTTGTGCATCAGCTCCACCGCGACCGCGGCGGGCACCGCGGCGGCCCGCAGGCCACCGACTGCGTCCGCGCACGCCAGCACCAATGCCGAGCGCACCCCCTTGCCCCAGGAGCCCTCGCCGTCGCGGGTACTGCCGTCCAGTTCCGCCCAGCCGAAGTGATAGGACACAACCCGACCGATCCCGGCCGGCAGCGCGCCGATCGCGGCACGCAGAGCCGGAGCGACCACCGTCCTCGCCTCACCGAGCAGGTCACCGCCCACCGGTGACGACCTGCCCGGACCTTCGGGCGTGCGGGCGATCGGATCATCGACCGATCGGGTGAGGGCCCGGCCGGTCGATGATGCGGCCGTCGCCAGAGGCAGGTGCGGGGTTGCGGTGTGCTGAGGCATGGGATCTTCCGTGGTCGTCATGAGCTCGGCCGAGCGGTCGTTGCTGTGCGCGGAAGCGACTGCGGCACTGAGGTCGTGCGCTGTGCGCGCTCGATCGCCGCATGCCGCACCGAGGTGGTCGCAGCCGGTTGTCCGGCGAGGTGATCGTGGCGGCGGTAGCGCGAATCACCGTTGTGCTGTCGCATCATTCGCTGGGCGGCGGCGACCCAGCTGCGGCGCCCGCACATCTCGCTGAGGCGGGTCGCGCCCGGCAGAACGCACCGCAAGACCTCCGCACCCCCAACGACGGTGGCGACGCCGCCCAGGATGCGTTGCATCAGGTGGTTGTCGGGGAGGCCGAGAAAGTCGCCGTTCTCGCCGCCCAGGATCCGGCGAGCGTAAGCGCACAGGATGGCGGTGGCTGCGGCACGGCCGAGGCGGTGCGGCAGATCATCGTCGTCTCCGACGGTCAACGGCCCGATCGCTTCCAGCAACGCACGCGCCAGACGTTGGCTGTCTGAGTCTGGAGCATCGAACTCGTAGACAGCCTGCACAGACATCAGCCGCGCCGCATCACGCTCGTCGGTCGGCAGTATCTCTGGATCCACACCCATCAGGTGGCCGACCACTCGCCAGTAGTGGTAGACAGCGGCTTTCTCCCGGGCGGTGAAGCGCAGACCGAGGGCTTCGGACCCCGACAGGATGGCGACGGCGAATAGCGCGTTCGTGCCCGCCATCTGGGACTGGTTGAGGGGGTGATCCCACGCCTCCCAATCCCAGTCCGGTCGCCGCGACATGCCTGCACGCACCAGGGCATGCATCAATCGCACCCGCAGTGTGGCCGTCCACCCGGGTGCGAACGGCGTCAGTCCGCCCGGTCGCGTCACCTGAACAAACCAGTAGGTTGTCTCCGCCGTTCGGCGGGCCGCCATCCTCTCCAGATCGCCGGTGATGACCAGGGGTTTGGTGACGCGATGCGCGAGATACCCGCCCAGCAAAGCCCCCATGCTCAGCGCGGCGAGCCCGACCGCGCCGGTGCGTCCGATCACCCGAGCCGCGAGGTCGAGCTGTGCGGAATCAGCCCAGTACGGAGTTTCGGCTCCGTGGAAGAACGCCCTCAGCTCCGGCGGCGGGTCGGCGAGGGTGTCGATGCCTCGGGTCAGCGCCTGCTCGAACATCGCCCGGCCCTCGCCGGGCGGGTACCGGCGGAACATCTCGACCACCGCGTCGGCGGGCGGATCACCCAGTGCGGTGAATCGCCGTGCGTAGGCGACACGTTGGTCGGCGGTGACGGCGGTCGTCCGGGCCTCGGGCGGTAGGAGGCTGCGTGGGAACACTTTCTCCTGGTGTGCCGTTGCCCTCACCTCGTCCTCACTCGACACCGAGCAGGGCCGGGCCAGCGATTCTCGGCTGGAACAGCGCCGCGGGTGGGGCGGTCAGCGACATCACCTGCGCGAAAGTGGCCGCGGTGTGGGCATCGCGGGTCGCGCGGTGCAGCACCCGGGACATGAAAATGTGCTGGGTACGGATCAGCGGCCCGTGGGGTGCGCCGATGGTCTCCGGCAGTCGCGCGTCCTCGGCGGTAGACATCATCCACGCGTCCCGCCCGCCCGCAAGCACGGCGCGGCAGGCCGCGCGCGCGGTCTCGTGACCGATGCCGCCGTGCCGCTCGACCGCCGCGCCGAGCGCTTGCGCACCCAATATGGCCAAGGTCATGCCCTGGCCATAGACCGGATTGACCACCTCCGCCCGGTCGCCGAGCAGGACAAGCCCGGCCGGAAGTTTCCGGATGTCTCGCCGCACACTCGGACCGGCCGGAAACCACTCCACTCTGCTGGCGGACTCGGCCTGGCTCACGACATCACACAAGATCGGGTCACGAAGTCGGCCCAGCAGCTCTTCGAATCCGGCCTCGCCCTGGCGCGGTCGACCGCTGTGCATCCCGCCCAGACTCACGATGTAGCGGTTCTGCTCGACCGGTAGCAGCGACCCCGTCCACGGCTGGCCAGCAGAGGTCTGCAAGTACAGGGCACGGCCGCCGAGGGTTGCGGTGACATCAGAGGGGAGCTCGATCAACCGGCTGCTGTAGGCGCATCCGGCATCGACTCGTATCTCCGGCAGCGGCGCGCACCCCAGCTGCGCGAGCCAGGTGGCGGCTGCACTGTTGCGTCCTGTGGCATCAATGACCAGCTGCGCGGGGAGGTCTTCGGTGACGGTCTGTCCGCGCTGGCGGATCCGCACGCCGGTCACCGCGTGGTTGTCGCCGAGCAGTCCGATGACTTTGGTGCCCTCGATCACCTGCACCTTGCTATCGCCGAGTACCCGCGCTCGCACCCGGTGGTCGAGCAGGCTACGGGTCAATGAAAGAAACGCGACCGGGCTGTGGTGCGGTGCCATCCACCCCGCCGAGCTCAGCCACCGCAGATCCCTGCCCATGACAACACGCACAGCGCCAGCGCTGAGCAGGTCGGCCACGATGCCGGGCAGCATTTCCTCCAGCGCTCGATGGCCGGCCTCCAGCAGCAGATGAGCATGATTGGATTGCGGTGTCCCCGGCCGGAACCCGGGTGTGAGCGGGTACCGATCGCTTTCGATCACCACGACCTCGTCGGCGGCGTCACGTAACACCCACGCCGCCAGCAGCCCGGCCAGGCCTCCACCGGCGACGACTGCCGTTGTGCACCGCGCGCGAATGGTGCTCATGCCGACTGCTTCCCTTCGCGTGCAGACTGGGTCAGCAGTGTCCGGTGCGGCGGGGGCACCGCCACGAAGGCCGTCGCCGGATCCCGGCGCACCATCCGGCCGAACTGCGCGACCGTTCCCGGCCACGGATTGGTGACCTCACCGTCGATGCGTTTGAACCACGTGGGCACACCGGCGGCGGGCCACACGGTGTCGGCTATCGCGCCGTCGAGCCAGCCCGCGAACTCCGCCATCGCCGCTGAGGTGACCTCGATCGGGGCGCCGAGCCGGGCGCTGAGCTCCAGACAGCGCACGATGTAGTCGGTTTGGAGTGCTTTGATCGCCGGGTTGCTGTTCGCCGGAGTGAACGAGTTCGGTCCGGCGATCATGTACATGTTCGGGAATCCGGGCACGGCCAGCCCGAGTAACGCGTCCGGACGCCCGGCACGAGCCCACCGGTCGTGCAGGTTCACACCACCACGTCCCCGGATCTCGATCCCGCCCAACAACTCCGGTGCCCGGAACCCAGTGGCGAACACAACGACATCGGCATGTCGGTCAGTGCCATCCACCGTGCGGATGCCATCGGCGGTGAACCGCTCTATCGGGTCGGTGACCAGCTCGACATGAGGCTGCATCAGCGCCGGATAGAACCCGTTGTCCAGCAGAATTCCTTTCTCACCGATCCGATACCGCGGGGCGAGCTTCGACCGCAGTACCGGATCAGGGACCTGGCGACGCAGATGAGCACGAGCGATCCACGCGGCAGGCCGCGCCGACCATCCACCACGCATGATCGGCGCGAGCACGAGATCGGCCCCGTGGTACAGACCCGCCCGATACAGCTGGTGCGCCCCGGGCACATGCCCGAGGATCCATCGGGTGACCGGACCGAACCGCTGGTCGGGCTTGGGTAGGATCCACGCCGGCGTGCGCTGGTACACCGTCACCCGCGCGGCGGTGCGCGCCAGTTGCGACACAATCTGCGCGCCGCTCGAGCCGGTGCCGATCACCGCCACGTCCCGCCCGGCCCAATCGACGCTGTGATCCCACCGGGCGGAATGGAACGCTGTACCGCCGAACTCGGCTCGGCCAGCAATGTCTGGGATGTATGGCCGGTGGAGTTGCCCGACCGCCCAGACGATGTGATCGGCGCGGTAGGTGTCGCCGCGGCGGGTGGTGATCGTCCATCGTCCGTCGTCGTCGCAGTAGGTTGCGGCCGCGACGGCGGTGTTCAGACGCAGGTGCGGGCGCAGACCATGCCGGTCGGCGATTCCACGCAGGTAATCCAGAATCGCCTGCTGGTCGGGGTATCGGATTGCCGGGTCGCGCCAGGGGTCGAAGTCGTAGGAGTAGAGGTGGCTTGGGACGTCGCAGTTGGCTCCCGGGTAGTGGTTGTCCCACCACACACCGCCGACCTGGGGGTTCTCCTCAAGAACCAGGAAGTCCAGCCCGGCCTGCTTCAGTTGCTGTGCGACTCCCAGGCCGCCGAATCCCGCGCCCACCACGATCACCTGCGTCTCGGGCGGTGTCTCGGCAGGACGTGGTGGTGATGTGTGGGCGGACGCCGAGTCAGCGATGTCGGTGGTCATACGCTGGTCTTTCTGTGTGGTGTGCTGCGGGCACCGGCTTTGCGGGCCAGCGCGAGAGGGCGGAGGGCTATTCGGCCCACGGAGCGGTGAGCACCAGCTGCTCCCAACCGGTGCGGTAGATCAGCGCCAAGCGCCCGTCGGGCACGGCCGCGACTTCGGCACGGGCGGCCTGGATGACCGCCGCCTTGAAGGCCAGGCGCGGGTGTTCGGCCAGCACAGTGGCAAGCCATTGCTGGTCCATGTCAGGGGCACGCAACCCGAAAAGGTCCAGCCCAGCACCCGTGGAGAGCAATCCGGCGATCGTGGACAGGTCCGATACGCCAAGGGTGATGTGCTGGGCGATGCCGTCGCGGACGGCCTGCACCCGCTCAGGCGCCTCACCCATTTCGGTGAGGGCCATCGCCGCGTATTCCGCACCTCGAACGGCGAAACACCTTCCCGGAACGGGGTTTTCCAGTGCGATGTCGTGCAGCATCGCGGCCACGAAAGCGAGTTCGTCGTCGACGGCGGCCGCACGGTCGTAGCGGGCGAGAGCCCTGCCGAAGTAGTAAGTCCTCCAGCTGTGCTCATACATTGCGGGGCTGAGGGTTTCGCGGGCGCGGCGTTCGGCGTCGCGGGCCAGCGGAGTATCGGGGAATCCGAGATCATCGAGGCGGGCTGTGCCGTGACTGCCGAGCAAAGTGCGGACCTTGCTGTCGAGCAGCGTGGGCAGGACGGCCACCAACAGCGCCGCTAGTCGCATCGCCTGACGGCGGGAAAGCACCCCACCGGTTGCCGACGCCCAATTCCAATCCAGTTCGTCGAGCACGCCCATCTCATCGATCTCCAGCAACCGCATGTGTTCGCATGGCGACGGCCCTCCTACGACCAGGTGCCGCACTCGATCAGGCGACACTCCGAACCCCCGTGGAGGTATCTAAAGGGAAAAATAGAGGAATGTCAAAGGAATCAGACAGATAATTTACTACATATCGACGGAGTCCGGTGATAGCCTGGCACTGGGCCAGCTATCCCCTTACTGGCCGAAATGCAGCCTTGGGCAACCCCCCAGCCCTGGGCTGCGACATGATGCGGCGTCGCCGACAGCACTTCCCCCGGTGCGCGGCGGCGCCGCACACGTGCGCCTGCTGGGCTATTCCGCTCCAGCTATCGCGGACTTGGGTGAGTGGAGCCGAGGCGTGGAGAACGTTGAAAAACGAAGGCACCCACCTTCAGATGCGAGTCCAGAGCCTGTCGTTATCAGCCACGATTCGCCGGAAATTCCATGTCCTTGGCGGGCGACCATCCATGCAATACGTTGGTACGTTGAGCTGTCCAGTTCATCTCACCTGCAGAGGATTGCCGATGCGTTCAGGCCGCGAAGTCCCTGTCGATGACCTCGCGGCGTGGGTATCCGCCCGGGTCTGCGTGGAGCGTCGGTACGTGCTGGGCATCGCCGGGCCGCCAGCGGCGGGGAAGTCGACGCTCGCGCAGAATCTTGCCGCAGCGATGACCGCGGCACAGGCGATCCCGGCGGAGATTGCGCCGATGGACGGTTTCCACAAGACTTCGGCGGAGCTGGATGCCGTCGGGGCGCGTCACCGTAAGGGCCAACCTGACACTTTCGATGTGGCGGGGTTCGTCGCTCGGTTGAAGCAGCTGCGGGAGGCGCCGCTCGGGGAGCGTGTGTCTTGGCCGATCTATGACCGCGGCCTGCACGATCCTGTGCCCGATGCGATTACCTTCGCCCAGCAGCGTGTCGCTGTGGTCGAGGGTAATTATCTGTTGCTTGATCAGCCTGGGTGGTCAGAGGTACGCAGCCACTTGGACGAGGTGTGGTATCTCGACGCCGAGGAAGGCGTCATCGAGCGCCGCCTCACCGATCGACACCTTTTGGGAGGCAAGACCTCCGAGCAGGCGCGGATGAAAATCGTCGACAGTGATATGCCCAACGCGCGCCTGATTGCGGGCACTCGCGACCGCGCAGACATGGTGCTGCGCGAAACTGCGGGGAACTACCTCATCTGTCGAGTTCGCTGAGGTCGCTGGCCCAGCTGCGCGTGCCGAATGAGCGGCACGACAGTGTGGCCACGGCCGCTGCGCGCGTCAGGGCGTCGACGAAGTCGCGGTTGGACCCGTAGTAGGCGCAGAACGCACCGTGGAGGATGTCACCGGCGCCGAGCGTGTCCGCGCGGGCGACCGGCGCGATGTCGATCGATCCGGATCGACCTTCTAGGGTGTAGAGGATGGAGGCCGACCCTCGCGTGACGGCTGCATACTTGGGCCCGGCCGCTCGCAGGTAGTCCAGCATCGCGTGGCTGTCGCCGTCGAATCCAGGCGGTGTGAATGCCGAGGAGCAGATCGCGACGTCGACCAGTGGTAGCAGCTGGTCGTGGATCGGCTTCCAGCGGCCTGCATCGAGTACGACCGGAATCCCTACTTCGCTTGCGCGACGGGCGATTCCGGCCGCGAGCTCCGGGTGGTGACCGTCGATGAGCACGATCGAGGCCCGGTCGACGTATCCGGCGAGTTCGGCGGTGAACGCGGCCAGGATCTGCGCTGCGTCGAGGCCCACTATCGTGCGGGATTGCGCGTCGAGCGCGACCACGATAGAGGACACCGGCGGCTTGTCGGTCCGCTCGGGTGTCGCGTCGATGACGGTGACGTGGTGGCTGGTCAGATCGTGGCGCACCAGATCGGCGAGCTGGTGGCGGCCGAGCGCGGTAATCAGTGTCGTGGGCTGGCCGGACACGATCGCGCAGGCGACCGCTGCGTTTGTGGCGGGCCCGCCAGCGCCGAGGAATTGGTCCCGGGCCTGGACTTTGGTGTCCTCGCCGGGGTAGTGGTCAACGGTGTAGGCGATGTCGAGGGTGGCCAGTCCCACGAACAGTGCTGCGGTCACCGGTTGTCTCCTTGGGGTCAGTTGGTCAGCAGGTGTTCGAGGGTGGCGGTCTGGTCGGAGAATGTGCGCACGCTGATGACGGCCACGAATTCTCGATCAGTCGCGCGTTCCTGCAAAGCTCGCCAGTGTTTGGCCAGATACCAGCTGGCCCCGGTCGTGCCGCGGGCGCCGAGGCCAGCGCAGAAGAACCAGAAGCGATGCGGATGCAGTCCCGGGTCTGGGCGGATCCGGGCGATGATGCCGATGTTGCGGCTGTCGTCGGAGCGGTAGTGATGACCGTCGGCAAGTTCGAGGTGTTCGAGATACGGTCCGCTGGACGGCGGGTTGTCCTGGATGGCGAACAGGGGTTTGTCGGTGCTTTGCAGGTACATGTGGGTGCAGTCGTTGCTGGAAAGTCCGAAGCTGATGTAGGGCCGGTCGCAGGCCAGCACGACCTCACGGTCACTTTGTATTTCCACGGCGATCGCGTCGTGACGCTGCAACATGGACATGACATACAGCATCCCGCGCACATCGTTTTCTGCCAGCGCGGTGGGGACGTCGATGCGGTGGGCAGCGTTGAACACGCTCGCCTGCTTGCTGAAGATGTGCTGTCTGGGGATGCCCGCCGCTTCGAGAACTTCGACCGAGCGGGTGGCCAGTTCGAAGGTGGGCACGACCAACGTGGCGCCGACCTCGACCATTTCCATTCCCAGGAACGCTGTGATCCCGCCGTCGGCGGTGTTCTCTGCGGGCGCATCAGTTGAGGCCGTCGAGTCGGCCATCGAGAACAGAGTGTTCACCGACCAGCCGGGGAACATCTGTGCCAAGACCCGGCGATGAGTGTTCTGCGGTAGACCCTTCATGTCCCCGGACATCCAGTTGTAGAACTGCGCTTTCGATGGCGCTTCGCTCCGCGCCGCGGTGTCGAGCTGTGCAGCGCACTTTCGATATTCAGCGCAGAAGTCCGGGTGACTTGTCAGATGCCGTTCGTGCAGCAGCATCTTCAGAACGGTCCCCAACCACTTCCCCCATTTCCAGGTGTCGAGCTAGCGAGCTAGCGACCGATCCTATCGGTCCAGTGGACGAAATCGGACCGAACTGGACCAGATCGGACCGCTATGGCGATGCGATTAGACCTGTTGCATGACAACACTTCTCGTACGTCGCATCGGGCAGCGCCTTCGAATGCGGCGGGGCATCGAAGACGTCGTCTGCCGCAGCCCATTCCGCAGGCTCCTATCCGGCCGACCCTGCGGAGCTGCGCGGCGGGAGAGGAGAAAGACCTTGAACACTTGCATGTCCTCACCGGCGGCGGGACCGACATCATGACCACCGCCACGGACTCGGTCATCACCTGGCCGCCATCACCGGAGTTCTGGTCGAGACAGTTCCCTGAAAAGACCGCTGGCGCCGTCGCGCCGTACCTGTTCAAGAGCATCGTGCCGGCCGATCGGCTCGGCCCGGCCGATGTTCTCGACGGGCTGCGACGACTGCGCCGCGCCGCCGCAGACGGAGAATCCACGAGCGCCCGCACCCGCGTGTACGTCGGTGAAGAACGCCGCGACGAGGTCATCGACACCGTGCTGTTGGCGCCCTGGCAGCCGGATGAGGACTTCGTGGCCTGGATGCAGAATCGCACCGGCGCCGAACGGTTCTCGCTGGTGATCAACAACCTGGAAACCACCTCGTCGAAGTTGTCATCGGTGCTGGGCGAGCTGATCGGATCGGCGTTCGCCGGGTGGGGCGTGCCGATCGGTGGCAGCGAGCAGGTCGCGTTCGCGGGGAACTACGCCGGAACCGCGTTCGGCGTGCACGAAGGCTACGAGGACGCCTTCTTGGTACACCTGGGGCCAGGCGTCAAGCACTTCTACTGCTGGTCCGGTGATCTCTACCAGGAACTGACCGGCGGCGATGCCCCGACCTACGGCGACTACTCCATGCTGCTCGAGCGCGGCGAGCGTTTCGACCTCGAACCCGGGGATGTGCTGTTCTTGCCGCGGCGGGTGTTCCATGTCGGCGTTCAGGACCAGTTCTCCATCTCGGTGGCTGTCCCGCTCTACACCTACCCCGACACGCGAATGCTGGCCCTGTCGGTCCTGCCCGAACTGCTGGAATCCGCGGCGGCCGCCGACGCGACACCGTCGCCGATGCATTCCCTCACCGCCGGTCCGGGCCCGATCGCGGCAGCGCTGACAGAGGCTGCGACCGACATGCTCACCGCGGTGTCGGCGCAGCTGGAAGAGAAAGTGGCTCAGCACGTCAGCGCGCGGTGGTGCACGTTGCTCAGCAATGGCGGCTGGGAGTTCGCCGAACACGACCTCGCGCGTAACGATGCCGCCCGCGCCGCCGTGGCCGCCCTCACCGCCGGTGGCACTCACCTGCGGGTCGCGCCGCCGTTCGCGCTGCACACCGATCCCGGTATCGACGACAGCCTGCACATCGGTGTCACCGTCCGCGGCCTGGTGCTCACTGTGCCGGAAACCCCCGCCTGGTGCCGTGCCCTGGCGGCGCTGGCCGACGGTCAGACCGTGCGCATCACCGACGAGCTCGGAGGGGACACGTTGGCGCTGTTGCTCAACACCGGCGGCATCCAGGTCCTCACCAACGACGAAGCCGAGGAGACGGAATGAGCACATCGAAAGTCCACAGCTACCTCGACGGGCACCCTGAGACGAAAGCCGCGATCACCAGCATTCTGCTCAACCAGCCCGCGGTCAGCGGTGACGACCTGGTCGACAAGCACATGGCACCGATGGTCGCCGCGCTGTTCGAGCAGATCACCGCCGAGGTGTCGCCCGAAACGCTGTCGAAAACCCAAGCCGCGTTCTACATCCAGGAGCTGAGCGTGTTCGCCCGCTACAACTCCGATTTCCTGCGCCAGGCCGCCGACACCGTGCAGGGCGGATGTATGGAGCTGGCACACGAGTTCCGTCGCAACCACCTCGAGGAGGGTGGTGAGCGAGGCAAGGTGCCCGCGCACTACACCCTCTACTCCGGGGCGCTGCTGGCCGATCTCGGGCTGCTGGTCAACGGGCACATCCCCGCGCCGGAGACCGCCACATTGGTGTCGCTGCACGACTGGCTGGTCATCGGATCGTCGGTGAGCCGCATCTGCGGCGGCTACTACGCCACCGAAGGCGTCGCGATCGACGAGACCGAACTGCTGCGCAAGATCACCGACCGCTACGCCGCCCTCACCGTCGGCGCCGAAGCGACAACGCCGAACCTGGACTACTACTACTCACTGCACCTGGACGAAGGCCACGAAGCCGCAGCAGTGGAAGGCCTCAGCGTGGAGGCCGCCCACATCGAAGGCATCGCGCGGTTCATCCGCGAATACCGCACCTTCGGGCTGGACCTGCCGCAGATCGTCGACGGCTGGCTCCAAATCCTCGAGGGCATGACGTTCTGGTGGTCGCAGCTGGCCACCCGCGCCGCCACCCTCCCCTGAGCACCCTGTCCCCGCAGTAACCCATCAAGAAGAAGGAGATCACTATGTCGCCGATGCTCAAGAGCGGCGTCCGCCCCGACGCGCTGAAGGCCGGTGTCCGGCCGGACGCGCTCAAGTCCGGTGTGCGCCCGGACGCCGGGCTCAAGGCCGGTGTCCGGCCCGACGCCCTCAAGGCGGGTGTGCGCCCGGACGCCTCCTGAGGTCTGAGTTCACACCCCAACCCCGGTGGGGCCACGCGACGGCACCTTTCGTGCTCGCCCGTGGCCCCGCCACCCCCGATTCGACCCGATCGAGGCGTCCGCTGGCGGGCTCCGGCTCCGCCGCGGAGCCCTCGACCCTCGTCCGACCTCAGCGTGGAGAGTGAGCATGATCATCGCGGCGCGCGAGTCCACCCAGCGGCGCCCCTCGGCTGGAGCGTCCGGCCCGGTCCGGCGTGCTTTCGGCCCCGACCTGATCGCGCGCATGGACGCGCTGTGCGCACGCGGTCGCAACGAAGGCCCCCTCGATCTGGCACGCGACTACTTCGCGGCCGCCGCAACCGCCACGGTAGGCATCGTCGTCGGGCACCCGATCTTGACCCTGGTGTGCGTGGTCTACATTGGCATCCGCCAGCGGCACTTGTCGAATCTGACCCACGAGGCGATTCACACCAAACTCACCCGCTCACGCCGGGCGAACACCATCCTCGGGCATCTCAACTGCCTCGCGCTCGGGGAGCCATTCACCCCGTACCGGCGCAGCCACCGGATCCATCACGCGAAGCTCGGCAGCCCCGAAGACCCGATGCTGCGCTCCTACATCTCCCGCCGCGCGCACGCCCCCTGGCCGGACAAGCGGGCCTTCGTCATCCAGGTGATCCTCCGCAACGCGCTGTGGCAGCTGCCCAAATACGGATTGCTCACCCTGGCAGGCAAAGCCGGTGACGAGAGCTGGAAAGCCGCCACAACCCGGTGGGCGGTATGGACCGCCGTCGCCGCCGCGGCCACCATGATCGGGCACGGTGTGGACTTCGCGCTCTATTGGGCGCTGCCGCTGATCGTGGTCCGCCCCATCGTCACCTGGCTGACCGACCTGGGCAACCACGCTGGCCTGATCCACAACGCCGACGTCATCTGGCAGACCCGGGGCTGGAACTCGCATGCGCTGACCCGGCACCTGCTCGGCGGCCACAACGACGACATGTTCCACCCAATCCACCACTGGTTCCCCAATATCGGCTGGCGTGAGCTTCCTGAAGCCGCCGCGATCCTGCGCGAGAACTATCCCCGCTGGCATGACGTGCCCTGGTGCAGCGGGTTCTTCTTCCGCCGACGCGCCACCCCGCACATCCCGTCGGTGCTCGACGACATCGTGACCCGGCTGCACCACCAGCTCGCCGACCATCAGCCCAACACCTGACCCTGGGCACATCGCCCATGCCGACAGCTCTACACCTGAACAGGAACTAATCCGAATGTCCTTGCCTGTCAATAGCTTCGATGAATGGACGCGCCTGCGTGAAGTCATCGTCGGCGAGCCGCACGGATACACCTCCCACGACATCGACGCCAGCTTCCGGCTGTTCTACCTCGACAACGTCACCCCCACCGCCGCCGAGGGCAGTCGGGAACTGGCGATCCCGCCCGCGCTGGTCGACGAGCTCGAAGAAGACGTCGAAGGGCTCTGTGCAGCCCTCACCGAAGCCGGAGTGCGAGTTCTGCGTCCCGCACCGGTCACCGAGCGAACCATGATCGGCTCGCCCTGGTGGTCGGCGCGGGAAACGCCGCCGCTGAACGTGCGCGATCAAACGATCATTCTCGGGGGCACCATCCTCGAGACCGCGCCCCACATCCGCGGTCGCGTATTCGAAAACGACTACCTCAAACCACACTTCTACCGTTACCTGCAGGCCGGATCGGGATGGATGTCGATGCCCCGGCCCGCGCTGGCGCGCCGGTCACTGGATCCGAGCTTCTTCCATGGCCAGCCCTTCGACCTGTCGGCAGTCACCGGCGACACCGACACCCGCGAACTGCCGGGGTTGGGCCACGAGCTGATCTTCGACGGCGCCCAATGCATGCGCCTCGGTCGCGACATCCTCGTCAACGTCGCCAACGCCAACCACGAGCTGGGGTTGACCTGGTTGCGACGCACCTTCCCCGAGCTGCGGTTCCATCGGCTCGACGCCATCGCCGACAGCCACATCGACAGCATCGTGGTGCCCCTGCGGCCAGGTCTGCTGATGCTGCGCTCGATGCACTACCTCGAGGCGCTGCCCGAACCGCTGCACAGCTGGGACATCGTCATCCCGCCCGAACAGGACGAAGACGCCTTCCCCGACTACAGCAGCTTCGGCTTCAATCTGGCCAGCCGCTACATCGACATCAACGTCCTCTCGGTCGACGAGGACACCGTCGTGGTCAACAGCCTGTGCCCGGACCTGATGCGCACCCTGGAGAAGAAGGGCCTCACTGTCATCCCGGTCCAGCACCGCCACCGCCGCCTGTTCGGCGGAGGGTTCCACTGCTTCACCCTCGACACCGTGCGCGATGGCTCCTGCGAGGACTACCTCGCATGAGTGCCGCCACGACCGCACAGCCGGCATTGAGCGCGCGCGAGGCCATGGAGGTCAAATCCGATCTTCTCTTCGACATCCGAACACTGCTGCGCAGCGGAGGCTTCGCCGAGATCGTCACACCGACGTTCCGGCAGGCCGACGACCTCACCGGCAAACGCGCCGCCGCCGCCGTCGGCGGCCGCGACGGCTGGCTGCGCAGCATGATCGGCCCGGCCCTGCGCTACCAACTCGCACACACACCGAAGGTGTTCGAGATCGGCGCCTGCTTCCGCAACGACCCTGCCGACGCCACCCACATTCCCGAGTTCACGATGCTGGATCTCTACGCCGCCGAGTCCAGCTACGACTACCTGCTCGAACTCGCTGAGCACCTGGTGCGACTCGCCCACGCCGGCGCACTGCGGCGGATCTCGGTCGCCGAGCATCTGGGTGCCACACTCGGCGCGGACCTGACCCGTGAAACCCTCGACCCGTACATCGGCGCGCTGGCCCGTCACCTCGATCAACCGGCCGACACCCCGCTGCACGACCTGCTCGACACCTATATCGCCACTGAGCTCGAGCCGACCAGCGCCGGAGCTGCGGTGTTCCTGGTCGATATGCCGCTGGGCGGCAACGAGCCGTGCGCCAAGCTGCGCGACGGCACCGCCGCAGTCCTCAACCGGTTCGAGGTGTTCATCGACGGTGTCGAGGTCGTGCACGGCTACGAGGACGAAACCGACGCCGAAGCATTCATCGCCCGCGCCAGCGCGATCGGCCTCTACAACCGCGAGCAGTCGTTGGTGCAGAAGGCGATCAACGACGGTGTCGTGCCTGCCCGCAGTGTCGGCCTCGGCATCGGCATCGAACGCCTCTGCATGGCCGCCACCGGGGCCCGCGACATCAGGCTGTTTCAGCAGTCCGCGGTGTTCTGACCCGCGCACCATGGCACACCCCGCAAGTCCCGGCTCGGCCAGTCGCGTTGCACTACGCTGACCGGGACGGTTGTCAGGATGTTCGCGCCGCGCATGAATTTTGCTTTGTCACAATATCTTTCGATCGAAAGGGGAAATCCGATGTATGAGGGTGGCTGTCTGTGCGGGCAGATCCGATTCCGCGCCGATGGTGAGGCCATCTGGCCGCATCTGTGCTCGTGTCCGCACTGCCAGAAACTCGGCGGAGCCCCGGTCGTGGCCTGGGTCGATTTCCCCCTCGACACGTTCGCGTGGACCGGCGCCGGCGGAGAGCCGACGTGGTTCAACACCTGGCCCACCACCAAGCGCGGGTTCTGTCCCACCTGTGGCTCGCTCGTCGCCGCGTTCGACGAGGGTGGCACCGCGATGGGCATCACGATGATGGCCCTCGACGACCACAGCGCGCTGACCCCGGTGCACCAGGGCAGCAAAGACAACGCCGTGCCGTGGTTGCCGGTGATCGAAACGACGGACGCCGGCGTCTGACCTACCCCTCCTGATCGCCGCGCCGAGCACCCCGCCCGGCGCGGCGATTCCGAATCACATGACTGTGGTGCGGTAGAGCAGGCGCTGGTGACGAGTGTGATCGCACGGGGAGGCGGTGTGCATCGTGGCCCGGTTGTCCCAGATGACCAGATCACCCACCGCCCAGCGGTGCGAGTAGACATACCGGTCGGCGGTGGCGTGGGCGTGCAGCTGATCCAGCAGTTGCTGCGACCGGGTTTCATCGACGCCGACGACGCCGCGGATGATCATGTCGCCCAATAGCAGCGACCGGCGACCGGTCAGCGGATGCAGCCGCACCAGCGGATGCACCACATCCGGCACCTGCGCACGCTGATCGTCGGTCAGCGGCACCTTCGCCGGGTTGTCGGCGGCCTGCCGCTCGAACAAGTGCACCATCGAATGCACCGCCTCGAGCCCGTCGACCAAGGTGCGCAGCTCGTCCGGGAGATCGTCGTAGGCGGCGGTCGTGTCGGCGAACCGGGTTTCACCACCCACCTCAGGTGCGATCACCGAGTACAGCAGCGACACCGCGCTCATCTGCGGCTTCCACGACAGATCGGTGTGCCACTCCACTTCGTTGTCACCGTCGTACAGCCCGATCGGCACCCCATCGCGATGAATATTGCTGATCGTCACGATCTGCGGATACCCGGCGACCGTGTACTGGTCCTGCACATGGATTTCGGGTTCACCGAACAACCGACTCACACGGACATGATCATCGTGGGACAGCTCCTGGCGCCGGACGACGAGGACCCGGAATGTCATTAAATCCTCGACAAGCCGGGTCGCCTCTGATGCCTTCAGCGGTTGGGAAAGGTCGATGCCGGAAACATGCGCTCCAAAGGAGCTTTTCAGCGGGTCGATTTTATAGCGGCTCACCATCAGATTTTAGCCCCATCGGGACGAGCGCTTGGCATAATTCGCATGTGTGAATCGGGCAGATGTGGAGTGCAACAACCTGCTTCGCTGTGGCACTGCGCGAGTGAACTAGCACCTGTCCATCCATTGCGTGAGCTATCATTCCGGCATGAGCCAGGGGATTCCGCTGAAAGAATCTGCCATGAACCGATCGCGCGTCGAATCATTGGCCGCTGATCTGTTCCGCGTCGAACCGCGCTTCGACACCGGAAGGTTCATCGCAGACGTCATGGCGCAACTGCCGCACCTGGAGCTGAAGTCTCGAATCGCCTGTGTAGCAGATGCATTGGCATCCCACCTGCCCGCCGACATCGGTGCCGCGACCGCGATCATCCTCGCTGCATTGCCCCCGCACGACGATGCCACCTTCGCCGGCAGCGACTTCGGCCTCTACACCTACGCCCCGTACTCAGATTTCATCGCCCGCTACGGCTGCACACGCCGCAACCTTGAATCATCACTGAATGCCCTGAAAGAACTGACAAAACACTTCACCGCCGAAGACGCGCTGCGTTATTTCATCAACGCATTCCCTGACGAAACGATGAACACTGTCAGGGCATGGAGCCATGACCCCGATTACCACGTACGGAGGCTGGCCAGCGAAGGAACACGCCCGGCCCTGCCCTGGTCACCCCGCATCAACCTGCCCATCGACGCGGCGATCCCAGTCCTGGACAACCTCTATAGCGACACCTCGAGATTCGTCACACAATCGGTGGCCAACCACGTCAACGACATCACCCGCACCGACCCCGGCCTCGCGCTGTCCATATTGAACCAGTGGCGGACGTCGAACAATCAGCGCCCAGCCGAGATGACCTTCATCATCAACCAATCACTGCGAACACTGGTAAAAAAGGGCCACCCCGATGCTTTCGAATTCCTCGGCGTGTCCACCGCACCCATGGTCAAGGTCACCGACCTGGAAGTGGACGCCTCCACCGTAACGATCGGCGACACCCTGGGCTTCAACCTCACCCTCCAGTCGATCGGCGCCCGCACCGAACGCGTCATCATCGACTACGTCCTGCAGTACCCGCGCGCCCGCACCGGGCACGGCGAAGCAGTGTTCAAATGGACCACCATCGAGCTGCCGCCCGGTGAAACCCGCCACATGACCCGGTCTCAGTCACTGCGCTCAACGGCCAACCGCAAACTCGCCCCCGGCACCAGCCGGTTACACATCCAGATCAACGGCACCCGCGTGGCCGAGACCGCCTTCGAACTGTTCCCTGCGACCGACTCCTGACCGCGCCGTGCTCGACCGGACGAGCGGCAACGTAGAGCAGCGGAAAGACCCCGGTATCTTCGTCACCTCGGAGTAGTCGATGGGAATCACCTCGATCCCGCGCACCTGAAGCTCGGCCGCAATTCGCTCGCTACGCTCAGCGACGACCACCACCCCCGGCGCAAGCGCAAAGACATTCACCTCGACCCCCAGGGCTTCCTCGTCGGTGACGGCAATCAGGTCGAAATGCTCACCGAACCAGCGCATCTGCACATCGTCGAATACCGATCGATGAACCAGCGCTAGTTCCGGCGCGACGATATTGAAGTGGTCGTCCAAGTGCACGATCCCATCGCAGACGAACTCGATCGGCGTCACCACCCGCTCAACGCCGAGCTGGTCCAGCCGGTACCGCAGCGCTTCCACCCCAGCCGGTGAGGTCTCCTCGCTCAGGCCGACGAGAACGTGCCCGTCGTGGAGCATCACGTCGCCGCCCTCGACTGTCCCGGCATCGAGATAGGCGACCTGATCGATCTGCTCACAAAGCCTTCGTAATCCCGCCAACTCTCCGTGCCGCCGCGGCGAGTTCAACCGCGACACCACGAACACGTCATCGACGACAAATCCCAGGTCACGGGTGTAATGCTGGGCATAACACCCTGGCACCTGATCAGCAAGCACCACCTCCACACCCCGGCCACGTAGCAGGTCGATGAACCGGCATTGCTGTGCGCGCACTCGCTCGACCGAGTACGTCGCCCACCGGCTGGTCGCGAGCTGCCGTGTGAGCACCGGATCCAGCGAGCCGGATAGGTCTGGCACTGCGGGTCCAGCGCGGCGCATCAGCACTGATCGCAACTGGCCGAACTCGCTGGCCACCCCCACTGGTCTCACCGAACTACTCCTGCACTCATTACTGTTGCTCCAAGTTGTAATTGGTGACACGGCGGAATCTACGCCGTTAGGAACTTCGACCGGAACGCTATTGGTTGCGCGTGCCGTGCGGAATCGCGGCGCCTGGCCGTCCTCAATCGTCTCAAAACAGCGCCATGTCGACTCCGTCGATGCGGCGCTGTTTTGCTGCCATGGATGGTTACGGCTGCTCGTGTGCCGACGCGGTCACCAGCGGGTCCAAATCCAGCGCCTGCCACCGGCACCACCCCCGCGACTGGGCTGTCAGTAGCGCTGAGGCAAATGCCGTGGTGACCGGCCGCCGCCACGTGTTGCAAGTGGAGTGCAGATACGAACTCGACAGCTTCGCCGCCGCACATGTTCGTGGCAGTTCCGCTGCCGAGATTTCGAGATCTATGGCTGTATCCACCAGTAGAGGGGTGTGGCGGGTGCGCCGCTCGTGGCGGTTGGGCCACAGCTCTGCGTATTTGGTCAAACATGGCAGCGCGGCACGGCCATTGGCCGAGCTGCACAGCGGTTTGAGTATGTCGTGCACATTGTGCCCGGTTATCACCTCGGCGTATCGGTCGCATTCGGCCATGCGGCGATCGAGCGCGATGGTGAACTCAACTTGTGAGTCGACTTCGGAGAGCACTTCATAGCCGAAACTGAACCCCTCAGGGGCGGACTCCATATCGTGGGGTCGATTCACATCGAACGTGGCATACGCCAAGCCCGCGGTCCCAGATGTCGTGACCGCCACCGCGGCCACAGTCGGCGAGTCCCGGCCGGTGGACTGGCCGGGATTGCCGAAGGGGGTTTCGGGATATGCGAGATTTGTTGCCCCACTCACGTTTTCGCCTCGACGCTGCGTGGACGCGAATTCGGTTGATCGCGGTTTGCGGCCGCGGGGGTGAACGAGAACCCAGCAGCGTGGAGGACGAGCTCGATCCGACGGCGGGTCGTGGCCGGGGTGACGTCGAAGTCGCCGGCGCGCGGGCTTGCCATGCCGACGACCGTCGACAATAGGAACGAGACTGTGATGTCGAGATCGGTGCTCGGGTCATGGGTGCTGGTGCTGGTGCTGGTGCTGGTGAGCAGTTTGCGGACCGCCTCGTGCAGCTGGTCGCGTCGGCAAATGACGTCAGCGCGGCTTTGTTTGTCTCGCTCGGCGAGTTCGAGTTCGAGCCGGATCCATCCGGGCCGTGTGATGAGAATGTATGCCCATCGGGCCAGAGTGGTGACGAGCTGGTCGGCGTCCCGCGGGTGGAAGCGGTGGATCCTTCGGAGGGCGTGGCGGGTCAAGTTGTCTGCGACGTCGTGGGCGATCTGCTGTTTGTGATTGAAGTGGGCGAAGAACTCTCCACTGGTGAGATCGGCGTGCTCGGCGATCCGGTCGATCGAGGTGGCGGGATAGCCGTGGATCAGCAGCAGCTCGGCAGCAGCGTGCACCAGCCGTTGACGGGTGCGACGCTTGCGCTCCGCGCGCGGGCGTTTCGATGGCGGAAGATCCGGCAGGGTTCCGCCGCGGTGGCTGAAGGCCTGGAGATCGGCGCGGATCGCGACGAGGAACGACTCGACGTGACCAATGGTCAGCTCTGCGGCTTTGGACCCGTCGCCATCTGCCACGGCCATGAGGGCGATCGCTGTGTTGAGCCCACGCTTGTAGCTCACCTGATCGTCGTGGTTGGCGTCGTCGATCGCCCGGGTGAGCACCATGGTGTACTCGGTGCCGTAATCGCGGGTCAGCTGCGCAATCAATTCCGCGGTTCGAGGCAGGTGAATCCCTTCCTCGGTATCCAACGTGACTGCTGGGGGAGAGTGATCGTTCATGTGGGCTGTGAAAATCCCTTCGAGTGGTCGGGGTTTGTTCAGCGGCGGCGGGAGACGGAGCCGACCGCTGAGGTCGGTGAGCAGGTTGGGACGTGGTTGATCAGCACGAGCCGAACCCGGGCGAATGTGGGGCGATCACCTGCCGGAGATGTGTCGCGGGGACCGCAGTGCACCGTCGCTGCGGCGACGAGTCTGACGACAGCTACCCCAGCTACGCCGGTTGGCGGCGAGTCGTGGCCTCGACGGAACTTCGCGGCGAAGTGTCATCGGCAGTGCGCGCCGGGCTCCCCATGCGATGGCGGTTCAGCCGAGTCGGGTTCGGTCACGCCGTGGCTTTGTTGTGGCCGTCTCGATCGTGATGTGGGCGAGAGCGTCGAAGTCGATCCGTCGGTCGCCTTCCGGCGGAACGAGCCAGGCCGAGCTGCCAGGGCCGGGTAGCGCGATCATTGCTCCACAACCCATGCGCACTGCGACGTACCTGAATAACCTGTTGTCCCAATGTGTTTCACCTACCGGTGCGTTGACTAGGAACATCAAGTTCGCGCCGCGCGAGTACTCGATCGTCGGTGTCCGCTGACGTCGCTTCTCCAAAGCCGTGCGAACGTGGTCTGCCAGGGGCCGCGCGATCCGGAGACCGGTGACCGCACCGACACGGAGCATGATCCGGTCGCCGTCGGTCACCTCGACGCCCTGAAGGCCGTTGATCTTCCGATATCGAGCGGCTATCCCCGCTGCCGTGGGTGCTGCGGACACCATGGCTGTCACTCATCGCTCCCGCTGGATCGGATCGGGCGCTCGACCCTCCGGCGTTTCAGCGCGATGACCAGCAGCATGAGCTCGACGAGCAGCAGTGCGGCGGTGATCCGCTCTTCTCGCGGCCAGGGGGTCTTGTCTGGCATTCTGTATCTCTCCTGTTGATGTTGCTGTGGAACGAACCGCTGAGTCATGCCCGCGGTCGGCGCCTGGTGGCCATCTGGATGCCGGAGGCATCGTTGATGCACGGCAAGCCGCAGACGGTCGGGACTGTGCACTGCCCCGTGGTGAGGTCGGAGAGCAGATCGTCGAGATCGTCGGCCAGGCGAAGCACCTGCGTCTCCGCGAAGTGGATCCATTCACTTGTCCCGGTGGGGCCGGGGGTGTAGGCGAGGGCGCACCAGTTTGCGAGCCGGTCGACCGCCACACCGACGGTCTCGCAGTGGCGACGAGCGTCCCTGGCCGCGGTCGGGGTGACGAGATCGATGTAGTCGTCGATCGCGCGGGCCAGGCGAAGCCGATGCGCGTCGATCCGGTGAAGGGCACCGTCCTCGCGGGTGAGCCGGGCAGCGTGTAGGGATGCGAGTTCGCCGGCTGCATCCAGCAGCGGGTGCCGATCGGTGAGCAGGCCCCGGATGGTGTGTATCAGCGCCGTTGACTGTGGTAGGCGAGGGGCCAGTGTGCGGCGGGTATCGCGTGTCATGGCTGGTACAGCTCCCAACACGGCAGTGTCCGCAGCTCCGGCGTCACGTTGTCGTCTATCGTCACCCGCGCCGAACCCCACCGCGTCATCTCGTGTGCGAAGTGCTCGGCCACAACTTTTTCGGCCCGGAAATGCAAGGCCGGGCATGACGCGAACTCGACGGTCAGATGCATGTCCATCCCGCATCACCGCGTCCGGCCACGAGTTCGGTCACCAGGACCCTGGCACCGTGGGTGAGGTGGTGTTGGTGCATCCGGATGGGTTCGCGGCCACCGTCGCAGTGGTGTCACCACATCAGCGCGGCAGCGCAAGACGTCCAGCCAGCCCTGAGTGATCGTCGCGCTCGACACCACGATCACTTCGGCCGCCAGGGTGGCAATGATGCGGGCGAGTTCCGCTCCGGTGCGGGCGACGATCGGTTGCCCGCCGAGCTTCAGTCCCTTCTGGTCCGCCAGCGCCTCCAGCTCGGCGGCTTGGGCCGCGATGTCGGCCTCGGGCTGTTCGGCCCAGACGATCGCCGCCGCTGATTCGAGCATCATCGTGCACCTCCGCCCTCGGCTGCCGCCTGGTGGAGGCGCGGTGGAGTATCGTTCAGCGCCACCATCGGGCCTGTGGAGGTCTGGGGATCCGGATCGCTTCGACTTACGTCGGGGTCCGCTGGTGGCAGCGGCAGTTCGCACAGCGTCACCGTGCCGCCCGCCGGTGCTCGGAACCGGGCGACTTTCCCTCCGACCAGCGGGTTGCTGCAGGTCCACCGGAGGGCGTCGCTGACCGGGATGTCGGAGATATCGCGGGTTTCGTGTATCTCCACCACCAACATGGCGGCGCCCGGGGGGCAGACCACACGAACAGACAGCTCCTCGGTGAGCGTGTCGACGCTGTTGGCCCATCGCCGCTCCGCCGCACCGACCACCTCGACCATCACTGCATCGACCGCCCCGACCATGTGCCGGAGGCCTGCGCGCCCGAGCCGTTGTTCGACCGTCGCCCGTGCGAGCGCGGTTGCCGCGCCGAAGGGATTCACGCGAAACTCGGCGACCAATCCGGCCGTCGTGCCGCGCGGGTCTGAGTTGAGCGGCTGTTCGTCCCCGACCCATACGATCTTGGCCCCGTGAATGGCCGAGATCAGGCGTTGCACAGTCTCTTTCGGCGCACCTGTTCGTTCGAGGTGCGCGGGAGAGGGAATCAATACATGGCCGCCTCCTGCTGCTTCGAGAGCGGCCAGGAGCTGCCACAGTGCTGTCGTCGGCGCCGTCGCGTCCAGCAGGAGGTCCAGGGCGATGCCGCGCTCCTGCGCCACCAACTCCAGTCGGTCCGCGGCTGCTGGGTCGGATTCGGCCAGCAGCGACCACAGGAACCGTGCTGGGCATCCGTGCTCGAAGAACAACCGCCCGTTGAGGCTTCCGCCGTACACCGCTGCGGTTTCAGCGAGCTGCGCCTGTACGGCGGCCATCCGAGCGGGGTCGATCAGTGGAATCCGCAGGTATCCGAACACCGGCGTCATCGCAACCACCCGGTCGGTGCATTAACCACAGCCCGCATCGGCAATCGCCTCGCGTGGACGGAGGCGGAAGTAGTTGCCGTGCGTCCATCTGGCTCTGCGCTCGAACGACAGAGGATCCGCGTACTGCTCGCTGCGCTCATCACACGCTCCCGCGTCTAACTGTCCCGACGCAGTGACATGCATTGTTCATGTCACCCTGCTCTGATATGTGACAGGATGTCACAGTGCATAGAACCGTGCAACGGAAACGACAGGATTCTGTGGCGCTGCGGCCCAGGCTGACCATCTGGCGCGAGTGTTCTCCCGAATGCGTGACTAGCCGCATCTTGTGCCAGGATGTTCGTGTGACAGATCGTCACTGTGCGTCGAAGGAGGTGTGATCGGTGGCGCAGAACTTCGTCTCGGTCACTGGCGAGCGATTCTCTCCGTACAGTCGTCGACTTCACCTCGGTGATGAGCTGCGCCGACTCCGTCAAGATCGGGATCTTTCGATCCAGCAGGCTGCCAAAGCTCTGGATATGGACCGGACCTTGCTGACCCGGATCGAGACCGGCCAGCGACGCGTGGCCGCCGACGTCAGCATGACCGTTGCCGAGCACCTCGGTGTCGAACAGCATTCCGCCAAATGGCAAGAGTTCTACGCGTTGGCCCGCGACGCCGCCCAGACCGGTTGGTGGGAGAGCCGGGCCTTCAAGGGCTTGTCGGCTCGACAAGCCCTGCCTGCCGATCTCGAAGCAGGTGCTGCTCGGATCCGTTGGTATGACTTTGCGCTGGTACCCGGCCTCCTGCAGTCACCGGCGTACCTCCGTGCACGTCACAACGCCGCCGTCACAGCCGATCCCACTGCGGATAACCCCGTGGAGATTCGGGCCCGCGAGCGCCGTCAACAAGAAGCGCTGGTCTCGAATGGTCCTCGAATCGAGGTCATCGTCGAAGAGACGGTCATCCGCCGACTGATGGTTCCCAGGCCAGCGATGCTCGAGCAGTTGGATCATTTGCTCAAACTGATCGATGGCAACGACCGGATCGACTTCCGCATTCTCCCGGTCGGCGGCGAGCTTCTTGGGCTGCGAGCGCCGCGCTCACCGTGGGAAATCTACGACTTCGCCGTGGGCGATCCGCCACTGGTGATGGTCGAGTCGCTTACGGAAGATGTGCTGTTACGCGACCACGGCGAGGTCGCAATCCATGAGCGGTTGTGGCAGCGGCTGTACGAGATTGCTCTGCCACCGGACGAAAGCCGCAAGATGATCGCCCGAAGCGCCGAAGTTCTCGCAGAGGAGCAGTAAAGAGTGAGGAACACGACCATGACCGGGCACCGGCCACTCGACGGATACATCAAGTCGTCGTACAGCGATGGAGGAGGTCAATGCGTTCTCGTCCGGCGTTTCGAGGGTGAGCAGAGCGTCTTTATCCGGGACACCAAGTACTTGCGGGATCCACGTAACCGCCCCGAGGAAGAACCGATCATTGAGATGCCGGCCGAGGCGTGGAACTCCTTCGAGGCGCTGGTCTTAGGAGCGAGCACGGGCGAAGCTGTTCCCGGTCTGCCCGAAGTCGAGTTCACTGACCGCGGGCATACTCTGCTGCGCGGCGCCGATGGGACGACGCTTGAATTCACTGGAGACGAGTGGATCGCGTTCCGAGCGGGCGTTATAGAGAGAGAGTTCGAACCGCAGGCCGCCGCTGCGTAGGTGTCTGTCTGCCTGACACAGAGACCCACGAACAACGGACGCGAATTGGCGGCCTTCCAGTAAAGGGAGGCCACCACTTTCATCCGCTCCCGCCTCTTCAATCGCGACCGGCGGCGGTGCCTGAGCTCAGGTGCCGCGAGGGCATCGGCTCGGCAGCCACTCGATCCAGCGTCCTCGCCTACCTGGTAGTTGGCTTTCCCTTCGCCTCAGAGCTTCATACTTCACCCGCCTCATGCGTCCGGCGGCGGAACGGAGAAGGCAAAGCCTTTCTGCCGCAAATCAAATCACGTGCCAGGCTCTCATACGAGACCAGGGCTCGGCCGAGCTGCTGACGGTTCCTGCCCTCTGGGCCATCCAGTACAAAGAAGCGATTGAACGAGACCGAGTGCAAGTGGGCCATGCGGCCGAAAACTGCACCCAACCCCTCATGGTGTTCTACAGCTCCGGCACCCGGTTCTCCGAGAACCCTGCAACCTTCGAGGTCGATGGCGAGCATGTGCCGCTGCGCGGCCTCCCACGCGCCGACGAATGAATCGGCGCTGTCGTGGGCCACGGACAATACCGGGACCACCTGCCCCGAAGTCCACGTCAACACCACATCGTCCCAGTCCGGCTGCGCCATTGCGATGCGACGATGCGCGATGACCAGACCCACGAGCGCCTTGAGCATGCTGTCACCGAAACCGCTAACAGCGTCCATACCCAACTCGGCGGTTCGCGCGAACACCGTCATCACAGTTCTGCCATCCGGCAGAGGCCCGAACCCGTCATCCACTGAAGCCCCCTTCCACCCCAACCATGGATAGCAGCATGTGTTCTGCCCGGACCTGCCGCCATTGAGGATCGAATAAGTCTGCACCGCAGGTACTTTCAACCCCCGTAGGGGGACTTTACTGCCTCTTGAGCCGGTGCGCATCGGATGACGGTGGGGGTTCGCGCGGAGGCCAGCATCGGGGGACATGGCTGGACGCTCGGTCGAATCGCCGAGGGCTCGGCCTTCACGAGTTACCGACAAGGGTTGGGCCGGTGAACCGACGCACGGTGTTGATCCCGGCGACGTAGGACACCCTTAAGACCGCCGGGCAGCGGGACCGATGGCTCGCGGCATCGAAGGCTGGGCAGGCGACGGTGAGCTGCTACGGCTGCTCGGCGGGCACAGCGTAGGTCAGATCGGTCGTCCACGGGTAGGTGCCGGGGCCGTCGCCGACGGCTTGCACCAACGCTTTGGTCGGGTCGCCGTCGACGCCGAGTTCGATGATGCGGAACACACTCGTCCCGCCTGCGACCAGGTGGATCAGGGAGCCTTCCTCGAACTGCACACGCCCGAGCCTAGCGAACCACACCATCCGGTTGGTATTCGCTGGAAATACGCTGGGGGTGTGTCCGTGCCCGCGCCGATGCTCGCGACCGCCGGTCGGCCGCCCGATACCCCTGGACGGTGGGCGATCGAGATGAAATGGGACGAAAACGGACGGGTTCGCAGAATCCTGTGCCCCTGAACTGGTGAACGCATTTGGTGATGGGTCCGTGGGGCCTGCTGCGGGCGTATGTTCGTGAAGTTCCGCTCATTACCAAGGTGTTGAGACAGGTCTGCCGCAGCATGCTGGAGCTTCGTGGAAGCGGTATGCCGTTCGGGCTGGCCGACGCCCGGGGTGGGCCTCGGCCAGCCGGTTATGTCACGGACTTACTCGATGTTCCGTCCGGGCCTGCTCGCCGGGTTTATTTGATGATGTGGCCGAGGGGGCCTTCGAGGGTGTAGCGGGTGGGGTCCTCGCAGCCCGGTTCGGTGGTCACGAGGTGGTCGTTGGTGCTGGGGCTGAAGCAGCGGAACAGCGGGACAGTGCCTGCGACCTGATCGCGGTAGACGTGGCCGAGGGGACCCTCCAGGGAGTAGCGGCTCGGGTCCTCGCAACTTGGTTCGGTGGTCACGAGGTGGTCGTTGGTGCTGGGGCTGAAGCAGCGGAACAGCGGGACAGTGCCCGCGACCTGATCGCGGTAGACGTGGCCGAGGGGACCCTCCAGGGAGTAGCGGCTCGGGTCCTCGCAACCGGATTCGGTGGTCGTCAGGTGTTGGTTGGTGCTGGGGCTGAAGCAGCGGAAGAGGGCGACGGGTCCGGATCGGTCGGAGACGGTCAGTTTGATCGCGGTGTCGCCTGCGTCCCAGGTACCGGGGATGGTGAGCCTGATCTGGTTGAGGTCCTTGTCGAGTGTTACCGGTGTGCCGTCGTTGACCAGAGAGGCCGCGGAGAAGACCTTGCCGTCCTGAGGCAGCGGAAGAGTGAGGGTTTGCCCGGCAGGCGGTTTGAGCACGTGGAGGTACTCGGTGCGGTCATCAGGTGATTTGGTCGCCACGCCCCAGGTCAGGTCGGTGATGCGGGTTCCGGCCTTGGTGGGGTAGGAGGTGCTGGGCCGGGTGCCGAGGACCGATTCCCGGATCTGGTCGATCCAGCCACCGATCTGCTGCAGTGCGGGCAGGACGCCGGGTTCCCAGCCGCCGCCGGCGTAGGGGCCGGCCGCCCAGGCCATGCCGCCGCCGTCGGTGTTGGTGGCCGCCTGCAGAACGGTGTAGCGGAACATGGCCCGTGGCGTGTACTTCACCGCGTGGCTGGTCTCTTTCGCCCACCAGGATTCTCCGGTTCCGCCCATGGTCGCCGCGACGGGCTGGGTGTAGCCGGGCCACAGGCTTCCGTCGGTTTGGGCGAACTCCTGCTGGCCGAAGTACTCCTTCATGCCGATGTCGAGGCCGTAGAGGTTGCCGTAGTTGTTCTGGATGAGGACCACGCGCGGGTTGACCGCTTTGATCGTGTCGCGCAGTCGCGGGTAGTCGACGACGTTGTGGCTGTCGGCCTGGGGGCTTCCCTCGTCCATGAACAGGCCGTCGATGCGGGCCCCGTAGCGTTGCATCATCTCCTGGTAGATGTCGTTGATGAACGCGTTCCATTTGGGGCGGTCGAAGTCGGGTCCGGGGTTCCACTTCTGATCTGCCGGCGGAGCGACTGTGCCCCAGCCGGTCTTCAGCTTGTCCTCGTCGGTGAACTCCATACCGTCGCGGGGGTGGGTGTAGAGGTAGACGTTGATGCCCTTGGCCTTGACCGCGCCGATCATCTCCGCGATGAGGTCGCGGTCGGTGCGGCGGTGGGGCATGCCCCAGTCCGCCATCTTCTGGCTCGGATACAGGGTCACCATTTTGGAGTGCCAGGCACTGAAGATGACGTACTGCACCTTCGCGGTGACCAGATCCTCGGCGAACCCGTTGGCGTCGAAGCTGTTGGCCAGAGCGTTGGGATCCTCGATGGCCACACCGGCCGGGTCGGTGGTGAGGCGGGGCACGTAGTGGACGAACAGACCGTACTTGTGATCGAGAATGCCGGTCATACCGTCGTCGGCATGCGCCCGTGGCGTCTGGAACGGCGCCACCAGCACAGCCGCCAGCAAGACCAGCGGAACGAGTAAGCCCGCCAGCTTCGCTCCTCCGGACATGTTGTCTGCGAAAGGATTCGGCTGTTCCTCGCTGTGTATCTGCACGAAGTGACAGTAGAGGGTGCGCTGTCGCGCTCACCTGATTTCCGCCTGCCGAACCGGTCCGGTGTGTCTGGGTCCTCGGTCCCTCGGCTGCTGGGTCTCGCGGACCACGATGTACAGGCACGTGCCCGAACTCGCTGGTACCTGCTCGGCGGCGCTCGACCGACCATCCGGGAAAGAACGAACCGATCTCCTGGCAGTCTCGAACTGCTCCGGATCTGGGCTTCATACGAAATCGCATGGGTGCCGGTAAATTTCGCATATGACAGACGATCGGATCGAGGCTGACGAGTTCTTCGGGACCTCCGGCTTGCAGGACTGGCGTAGCGAGTACATGGGGGCCTGTGTGTGCTGAGGTTCCCCCGCTTCCTTGGAGGGCTTTGAGCATGGTCCGATAGGACCGGGAAGGAGCCCCGCGTGGCAGCACCGAAGAAATACCCGGACGAGCTGAAGGCACGAGCGGTCCGGCTGTATCTGGA
>NZ_VUOS01000030.1 GCF_009829325.1 Nocardia sp. CY41
AGGTGACCGGTACTAATCGGCCGAGGACTTACCAACAAAGGTTGCTACGCGTCCACTGTGCGGTATCTGAAACAACACACAGACACCCCGCGACACGATTCACCGTGTCACCCACATTCGATCCCGGTCATTGCGGGGTCGGTGGGTGTGGTGAACAGGGTTCGGGGTGTGGTGGACAGTTTCATAGAGTTACGGCGGCCATAGCGGTGGGGAAACGCCCGGTCCCATTCCGAACCCGGAAGCTAAGCCTGCCAGCGCCGATGGTACTGCACTCGACAGGGTGTGGGAGAGTAGGACACCGCCGGAACATCCTTTCCCGAAAGGCCCTCGACACCGTCGAGGGCCTTTCGCCGTTTGCGGGGCCATTCGACGCTCATCGTCGATCGCTTCCGCCATTCATCCGGACAATTACTTTCCGTGCCGGCCTGCGGTGAGCGCGGCCGTCAATTCCCGCGCCGCACTACGCGTCGCATCGACGAATTCCTCGCGTTCCACGCGCGTCGTCGCGGCGCGCAACGGTCCCAGCTGCACTTCGTAGGCCGCGGTGCCGCTCGCGTCGAAAACCGGCGCCGCCAGATAACTCAGCGGCAAGATCTCGTCCGAATCCAGCTCCGCCCGGGTGAACGGCCGGGACGTGAGCGCGGCGAGCTGGCGAAGTGCGCGCGTACGCAGATGCGGTCTCAGGAGTTCGGATCCGACCGCGCCGAGCAGATCGGCGAGCAGATCGACCATGCCCGCGTCGTCGGCCCGGGGCCGGAAGACCGCGACCCCCCGTTCCCGCACCAGTGCCAGCAGCGCAGCGGCCATACGCTGATCCGCGTCGGTGGCAGTACCCAGCCAGGTGTTCTGTTCCTGCGCGGAACGCCACGGCATCACGCTCGCACCGGCCGGGAACTGGAGCGGAATGCGATGCCCTACCGGGATTCCGGGCACAACGCGGTCGACGCCGTGCCGGACGTCGAGCACGGTGAGCCGATCCGGTTCGATGCGGCTGAAGGTGGCGCCGTACCCGGTCCGCGCGGCCAGGCCGACGAGCAGATCGCCCACCCCCTGGGGAAGCGCGGCGCCGTGCAGCCCGGCGAGCGCGGGCCCGATGCCGTAGCCACGAGCCGAATCGCGGACGACCCACCCCGCCTCGTCCAGTTCGGCGAGGATGGCGGTCGCGGTCGCGCGGGCGATGCCGAGCCGCTCGGCGATGCCGGCGACGCTGATCGGTTCTCCTGACGTCGCCAGCAGCGACACGATGTCGACGACGCGTCGCGTGGGCGGCGACGCGGATCGGTCCGGCATGGCGGCAACCCCTTGTCCCAGCTCGGGTGAGCGACTTACGATGACGAATATTACATCAGACACCGTCGAATATTCGACGGTCGACGGGTAGGGAGCGCGAATGATTCTGGATCGGTTCCGGATAGACGATCAGGTCGCAATAGTCACCGGCGCGGGGCGCGGCCTCGGCGCGGCCATCGCCGTCGCGTTCGCGGAGGCGGGCGCGGACGTCGTGATCGCCGCACGGACCAAGAGTCAGCTCGATGAGGTCGCCGAGCGCGTCGCGGCCGCCGGACGCCAGGCGCACGTGGTGCCTGCCGACCTGAGCGATGCCGAGGCGACGGCGGCGCTGGCCGCGGCGGCGGTCGACCGCTTCGGACGACTCGACATCGTGGTCAACAACGTCGGTGGAGCGCTGCCGTGCCCGTTGCTGGACACGACGCCGCAGGCGCTGCGGGAGGCGTTCGACTTCAATGTCACCAACGCGCACGCGCTCGTGCGGGCCGCGGTGCCGCGCATGCTGGAAACGGCCGGTGGCGGTTCGATCCTGAACATCACGTCCACGATGGGGCGGCTGCCGGGGCGTGCGTTCGCGGCATACGGCACCGCGAAGGCGGCGCTGGCCCACTACACCAAGCTCGCCGCTCTCGACCTGAATCCGCGTATCCGGGTGAACGCCATCGCGCCCGGCTCCATCCTGACCTCCGCCTTGGAGATCGTCGCCGGAAATGACGCCATGCGTGCCGAATTGGAGTCGAAGACACCGCTGCACCGCATCGGAGAACCCGAGGACATCGCCGCGGCCGCGCTATACCTGGTGTCGCCCGCGGGCAAATACCTCACCGGCAAGATTCTCGAGCCCGACGGCGGCTTGATCTTCCCGAACCTCGACCTCCCGATCCCGGATCTGTGACATGACATATCGCGTAGTGCACTGGGGCACCGGCAATGTGGGCAGGCATGCCTTGGCCGGCGTCATCGCCCATCCCGAATTGGAACTGACCGGCCTGTGGGTCTCGGGCCCGGCCAAAGACGGAAAGGACGCGGGGACCCTCGCAGGACTCGATCATCCGGTCGGCGTCACCGCGACGACCGACGCCGACGCATTGCTAGCGGCGCGTCCGGACTGCGTCGTCTATTGCTCGATGACCGATAACCGGCTCTTCGAGGCCGTGCAGGACCTCCAGCGCATCCTGGCCGCCGGCATCAATGTCGTCGCCTGCGCGCCGGTGTTCTTCCAGTACCCCTACGGCGTGCTGCCCGACGAGCTGCTGAAGCCGGTGCAGGAGGCGGCCGCGCAAGGGAATTCGTCGCTGTGGGTGAACGGCATCGACCCGGGTTTCGCCAACGATCTGCTGCCGCTCGCCCTCGCGGGGACTTGTCTGCGCATCGACGAAGTGCGCTGCCTGGAGATCGTGGACTATGCCAGCTACGACAACCGGGAGGTCATGTTCGACATCATGGGCTTCGGCAAGCCCCTCGACGAGATCCCCATGCTGTTGCAGCCCGGGGTGCTCTCGCTCGCCTGGGGTGGCACGGTCCGTCAGCTCGCGGCGGGGATCGGGGTCACCCTGGATGCGGTCACCGAGACCTACGAGCGGGTCCCGGCGCCGGAGTCGTTCGACATCGCGACCGGGCACATCGCCGAGGGAACCGCGGCGGCATTGCGTTTCGAAGTACGCGGCATGGTCGGCGACGTGCCGGTCACGGTGCTCGAGCACGTGACGCGGTTGCGCCAGGACCTGTGCCCGGAATGGCCGCAGCCCGCGCACCCCGAAGGGTCCTACCGGGTGGAGATCACCGGCGAGCCCAGCTACGCGATGGACTTGGTGACCTCGAGCCGCAACGGAGACCACAACCACGCGACCCTGCTGGCGACCGGCATGCGCATCGTCAACGCGGTCCCCGCGGTGGTCGCCGCTCCCCCTGGAATCCTCACCGCGCTCGATCTACCGCTGATCACCGCACCCGCGCAACGGACCGGTCGGTGAACCGACCGCGACCCGACGGCGTGGGTAACCGGCGACCGATTCGTGTGGATACACGTCCCGACGATCGTGCGGCCCACGCGTGGTAAGAGGAGCCGGCTTGCGGCGCTGACGTGCGTACTCGGCTTTCCGGTGGTCGTCACGTTCCGGCCCGATCCCGGCCGGCGCGCGGCCACGAGCCGTGGACAGGCTATCCGGCCCGCAGCGCCGATAGCGCCCGTTCGACGTCCTCGGTGCTGTTGTAGAGGTGGAAGGCGAAGCGCAGACCGCCGCCGCGCGCCGAGGCGATCACCTCGGCCTGCTCGAGGCGGGGTGCCAGGTCCGCCGCGCCCGGGACGGAGACGATCGGGGAACGCGCCGTGACCGGCTCGAAACCCAGTTCGCGCAGTCCGTCGCGGAATCGGTCGGCGAGTTCGACGTCGTGCGCGCCGATCTTGTCGACCGTCAATTCCTCGATCAGCGACAGTCCTTCCAGCGCGGCCACGACGCCGAGCCAATCGGGTGTCGTGTCGAAGCGGCGGGCCGTGGTGGGCAGCGCGGTGGGGTGGTACAGCTCCGCCCAGCGGTCCTCGGCGGCGTACCAGCTGGATCCGATCGGACGCAGCCGTGGGACGAACTCGCGCGGCGTGGCGAGGAACGCGACACTGCGCGCGCCGATGAGCCATTTGAAGCTGGCGCAGACCCAGTAGTCCGCGTCGGCGAAGCGCAGGGGCAGCCAGCCCGCGGCCTGGGTGGCGTCCACGAGCAGCTGTGCGCCGTTGGCCCGGGTGACCGCGCGCAGTTCGGCCAGATCGGTGACACGGCCGTCCGCGGATTGGACCACGCTCACCGCTACCAGCGCGGTCTGCGGGCGCACCTGCGCGGCCAGCTCCGGCAAGGGGACGAAGCGCACGACGAGGTCGTCCCGGTAGACGAAAGGCATGGAGACCGAGGCGAATTCGCCTTCCGGCAGCAAGACCTCCGCGCCGGACGGCAATGCGTTGGCCACGGGGGCGATCAGGCCCGCGACACCGCTGCCGAGCGCGATGTCGTCGGCCGTCGCGCCGTCGAGCAGGCGGGCGAATCCGGCCCGGAGGGCCGGGGCCAGCCGATCCACCTCGGTTGTCGGCGCACGGCGGCCGGACGCCCAGCTCGCGCTCGCGGCGCGCACCGCGGCCATGGCCCGGGCGGACGGCAGGCCGAAGGAGGCGGTGTTCAGGTAGGTGGTTTCGGGCGTGAATTCGTCAGGCGCTAGGGAGGGCATGGACGCAGCATCCGCCGGCCCGCGCCGGATCGTCCAGCGCCACCGGGCCGATAGTGGACCGATTTCGGGCCCGGCGCGAGCCGATCACGTCTCCGGTGTCCACATGTTGGACAGCAGTTTGAAGCTGGGGGTGTCCGCCAGCGACTGCATGGACTCGTAGATGCGGCGGTACTCGGTGGAGGCGATCCGCCACTTGCCGTCGACGTCACGGCGGTAGCTGTCGGTGTAATACCCGGCTCCGCGAATCAGCACCCCGTATTGGGTCGCGATCACGGTGTCCTCGAAGGCCCACGACCCCGTGGCCGTGTCGCCCTCGACGCGTATCTCGGGGTGGTTGGCGATGTGAACCGTGACGAGCGTGGGACCGAGATTCTCCCGCATGAACGCGGTGATGGCGTCGCGGCCGTCCAGGTGCAGCGGCTCGCCCATGGCGTGGGTGCCGTAGCGTCCCCGCGCGTCGACGGCGAGGGTGTCGGCGAAATCGTCCCACTCTTTGAGGTCGAGCGTCCGGAAGTAGCGGTACTTGAGCTGGCGGACGGCTTCGATGGCGTCGAGATCCATTTGTAGAGCCTGGCACGCGCGGAGGCGACAGACAAGAACGTGTTCTACTTCTGGCCCGGTCGGCTGTTCCGCGGCGTCGAGCGGACGGAGCGCGGCATCCGGGATGGCGAGCAGACGCGGCTGTCCGGCCGGGGCCGTCCGCGGGTGTCGAACCGGCTCGACCGGGTACCCGGAGGACGGATGCCGACGTGCGGCCACGACGGCGCCCAGGTACCGATCTCGTCACGACCAGGGGAATCTGCGATGACCGACCGTCCCGCCACCCACGAGCCGAATCAGGAAACAGTACTGGACCAGGACCTCGCCCTGAAAGCGGCGGCGCAGCGCTTGGAGAACGAATTCGACGGCGTGGCAAGCGAAGCCGCGATCGAGGACCATCTGCACTCGTCGTACGACCATGTCGCCGACAACGCCACCATCGCGAACTTCTTGCCACTGCTGGCCGAGCGGTACACCCGCGAGTGGCTGTTGAGCCTCGCGGATTCCGCGCACGGGCCCGCCTAGCGGCCTTTAAGCTCTACGCGAGCACGCGTGGAGGTTGGAATTGGCGGTCGAGGTGATGACCGAACCCGAGCCGGGAGAGTTATCCACCGGATCCGGACAGGCAGCACGGCCGGGTCGGCCCCCCGTGTCCATGATCGAGCGGATGACACTGATCCTGGAGGCGTTCGACGGCGCGACGCCGGCGCTCACCCTCGTCGAACTGTCCGAGCGCACCGGGCTGCCGCGCTCCACCGTGCACCGCATCCTCGACCAGCTGATCCGGCTGCGCTGGCTCGCGCACGCCCCCGGCGGCTACCGGCTCGGCCTGCGCACGCTGGAGTTGGGCGGGCTCGCCGCCGACCACAACGAGATCCGGGACGCGGTGAGCCCACTCCTGCACGACGTGTGCCAGCAGACCGGGATGGTCGGCCACCTGGGCGTGCTGGACGGGCGCGACGTGCTGTATCTGGACAAGGTGGGCGGCCGGGTCGCCGCGAGCGTGCCCACCCGGCTCGGCGGCCGGATGCCCGCGCACAGCACGGCGCTCGGCAAGGCGCTGCTGGCGACGTTGGACCCGAGCGTCGTGGAGGCGTCCTTCCGGGATCGCCTGCCGCAGTTCACCCCACGCACTCTCGCCGACCGGGCGGAATTGCATCGCGAACTCGGCCGCATCCGTAATCGCCAGGGTGTCGCCGTCGACAACGAGGAGTCCGTGGCAGGCCTCGCGTGCGTGGCCGTGCCGATCCGCGGACGCGGCGCGGCGGTCGCCGCGGTGTCGCTGTCGGGCCGGGCCGGTGCCGATCGTGTGGTGCCGGACACCGCGCGGCTGGCCCGCGCGCTGGCCGAGGTCGCTCAGGAGGCGGGACGAAACCTCTTCCCTCGGCACGCGCGTAGGCGTTGACGTGAAGAATTTCCGTTCGCGCTGCGCGCGAGCGGCCGGGCTGCTTTCCTGATGAGGTCAGGATGGACAGTCGGCAAGCCGGAGTCGGGGAAGCGATGCACCGGGTACCGATCCGAGAGCGGCCATTCCGTTCCGAATGGCTATGGTTTGCGGCAGGCGTGCTGGCCACCGTCGCGGTGGTCGTGTGGCTGGTGCGGCCGTCCGCGCCGACCTGTGGTGCGGCGAACCCGCCGCCCGAGGCGCCCGCGCCGTCCCGATTACCCGTCTCCGTGGTGACTTTCGCACCGATCGGGCCGGCCACGTCGGCCCAGGCGCGTTATTTCGTGTTCGGCGCCCAGGTGTCGTGTTCCTTCCGCGAGTTGGCGATGGATGGCTACTATGCGGGGCTGTCCACTCCCGACTACGGCCGCGCCGACCTCTGCGGTGCGTATCTGGACATCACGGGTGCTCGCGGGACGGTCCGGGCGCTGGTGGTCGACCACTGCCCGGCCTGCGCTCCGGGACAACTGGCTCTCAGCGCGGCAGCATTCGAGCGGATCGCCGATCCGCACGACGGAGTGGCGCGGGTCGATTACCGCCTGGTCCGCGACCCGCAGCCGGCGCAGGAGCTGACCTACGAGGTGAAGCCGGATTCGTCCGCGTCCTGGCTCGGCGTCCTGTTCGGCGGCACGGGCAATCCGTTGCGCGAAGCGGCTGTTCGTCCCGCGGAGGGCGGGCCGTGGCGACCGCTCACCCGGCGGGCCGACAACTATTGGACGCTCTCCGGCGCGGGGCGGGGCCCGTTCACCGCGCGCGTGACCGATGTCTTCGGCAACGAGGCCGAGATCACCCGGGTGCTGGTAGAGCCGGGCCGGTACGCGGCGGGTACCCGGCTCTACTCCGGCGCGCCGTCGTTCACGTCGACGCCGTCGCTCGCCACTGCGACGGAGCCCGCCACCGTCGCGTCGGGTTGCCGCCGATAGCGATCAGGCCCGTTTCGCGGCCAGCGCCCGCCCGGCCGCCCGGCCGGAGAAGATGCACCCGCCGAGGAAGGTGCCCTCCAGCGCGTTGTATCCGTGCACACCGCCGCCACCGAAACCGGCGACCTCACCCGCGGCGTACAAGCCCGGGAACGGCGTGCCGTCCGGCCGGATCACTTGGGAGTTGAGGTCGGTCTGCAAGCCGCCCAGGGTCTTACGGGTGAGGATGTTGAGCCGCACGGCGATGAGCGGGCCCGCGTCCGGGTCGAGGATCCGGTGCGGTTTGGCGACCCGGCCCGCCTTGTCGCCGAAATACCGGCGCGCGTTGTCGATCGCCATCAGCTGGCTGTCCTTGCTGTACTTGTTCGCGAGTTCCCGGTCGCGCGCGACGATCTGGCGTTCCAGATCGTCGTAGTCCAGCTCGGGCCCGCGCGCGATCTTGTTCATGCCCGCGACGAGTTCCCGCAGCGTATCCGCCACCACGAAATCGACACCGTGCTGTTTGAACGCCTCGACCGGCCCCGGCGCGCCCTTGGCGACGCGGCTTTTCAGGGTGAGTTTGAGGTCCTTGCCGGTGATGTCCGGGTTCTGCTCGGAGCCCGACAGCGCGAACTCCTTCTCGATGATCGACTGCGTGAGCACGAACCAGGAGTAGTCGTAGCCGGTCTTCAGGATCTCCTTCATCGTCGTGTTGGTGTCGAATCCGGGGAAACACGGCGCGGGCAGGCGTTTTCCGTTCGCGTCGAACCACATCGAGGACGGCCCGGGGATGATCCGGATGGCATGGTCGGGCCAGATCGGATCCCAGTTGACGATGCCCTCGGTGTAGTGCCACATGCGGTCCCGGTTGACGATGGCGCCGCCCGCGGCCTCGGTGATGGCGAGCATCCGGCCGTCGACGTGCGCGGGCACGCCGGAGATCATGGTCTGCGGGCACGGACCGAGCCGCTCCGTCGGCCAATTGCGCCGGATCAGGTCGTGGTTGTGGCCGATGCCGCCGGAAGCCACGATCACGGCTTCGGCGCGATACTCGAACTCGCCGACGACGGTCCGCGACGAGGCGCGTCCGCGGTCGAGGTCGGTCTCCTCGAGCACGACGCCGCGCACGCCGACCACCGCGTCGTCCTCCACGATCAGTTCGTCCACCCGGTGGCGGAACCCGAAACGGACCGATCCGCGCCGTTCGGCCTCGAGAACCGGCTCGGCGAAGACCCGGACCACCTCCGGGCCGGTGCCCCAGGTGAGGTGGAAGCGCGGCACCGAGTTGCCGTGTCCGTCGGCGCGGTCGCCGCCGCGCTCGGCCCATCCGACCAGCGGCGTCACCCGCAAGCCGAGCTCGCGCAGGTACTCGCGCTTCTCGGTGGCCGCGAACCGCACATACGCCTGCGCCCACTGCCGGGCCCATTTGTCCTCGTCGTCGCGGTCGAACCCGGCGGAGCCGAGCCAGTCCTGCAGGGCCAGATCGTAGGAGTCCTTGATGCCCAGGCGTCGCTGCTCCGGGCTGTCGACGAAGAAGAGGCCGCCCAGCGACCAGAACGCCTGGCCGCCCAAATTGTTGCGGTTCTCCTGGTCCAGTACGTGCACGGTGCGGCCGGCCTTGACCAGTTCGTGCGTGGCGACCAGGCCGGCCAGCCCGGCGCCGACGACGAGGACGTCCGCCTCGGGGCTGCTGTGGGACATGTTCATCCTTCGGTTGCGGTGCTGTAGGCCAGCACGACGTGGTGGAAGAGTTCGGTGCGGCGCTCGCGCACGGCGTGGCTGTCCGGCTCCATGAGGACCTGCACGCTGGTGCCGTCGTGGACGGCGATGAGTGCTTGGCCGAACGCCTCCGGGTCCGGCACGGTGCGGCCGCCGCGCGCGAGCGCCGCGACGATGGTGGGCATGAGCGCCGCGACGATGGCCTCCTCGCGGGCGGCCATCACCCGGCGCAGCGCGGGGGTGCGCAGCGCGTGTGCGGTGAATTCGGCGGTGATCCGGTACCAGCCCTCGTCGACCGGGACCGCCCGTTCCAGTCGCCGGACCGCGCTGCGCACGTCATCGGCGCCGTCGGCCGCGATCTCGTCGAGGATGGCGCTCGCCTGGGTGAGCATCGCCGTCGAACGCTGCTCCCACATGGCCAGGAACAGCTCGTCCAGTGAGCTGAAGTTCGAGTAGAACGCCCCGCGGGTGAATCCGGCGCGCTCGCACACCCGCTCCACGGTGGCGCGCCCGAAGCCTTCTTCGGCGAACGCCTCGTAGGCGGCGGTCAGCAACCGGTTCCTCGTCTCGGCGCGACGGCGGGTGACCCGGACGGGCGCGGCCTGCGCGGCATCGTATGCCATGGGGCGCCTCCTCGATGTGGCCTCGACCATTTCGGATACAGAAATGTACTCGATACAGAAACGTATCAGAACGCGGTGCGCGGTGTGGCCGAATTCGCCGAGTAGGGTGATCCCGGCACACCCGACGCGATCGGGATGCCCGATGCGTGTCGATCCGATCGGTGCGAGGTGATCCGACGATGAGCGAGATCCGCGGCGGTGGTAGTTCGATGCGGTGCTGGCGGGTGCGCAGGCCGGGCCCGATCGATGGCGGTCCGCTGGACCCGGAGCGCGCGCCGGTCCCGGAGCCCGCTCCGGGCGAGTTGACCGTGCGCGTCCTCGCGTGCGGGGTGTGCCGGACCGACTTGCACGTGGCCGAAGGCGACCTTCCGGTGCGTCGCACCGGGGTGGTGCCGGGGCACGAGGTCGTCGGCGAGGTCGTCGCGATCGGCCAGGGTGCGGAGGTGGCAGGTTTCGGCGTAGGGGACCGGGTGGGCGTCGCCTGGCTCCGGCACACCTGCGGGCAGTGCAAGTTCTGCCTGCGCGGAGCGGAGAACCTCTGCCCGTACTCCGCCTACACCGGCTGGGACGCCGACGGCGGCTATGCCGAATTCGCCTGCGTCCCAGCGGCATACGCGCTGCGCCTGCCCGCCGGTTACACCGATGCCGACACCGCTCCGCTGCTGTGCGCGGGCATCATCGGGTACCGGGCGCTGCTGCGGGCTTCCGTGCCGTCGGGCGGGCGGCTGGGAATCTACGGCTTCGGCGGCAGCGCCCACATCGCCGCCCAGGTAGCCGCCGCCCGCGGAGCGGAAGTCCACGTGATGACCCGGGACCCGGCGGCGCGCGAACTCGCGACCGCGCTCGGAGCCGCCTCGGTGCAGGGCGCGGCGGATCCCCCTCCGGTACTGCTGGATTCGGCGATTCTGTTCGCGCCGGTCGGTGACCTCGTGCCGCCCGCCCTGGCGGCACTCGATCGCGGCGGAATCCTGGCGCTCGCCGGTATCCATCTGAGCGACATTCCCGCGTTGAACTACCAGCGGCACCTGTTCCAGGAGCGGGAGATTCGCTCGGTGACCGCCAATACCCGCGCGGACGCCCGCGAATTCCTGGCTTTCGCAGGGGAACACCGGATACATCTGACCACGCACGGGTATTCCCTGGACATGGCCGATCGAGCGCTGGCGGATCTGGCGCACGGACGATTTGCCGGTGCGGCGGTTCTGCTGCCTTAGAACACGATTCGGCGCTGAGTCCGTATCGGTCGGGTGGAGTTGCTTGACGGTCCTCGGAGCCGTTCTTACCTTCGCGGATATAGCCGAGAATTGTCACTGACAAGTGTCGCTCGGCTGTCTCACAACGGCGTGAGTAGGTGAGTACGATGGCCAACCGGAAGGTAATTCACTTCGAAAAGTGGCGTGTAGTAAGGGCATTCGCCGTGCTACTGCTCGTCGCGGGATTCGGGGCGGCGACGGGGTTGAACGCATGGGCGACGTCCTGTGCGGCAGTCGACGTCGTCGTCGCCAGAGGCACCCATGAACCCGGGTATCTGGGTTCGGTGGTGGGCGATCCGCTGTACGACGCGCTGTGGCAGGCGCTTCCGGTCGATTCGCAGGCCTATCGGGTGGACTATCCGGCCGATCTGCTCGATCCGTCCTCGATCAGCCGCGGCACCCAGGACATGACCGCGCATGTGCTGTGGCAAGCGGCGAGGTGCCCGGACCAGCGGTTCATCCTGGTCGGCTTCTCGCAGGGAGCCATCGTGACGCACGGGGTGCTCGGCACCGGCATCGTGACCTCGCTCGGTGGCATGCACACCTTGCCCCCGGATCTGTCCTCCCGGGTGGCCGCGGTGCTGTTGTTCGGTGACCCGATCCGGCTGATCGGCTGGAGCGTGCCGGACCAATACGCCTGGCGAACCGGAAACTACTGTGCGAGCGGCGATCCCGTCTGCGAGGCGGGCATCCGGCCGGCCGCGCACACGGACTACCGGTGGGCCATGTGGCCCGCGGTGGAATTCACGGTGAACCGGGTGTGAGGTCGCGAGACCGGGGACCCCAGGGGTGGGCCGACAGCTCGGCCCACCCCTGGTCGTGCGTAGCTACCACTGCAAGCCGGGGACGACCCGGGCGAGGCGCGCCGCGGGCGTGGGCAGCGCCATGAGCGGCATGATCACCGGGGCCAGGGCGGACAACGGGCCGCCGCCCGCTGCCGGAGCCGGGGCGGGCGACGAATCGGCCGGACGACGGTCCGAGTCACCCCGCGCCGCCTGCGACTCCCCGAACAACCGGAAGCCCTGGTGCATGATCTGACGCTTCACCGACGGCATCAGCAACTCCACCGCCTGGGCGAAGGTGCCGACCGGCGTGTCGATGCGATGCGGCCGGTCCTCGAGCGCGCGCACCACGATCGCGGCGGCCTGCTCCGGATCCGGCACCGGAAGCGAGCGGTACAGGTCGGTCGGGGCGATCATCGGGGTCCGCACCAGCGGCATCCGCACCGAGGTGAAGGTGATTCCGGCATCCCGGTTCTCCACCGCCGCGATCTCGCTGAAGTTGTCCAGCGCCGACTTGCTGGCCACATACGCCGCGAACCTGGGCACCTTCGTCTGCACCGCGATCGAGGAGATGTTGACCACGTGCCCGAAGCGGCGCGCCCGCATCGACGGCAGCAATCCGAGGATGAGGCGCACGGCGCCGAAGTAGTTCACCGCCATGGTGCGCTCGAAATCGTGCATGCGATCGGTGGAGTTGAGCACCGAGCGGCGGATCGAACGGCCGGCGTTGTTCACCAGGTAGTCGACGCGGCCGTGGTCGTCGAGGACGCACTGCACGAGCTTCTCGACCGCTTCGGAATCGGTGATGTCGCACGGATAGGTGTGCGCGACACCGCCTTCCGCGCGCACTGCTTCGGCGGCGGCCGCCAGGTCGTCGTGACCGCGGGCCACCATCAGAACCGTGGCGCCGCGCCGGGCGACGGCGTGCGCGGTGGCCAGCCCGATCCCGGAGGACGCTCCGGTGATCAGCACGACCCGGCCGGCGAGCGGATCGCCGGTGACGGACACGCGTCCGCGCTGCGGGTCGAGGTGGTCGCGCCAGTACTGCCACAGCCGCTCGGCGTAGCTGTCGAACGACGGCACGGTCAGGCCGGTGCCGCGCAGCTGGGCGCGGGTGGAGTCGCTGATGAACTCCGCGGAGAACGAGGTGTGCGGGGCGACCTCGGCCGGGATGCCCACCTGTTCGAGCAGGAAATCGCGCACGGACGTGACACCGGGCAGCTGCGCGAGGCCGCTGAGCGCGAGCCCGCTGCCGGGCACGGTGCCCACGCCGGTCGGTGCGCCCGCCGCGGCGGCGAGCGCGCGGTACACCTCGCCGAACGGCTGCGGCTGCGGGTTGACCAGGTGGAAGGTGCGTCCGTTCAGGCCGGGCCGACGGATCAGTTCCACCATGGCGGCCGAAACATAGTCGACCGGAACGATATTCGTCGCGCCGAGATCGGGCAGCGGCAAGGGCAGATCGGACGGCAGCGCGGCGAGCTTCGCGATCGCACCGAAGAAGTAGTAAGGCCCGTCGACCTTGTCCATCTCGCCGGTGCGGGAATCGCCCACGATGATCGCGGGCCGATACACCCGCCAGCGCACGCCGCGCGACTCGCGGACGAGCTTCTCGGCGGCGAACTTGGTGCGGTGATACGGCGAGGTCAGCCGCTGCCCGAGGTCGAAGTCCTCCTCGAAGAACTTGCCTTTGTGGTCGCCCGCCACCGCCACAGAGGAGACGTGGTGCAGCACCGCGCCGACCTCGCGGGCCAAGGCCAGCACCGAGCGGGTGCCGCTGACGTTCGCCGCGTGCGCGGTGTCCTCGTCGGCCGTCATGTCGTAGACGGCGCCCAGATGGACGATGTGGTCGGCCTGCGGCGCCTCGCACGCCAGCCCGAGGCCCTCCGCGGTGAGATCGCCGATCAGCGCGAACACCCGTTCGGCGCCGCGCCAGCCCGCCGCGATGTCGGTGAATTTCGCCAGCGACGTCTCCCGCACCAGCACGTGGACGATCGCGTCGGCGTCGCGATCCAGCAGATCCTGCACGACCCGCCTGCCCAAGAATCCGGTTCCGCCCGTCACGATGTAAGTGGCCATCGCATACTCCTGCTGTTCACTCGAACCTGTTGTCGCACAAGTCATCCGGCATGCGGCAATGGATGCGGACAGCGTGATTCGGCCCCCAGCGACAGACGTCGGGCCGAAAGTAGGAACACCTTCGTCCTGACTTATTACTGAACAGTAACCGACCTCGTACGGGCCCGGCAAGCGATCATGACCCGTTCGGCCTGTGGGGCTGGTCACCGTCTGTGCAGGTCAAACGGTATGTGTTACAAAGATTTCCAGTTACCCGCGTTCTGGTCGAGTGTCCAGCAACCTGGCAGCGTCCGGTCCGGCTACTTCTTCTCGACCCGGGCGGGCGGCGCTTGCAGCGGGGGCTTGTCGCGCAAGAACGTCTCGAAGGCGTCCAGGTCGGTCGGCCCCACCGCGGTATCGGCGCCCTCGGTGAAGACGGTGAATCCGTCGCCTCCCGAAGCCAGGAAGTTGTTGGTCGTCACTCGATACGTGGCGACCGGATCGAGCGGCTGACCTGCGATGCGAACGCTGTCGGCGATCACCTTCGCGCCTGTCGGGGCGGTGTCGGAGTAGGCGTAGCCGATGCCCGCCGGTGACAGGATCGTCGGTTTGCCCGCGGTGGCGGTCCACTGCTGTTCCAGCAGGCGCAGGATCTGGCTGCCGGTCAGGGTGAGCGTGACGACCTGGTTGCCGAACGGTTGAACGGTGAACAGGTCGCCATAGGTGATCGGCCCCTGTTTCAGATCGGCGCGTACGCCGCCGGGGTTCATGAAGGCGGCGACGGCGGCGGCCGGGCCCGCGGTGACCGACAGCATGGAATCGGCGATCACGTCTCCCAGCGGTGAGGTGCCCGCCGGACCCGGGTCATGCGGCAGGGCGTTCGCGGTCGCACCGACGACACGGCCCGCGCGCGGCCGCGATTGCTCGGTGTAGAAGTCGATCAGCGCGGTCGTCGGGCCGTCCGGCGTCACCTCGCGGGTCACGACGCGATTGACCGCGGACGCCTGCACGCCGTCACCGCCGAAACGCAGCGTGACGTCGGTGACGAGCCGTCCGTACGAGGACGCCTGGGTGACCACCTTGCCCGCGATGGTGCACACGTAGGGCTGATGGCTGTGCGCGGTGAACACCGCCCGGACGGCGGGGTCGATCCGCTCGGCCAGCCCCGTCACGTTCGGCGTGATGTTCGCGCATCCGTTGTAGTCCACCGGCGCGTGCCGCTCGGGCCGCTGGGAGCCGCCGTCGTGCACCAGCGCCACGATCGCCTCCGCGCCGGCCGCTTTCAGTTCCGGCACATAGCGGTTGATCGCGGCGGCTTCGTCGCCGAAGAGATAACCCCGGATGCCTTCGGGCAAGACGATATTCGCGGTGTCGGGCGTGACCGTGCCGACCACGCCGATCCGGTGCCCGCCCACCTCCAGCACTGCCCACGGGCGCAGCGCGGGCGGCGGGTTGCCCTGCGCGTCGGTGACGTTGGCCGCCAGATAGGGGAACCTCGCGCCGGTGAACGGGGCGCCGGGCGAGCATCCGTCGTACGCGCACCCGCCCTGCTGCAGCCGGGCCAATTCCAGTACGCCGTCGTCGAACTCGTGATTGCCGACCGCGGATGCGGCGACTCCGACATGGTTCAGGAAGGTGATCGTCGGCTCGTCATGGAAGAGGCTGGAGATCAACGGGCTGGCCCCGATGTCGTCCCCCGCCGCGAGCACGGCGCTGGACGGATAGGCGGCTTTCAGCCGCGCCAGATGAGTGGCCAGGTACGCGGCTCCACCCGCGTCGTATTTCGCGATCTTGCCGTTGGACCCGCCCGGCGGTTGCAGGTTTCCGTGCAGATCGTTGAAGCCGAACAGGTGTACCTCGTCCGGTTGCGCCGGACGCAGGTCGTCGGTCGAGACCAAGGGCACGATCCGGTCCGCGGTCGAGGAGTCGGGATCGGACGTCGTGCCGCAACCCCCCACCAGACCGACACCGACGAGACCGGCAAGAACCACGGCGATGCGACGGCGCGCTCTCATACCACGACTGTCCCATGTCCGCGGCGTTCGCGCATGACGGTCGAAATATCGCGTGCCGCAGGCGAAGCGTGGTGATCGATCCGGCTATTGCGCGGCGCGGAATTCCTCGGCCAGTTCCTCGAAGACCGCGGTGTTCATCGCGAAGGCGCGCTTGCCTTCGTCGAGCACACGGCGGCGCTCCAGATCGTCGAGCGGCAGCCGATCGAGCAGGCCGCGGTATTCCCGCTTGAAGGCGGCGGGGTTGCCGACGCCGTCGAAGACGTAGAAGCGGACGCCGTCGCCGCGATGCGGCAGATTCCATAGCTTCTCGGCGGTGCCGCGGATGACCTGTCCGCCGGAGAGGTCACCGAGGTAGCGGGTGTAGTGGTGGGCGATGTACCCGGCCGGCCAGTCGCGCGCGCACTCGTCGATGCGTTCGGCGTAGGCCGCGGTGGCGGGCAGCGGTTCCAGGCCGGCGCGCCAGTCCGGACCGAGCAGATGCGCGAGATCGCGCTCGAGTTCGGCGGTGCGGGCGAGCTCGGGCCGGATGAACGGCCCGGCGACCGGGTCGCCGGACAGCGTTCCCCAGCGCTGTTCGAGCGCCCGGTAGATGAACCACAGCTGACCGGTGTAGCGGTGATAGGAGTCGACGCCGAGGGATCCGCCGAGCATCTCGCTCATGAAGCGGGAGTTCTCCGCCTCCGCATGCTGTTGCGCGGTGGCGCTGCGGATCTGCGTCGAGAACGGCACTGCTTCCGACATGTCAGAACCACCTCACCTCACACCGGGGCCGCCACCGGAGCGCGGCGCCCTGACCAGTTCGATAAGAGGTTACCGGGCGGCCGTGCGGCGCGCATGCGCCTCGCGGCTCAGTGGGCGGGCGACGATCGGCGGCGACGCCGGACGATCGGGCGGCGCAGGGAACCGAACCGGCGCAGGATCCGCGGCCTGCGCACGGTGCGGTCGCACCACTCGCCGAGGGTCACTCCGGCCGCCAGCGCGCAGCCGATGCCGAAGGCCGACAGCAACTGGTTGCCTCCGATCAGCAGTTCGTCGTTGAGCAGGGCGTAGAGCCCGCGGTAGACCTTCAGCCCCGGCAGCAGCGGGGTGATGCCCGCGACGGCGACGACCAGTGGGGGAGTCAGCGCGCGGCGGGCCATGAGGCCACCGGCCAGGCCGACCAGCGTCGCCGCGGCGCCGGAGGAGATCACCGGGCCGAAACCCGCCTCCTGGACGAGGAGGAAGCAGATGATGCCCGCGGCGCCGCTGCCCGCGGCGGCGGCCAGAGCCCGGCGTTCGGCGTAGCAGGCGAGTGCGAACGCCAGCGCCGCCACCGCACCGGCCAGGATCTTCACCGGCAGGTCGGTGATGTCGCGGGCGGAGGTCAGATAGACCGGCGGCACCGTGGCGTCGAGGAGGTCGGCGATGCGCAGGGTGAGCGCGATGCCCGCGATGATGCCGCCGGTCATCATCATCACCTCGAGCATGCGGGCCGTGGCGGTGATGGGGGCGCCGGTGATCGCGTCCTGCACCGAGCCGACCAGTTGCAAGCCGCTGAGCAACACGGTGATTCCCGCCGCGATGATCAGCGTGGGGTCGGCATCGATCCGCAGGCGCGCGGCCAGGCTCGCCAGCACGATGGCCGGGATCGCCGCGATGGCGCCGCCGACCATGTGCTGGAAGAAGAACGGCAGCCCGTACCGGTTGAGAACGCGATTGGTGCGGTCGATCGCCGCGGTGGTCGCGAAACTGACCGCGGCCACGAGAACGCCCGCGCCCAGCAGCGCGGCGATCGCCGCCGCCATCAGCGACCACGCGGCGGTGGCGGTCCACCGGTGATACGGGTGCGGCGCCGAGGTGATCGCGTCCAGTGCGGCGCGGGCCTGGTCCGGCGGAACCACCTCGTTGCGGATCCGGCGGGTCAGCCGGTCCACGGCGGCGAGCCGGGTGAAGTCCAGGGCGCGGTAGTGCACGATCCGCATGGTGCTGGCCGGGGGCAGCGCGGGCCCGCGGTCGGCCCAGATGCGAATGGCGTCGTAGGTGACGTCGATGCTGCAGCGGGACAGCCCGTAGGTGGCGGCGATGAAGCGCACCGTCGTGGTGGTGTCCACCACGCCGGTGCCGGAGGCGAGCACCACCTCGCCGACGCGCACCGCGAGCTCGAGGACTTCGGCGACCCTGGCGTCGTCGGTGAGGTCGATCGGCTGCAACGGCGTCGGCGCGGTGACGATGGTGTCCGCGGTCGCCTGCCGGTCCGCCACGAGCAGGCCGACGGCCTGGGTGACGACGGGAATGGGCCGGGCGCGCCGCAGGCGAAGCCCGCGACGCCAGCCGAGGTGGTCCACCCGCGCGGTGGTGACATCTCGTACGGAAGGTGCGTCAGGACTCATGGACGCGAACCTAGTCATCCGATGACTGCTCGGCATCCGCGCGGGTCGCGACGAGCGTGCCGGCTACGCCCGCACCCTTGGTGGCACGGACGAATCGTGGTAGAACTTGTTCTAATTTCGGCGATGGGAGCGCGTGCGGTGCGGTACGGAATCGTGTTGTTCACCAGCGATCGGGGCATCACCCCCGCGGATGCGGCGCTGGCCGCCGAACGTGCCGGTTTCGACACGTTCCACGTGCCCGAGCACACCCACATCCCGGTGGTCAGGGCCGCGGCGCACCCGCGCACCGGTGATGCGAGCCTGCCCGACGACCGGTATCTGCGGACGCTCGACCCGTGGGTCGCGCTCGGCACCGCGGCGTCCGTGACCGAGCGCATCGGGTTGTCCACCGCGGTGGCGCTGCCCGCCGAACACCATCCGATCACCTTGGCCAAGACCATCGCCTCGCTCGACCACTTGTCCGGCGGCCGGGTGAGCCTCGGTGTCGGATTCGGCTGGAACACCGACGAACTCGCCCACCACGGCGTGCCCGCGGGCAAGCGCAGGACGGTGCTGCGCGAGCATCTGGAGGCCATGCGGGTGCTGTGGACCGAAGAGGAAGCCCGTTTCGACGGCGAGTTCGTCACCTTCGGCGCCAGCTGGTCGTGGCCGAAGCCGGTGCAGAAACGCATCCCGGTGCTGCTCGGCGCGGCGGGCACCGAGAAGAACTTCACCTGGCTGGCGAAGCACGCCGACGGATGGATCACCACGCCGACCGAGGACGGCCTCGACGAGAAAATCGAGCTGCTGCGCCGGATCTGGCGCGAGCACGGGCGTGCGGACAGCCCCGAGGTCGTCGCGCTCGCCGGTCGCCACGACGCGGCACAGCTGGCGCGCTGGGCAGCAGCCGGTGTCACCGAAGCGGTCTTCGGACTGCCCGATCGTCCCACCGAGGACGTGCGGGCCTACCTCGCGCGCCTTGCCGGGAAGCTCGGAATCGAGCACAGCGGCTGACCCGTCCGGCGCGCCATCGGGTGCGGCGACGAATCGGATGATCAGCGGGCGCGCGGAAGGTCTGCAACCACCGGACCGAACTGCCCTGTGAACGAAAAGTGGCCCGCGCGAAGTGAATTCGCGCGGGCCACGGAGGGCGCGGGGTCAGCGCAGGTCGCGTCTGCGGAAGGCGGTGACACCGACGGCGAGCAGCAGTGCGGCGATCGCGAGCAACCACACCAGGGGCTGTGCCTGGAATTCGGCGCCGGGCACCTTCGGCGGGTGCACGAACGGCACCAGATCGACCAACCCTTGCGGCAGCCCGTCCAGCGAACCGACGAAGAAGATCACCACCATGGCGCTGAGCACGCCCCAGGCGACGGGGGCGAACCGCGGTGCGACGCCGTAGAGGGCGACCGCGATGCCGGTGACGACCCAGACCGCGGGCACCTGGACGGCGGCGGCGGCGAGCGACTGGCCGAGTCGCGAGCCGAAGTCGCCGCCGGTGGCGCCGTACACGATGCCGATCGCCCCACCGGAGACCAGCAGTGCCGCGGCGGGGCCGAGCAGCGCGAAACCGATGTGGCTGAGCGCGTAGCGGACGCGGCCGACGGCGCCGGACAGCGTGGCTTCGACCCGGGCGCTGGTCTCCTCGTCGTGCAGCCGCAGTGCGGCGGAGATCGAGTAGGCCGACGCGGCAGCGGCCAGCATCGTGATCGCGTAGGTGATGAACGACTGCTGCAACTGCTGCGAGCCGCCCATCCGGGTGACCATGTCCCGGATGGACGCGCTGCCGTCGAGCATGTCGCCGACGCTGTTCACCGCGCCGCCGATCAGCAGGCCGTACAGGGCGAAGCCGACCGTCCAGGCCAGCAGGGTGCCGCGCTGTAACCGCCAGGCCAACCCGACCGGGCCGGACAGCGAGCCCGCCGCGGTGGGCGGCCCGGGACGCTCGGCGATGAGTCCCGAACCGATGTCGCGGTTACCGAGCAACGCGTACGCCAGCGCGGTCGCTCCCACCGCGAGCGCGGCGAAGGGCAGCAACACCCACCAGCGTTCCTCGGCGTACGGGCGGATCTGGAGCGACCATCCGATCGGCGAGAACCAGGACAGCACGCCGTTTCCGGCGTCGCCGACCGCGCGCAGGGCGAAGGCCGCGCCGAGGGTGCCGAACGCCACGCCGCGCGCCACCCGCGCGCCTGCGCTGACTTGCGCGGCGACCGCCGCGACGGCCGCCCAGACGAGGCCCGACGCGGCGAGGGCGGAGCCGAAGGCAATCGATCCCGCGAGGGGGAGGTCGGTGCCATAGAGCGACAAGGCGCACACGGCCCCGGCGACCGACGCCCCCGCATAGGTCATGATCAGGGTGGCGGTGAGACCGGCGAAACGCCCGATGCTGGTGGCGCCCACCAGTTCCGCGCGTCCGGTCTCCTCCTCGACCCGGGTGTGCCGGATCACCGTGAGCACCGTGGCGATGGCGATCATGGTGTACATGGCGCCGGCTTTCCAGGTGCCGATCGAACCGAGCGCCGAACTGAACACCGGACCGTACATGGCGATCAGCGCCGGGCTGTCGGCCGTCGTGCGCGCGAAGCTGTCCAAGGACGCTTGGTTGTCGTACAGATCCTTGATGCTGACGACCTGTAACGCGGGCATCAGGCCGATGAACAGCGTCCACAGCGGCAGCACGATCCGGTCGCGCCGCAGATACAGCCGCAGCAATCGCCCGGTGCCCGCGAAGTCGCCGGATACGGCGAAGACCGGCGCCGCCGCGGTGCGGCCGGCGATGGCGGTGGTCATGCTCGCACCTTCTCCCCGGTGTCCGCGGAGGACGCGGCGTCGTGACCGTCGACGTGATAGTGCCGCAGGAACAGCTCCTCGAGCGTCGGCGGGGTGCTGGTCAGGCTGCGCACGCCGGCGTCGCCGAGTACCCGGATCAGCTCGCCCAAGTGTTCGTTGTCGACCTGGCAGCGCAGCGTGTGATCGTCGAGCTCGATGTCCTCCACGCCCGGTATGCGGCTCAGATCGCCTGCGTCACCGGTCAATTCGGCCGTGATCGAGGTGCGCGACAGGTGGCGCAGGTCCGCCAGCGACCCGCTCTCCACCGTCCGCCCGGCGCGGATGATGGTCACCCGATCGCAGAGCGCCTCGACCTCCGACAGGATGTGACTGGACAGCAGGACGGTCGCGCCGCGCTCTTGCGCCTCGTGCACGCACTCCCGGAAGACCTGCTCCATCAGCGGGTCCAGGCCCGACGTCGGCTCGTCGAGCAGCAGCAGCCGCGCGTCCGACGCCAGCGCCGCGACCAGCGCGACCTTCTGGCGGTTGCCCTTGGAGTAGGTGCGCGCCTTCTTGCGCGGGTCGAGGTCGAAGCGCTCGATCAGCTCGTCGCGCCGTCGCTCGTCGAGGCCGCCCCGCATCCGGGACAGCAGATCGATGGTCTCGCCGCCCGACAGCGACGGCCACAACGTGACATCGCCTGGGACATAAGCTAATTCGCGGTGCAGGGCGACGGCGTCGGCCCACGGGTCGCGGCCGAACAGCCGGGCCTGCCCGCCGGTGGCGCGCAGGATCCCCAGAAGGACCCGGATGGTGGTGGACTTGCCCGCTCCGTTGGGGCCGAGGAAGCCGTGGATCTCGCCCTCGGCGACGGTGAGGTCGAGGCCGTCCAGCGCGCTGACGTGACCGAAAGTCTTACGCAGGTCGCGGACTTCGATGATGTCGGACATCACTTCTCCTTGGTGAATGTGTCCAAGATCGTGGGATCGGTGAGCAGCCCTTGGGTGTAGAACTCCAGGGCCGGTGGGGTCAATTCTTCGGTGAGCTCGCGAATCGCTTTGCGATAGTCGATCTTCTTGTCGCGGTGCTGGCGCATCTGCATGTACAGCATGGTCGCGCCGACGTTCAGCATCATCAGATAGCGGGCGCGAGCCGCCGGATCACGGCTCGGCTTGATCCTGCCCGCCTCCACCGCCTTCTCGAGATAGCCCTCGGCATCGGCGGCCAGGTGATCGAACAATGATTCCGCCATCGGTCCGCCCGCCTGCAGGCTGCGCACCATGTAGGCGACCAGCGGGGCGTACGACTCGACCTCGGCGAGGGCGTCGAGCATGCCCGCCTTCACCGACGATGCGGTGATCGCCTTGACCTTCTCGTCGCGGATCAACTGCAGGACCCGGTCGTCGCAGGCGGCGCGCAGGCCGTCCTTGGAACCGAAGTGATGGTTGACCAACCCGGGGGAGACGCCGGCGGCGGCGGCGATCTTGCGGACTCCCACTTGGAATCCGTGTTCGCCGAACACCTCGATCGCGGTATCGCGGATGCGGGCCGCGGTGGTCAGATCGTCGGCGGATCCTTGCGGAACGGGCTGTTGGTTAAACACATGTTCAGTATATTAAACAGTCGTTCAACGGTCGAGCAAGAGCTGTGGCGGACTTGTCGTGCGTCACGGTTTGCCGCCGGTGCACCGGGCTATCGTCGAGACATGACTAGCGGCACGGCGACGACGGCGGACCATCTACGCGCGGCACTCGACGGACCTTGGGCGGCCGTCCGGGAGGAAGCCCGGACGCTGCTGGCAGGGGACGAGTTCACCGCCGATCCCTATCAGGACTACAAGGCCGCTCGGGCGCGGGTGCTCGAGCAGATGAAGGCGATCTCCACGATGGGTTTCGCCGAGCGCGGCTTCCGCCGGGAGAACGGCGGGACCAGTGAACCGGGCGCCGCGGTGGTCGGCTTGGAGATGCTGGCGTACGCCGACCTGTCGCTGTGGGTGAAATCCGGGGTGCAGTGGGGACTGTTCGGTGGCGCCGTGGAGAACCTCGGCACCGAACGGCACCGGGAGTACATCGAGCGCTTGATCTCACTGGATCTGCTCGGCTGCTTCGCCATGACCGAGTCCGGCCACGGCAGCGACGTCGCGAACCTGGAGACCACGGCGACCTACGACCCGGACACCCAGGAATTCGTGGTGCACTCGCCGACCCCGTCGGCGCGCAAGGACTACATCGGTGGCGCGGCCGAGCACGCCCGGATGGCCGCGGTGTTCGCGCAGCTGATCACGCGCGGCGAGAACAAGGGCGTGCACTGCCTGCTGGTGCCGATCCGCGACGAGAACGGCGCCGACCTGCCCGGCGTCACCACCTACGACGACGGCCTCAAGGGCGGCCTGCCCGGGGTGGACAACGGGCGCATCATCTTCGATCACGTGCGGGTGCCACGGGAGAACCTGCTCAACCGCTACGCCGACGTGGCACCGGACGGCACCTACAGCTCCGAGATCGAGAACCCCAGCCGCCGGTTCTTCACCACGCTGGGCACCCTGGTGCGCGGGCGGGTCAGCGTCGGCGGCGCCGCGGCCGCGGGCGCGCGCGTCGCCCTGAGCATCGCGGTGCGCTACGCGCTGCAGCGCCGCCAGTTCTCCAATCCGGACACCGGTGTGGAGACCGTGCTGCTGGACTACCGCAGCCATCAGCGCCGCCTGCTGCCGTTGGTGGCGAAGTCCTACGCGCTCGCGTTCGCGCAGAACGATCTGGTGCGCCGGATGCACCTGGTGCAGACCGGCCAGAACCTGGAGGCGGGCGCGCAGCGCGCGCTGGAGAAGCGCGCGGCGGGTCTGAAGGTTGCGCAGACCGCGCACGCCACCCGCGCGATCCAGGAATGCCGCGAGGCGTGCGGCGGCGCGGGTTATCTCACCGAGAACCGGCTGGTCACATTGAAGGCGGACACCGACGTGTTCACCACCTTCGAGGGCGACAACGTCGTGCTCACCCAGTTGGTCGCCAAGGAGCTGCTCACCTCCTACGCCGACGAGGTGCGCGACCTGGACGCTCTGGGCTGGGTGCGTTTCGCCGCGACCATGGCCGGAGACGTCGTACGCAAGCGGTCCGGCGTGCGCCAGCTGATCCAGACCCTGCGCGACCGCGGCGACGACTCCATCGACGAGGGCGACCTGTCGCGCCGGGCGGTGCAGCTGCAGTTGTTCGCCGACCGCGAGGACTACCTGGTCCGCACCGCGGCGCACCGGCTGCGCGCCAGGGCCGAGGAGACCGGTCCGTTCGAGGCGTTCAACAACGCCCAGGACCACATCCTGGCCGCGGGCTCCGCGCACATCGATCGGCTGGTGCTCGAGGCGTTCATCGAGGGCATCGCCGACATCGAGGATCCGGACGCGCGCGAGCTCGCCGACTGGATGTGCGACCTGTTCGTCTACACCACCATCGAGGAGAACCAGGCGTGGTACATCATGCACCGGTTCATGTCGGTGGATCGGGCGAAGGCCGTGCGCCGCGGCGTGAACGAGCTGGTCGACCGGTTGCGCCCGCACGCGCTGACGCTGGTCGAGGCCATGGGCGTGCCGGTGCCGATGCTGCGCGCGGCCATGCTCGACGACGCGAGCGTCTTCCAGCGGGAGCAGCCCATCCCGGCCGCGTCGTAGCGGCCGGGCCGTCGCGCGCGTTCGTCGCCGATCAGCCGGGTCCGTACGTCCCGAGCGCGGTGACCACGAACCACAGCACCCATACGAAGGCGATGACCATGCCGATGGCCAGGACGGTGCGCATCACGGCACGGCCGAAGTCGAGATCGCCGGACTCCCGCGGATACAGCTTCCACGGGCTGTACCACGGTGCCCGGACAGCGAAGCGGGACGCCTGCGCCTCTCGCTCGGCCTGCGCGAGTTCCTCCGCGTAGGCCTCCGCCTGCGCCTGGTTGGGGCCGCCGTGCCAGAGGGTGATGTCGATCGGGCCGAGGAAGCCCTCGTTGAGCAGTTCCTGCGGTGCGGGCAGGTAGGGCAGGATGCCCAGCCCGCGGAACGCGACGGCGACGTCGTTGGCCGTCCAGAGAAACTTCTCTTCGGTGGCGAGCGCGTCGAAATAGTGCCGGAGCCGGCCCGGGTCGTCGCCGATGACGACGTCGAAACTCGGATCGGCCCACCGCTGTTCGAGCTGCAGCTGGGCGCCCGGCAGCGGGACGAGCAGCGCGACGCCGTGCACGACGCGCTGCCCGAGACCACGGGCGGCCAGCCACTCCTGCAACGCGAAGGTGTGTTCGCGCGACTTGTCCAGCGGTGTGCGACGATCGCGGCTCTCGGTGGCGACCGGCTCGCCGTTGATGGTCCACTCGCCGTTCAAGGGGACCTCGAGGACGCCGTCCTGGCGGGCGACCAGCGCGTCGGCTTCGATCACCACGCAGCTGGTCGGCGTCCAGATCACCGCGTCGAACTGGTGCAGCCGATCCTTGTGGAACAGGCTGCAGGTGATCGTCGCGACGCCGTGCGGACTCGCGGAGTCCTTCCAGGTGCGCAGCCAATCGATCAGCGTGCGCTCGGCATTCGTTCCCGCGGCGTTCTGGACTCGCACGAGCATTGGCGGCCACCCTTCACGTCGACACTCGACAGTGGACAGGATACGAGGTGCCGCAACGGATTCGCCGCGCCCGTGCCGAGCAGCGGCGTGTCGGACGCGGCCCGGCGGACGCTCTACTCCGGGTCCGCGGCCTCGATCCGGCCCGTTCGCACCGCCTCGACCAATTCGGCATGGTCGGCCTCGGTGCGGTCGGCGTAGCGCACCGCGAACGCGGCCACCGCGTCGTCGAAGCGATCGTCGCCGTCCAGGTATCCCGAGAGCAGCCGCGGATCCAGCGAACGCGAATGGGCCCGGGCCAGCAGTGCACCGGCCAGCCGTCCGTAGTCGTCGAGATCGGCGGCGGGCAGTTCGGCGGGATCGATGCTGCCCTTCATATTGCGGAACTGCCGGACGATGAACGGCAGTTCGGTGCCGTCACCGGTCGGGTCGAGAGAGGTCCAACCAAGCAGGATGTCCGACTCGGACTGGACCAGTCTGGCGCCTTGGACGATTCGCTCACCCTCGTGCCGCGTGGTGGGCGCGGGCAGGAACGGGGCGAGCGCCGCCGGGGCCGCCTGCTTCACCTGCAGGACCAGTGCCTCTCCGTCGTTGCCGTGCAGCAGCGCGAGGTAGCTGTGCAGGCCGACGCTGCCGGTCCCGACGATCCGGAAGGCGACGTCGGACACCGCGAAGCGGCTCAGCAGGGTGCGCCGCGACTCGGGCAGGGTGCCCGCGTAGCGCTCGAGCCCGCCGATCACCGCCTCCGCGACCTGCTCGTCCACCGCGGTGAGAATCGGGGGATCGGTGACGAAGCGGTGCTTGCGGATCCCGGTCTGGTGATCCTCGAGGTGCTCGGTCCACTTGGCGACCACTTTGGCGCTGGTGTTCTTGCGCGCCTTCTTGGCCGCCTTCTTGAAGTCGTCGAGCAGGTCGTCGGCCTTGGCGCGGGCGATCACCGACTCGTCGGGAAGCGCGCACCAGGACGCCATGAACGGCATCGCGGCCAGTTCGTCCACGGCGAGGCGGTAGGAGCGGGCGGCGTCGCGCGCCGCGGTGCGGCATTCGTCCTCGTCGGCGCCCGCCTCGCGCCCGGCCAGCACCAGGCCGGCCGCGAGGCGCTCCAGATCCCACTCCCACGGGCCGGGCACGGTCTCGTCGAAATCGTTGATATCCATGATGATCTCGCCGCGCGCGGTGCCGTACAGGCCGAAGTTCGCCGCGTGCGCGTCACCGCACAACTGGGCGGCGAGCCCACTGTCCGGGCCACCGGCCAGATCGGCCGCCATGAGACCCGCCGCGCCCCGATAGAAGGTGAACGGCGAGGCGATCATCCGCCCGATCCGCAGCGGGATCAGGTGCGGTAGCCGACCGGCGTTGCTCGCCGCGACGAAGTCGAGCACCTCGGGGCGCCGCACGCTGGTGGCCTCCCGGTCCCTGGCGATGACCGGAACCCGCTGACGTAAGGCCCGTCCGCGGGCCAGGACCTCCTCCGCCGGCACGTAGGAGCGCAGGTCGATACCACTGTCTGACACAACGGGTCACGCTAGCCGGTGCGGTCCCGCCATGCGGTGTGGTATCGCCCTCACTGCGCCGGGACACGGGGCGGCGCCGGCTCGATCCGCAGGCGCAGCGCTCCCGGCGCCGCCGCGGGCACCGCGGGATGCGCCGGTGCGACCGGAGCGATGCGCCGGTAGGGCGACCCCGGTTCCGGCCTGGGGTCGGGCTCGCCGCGATTGGGCCAGAACGCCATCGCGCGCTCGGCTTGCGCGGTGATCGTCAGCGACGGGTTCACGCCGAGATTGGCGGTCACCGCCGAGCCGTCCGCCACATGCAGGCCGGGATGGCCGTAGACCCGCTGGTACGGGTCGACCACGCCGGTCTGCGGGCTGTCGCCGATCACGCAGCCGCCGATGTAGTGGGCGGTGGCGGGAATGTCGAACACGTCCATGATCAGCCCGTGGGTGTCGCCGTCGACCTTCGCGCCGAAGCGCCGGCCGATGTCGTGGGCCAGCGGGATCCAGGTCGGGTTCGGCTCACCGGTGCCCTGCCTGGTGCGCAGCCGCCCGCGCCGGCGGAAGGAAGTCAGCGAGTTGTCCAGCGACTGCATGATCAGCAGGATGACCGACTTCTCCGAGGCGTGCCGTGCGTCGAGACTGCGCAGGAACACCAGGGGGTGCAGCACGATCGCCAGCAGGAATCGCAGGAAGCGGAACGCGCCGCCGTCCACGATGGGCACCGACATCGGGAATAGCGCGTTCTGGCCCTTGCCGTAGTGACACACCTCGACGTGGGTGTCGGGCTCCGGATGGATCGAGGAGGTGATCGCGATGCCCTCGGCGAAATCACGGCGGGCGCGGCTGACCACGTTCAAGATGGCCTCGGAGTTGCTCCGGGTCAGTTCGCCGAGCCGCGGTGACAACTGCGGCAGCACACCGTCGTCCCGCATCTTGTGCAGCAGCTTCTGGGTGCCGAGCGCGGCCCCGGCGAACACCACCTGCTCGACGGTGAAGGTGCTGCGCTGCTTGCGGATCCAGCGGTCCGACCGCTGGGTGTCCACGGCGTACCCGCCGCCGGGCAGCGGTCGCACGGCGGTGGCGGTGGTGAGCGGGTGAATCTGCGCCCCGGCCTGTTCGGCCAGGTGGAGATAGTTCGTGGTGGTGGTGTTCTTGGCGTTGTGCGGGCAGCCGGTGAAGCAGCGCGCGCAGTGCACGCACCCCGTGCGGCGCGGGCCCGCGCCGCCGAAGTAGGGGTCGTCGACCTCGGTGCCGGGATCGCTTTCGTTGAAGAACACTCCGACCTCGGTCGGGTGGTAGGTGTCGGCCACGCCCAGGTCCTCGGCGATCTCCCGGATCACCTCGTCGGCCGGGGTGGTGCGCGGATTCGGCGCGACACCGAGCATCCGCTTGGCCTGGTCGTAGAACGGAGCCAGCTCCGCGCGCCAGTCGGTGATGTGGGCCCACTGCCGATCGGTGTAGAAGTTCGGCAGCGGTTCGTAGAGCGTGTTCCCGTAGATCAGCGAGCCGCCGCCGACGCCGGCGCCGGAGAACACGGCGCACTTGCCGAGCAGGCTGATCCGCTGCGGCCCGGTCAGGCCCAGGCGCGGAGCCCAGATCGATTTGCGCACATTCCAATTGCTGCGCGGGATGTCCTCGGGGCGCCAGCGGCGGCCCGCCTCGAGCACGCCGACCCGATATCCCTTCTCGGTGAGCCGCAGGGCGCTGACGCTGCCGCCGAAGCCGGAACCGATCACCACCACGTCGTAGTCGAATGCGGACATGACTTCCTCTCGCTCACCGGCCACGCGGTGAGATGACTTTCGTGTCATTCTGTCATCGCCGCGCTGTGGCGGAAACCATCCTCGCACGGGCGCGCCGTGCCGATGTGCGGAAAATCGGCGCGTGGCGATGGCGGGAACCGGGGTCGGTGGGGTATGCACGGGGCGTGACAACCGACTCGGGCACAGCGCAACCGGAGGAGAGCCCCGCCGACGGCGCACGGCGAGGCGTGTTCGCCGACCGCGTCCTGACCGTGCCGAACGTGCTCAGCGTGCTGCGGCTGCTCGGCGTTCCGCTGTTCCTGTGGTTGCTGCTGATCGAGCGGGCCGATGGCTGGGCGTTCGCCCTGCTGGTCGCCAGCGGCGTCACCGACTTCCTGGACGGCAAGCTCGCCCGCCTGCTCGACCAGTCCTCGCGGCTGGGGGCGCTGCTGGATCCGTTCGTGGACCGGCTGTATCTGGTCACCACGCTGGCGGCCTTCGTCATCCGCGGTCTGATGCCGTGGTGGGTGGCGGCGCTGCTGGTCGGGCGCGACCTCGTGCTCACCGCCACGCTCTCGGTGTACAAACGCCGCGAACTGCCCCCGCCGGAGGTGATCTATCTGGGCAAGGCGGCCACTTTCGCGCTGATGTCCGCGCTGCCCTGGCTGCTGGCCGGGCAGATGGATTGGGCCGCCGCCGGTTTCGGGCGTGCCTTCGGCGGGGCACTTCTGATCTGGGGCACCGCGGTCTACCTCTGGACCGGTGTGCTCTATACCGGCAGAGCCATCGCGATCGCAAGAGCGATACCGGCTGTGGGGCACCGGACGGCGTAGCCGATAGAGTTTGCGTGCAACGTTCAAACGAAAGGACGGCCTGTGACCCAGACCCCCGAGGATCTGCGCTACACCGAGGAGCACGAGTGGGTACGCCGGATCGCACCGACCCGGGTGCGGGTGGGCATCACCGACTACGCCCAGTCTCAACTCGGTGACGTTGTGTTCGTGCAGCTGCCCGAGGCGGACGCGGAGGTGGCCGCCGCGGACAGCATCGCGGAGGTGGAGTCGACCAAGAGCGTGTCCGACATCTACGCCCCGCTGAGCGCGAAAGTCGTTGCGGTGAACGACTTGCTGAACTCGGAGCCGGAGACGTTGAACACCGATCCCTACGGTGACGGGTGGCTGTTCGAGTTGGAGGTGGGTGACGCGGCGAGTCTCGACGTGACACTCGGTGAACTGCTGGATGCCGCAGGTTATCAAGGAGTTATCGGGGGCTGAAGCAGCCTTCCCAGTTCTACCTGCACGGGTGCGGCCCGGCAGGGTACGGTCAATGCCAACAGATGCACCCGGCGGTCGCGCCGGGAATCTAGAGACTCGACGGCAGGTCGTGGTACCAGAGGTATCACCTGCTTGCAGGGATAATCAGGTTCGAGGAGGAGAGAAACGGTGAGCGAGAACAAAGACCCGGGTTACGGGGAGACCGCGGCCGAGACGACGTCGGTCTTCCGCGCGGATTTCCTGAACGAGGTCGACGCGTCGCGCTCCGGAGAGCCGACCGGCGAGCAGCCGGTCCAAGGGGTCGAGGGTCTGCCCGTTGGCGCGGCCCTCCTGGTCGTCAAGCGCGGCCCGAACGCGGGCTCGCGGTTCCTGCTGGATCAGCCGACCACGTCGGCGGGGCGCCACCCCGACAGTGACATCTTTCTCGACGACGTCACCGTCAGCCGTCGGCACGCCGAGTTCCGTCAGGACGACGATTCGTTCCAGGTCGTCGATGTGGGCAGCCTCAACGGCACGTATGTGAACCGGGAGCCGGTGGACTCCTCGGAACTGCAGAACGGTGACGAGGTCCAGATCGGCAAGTTCCGGCTGGTGTTCCTCACCGGGCCGCGCGCCCAGGTGACCGACTCGTCGGCGGGCGCGGGGAGTCTATGACGGCGTCGGCGCCGGGTCGCGCCCACTCATGAAAGGCTCGGAGTCATGAAGGACCCAGCGCTGTGACCGGTGCGGCGCAGTGGGCACGCGGAGGAATGTCGATCGGCTCCGTGCTCGACCTGCTGCGCCCCGACTTTCCCGACGTCACCATCTCCAAGATCCGCTTCCTGGAAGCGGAGGGTCTGATCCGGCCGGAGCGGACGCCTTCGGGCTACCGCAGGTTCTCCGTGGCGGATGTGGAACGGCTTCGTTTCGTGCTGACCGCGCAGCGCGATCAATACCTGCCGTTGAAGGTGATCAAGGAACAGCTCGAGGCAATCGACAGCGGTGCGGCGACGCTCGGCGTGCGGGAAGCCCGCGCCCGAGCGCATTCCGTCCGGTCCGGGGCGCCGGATTCCGGGCGCAGCACGCCCGAGGCCGGACCGGCCGCACCGGATTCCGATCGTGGCGTGCGCCCGGTGGCCGCGCCTCGTCGGCTCGGCGTCGTGCCGAGCGAGATCTCCCCGGATGATCTGCGGTTCGATCCCGAAATCCGGATCACCCGGGCCGATCTGCTCGACCAGGCAGGGATCGAGGAGAAGTTTCTCAACGACCTCATCCGGGCCAACCTGATCACGCCAGGTGCGGCGGGGTACTTCGACGCGGACGCGGTCACGCTGGCCAAGACCGCCCGGGCGATGGCCGAATTCGGTTTGGAGGCACGGCATCTGCGGGCGTTCAAGCTGGCTGCCGACCGGGAGGCCGCGCTGGTGGCGCAGATCGTCGCCCCGATCGCGAAGAGCCGGGACGCGGATGCGCGCGCCCGTGCGGAGGAGACGGTGCGCGAACTGGCCGCGCTGTCGCTGACCTTGCATACCTGTCTGGTGAAGTCCTCGGTCCGGGGCTCGCTCGGGGGTTGACCCCTGGCGGGCTTCCGGTCCGGAGGTTTCGGCGACCCAACACGGTGATTTCGGCTGTGCAGACGGATCGCTGGACCGGTGCGGGTTCGCCTAGACTCGTGGTACGGCGAGCTCTGCAGCGGTCATGCCGGGCCGGCGGCGAGTATGGGAGGCAGTGCGATGAGCGAAATGCGCGTGATCGGCATCCGTGTCGAGCAGCCACAGAACCAGCCCGTGCTGTTGCTCCGGGAAGTGGCGGGTGACCGGTATCTGCCGATCTGGATCGGGCAGGCCGAGGCGACGGCGATCGTGCTGGAACAAGAGGGTGTGACCCCGATCCGCCCGCTGACGCACGACTTGATCAAGGTCCTGATCACCGAGCTGGGGCACACCCTCAAAGAGGTGCGAATCGTGGATCTGCAGGAGGGCACCTTCTACGCCGATCTCGTCTTCGAGAACGATCTGCGGATTTCGGCGCGGCCGTCGGATTCGGTTGCGATCGCCTTGCGGGTGGGTTGCCCGATCCATGCCGAGGAGTCGGTGCTCGAGGAAGCCGGGCTCGTGATGCCGGATGAGCGCGAGGACGAGGTGGAGAAGTTCAAGGAGTTCCTCGAGTCGGTGTCCCCCGACGACTTCAAGGCGACCGATAGCTGAAGTAGAGGTCGAGACTTTTCCCGCGCGTCGCGTTTGGCTCGATGACGCCGCTCCCTGGACAATCGGGGGGAGTAATCTCGACAGTTGGGCCACGACCGTTTCGGCCGAATCCGCACCGATTCGGTCGGTGACGGAGCCGGGTCATCGATGAGGCTGGGAATGCGTCGGCGAAGCAAGGGAGTGGTCAGTGGCAGAGCAATCGCAGGATGTGGTACAGCCAGGCCTGTTCCCCGACGATTCGGTACCTGACGATCTGGTCGGCTATCGCGTTCCCAGTGCGTGCCAGGTGGCCGGAATCACCTACCGGCAGCTCGACTACTGGGCGCGCACCGGTCTGGTGGTGCCCTCCATCCGGAGCGCCGCGGGTTCGGGAAGCCAGCGGCTGTACTCGTTCAAGGACATCCTGGTCCTGAAGATCGTCAAGCGGTTGCTCGACGCGGGCATCTCGCTGCAGAACATCCGGATCGCCGTCGATCATCTGCGCAGCCGCGGCGTGCAGGATCTCGCGGGCATCACCCTGTTCTCCGACGGCACCTCGGTCTACGAGTGCACCTCGGCCGAGGAGGTCGTCGATTTACTGCAGGGCGGGCAGGGAGTCTTCGGAATCGCCGTCAGCGGCGCCATGCGCGAACTGACGGGCGCCATCGCCAATTTCCCCGCGGAGCGCGCGTCGGCGATCACCGAACGCCCGGAGGACGAGCTGTCGTTCCGTCGGAAGGCGCGGATGAACCGCAAGACGGGCTAGAATTCGGCCGGTCCAGCGCGGAACACCAGGAACAAACGCTTCCACGGCCGGGTGAGGCGGGCAGCCGCCCCGGCCGTGGTGTGCGACAGCGTCATCGGCGGCGGGACGAGGGGCTGGGGCAGCGAGAAGGGGGGGCGCCGTGCAGGCAGGCGACATCACCGGCTTGGTCGGGCCGATCGGCCGGATCGAGGCGTTTCCCACCGTCGACGAACTCGACGCGTTCGCCGACGCGCTCGCCGCTGGTCATCCCGACCGAGTCTCGATCACCGAACTCGGACGGTCCCGCGGCGGCGATCCGATCCGCGAGGTGACGGTCGGATCGGGCGATCGGCACATCCTGGTCTTCGGCAATCCGCACCCGAACGAACCCATCGGCATGGCCACCATTCGCCATCTGCTGGGCCGGATGGCCGCCGATGAATCGGTGACCGTGGGCGCCACGTGGCATTTCCTGTTGTGCGTCGACCCGGACGGGACGCGATTGAACGAGGGCTGGTTCGCCGGGCCGCACACCAGGACGGGCGTCGCGCGCGGCTTCTACCGGCCGCCCGCCGTCGAGCAGCCCGAATGGTGCTTCCCGACCGAGTGGCACGGCAGGCTCGTCGGAGTACCGCTCCCCGAGACCGAGGCGATGATGTCGCTGATCGACCGGACCCGGCCTGCGTTGATCGCCTCCCTGCACAACGCGGAATTCGGCGGCGGTTTCTTCTACACCTCCGGCGGCGACCCCGGCTACTGGTCCGCGCTGACGGCCCGCCTTTCCGCTGCCGACGTGCCGATCTACCAGGGCGAGCCCGACGCGCCGGGCGCTCGGACGCTCGCCCCCGGCGTCTTCGAACTGCCGCGGTTCGAGGCGATGGCCGATCTGCTCGCGGCCCAGGGCTTGGACTCGGTCACCGCGCTGGGCGGGGGCGGCTGCCGGGACTACGCGGCGCCTTACGGCACGGCGATCCTGGTGTGCGAACTGCCGCTGTGGGTCGACGCGCGCATCGGCGACGGTTCGGCGGGCGACCGTGTGCTGGGCGACCTGCTCGACGCCACGGCCGCCGACTACCGGGCCATGGCCGAGGTCGCCTCGGAGGTGCTCGCCGGCGTCGAGGGCGAGTTGAGCGGCCGCAGCCCGTTCGAGCGGTCGGTGCGCGCGCTGGTCGCCGGGCTGCCCGGTCTCGCGGTGAGCAGACAGACTGTGCCGGAACGGGATCGGATCGCGACCAGGGGCGAGATCTTCGTCGGGCAGTACGACTGGACCGCGATGCTGCGCCTGCGGCTGGGCGGCATGCTGCTGCGCCTGCTGGAGGACGAATACGCGCGCGGCGGGGCGCCCGTGCTGGCCGCCGAACGGGACCGGTTCGCCGCGGTCTTCGAGCATTGGTGCGCGGACGTGGAGCAGAACGCGCCGGGTATCGCGGTGCCGCTGGCTCGTCTGGTGGGCATTCAAGCGGAGTCGATCATGCTGGCCGCCACGAGGCTGCGGGCTGGGCTGCCGATCTGACGGCGCTGGCCGGTCGAGTGACCAGAACAACACGGCGCGGGCGGGGTCCCGTGACGCGCTCCGGCGTGGCGTCGGCATAAACTGACGGTGCGTCGCCGCCGTGCGGGAGAGTCTCGGTCTCGAAAAGAGTCCGAGCGCCGAAGGAGCAGCACCTCCCCGTCAATCTCTCAGGCAAAAGGACCGTGCGGGCTTCGGCGCCTCTGGAAAGCGGTGGCTTCGAGCTGCCCGCCCATGGGGAAAGGGTCTCGGCCACCGGTCGCGGCACCCGAATCTCTCAGGCGCCACGACAGAGGGGGAGGGCCGGTACCCGTCGACCGCCTGGCCGACCCCGCCCGACCTTGGGAGCTGTTGTGACTCGCTCATTCGCCGACCGCCATATCGGACCCGACCGGGACGAACTGGCGCGGATCCTGGACGTCGTCGGCGTGGCGTCGCTGGACGACCTGGCCGCGGCGGCGCTGCCCGCGAGCATCTTGGACGGTGCGGGCCTGGCCGGGCTGCCCGCGGCGGGCTCGGAGCACGAGGTGCTCGCCGAACTCGCGGAACTGGCGCACGCCAACACCGTGGCCACCTCGATGATCGGGCTCGGCTACTACGACACGCTGACCCCGCCGGTGCTCGTGCGCAACCTGTTGGAGAATCCCGCCTGGTACACCGCCTACACGCCGTATCAGCCCGAGATCAGCCAGGGCAGGCTCGAGGCGCTGCTGAACTTCCAGACGATGGTGTCGGAGCTGACCGGCATGGACGTCGCCAACGCGTCCATGCTCGACGAGGCCACCGCCGCCGCCGAAGCGATGACGTTGCTGCGTCGGGCGAGCAAGGCGAAATCCCGGCGGCTGCTGATCGACACCGATCTGTTCCCGCAGACCAGAACGGTGCTGTACACCCGAGCCGAGCCGCTCGACCTGGAGATCGTGGAGGCGGACCTGTCCACCGGCGAGCTGCCCGACGGCGAGTTCTTCGGTGTCCTGGCGCAGACGCCGGGAGCCTCCGGTCGCGTTGTGGACCGGACCGGTCTGATCGCGGCGGCGCACGAGCGCGGCGCACTGGTGGCGATCGGCGCGGACCTGCTGGCCATGACCCTGATCACGCCGCCCGGTGAGCAGGGCGCCGACGTGTGCTTCGGCACCACCCAGCGCTTCGGGGTCCCGCTCGGCTTCGGCGGCCCGCACGCCGGATACCTCGCGGTGCGGCAGCCGCAGGCCCGCCAGCTACCCGGCCGCCTGGTCGGCGTCTCGGTCGACGCGGACGGCGCGGTCGCCTACCGGCTCGCCCTGCAGACCCGCGAGCAGCACATCCGCCGGGAGAAGGCGACCTCCAACATCTGCACCGCGCAGGTGCTGCTGGCCATCGTGGCCGCGATGTACGCCTCCTACCACGGCGCCGACGGATTGCGGGCGATCGCCCGCCGGGTGCACGGGCACGCCGCGGCGATCGCGGCCGGGCTGGACGGCGCGGTCGTGCACGACAGCTTTTTCGACACCGTGCTCGCGCATGTGCCCGGCGGCGCGGAAGCCGTCGTGGCCAAAGCGAAGTCGCGCGGCATCAATCTACGCCTGGTCGATGCCGACCACGTCGGCATCGCCTGCGACGAGGCCACCACCGAGACGCATGTCGCGGCTGTGCTCGAATCCTTCGGCACCACGGTGTCGACGGAGTCCGGTGCGTCCGCGCCGGTCGCGGCGATCGAGAACCGCACCTCGGAGTTCCTGAACCACCCCGCGTTCACGAAGTACCGGACCGAGACCGCGATGCTGCGGTATCTGCGCGCACTGTCGGACAAGGACATCGCGCTGGATCGCAGCATGATCCCGCTCGGCTCGTGCACCATGAAGCTCAACGCCGCCGCGGAGATGGAGGCCATCACCTGGCCGGGCTTCGCGCGCGTGCATCCCTACGCGCCGGTCGAGGACGCGCCCGGCCTGCTGAAGGTGATCGCCGACCTGGAACGCTGGCTGTCGGACATCACCGGCTACGACTCGGTGAGCCTGCAACCCAACGCGGGCAGCCAGGGGGAGTACGCCGGGCTGCTGGCCATCCGCCGCTACCACCTCGATCGAGGTGACACCCATCGCGACACCTGCCTCATTCCCTCCAGCGCGCACGGCACCAACGCGGCGTCGGCGGCCATGGCCGGGCTGCGCGTGGAGGTGGTGAAATGCCGCGCCAACGGCGACGTCGATCTCGACGACCTGCGCGCCAAGATCGCCGATCACGCCGATCGCCTGGCCTGCATCATGATCACCTATCCGTCCACGCACGGCGTCTACGAGCACGAGGTGGCCGAGTTGTGCGCGCTGGTGCACGACGCGGGTGGCCAGGTCTACGTGGACGGCGCCAACCTGAACGCGTTGGTCGGCCTCGCCCGGCCGGGCCGGTTCGGCGGCGATGTGAGCCACTTGAACCTGCACAAGACCTTCTGCATCCCGCACGGCGGCGGCGGTCCCGGCGTCGGGCCGGTCGCGGTGCGCGCGCACCTGGCGCGCTACCTGCCCGGCGATCCGCTGGAAGCGGGGTCGCAGGCGGTGTCGGCGGCGAAGTACGGCTCGGCCTCGATTCTGCCGATCACCTGGGCCTACATTCGCATGATGGGCGCCGACGGGTTGCGCCGCGCCACGCTGTCGGCGATCGCTTCGGCGAACTACATCGCGCGGCGGCTCGACGAGTACTTCCCGGTGCTCTACACCGGCGAGCACGGCATGGTGGCCCACGAGTGCATCCTGGACCTGCGTGAGATCACCAAGCAGACCGGCGTCACCGTCGACGATGTGGCGAAGCGCCTCGCCGACTACGGGTTCCACGCACCGACCATGAGCTTTCCGGTGGCCGGAACCCTGATGGTCGAACCCACCGAGAGCGAGAACCTCGCCGAGCTGGACGACTTCATCGAGGCGATGATCGCCATCCGCGCCGAGATCGACCAGGTCGCCGCGGGCGTGTGGCCGGTGACCGACAATCCGTTGCGCGGCGCGCCGCACACGGCGGCGTCGTTGGTGGGGCCGTGGGAGCACCCCTACAGCCGGGAAGTCGCCGTGTATCCGCGAGGGCTCGCGCATGCCCGGGCGAAGGTGTGGCCGCCGGTGCGCCGGATCGACGGCGCCTATGGTGACCGGAATCTCGTGTGCGCCTGCCCGCCGCTGGAGGCGTACGCGGGCTGAACCACCGGCTCGGGGCGCATCCGCGGTCATCCCGCGGCAGCCGCCTTCGCGTAGGTGTTCACCAGGTCCGGCCAACCGCCCGCGCTGCCGACCGCGTCGTGCATGGATTCCCAGCCGGGGCCGTGCTTGTCGAAACCGGAGTGCACCAGCGTGACGGCGGTGCGCTCGGGAGCGACGGCCGAGAAAGTGACATCGACGCGGCTGGCGCGCTCGGGATCGGGCTCGTGCTTCCAGTCCAGCCCGATCTGCCAGGAGAACGCGAAATGGGTGGGCGGCTGCCACACGAGCACGGTTCCCCACGGGCATTCGGTGCCGTCCTCCTCGCGGCCGAGGCAGCGGCCGCCCACCCGCGGCTCGATCACTTCCTCGGTGAGCCGGCCGGTGCCGATGTGGTGCTCGCGGGGCCACCAGCTGTCGATGCCGGTGGTGAACACCTCGTACGCGGTCTCGATGGGGGCGTCGACGACGAGTTCGACGCGCACGTCCTTGTCGCTGGCCTGCTGTGTCATGACTGCTCCTCGCTGGTGGCTCGTTTTTCGGTGGCCCGCCGGTGCACCTCGTCCTGGAAAGCCGACATGGCGGCGGTCCAGAAGTGGATGAAATACGCGCGCAGCGCCTCGATGCCGGTGGGGTTCAAGCGGTAGACCCGGCGCGTGCCGACCGCCTCGTGGGTCACCAATCCGGCCTGTTCCAGCACCTTGAGGTGCTGGGAGACGGCGGGCCTGCTCACCGGAAGGCCCGCGGCCAGCTCTCCCACCGCGCACGGCCCCTTGCCGAGGCGTTCGAAGATCGCCCGCCTCGTCGGATCGCCCAGCGCGTCCAGTGCCGCATCTCGGTAAGTCCCCACGAACCGTAAGTCTAAACTTACCAATTCGGGATGTCTACGGCGCAGGACGAGTGATATCCGCGAATTCCGGCGGGCGAACGCCGGATGGGCTACGGCGTGGTGAGCGCTCGGACGACGGCGTTGCCGAAGCCGATGTCGTCGGAGGTGGCCAGCCGGGTGTAGTGGCCACCGGTCTGCTGCGCGAGGGCCTGGAGTGTCTGAGTGCCGCTGCCGCCGAGCACGATCACGTCGACGCGCACGGGGTGCGCGCTGTCGGTGGCGGCGGTGATGTCGGCGGCCAGTTGGGTGCCGGTGACCGTGGAGTCGTCATCGGGTCCGTCCGTGATCAGCAGCACCGAGTTGGTGCGGCCGCGCGTGTACCCGGCCACCGCGCTCTTGTATGCCGCGATCAGAGAAGGATAGGCCTGGTCGGTCTTGGTTTCGCTCGGGCGTATCGAGGTCGACGCGGTACTGATCTTCGTCCGCTGATCGGCGTCGAGTGGGGCGGTGGCGGCTGCCACCCGGTACGGGGTGTTGCCGTCCAGGTTCTTGCCGAAGGTCCACACACCGAGGCCGAACTCGGGCGGCATCACCGTCATCGTGGAGTTCAGCGCGGCGAGGACGTTCGCCAGGCGCGTCGTCGCGCCCTCGGCGGTTCCCATCGACGCCGACACGTCGACCAGGACGGTCGATCGCACGCCGAGCACGGGATTCGCCAGTGTGGCGCGCACTCTGTCGAGTGCGCCACGCGCGGGTACGGCCGCGGCCGGCGGCGCACTGCCGAAGCCCGCCGCGAGGAAGGCCTGCGCCTGCTCGGGCTTGCGCAGGTAGTCGGCGAACCGTCCGGCGATGAGATTCTGCGTCTTGTCCACCCACGCGCCGGACATCAACGCGGCCGGGTAGTCGGCAACGGGCGCCGAGCCCGCGGGGCGGAAGGCGGCGACTCCGGCGACGCCCTTCAATTGCTGCTCGGTTGCCGCAATCGCGTGCACCGGGGCGTCCTGTGCCGTGATCTCCGCCAGTGCGGTCACGGTGTCGGCGGCCTCGGGGGCTTCGGCGGCCAGCCCGGAGATCGCGGCGACCACCTGGCCGGACTGTGCGGCCTGCTCGCTGAGCGGCTCGGCGCCCGACACCGCGGATCCGACCGCCGCGGCCGCGGCCAGCGTGGCGTCGCCCGAGGGAAGGGCCATCCGCAGTCCGCCCCACCCGCTGAGCCCGATCTCGCCGAGCGAGCCCTGCTGTAATCGCGGCAGATCCGCCCACGAGACGTCGGCCTGCTCCAGTGCACGCCGCAGGTCTTCCGGCACCGCGAGCACGATCGGGCTCGCGGCGATGGACATCGGCGTGCCCTCGATCAGGCCGGGGACGCGCATGGACTCGATGGAGCGGGTGGAATCGGCGATCCACAACGCCGGCTGCCGGCCGAGCGCCTGGTCCCACGGCTTGCCGCCGGTGAACGCCGCGACGATCGCCGCGGAGGGCTGCGCGGTCACCTCGACCCGGGCGCAGTGGTCGCGCACTTTCGGCCGGGTGGCGTTGTAACCGTCCGCGGCGGCCCGCACCTGCGCCGCGATGCCGGGATCGGCCGTCACATAGAGCGTCGCCGGACCCTCCACGCATTCGGCCGCCGCCGCGCTGTCCTGATCCGCCGCGCGATCGCGCAGCTGGAACCAGCCGACGACGATCGCGGCCAGTAACGCAATGGCAACCACCGCGATAACCGGACCCTTGCTGACGCCCCGGGATCTGGTTCCGCTGCGATGAGTGCCCACGCGCTCAGTGTATGGTCACCCGCTCGGCGCGAATTCGGCGAGGCTTCCCCTGACCGGCACGAGCGGAAGCGGCATCCGGAGTGCCGCCGTCGTATCCGGAACGACGCGACGGCGGGACTTCAGTGGCGGATCACTCGTCCGCGGTCGAACTCATGTCCGCCCCAGACCCCTGACTGCCCGGTGCGCGCGGCGAAGTCGCCGCACGCGTCCCGGATCGGGCAGCGTGCGCACACTTCGCGGGCGTAATCGAAGTCCTGCGACGGGTACGGGAACCAGGCTTCGTGGTTGGGGTCGCCGCGGCAGGCCGCCCGGTGCCACCCTCGGGAATCCGAGAGCGGGAGCAGGTCGGCCAAGGTCAGCTCCGCGACGGCGGTGGTCTCGGTGCGCGTCATCGCGATCTTCTCCTTTCTCGGGTCGTGGTCAGGTCGCGGCGAGTTGCTTCCAGATCCGGCGCTGCTGCCTGACCTGATGGGTCGGGGCCTTCGGCTCCCAGAGCAGCCGCATGCCCGCCTCCTCCGGGGTGCGGTCGGCCTTGGCCGCGTTGCGCGGCGCGCAGCAGGCCACGAGATTGCTCCAGGTGTTCGGGCCGCCCCGAGACCGGGGCCGGACGTGGTCCACGGTGCGTGCCCACCCGGCGCAGTAGCCGCACCGGTTCCGGTCGCGGCGCAGCACCCCCGCCAGCGTGGCCCTGCTCTCGTCGTGCACCAGCACGGTGTGCTCCAGGAAGACGTAGCGCAGCAGCCGAATCGTCTGCGGCAATGCGATTTCCCTGTGTCGCGACCGGATGGGGAAGTGCGGCTCCCGGTCGGCCACCGACTCCGCGGCTCCGGCGACCAGCAGCACCACGGCCCGGTCGGCCTTGACCTCGTCGAGCGCCTCGTAGGAGGCGTTCAGGACGAGGACCCCGGTGTGTATCCAGTTGTCGGCGGTTATCGCCGCCTGGTCGGCGGCACGGCGGAACGTCATGGGAATCACCATGTTTCATGCGGAATCGAGCGAACGAGAACGGGATGCGGCGATCAGCCGATGGCCTGGAGGCGGCTGTGGTCCGATTCACCGTGCCGTGCGCGCATCGGCCTGCCGAACGTGCCGACTGTGGCCGACGATTGCGCTGCCCAGGTGGCCGTTCGCGTGGTCGTCTCCGGATTCACTGCCGCCCCTCCTCTCTACTGCTCGGGACCACCTCGAGGCGGTGGCCGGTATCGAAAAACATGGTGGCACAGCGCACCCGCCGTTGTCGGGTCATTTTTCGGCGGTGCGCAGCAGGGGCACGCCGGGGTCAGGTCGGTCGCAGCTCGGCCGCGCCGAAGGAGACGTTGAACCGGTCGCACCAGATCGCGACGCTGGTCAACCGGGCCAGGTCGGCGTCGGCGGGGATGGCGTAGTTCTGGCTTCCCTGATTGCCTTTGAGCTTGCCCAGGTCGGTGTGGAGACCGTCGTCGAAGACGAACCAGCCGTCGCGGCCCTCGCGCACGGGCGCGTCGGTGAGCCAGACGTGCAGGTCGGGTCCGTCGGAAGTGTCGAGGTTCTGCACGCGCAACACTCTGCTGTCGTCGGGCAGCCGCAGGATCACCACGGTGCCGGAGGTCGCGTGCTCGTGCGAGACGAACGTGCCCCTGGCCAGAGTGCGCGGCTGGGCTTCCGTGCCGCCCTGCCCCGGCGTCGCGGCGACGGACGGCGCGGCCTCTTCGACGGTGGTGTCGGTGAACAGCCGCCAGGGCTGGAACACGGCCAGCCCGACGCCGAGCGCCGCCACCAGCAGCACCGCGACGACCCAGGTGATCGGCGATCGAGCGATTCCGCGTGCGGACGCCATGGCTTCTCCTCGGAGCGTCGTCGCGTGACCGGAAAGGCCCGGTGCACTGCGCAGGGGCGCTCGCCCCCGTCCGATTATGGCGGCGAAGCGGCAGCGGCGTCGACGGAACGGATCGGCGTCATGCGATCGGGGACCGGCCGAGCAGGACGCGGCCGGTGAAATGGGTCTGCTTGGCCCGGGGCAACGGGTGGAACAGGCAGCCGTGCACGTCGCGGTAACGCATCTCGAGTTCGCAGGTGCGGGAATAGCCCAGGCCGCCGACGGTTTCGATGGCCGAGCGCACGGTGCGCACGAGCGCGTCCGCCGCGGCGGTCTTACGGCTGAGCGTCCGGCTCGCGTGCTGATCGGTGTTGGCGAAGCGCAGGTTCTCCGACGCGGCGAACATCGCGTCGACGAGGTCGCCCGCGGTGGTGTGCGCGGTGGCCATCTCACCCGCCATCTGGACGGTCGGCGCGTCGGCCCGCCCCGCCGCCAGCGTGGTCGCGAGGTCGACCGCGCCGTCGGCGATGCCGAGATAGGCCGCCATCACCAGCGGCATGGCGGCGCCGAGCACGACGTTCAGCAGCGGCGGCCAGACGGTGGCGGGACGGGTCAGCGACACCGCCGCGTCGGGCACGAACACGTCCTCCAGCACGACGGTATGCGAACCGGTCGCACGCAGTCCGAGGGTGTCCCAGGTGCGCTCGATCCGCACGCCGTGGGCGGCGAACGGTATGGCGCAGTGCAGCACCTGCGGCCCGTCGGGTGCGTCGTCCCAGCGCACGCTGGTCACCAACACGGTGCCCGCCTCGCATCCGCTGGCCGGGGCTTTGCGCGCGTGCACCCGGTAGCCGCCGTCGACCCGCTCGGCGCGGCCGTTGGAGCCGACCCAGTCGGAGGCGCCGGTGCTGACCAGGATCGCGCCCGCGACCACCTTGGCGAACAGCGGCGCGGCGTCGATGCCGTGGTTGTGCCGCCACACCTGGGCGGCGACCAAGTGGGTATGCATCGCGAAGGCGACCGCGGTGGAGGGGTCGTGACGGCCCAATTCGCGCAGGATCTCGCCCATCTCGCGGTGGGTGACCCCGCCGCCGCCGAACTCGGCGGGCACGAGGGCGGCCGACAGTCCGCTCTCGCGCAGCAGGTCGAACGCGGCGAGCGAGATCTCCCCGGAGCGGTCACGGCTGGCGACCCCGGGACGAAGGGTCTCGCCGACGCGGCGTGCGCGGGCGATCCAGTCGATGGCGGTGGTATCGGTGACGGCAGGAGCTGTAGTGGTCATGTTTCGAAACTAAGAACGGCCGCGATAACCGGATAGTGCAGAAAGTGGACCTACCCGGTTCAGAAACGAGACCCCGTTCGCGAGGTGCCATGACGACTCCGACGCCGAGTTACGGCCAGTACTGCCCGATCTCCCGCGCACTCGACCTGGTGGGTGAGCGCTGGTCGCTGTTGATCCTGCGCGACCTGTTGCTGGGCACCACCCGGTTCAACGACCTCGCGCGCGGCCTGCCCGGCCTGTCTCGCAGCCTGCTCGCCAAACGCCTGCGGCAGTTCGAACGGGCCGGGCTGGTGGAAAGGTCGGCCGGGGAGTACCTGCTCACCGACGCGGGGCGGGAGCTCGAGCCGATCCTGTTCGGCCTCGGCGAATGGGGCGCGCGCTGGAGTTTCGGCGCGCCCCGCGAGGACGAGCGCGATCCCGCTCTGTTGGTGTGGTGGATGCACACGCGAGTGGACACCTCCTCGTTCCCCGGCCGCCGGCACGTCCTGCTGGTGCGCTTCACCGACGACCTGCGCCGCTTCTGGATCGTGGTCGAGGCAGGGGTGCCGTCGGTGTGCGAGTCCGACCCCGGCTATCCCGTGGACGTCGCGATCGGCGCCGACGTCGCCTCGCTCTACCAGGTGTGGCTGGGGCGGCTGCCGCTGGCGCACGCGCTGCGGACGGGCCGGGTGACGTTCACCGGCCCGCCCGCGCTCACCCGCCGGATGCCGTCGGTGCTGCGGCTCAGCCCGGTGGCCGGTTACGCGGACACCTCGCACATGGACGCGACGGCCCGACGCGCGTCCTGAACCCGCGCGCCGACCTCAGAGATTCCCGACGACGTGCTCGAGGCGCCGGGCGACCAGCTCGCGCGCCTTGTCCCGCAGCGCGGGCCGGTATCCGCTCGGATACACCGGGTCGGCCGGGGCGTAGTCCTTCAGCACCTCTTTCGCGAGCGTGATCTTGTGGACCTCGGTGGGGCCGTCGGCGATGGCCATCACCTCGGCGTAGGTGAGCATGTCGACGAACGGCAGATCCTGGCTGACGCCCAGTGCGCCGTGCAGGTGTAGCGCGCGCTGGGCGATGTCGTGCATCACCTTGGGCATGGCGACCTTGATGGCCGCGATGTCCTTGCGGACCTTCTTGTAGTCCTGCTCCTTGTCGATGCGCCACGCCGTACGCAGGACCAGCAGCCGGAACTGCTCCATCTCGATCCAGCTGTCGGCGATGCGTTCCTGGGTCATCTGCAACCCGGCCAGGGGCCCGCCGCGCATCGGACGAGAGACCGCTCGCTCGGCCATCATGTCGAACGCCTTACGGACCATGGCGACGGTGCGCATCGCGTGATGCACGCGGCCGCCGCCCAGCCGCGTCTGCGCGACGACGAAGCCGTCGCCTTCCGCGCCGAGCAGGTGATCGGCGGGGACGCGGACGTCGGTGAACCGCAGATGTCCCTCGTGCTCGCTGAATCCGGCGACGTGATAGTTCTTCACGATCTCCAGGCCGGGAGCGTCGGCGGGCACGATGAACATCGACATGCCCCGATACGGACTCACCTCGGGATCGGTCACCACCATGACGATGTGGAAGGCGGCGAACTGCGCGTTGGAGTTGAACCACTTCTCGCCGTTGATCACCCAGTGGTCGCCGTCGCGCACCGCGCGGGTCCGGAACAGCGTCGGGTCCGAACCGCCGGTCGGCTCGGTCATCACGTAGCACGAACCGATCTCACCGGCCAGCAGCGGCTCGAGGTAGGTCTTCTTCTGCTCCGGCGTGCCGTAGTGCGCGAGAATCTCGGCGTTGCCGGAATCCGGTGCCTGGCAACCGAATACCGACGGCGCCCACACCGACGTGCCGAGCACCTCGTTGAGCAGGGCCAGCTTCATCTGACCGTAGCCGGGGCCACCCAGTTCGGGTCCGAGGTGGCAGGCCCACAGGCCCTGGTCCTTGACCTGCTTCTGCAGCGGGCGCAGCAGCGCCGTGGCCTCGCGGTCGGTGCGGTCGTACGGATTGGGGTAGAGCAGGTCCAGCGGCTCCACCTCGGTGCGGACGAACTCCGCCGCCCAGTCCAGTTTCCGCTGGTACTCCGGATCGGTCGCGAAATCCCAAGCCATGGTCAGCCTTTCGTGTCCCGCGCGGTGCCGGTCACCACGCCGTCGAGCAAAGTGGTCGCGAGGATGTCGGCGATCTCGCCGGGGGAGCGGTCGCCGTGCGGGCGGTACCAGAACGAGACCATGTTCACCATGCCGAGCATGCTGTTGGTCACCACGTGGTCGCCGGTGCGCAACAGTCCTTCGGCGTGGCCGGCGTCGATGACGCGTTGCCAGCAGTGCTGCACCCGGTCGCGCAGCTCCTGCAACTGCGCGGCGCGCTCGCCGGTGAGCGCGCCGACATCGCGCAGCTGGATGGCCACCTCGCGCTGATGACGGATGATCAGCCGGACGTGACTGTGAATCATTTTGCGCAGCTTGGTGACCGGATCGTCGGAGCCGTCGGCGATCGCTTCGGCCTCGGTCAGCATCGGCTGGATGTAGTCGCGCAGGATCTGCCAGAGCAGTTCCTCTTTCGAACCGATGTGGTAGTACAGGGCGCCGCGCTGCACGTCGGCGCGCTCGCCGATCTCGGCCACGCCGGTGCCGTGAAACCCCTGCTCGGCGAATAGATCGATCGCCGCCCGCACGATGCGCGCCCTGGTGTCGCTCGCCGTCGACTCGGCGGCGGGCGGGCGGCCGCGCCTGCGGGATGGCGCGCTCATCGCGACGGGTCCAGGACGATTTTGCCCACCCCGTCGGCGCGCTCGGCGAACATCCGGTAGGCGTCCGGCCCCTCGGACATCGGGAGGTGGTGGGTGACCACCGCCTCGGGCCGCAGCCTGCCGCCCGCGGTGAGCTTCAGGAGGGCGGGCAGTTCGTACTGGATCGAGCACAGCCCGATGTGGAATTCGAGGTCCTTGACCTGCGCCGCCATCAAATGGAACGGGTAGGCGCGGTTGTGGCTGACGCCGATCACGCTGACCCGGCCACCGTGCCCGACAGCGCTGATCGCCAGCTTGATGGTCGCGTCGGCCCCGACCGCCTCGATCGCGACATCCGCTCCGCCGTGCAGCATGTCACGGATCGCCTGCTTGGGGTCGTCCGCGTCGATCGGCTCCGCGCCCAGTTCGGCGGCGCGTTCGCGGCGTTCGGTGAGCAGGTCCACGCCGAGCACGCGTGCTGCTCCCATCGCGAAGGCGGACTGCACCGCCATGAGACCGACCGGACCGAGCCCGATCACCACCACGGTGTCACCGGGCGCGATCCGGGCGCGCCGGGCGCCGTACCACCCGGTGGGCGCGTTGTCGGTGAGCACGACGGCAGCGGTGTCGCTCACCTCGTCCGGCAACTTCCCGAGGTTGCCGGCGGCGTGCGGAACGGCGAGCAACTGGGCCTGGCATCCGGCCAGCGAGCCTCCGAGCCCATAACAGGCGTCGACGGGCAGCGGATGGCGTGCGCACGCGGTGACGATCCCGGCGCGGCACTGCGCACAGCTGTCGCAGCCCGCCGAGGCGGCGACCAGCACGCGGTCACCGACGGCGAACCCGCGCGCGTGTGGGCCCAGCTCCACGATCTCGCCGACCGCTTCGTGCCCGACGCCGTAGCCTGCGCCCGGGACGAATCCGTGTCCGGCGTAGATGTGCAGATCGCTGCCGCAGATGCCCGCCGCGGTGACCCGGACGATCGCGCCGTCCGGTCCGGGCAGGGCCGGGTCCGGCCGATCCTGATACGAGATCTGCTGCGGGCCTTGGTAAGTCAGTGCCTTCATCGCCAGCCTCCGTCGACCGCGAGGGTGGCGCCGGTGCAGAACGCCGAGGCGTCGGTCGCGAAGAACAGCGCCGCCCCGACGATCTCCGCCGGTTTGCCGACCCGGCGCAGGGCATTGTGCTCGGCGAGTTGCGCGCGCAACTCGTCGGGCCACGCGGTGGCGATATCGGTGTCGAAGGGGCCGCACTGGATGGTGTTGACGCGGACGTTCGGGGCGAACGTCTGGGCCAGCCCGCCGGTCAGGGCGTTGAGTCCCGCCTTGGCCGCCGAATACGGCACCGCGAAGGGCTCCGGTCTGCTCGCCTCGATGGAGGAGACGTTGATGATCGAGCCGCCGCCGTCGGCCGCCATGCGGCTGCCGATCAGAGCCGACAGCCGGAACGGTCCCTTGAGGTTCACCCCGATGACCTTGTCGAACAACGCCTCGGTGACCTGGTCCAAGCTCGGATACAGCGGCGACAGGCCCGCGTTGTTGACCAGCACGTCCACCCGGCCGAACGCGTCGTAGACGGTCTCCACCAGAGCGTCGCACTGCGACCAGTCGCTGACGTTGCAGGCCACTGGCAAGGCACGGCGTCCGAACCGCTCGGTCACCTCCTCGGCCAGCGCGGCGCAGCCGTCCAGTTTGCGGCTGGCGATCACCACATCCGCGCCGGACTCGGCGAACGCGAGCACCATCTGCTTGCCCAGCCCTCGGCTTCCTCCGGTGACGACGGCGACCTTGTCGGTGAGTGGCACCTGAACTCCTGCATGTCAAGAAATGTTCCGATCAGTACATTAAATCGGCCGCGGGTTAGGATCAAGGGGCTGTCCGGCCGACCGTCGACGGCGCGAGGACCCGCCGGGTGAAAGACCAGCGCACACCGGCGTGGCGGACGGATTCGGGCACAGGCCCTGGACGACCCGGCGCGCGGCAACCCCACTACCCGCGGGTAACATGGCACTGTTTTCCCACTCGGCTTTCTCGGAAGTGAGGCAGTAGATGACAGAGCGGATTCAGGTCGGCGGGCTCCAGGTGGCACGCGTTCTCCACGAGTTCGTCGAGAACGAGGCGCTCCCCGGTTCCGGCGTGGACTCCGCCGCGTTCTGGGCCGGCGCCGAGCAGGTCATCAACGATCTCGCTCCGCGCAACCGCGCCCTGCTGGCCGAACGCGACGAGATCCAGGGCAAGGTCGACGCCTGGCACGCGGAGCACCCCGGCGCGAACTACGACAAGGCCGCCTACAAGAACTTCCTGACCGAGATCGGCTACCTGCGGCCCGAGCCCGCCGATTTCCAGATCACCACGCAGAACGTGGACGAGGAGATCGCCGCCACCGCGGGTCCGCAGCTGGTGGTGCCGGTGATGAACGCCCGCTTCGCGATCAACGCGGCCAACGCGCGCTGGGGCTCGCTGTACGACGCGCTCTACGGCACCGACGCCATCTCCGAGGCGGGCGGCGCGGAGAAGGGCACCGGCTACAACAAGGTGCGCGGCGACAAGGTCATCGAGTGGGCGCGCAACTTCCTCGACGACTCGGTCACCCTGATCACCGGTTCGCACATCGGCTCGACGTCCTACAAGATCGTCGACGGCGAACTCGAGGTCGGCCTGGAGGACGGCGCCAGCATCGGCCTGGCCGACGCCTCCCAGCTGGTCGGCTACCTGGGCGACCCGGAAGCGCCGAGCTCGGTGCTGCTGAAGCACAACGGCCTGCACATCGAGATCCAGATCGACCCGCAGTCCCCGATCGGCAGCACCGACACCGCGGGGGTCAAGGACGTCGTGCTGGAGTCCGCGGTCACCACGATCATGGACTTCGAGGACTCGGTCGCCGCGGTCGACGCCGAGGACAAGGTGCTCTGCTACCACAACTGGCTCGGCTTGATGAAGGGCGACCTCGCAGAGAAGGTCAGCAAGGGCGAGAAGACCTTCACCCGCACCATGAACCCCGACCGCGTGTACACCGCGCTGGACGGCGGCGAACTGGTGCTGCACGGCCGTTCGCTGCTGTTCGTGCGCAACGTCGGTCACCTGATGACCTCCGACGCCATCCTGGATGCCGAGGGCAACGAGGTGCCCGAGGGCATCATGGACGGGCTGATCACCTCGCTGATCGCCAAGCACAGCTTGGCCGACGACGCGAAGCTGAAGAACAGCCGCACCGGCTCGGTCTACATCGTGAAGCCGAAGATGCACGGCCCCGACGAGGTCGCCTTCACCAACGAGCTGTTCGGCCGGATCGAGGACGTGCTCGGTCTGCCGCGCAACACGCTCAAGGTCGGCATCATGGACGAGGAGCGCCGGACCACGGTGAACCTGAAGGCCTGCATCCAGGCCGCCGCCGAGCGGGTGGTGTTCATCAACACCGGCTTCCTGGACCGCACCGGCGACGAGATCCACACTTCCATGGAGGCCGGGCCGATGGTCCGCAAGGCCGATATGAAGTCCCAGCAGTGGATCCTGTCCTACGAGGACTGGAACGTCGACACCGGTCTCGCGGCGGGACTGCCCGGCAAGGCGCAGATCGGCAAGGGCATGTGGGCCATGCCGGACCTGATGGCCGACATGCTCGTCCAGAAGATCGGCCACCCGCGCGCGGGCGCCAACACCGCGTGGGTGCCCTCGCCGACCGCCGCCACCTTGCACGCGACGCACTACCACCTCGTCGACGTGTTCAAGCGGCAGCAGGAGATCGCCAAGGGCGGCCGCCGCGCCACCGTCGACGAGATCCTGGAGATCCCGCTGGCCGCCGCGCCGAACTGGACCGACGAGGAGAAGCGCCAGGAGCTGGACAACAACTCGCAGTCCATCCTCGGCTACGTGGTGCGCTGGATCGACCAGGGCGTCGGCTGCTCCAAGGTGCCGGACATCAAGGACGTCGCGCTCATGGAAGACCGGGCGACCCTGCGCATCTCCAGCCAGCTGATGGCCAACTGGCTGCGCCACGGCATCGTCACCGCCGAGGAGGTGGTGGCCAGCCTGGAGCGGATGGCTCCGGTCGTGGACCGGCAGAACGCGGGCGACCCGAACTACCGGGCGATGGCGCCGGACTTCGCAGGCAGCATCGCGTTCCAGGCGGCCAAGGAGCTGATCCTCGAGGGCACCAAGCAGCCCAACGGGTACACCGAGCCGATCCTGCACCGCCGTCGCCGCGAGGCGAAGGCGCTGGCCTGCGTGTAATCTCCGCGTGCAACGAATCCCCCGGTCGCGTCGGCCGGGGGATTCGCGCTTTCGGGGCAACGGGAGTTTCGACTCCCGTTTATCGGTCCGTTACCCTGGGTGCCGCACGAGATCGGTCGATTTGTGAGGAAGATTCATGGGAAGCGTTGTGCTCGACATCGTGGCATTGCTCGCCAATCGCGCGGCGATGTTCTGGAATTGGATGGCCACCGGATCGGCGGGCTTCCCGCCGCTGTGAGCGTGCGGTGCACGAACTGTTTCGAGTAGCGAATCCCCTGGTCAGGTCTACTGGCCGGGGGATTCTGCGATTCGGGACCAAATCGAAGAACGTTCCGAAATGTTTGTTTTCACACCGGCGGACCGTACTACCGGGCGCGTACGCGCGCCTGGCGCGCCGGAATTCGGGGATCCGCGCCGGATTCGGCGTATGGGAACTGCAGAGCGCGGCTCGGGAAATCGGCCCGTGTGCCGGTTACGCGGCGTCCAGCCGCTGTTCGCAGGGCCTCGGCGCGTCGTCGTGATCGCCAGGGGGCAGGGCGATTCCGCCGTCGATCCCGCGCGCGAAGCTCGTGCGCCTCGTATCTTGAACACGTGAACTCCGCAGGGTCCTCGCGCACACGGTCTCGTGTTCCTCGTTGGTTCGTACTGTGGATGGGGTTGGTGACCGCCCTGGTGGCGATCTGCTGCGCGGCGCTGTTCTGGCAACTCGCCGCGGAGGGCACGTTTCCGACCCTCGTCGTGCTCTGGGCCGTCCTCGGCGTGCTGGGCGGCATCGCCGTCCTGTTCGGACTGCTCGGCCTGCTGCGCTACCGCGCCTTCTTCCACAGCCTCGCCTCGCCGGTGCTCATCGGCGTCCTGGTGGCGCTGTCGCTCTACGACGTCCCGGAGGACACCGGCTGGCGGCTCTCCCGCGGCATCCTCGAAGACCAGGCCGCCGAATGCGCACACCCCGGCCAGCGGCACCGGCTCGGCGTCTACACCATCACCTTCGTCACGCCCCGCGACGGCGGCTGCCTGTTCTACACCCAGAAGGGCGACTCGAATACCGAAGGCTTCGCCTTCTTCCGCGACCCGGCCACCCCACCCCACCTCGGGCCACCGGCCACCAACGGTATCGAATACTCTGCCTTCGACGGCCAATGGTACCGCTTCGTCGACACCCACTGACCACAGCAGTTCCGCGACCAGACTTGGTCTGCGCCGGACCAATTCGATGAGGACTTCGTGTACCGACGAGGGCCTGACGCGGACGTTACCGATAGCCACAGACAAATCCGGGTGAGGTGGATCACCACTCGAACGGCAGGGGTTGGCGGGGCTCGATCCAGAGGGCTTCGGCGAGGGCGCAGAGCGTTCCGTCAGGGCGGGCCAAGGCCACGCCTACCGTGTGTTTGCGGCCGTTCGCGGAGACCGGCCAGCCGTAGGAGAGGTAGGAGTCGCCGGCGCGGACCGGTTCGAACTGTGTGGCGGTGAGGGCGGCGGTGACCGCTCCCGGCCGCAGATCACGGAGGGCCATCGCCGCCCAGCCGCCGGGACAATCCAGAGCGGCCCAGACGTTCTCGGTGCTGAGGAAGCCGTCGGGTCCGGCGAGGAGCGGATCCGGTGTCCATGCGGCGACGACCATGTCGTGGGCGGACATCGCCCAGGGCGACAAGCGCAACCCGCGGCCGGGCGCGCACGCCGCGCCGCAGCCGTAGCAGTGGCTCATCTTGCGCAGCACGTCGGCGGTAGCACTCGCCGCTCGTGCCGCTGCCCACGTGGGCGCCGGTGGCGGCGTCACCGTGACCGCCGAGGCGGATGCTTCGGCCAGCACCGCGCCGTCCAGGTCGGTGAGCGACACGCCGCCGGAGCCGTCGGTGGCGAGCACTACCGGCGTGTCCACGGAAACCGCGCGCCGGAAGTCGACGCGCACCTGCGCGGCACCGCTGGCGGCAGCGAGCAGCCCCGCCACGTATCCGCCGAACGCCACTCCCGGGTAACCACGCACGTGGCCCGGCACCGTGAACGAATCGGTCCGAATCATGTGTTGCTGAACCTCTCCCGGCCGACGCTTATGACCGGCTCAGCCGACCATACCCGCCGCGCCGACGCCAGACCGTCGCCGGGCCGCCTGTCACCCGCCTGCCGCTGCGGTGGCAGATCGCCCGGGCAACAGCCTCGCCTCGCCTCGGTGGTCACCTCGGCGCGCACCGTGCCACGGCCAGGTGCCGGTCGGGTGACCTCGCCCGGCGACGCGCAGGCGGCGATCACGACGCTCGCCGCCCCGGCTCGGCGACCGCGAGCGCGGCTTCGGGCACCGCGGCGTATCCCCTGGCTATCGCACACCCGCGAGGCAGCCGTCTGCCGCGAGCTCCGCGCAGGTCGAGGCAACGGCGGAATATCCGTCCCTGCGAACGCCGTTGCGCCGAGACGTGACGAAAGCAGGAATGAACGTACTGGTCGTGTACGCCCACCCGAAGCCGGACTCACTCACCGGCGCTTTGAAAGACGTGGCCGTGCGGCAGTTGCGGGCGGACGGCCACGAGGTACGCATCACCGACCTCTACGCGATGGGCTGGAAGGCCGCCGCCGACACCGACGATTTCGGCCCGGTCGCCGAGCCCAATTTCATGCTGGCCTCGGGCGTGGCCTATCGCGACGGGACGCTGAGCCCCGACATCCGCGCCGAGCAGGAGAAACTGCTGTGGGCCGACGCCGTCGTCCTGCATTTCCCGCTCTGGTGGTTCGGCATGCCCGCGATCATGAAGGGCTGGGTGGACCGAGTTCTCACCTGCGATTTCGCTTACGGAGCCGGAGGCAAGGCGCTGCCCAGGTACGGGGCGGGCGTCCTGGCCGGGCGGCGCGCGATGCTCGTGGTCTCCGTCGGGGGCAAGCAGCCGTCGTATTCCGATCGCGGGATCAACGGCCCGGTCGACGATCTGCTGTTCCCGATTCACCACGGCATCCTGTACTACACCGGCATGGACGTGCTGCCACCGTTCGTGGCGCACGACACGATCCGGCTCGGCGCCGAGCGCTTCGACGAGGTCGCACACGAGTTGCGGCGGCGGATGTCGGAACTGGCGGACCTGGAGCCGATTCGATACCGGCCGCAAGGCGGCGGCGACTACGACCGCAGCCTGCGTCTGTTGCCGGGTCGCGAGGCGCGGGGAGCGAGCGGGTTCGGGTTGCATGTGGCGTCGTGACCGAGTGGTCACGGCAAGGGCGCGGCCCCGCGCCGGGTGAGCAGCATGCCCATCACCCCTGCTTCCTGACTCTGCCCGTGGATCATGGCACGGGCCATCTCCTTGACCGGTCCGGAGCGCAAGAGGCCGTCGGCCGCCTCGGCCATCGCTATGCCGCCCTGATGGTGGCGGAACATCAACTGCAGGAACAGGATTTCCGCAGACCCGCCGCGCGCCGCCGCAAGATCGTCCAGCTCCGCCGTGCTCGCCATCCCCGGCATCGGTGGCGCCGCACCCGCGACCGCTGCCGCATGTCGATGCGACGCCTCCGCGCTGGGCATCCACGCCATCGGGTGTGCGGCACCGGGCGGCGCGCCCGCCAGGCGCAGCCAGCCGAGCATGGTGCCGATCTCCAGCCGCTGGGTCCGGTCGAGTTGCTCGGCCAGCCGGGCGATCACCGGATCGATCGAGCGATCGAGCCGCTGCACCATGAGCAGTGCTTGCTGGTGATGGGTGGTCATATCCTGGGCGAAGGCGATTTCGACGTCGGTGAGAACTGGTGCGGCGGAACGGCTTTCGGGAAACATCAACGGGCGCAGTGCGGCGCCGAGCACGAGCAGCGCAAAGGCCGCCGACGCCGCAGCCGCGATACGCATCCAGTGCGGCATCGCTACGACCCGACGATCGATCGCTGATTCGCCGGCGGCGAGTACACCTCGTCGTCCAATCGCAGGACCATGAATCCGTTGTCCGAGCACGCGACGTAGAGTTGCGACCCGCGCCATTCCGGCGGCGAGAGACACCAATCGGTGGACACGTCGCCGAAGGCCAGCCTGCCGGTGCGCGGAGTGGTGGCATCCAACGGGTCGAATCGTCCCTCCAGCACGGCGCGCACCGCGGAGGGCGCGCTCATCAGCGGAACGCCGATGAGAGAGGCGAGCGCGTGCGGCGAGTTCCACAGACTCAGGTTCTGGCCGGTGCGGGCGGGCGGGTTGTAGTAGGCGATCTCCCGGATGGCATAGGGATCGCGGATGTCGAACACCCGGATGCCGGAGGAGATCCACCCGCAGGCCAGGGCGGTCGGGTCGACTTGGCGGTCGGCGGCGCAGTAGTGCGATTCGTAGGCGAAGGCGGAACCGCCCATGGAGGAGCCGATATTGCTGTCGATGTGCTCGGGCAGGTTGATCTCGAGCTTGATCTTGTTGGCGACCTTGGGCGCCGTCTCGTCGGAGATGTCGATGAGTTTGACGCCGCCGGAGCCGCCCTCGTCGACGGTGTAGAGGTAGGGCTTGCCGTCATAACTGACCGGGACACTGTGCTGGGTTGCCCAGCCGTCCGTCCAGAACACCCGGCCGAGGTGCGGCACTTGCGGGTTCGGGTCGCGGCGCTGCACCGCGCTGATGTCGAGGACGGTGAAACCACCGAGTGCGGAGAGGTACATCCGGTTGCCGTCGGGGCTGATGCCGAAGCCGTGCGCCTCGATGCCGGTCAGTCCCTGCCAGATCACGTGCGGTTTCGCCGGATCGGTCAAATCGACCGCGCTGACGAAACCGGGTGCGATCCCGGAGGCCCAATACGTGTTGCCGTCCGGGGAGAAGCCGCCCTCGTGGGTGGTGATCGGCAGCGGCATCAGCAGATTCGTCCCCGGGCCGGGATTGAGCAGTCGCGGATGCGCGCAATCGGAGACGTCGTAGACCGACAGGTAACCCACGCCTTCGCCGACCGGAACGCCCGTGCCGACCAGCAGTTTGCGCTCGGTGTTGACCTTCAGGCTCTCCCAGGTGCCCGCGAGCATGGCCGGCTCGGTCAAGGTCACCGTCGGGCGCGGGTGCGCAGGGTCGGACACGTCGAGCACTTGGACGCCGCGCCCCTCGCCGATCAGGTCGCCGGGAAAGAACGAGCCGAGGTAGGCGCAGTGCTCGAAGCTGGTGGACGTGATGCCCGCCCCGCGACCCGCGTAGCCGCCGACGAAGGAGATGTTGCACCGGTAGCCCGAGGTGCTGCGGCCGCTGTCGCGGTCGGCGGCGGTGACATCGCCCTGCAAGCCGTTCTCGGGTGCGGCGCCGGGCCCGCATTCGGCGCGAGGGACCGAGGTGCGCCCGACGTCGAGGAACTCCCGCACGGCGCTCGGCAGATCCGAATGCTGATCGGCCGACGCGCTCGCGGGCAGGAGCATGGCCGTGACCACGCCGATGATGAGCAGGGCCAGCGGTTTGGTGCGGCACAGTCCGGCCAGTGGGCGCATCGTCGCGACCCCCCAACTTCGTCGTCGAGTTCGGCTCCCCAGGGTGACTGGGACAGTCACTGCATGGTAGGGATTCCCAGCGTCACGAGGGGGAGTTTCGCCGAATCGCAGCCGGATTCGCGAAGTTTTCCGGCCGAAGGCGTCAGCGTGGATGGGTCGGTTCGGTGCGTCGGGCTGCGTCCGTGTCGGTATGCGAGGCGAGCAGATCGTCGCAGACGCCGAGGAACGTGCGTCGCAGCTCGGCGGCGCGCTGGGCCAGCGCGGACTGGGCGCGAACGTATTCCGCGCGCCCGGTGGGTGTCTCGATGCGCACCGGCTTGTAGCCCAGCGCCGACAGGTCGTAGGGGCTGGCGCGCATGTCGAGTTCGCGGGCGGCGCAAGCCAGCTCGAAACAATCCAGCAGCAACTGCGAGGAGATCAGCGGCACGAGCTTGAAGCCCCACTTGTACAAATCCATGTTCACGTGCAGGCAGCCCGGCTGCTCGCGGTGGAGTTGGCCGGCGCGGGTGAGCGGTTCGGCATTGCGTCCGACGGCATCCGGGGTGAAGAAGCGATAGGCGTCGAAATGCGTGCAGCGCAGGGACATCGAGTCGACCACGGCGTCGGTGCCCGCTCGTCCGAGCCGCAGCGGCACCTTCTGGTGGCGGATGTCGTCGGAGCGATACACCATAGCCCATTCGTGCAGGCCGAAGCAGGAGAGCTGGGCGGGCCGGGAAGCGGTGGCACGCAACAGATCCGCGACGAAAGCGAGGGTATCGCGGCGTTTTTCCAGGTAGGCGGGATCGGCGGTGTAGACGTACGCCGCGCGCTCCCCGGCATCCGGCCTTGCGCCGACGCGGTGATACCCACGGGCTCCCTGGTACTCGGCGGCGTCTGCCAGCCCGAGGCCGTAGCCAGGATGCCAGCGTCGCAACTGGGCGGGTTTGTGCCCGTAATAGGTGAACAAGAAGTCGATCACCGGGTGCGACGAACCTTGCGCCCGCCGTTCGAGATAGGGCCCGACCAATCCGTCGAGCCGGGCCCGGTGCGCGGCGGCGGCCGCCTGCCACTGCGCACCGGACAACACCCGCATGCTCACCGCGCTCCGGGCGGTGCGGCGTCACGCGCTGCCCAGGTCGTCATTCGCCCACCCGGTGCGTTCCGTCTCGGACGGTGCCGACGAATTCCTCCACCAGGTCCTCCAGTGCGACGATGCCGGTGGTGTTGCCCCGGTCGTCGACCACGCGGCCGAGGTGGCTGTTCGTGCGTCGCAGCCGCGCCAGCGCCTCGTAGAGCGTGGTGTTCATGCCGACCGTGGGCAGCGGGCGGATATCGGTGCGTGGGATCGGCGTACCCGGTCCGGCGCTCTCGTCGGCGACCTTGTCCAGCACGTCCTTGACGTGCAGGTAGCCGACCAGCGAGCCGTCGTTCGCCCGCACCGGGAACCGGGAGAAGCCGGTCTCGGCGACGGCGGACTCGATGTCGCCGAGCGTGGTCCCGTTGCCGCGCAGGGGGATCGATCGGGTGGCGTCCCGAGGCACCATCACGTCGGCGACCACCCGGTCGCTGGTGCCGAGCGCCTGGGTCAGGCGGCGGTGTTCTTCCTCGTCGAGCAGCCCCTCGGAGCGGGACTCGCCGATCATCTCGGCCAGCTCGACCGTCGAGACGGTGGCCTCGAGCTCGTCCTTCGGCTCGATCCGCAGCAGGCGCAGCGACAGGTTGGCGGCCAGGTTGTAGAACGCGATGAGCGGACGGGCCAGCCGCAACCACATCAGGTGCACCGGCACCAGCAGCAGCGCGCTGCGCTCCGGTCCGGCCAGCGCGATGTTCTTCGGGATCATCTCGCCGAACAGGATGTGCAGGATGACCACGATGGTGAGCGCTAGAGCGAACGCCACCGGGTGCAGCAGTTGGTCGGGCAGTCCGAGCAGCTCGAACGGGCCTTCCAGCAGGTGCGCGACGGCGGGCTCGCCGACGCGGCCGAGCAGGATGGAACAGATGGTGATGCCCAGCTGCGCGGCCGCCAGCATCATCGAGAGGTTCTCGCCCGCCCGGATGACGGTGTTCGCGTTGCGTTTGCCTTGCGCGGCGAGCGCTTCGAGCCGGTCGCGGCGGGCGGAGATGAGCGCGAACTCGGCGGCGACGAAGAACGCGTTGCCGCCGAGCAGCACGACGGTGAGCAGGACGCCGAACAGGTCACCCATGGCTGTGCTCCTTGGTCGCGAGGGCGCCGGCATCGACCGGGATCAGCCGGACCCGGTCGATGCGCCGTCCATCCATGCGCTCCACGCGCGCGATCCAGCCCCCCGTGCCATGGCTCTCGGGCGCCGTCCACTGCTGCGAGCGGGGATTCGGGAGCACGACTTCGTCGCCCGTCACCGGGATGCGCCCGAGCCTGGTCAGCACGAGGCCGCCGAGCGTCTCGTACTCGCCTTCGGGCGCGTCGTATCCGGTCGCCCGGGAGACCTCGTCGATGCGCAGCAGCCCCGAGCAGTCCCAGCCGTCGGAGACGCGCCGTACGTCACGCTCCTCCTCGTCGTGCTCGTCGCGGACGTCACCGAGGATCTCCTCGATGATGTCCTCCATGGTGACCAGACCCGCGGTGCCGCCGTACTCGTCCACGACCAAGGCGACCTGCATGCCGTCGGCACGGACGCGTTCGAGCACTTCGTCGCCGTCCAGGCTGGCGGGCACGATCGGGACCGGCTGCGCGAGCCGGTGCAGCGGGAAGGTCCGGCGCGCGTGCACCGGGCGGGTGAACGCCTGCTTGACGTGCACGAAGCCGAGGGTGTTGTCGAGATCGCCGTCGATCACCGGGAAGCGGGAGTAGCCGGTGCGGCCCGCCGCGTCGATCAGATCGGCGATGGTGTCGTCCTTGTCGAGCGATTCGATCTTCACCCGCGGCGTCATCAGTTCCTCGGCGCTGCGCTCGCCGAATTGCAAGGAACGGTCCATCACCTGGGCGGTGGGCTGGTCCAGCGCGCCGCGCAGCGCGGACGTGCGTACCAAGGAGCCGAGTTCCTGCGGCGAGCGGGCCGAGCGCAACTCCTCGGCGGGCTCGACGCCGAGCCTGCGGACCACCCAGTTGGCGGTGCCGTTGAGGAAGTGGATCATCCATTTGAACACCACCGAGAACCCGATCATCGGTCCGGCCGTGACGCGGGCGGTGGCCAGGGGTTTGGCGATGGCGATGTTCTTGGGCACCAGCTCGCCGTAGATCATCGACAGCGAGGTGGCCAGGATCAGCGCCAGGGTCAGGGCCACGCCGCTCGCGGCGGCGTCGCTCAGCCCGAGACCGGTGAACACCGGATCCAGCAGCCGGGCCAGCACCGGCTCGGCGATGTAACCGGTGATCAGCGTGGTGATGGTGATGCCGAGCTGGGCGCCGGACAGCTGGAACGACAGCGTGCGGTGCGCCCTGCGGACCATGCGAGCGCGAACGTCACCGGAGCGGGCGTGCGCCTCGACGGTGCTGCGCTCGAGGGCGGTGAGGGAGAATTCCGCGGCGACGAACAGGGCCGTGCCGACGGTGAGTGCGATGAAACCGATCAGGCTGAGCGCGGTGAGCGCGACGGACATGGTCAGCACCACCTGGACGGTGCTGCGGGGGGGCCTGTGCGGATCAGGACTGCTGCGGGGAGGAGGACGCCGGGTCGGTCACCCGGCTCGGTAGAGGAGCCCTCCTGAGTGGCGCCCTCGGACGCGGGTGACAACTGGATCCTTTCGCAAATGAGTCGTGGTGCCGTTATCCGGCAATCACCATGCTACCGGCCCACGCGCCGAGCGGCGTGGGCCGGTAGCGGTTCGGGGCGCGTGTCGGCGCTCACCAACCGCTTGGCAGCGGGCGACCTTCGGCGAACCCGGCCGCGGACTGCACGCCGAGCACGGCTTTGTCGTGGAACTCGGTGAGCGTCCGCGCTCCCGCGTAGGTGCACGCGCTGCGCACGCCGGAGCAGATGTGGTCGAGGAGGTCCTCGACCCCGGGGCGCTCGGGGTCCAGCCGCATCCGGGAACTGGAGATGCCCTCTTCGAACAGCGCCTTGCGGGCGCGGTCGAATTCGCTGTCGGAGGCGGTACGGGCGGCGACGGCCCGCTTGGACGCCATGCCGAAGCTCTCCTTGTAGGCGTTGCCGTCACGATCGACGCGCAGGTCGCCGGGGGACTCGTAGGTGCCGGCGAACCAGGAGCCGATCATCACGTTGGACGCGCCCGCGGCCAGCGCGAGCGCCACGTCGCGGGGATGGCGCACGCCGCCGTCGGCCCAGATGTGCACGCCGAGTTCCCTGGCAGCGGCAGCGCACTCGGCCACAGCGGAGAACTGCGGGCGACCGACGCCGGTCATCATCCGGGTGGTGCACATCGCGCCCGGACCGACACCGACCTTGACGATGTCCGCGCCCGCCTCGGCGAGCTCCCTGGTGCCTTCGGCGGAGACCACGTTGCCCGCGACCAGCGGGACACCGAGTCCGAGATCGCGCACCGCGGTGAGGGTTTCGAGCATCTTGGTCTGGTGACCGTGGGCGGTGTCGATGACCAGCAGGTCGGCGCCCGAGTCCACGAGGGACTTGGCCTTGGCCGCCACGTCGCCGTTGATGCCCACCGCGGCCGCGACGCGCAGCTTGCCCGCGGCGTCGACGGCGGGCTGGTAGATGCCCGCGCGCACCGCGCCGGTGCGGGTCAGCACCCCGGCCAGCGTGCCGTCCTCGGCGGTGAGCACGGCGAAGTCGGCGTGCTCGGTGTGCAGCAGGTCGAACAGGTCGCGCGGTGTTGTGGTGGCGGGGGCCCGGACGAAATCGGTGACCGCGACCTCACGGAGCCGGGCGAAGCGGTCGACGTCGGCGCAGGCGGCCTCGGTCACCACGCCGACCGGGCGGCCGTCGTCGACCACCACGACCGCGCCGTGCGCGCGCTTGTGCATCAGGGCCACGGCCTCGGAGACCGAGCGGTCGGGGTCGAGGGTGACCGGGGTGTCGGCGGTGAGCGAGCGACTCTTGACGAAGGCGATGGTGTCGGCGGCCGCGGTGATCGGCAGGTCCTGCGGGAGGACGACGATGCCGCCGCGACGGGCCACGGTCTCGGCCATTCTGCGTCCGGCGACGGCGGTCATGTTCGCCACGACGATCGGGATGGTGGTGCCCGACCCGTCGGCCGTCGAGAGATCGACGTCGAAGCGCGACGCGACATCCGTCCGATTCGGGACGAGGAAGATGTCGTCGTAGGTCAGGTCGTACGGCGGCTGATGACCGGGGAGAAAGCGCACTCGACCGATGATATCCGGGCGCCGACCGGTGCGCGCCGTTCTTCGGCGGTGCTGCCGCATTTCCCCCGCTACCTCGTGCGAACGCCGCCCGCGCGGCTCCGGGCGCCGAGCACTGCTGCGTCGTAGCGATGGCAGGCCGCGCGGGACGCTTGCACCGCAACCGTGGCCGGGCGATGCCGACGCCTGTCGGGCGCGACGGATAGCCGATGCCGGCCCCGCCGGTGTCTTCCGCGCCGGCCGATCCGGTCGTGGTCTCAGGCGACGGCTTCGGAACGGGAGAGCATGATCGTGGTGGCGACCATGACGACCACCGCACCCGCGGTGACCACCAGCCCGGCGGTGTCCGCGCGCAACCGCTCGTCGAGCACGGCGATGCCGATGAACGCGGCGGCCAGTGGCTCGGCGACCGTGACGGCCGGCAGCGAAGCGGTCAGCGGCCCTACTTGATAGGCGCGCTGTTGCAGGTAGACACCGGTCACGCCGGCCGCGACCAGCGCCCAGGTCTGCCAGCCGCTCAGCACGTCTGCCACACCGTGTTCGAACAGACCGGTGACGTAGTCGGTGAGTGCGGCGGCCAGCCCGTACAGCGCGCCGCTCGCGGCCCCCAGCAGCAGCGCGCGCCACGCGGGCTCGCGCGCCGCGATTCCCGCGGCCGTGGCGGCCACGATCAGGCCGACCAGGAGGCCGAGCGGCAGGAGCCACTCGCGCAGCGGCGCACCGGTATCACCTTCGGTCGGATCGCCGACGAGCACGAAGCAGGCCAGCGCGGCGGTCAGCGCGAGCGCGGTCGCCCACGTGCGCGGCGCCACACGGCGATCGTTGAGGCGGGCGGACAGCGGCAGTGCGAATACCAGCGCGCTCACCAAGATCGGCTGCACCAGCAGGACCGCGCCCAGGGCGAGGGCGGCGACCTGCATGGCATACCCGCCCGCGTCTCCGAGGACGCCGGCCCACCAGCGGGGGGCGCGCAGCAGCGAGCGGACCAGCGACTGGCTCTCCGGCACCGCGGCCGCCGCACTCTGCTGCGCGACCGCGGCGACCGCGAACAGGAGCGCGGCCAGCAGTGCGCAGCCGACGGCGGCTGCCGGATGGGTCGACACCCAACTAGTTTGCTGCTCGATTGCTTCGAGTGGGAGACTGCTGGGCTCGCACGGCGCGTCGCCGAGGTCGGCCCGCCGTGTCGCCGGATGCGGAAGTGGCGGCGCGGCCGGCGAAACCGCTCCTCGTGCCCGAGGTGCGAGCGGGCGTGCCCTTGGCCGAACCAGCGCCGCGGCCTCCGGTCTTGCTCACGACGGGTTTTGCGTCGCCGCGTCGGCGTGCGGGCGTGGTGACCGATTCGCTACCGCGGCCCGCTCCTGCGGCCGACCGGGTCCCGGGCTGCTCGGCCGCCGTGCCCCGGCCACCGGCGGTCGCGGGCGTACCACGCTTGCCGGACTTGCGCCGTGCCGGTTTCGCGGGTGCCGCGGCCGGGGTGGCCACCGGCGCGGCCGCCGCGACCGGGATACCGGACGGGCGGCGGGCGCCGGTGATCTCGATCAGCGTACGGTCACCGGGACGGACCGCGACCCCGTCGACCTCGACACCCACCTTGCGGGCCATGGCCTCGACGTCGCGGCGCTCTTCGTCCATCACCAGCGTGACGACCACGCCGTCCTCGCCCGCGCGGGCGGTGCGCCCGGCCCGGTGCAGATAGGCCTTCGGCTCCGGCGGCGGATCGACGTGCACGACGAGGGAGATCCCGTCGACGTGGATGCCGCGCGCCGCGACATCGGTGGTGACCAGCACCGGCACCGAGCCGTCGGCGAACGCGGCGAGGGTGCGCGTGCGGTTGTTCTGCGCCTTGCCGCCGTGCAGCGCGCCCGCGGCGACGCCCGCCCCGCGCAACTGCTTGGCGAGCCGATCGGCGCCGTGCTTGGTGCGGACGAACATGATGGTCAGCCCCTCGCGGGCGGCGATCTCGGTGGCGATCGCCCGTTTGGCCACTTTGTCACCGACGTACAGCAGGTGATGCGACATCGTGGTGACCGACGCCGACGGCGGCGCGGTGGAATGCGTGACGGGGGCGCGCAGATAGCGCTTGACCAGCTTGTCCACCTCGCCGTCGAGCGTGGCCGAGAACAGCAGGCGCTGTCCGTCGCGGGGGGTCCGGTCCAGTAGCTTGGTCACCTGCGGCAGGAAGCCCATGTCGGCCATGTGGTCGGCCTCGTCCAGGGCGGTGATCAGCACGTCGGACAGATCGGCGGACCCCTGTGCGAGGAGGTCGGCGAGCCGTCCCGGCGTGGCGATGAGCAGGTCGACGCCGCGGGCGAGCCGGTCGGCCTGGCGCTTGATCGGGGCGCCGCCGACCACCGAGGCGACCCGCAAGCCGAGCGCGAGCGCGGGTTCGTCGAGCGCCCGCTCGATCTGCGCGGCCAGTTCGCGGGTCGGCACCAGGACGAGTCCGCGCGGGCGGCCGGGCTTGGCCGAAGCGCCCGTCAGGCGGGTGAGCATCGGGAGGCCGAAGGCGAGCGTCTTCCCGGAACCGGTGGGTCCGCGGCCGAGCACGTCCTTACCGGCCAAGACGTCCGGCGCAGTGGCGGCCTGAATCGGGAACGGCGTCTCGATGCCGTCGCGTCGCAGTGCTTGTACGAGCACGGCGGGCAGGCCCAGATCCGCGAAGGTCGCGGTGGGCGCCGCGGCGACGGTGGTCGAGGGGGTCACGAGGAAGATGTGCCTTTCGTCGCACGGCGCGTTCCAGCGGAACGCGCTGTTCGGTGGGGTGGAGGGCGGTGCACGATGCGGTTCACCGCGCTGCGGCGCGGGCGATGACGCGCGCCTGGTGGAGCGAGAGGGTGCGGCCGACCGGAGGCGGACCGAATTTCCAGGATACGTGCCGCGGGCTCAGCCGTGGAACAGCCGGCTCAGTTCCACGAGCCAGGGTACGGCCACGGCCTGTGTCGGCACCACCAGGATGGCGGCGGAGCCGAGATAGGCGGCCGTGGCGATGCGGATGTCACCGATCCGCTCGCTGAGCCGCTGGATGCGGATGAGCGTGGTCGGGCCGCCCGCGGCGAGCGCGCCTTGCGGCGCGGTGGATTTCGCACACGCGACGAGGGCGCGGGCCAGGGGCTTGGGCCCGGTGACCTTGACTGCCGAGTCGTCCGCGAGCAACTCGATGAGCAGTTTGACCGAGCCGAGCGCGGCCTTGCTGCGCACCACTCGGGGGAACGCCTCGTGCACCGCCGTGAACGCCTCCAGCACCAGATCGTGCCTGGCCCGCAGATGCGAACGTTCGTGGCTGACGATGGCGGTGATCTCGGCGTCCGCCAGACTGGTCAGGGTGCCTTCGCTGAGCACCACGCGCTGGCGCAGGCCGGGCAGGCAGTAGGCGATCGGCTCGGTCGAGGCCAGTACCCGGATGTCAGCCGCACGCCGGTGCGGACCGCTCTGGTCCAGCAGATCGACGAGCATGCGGTGGCGCGCCCGCCGCCTGCGGGTATGGACGCCGACCCGGACGATCGCGTAGATCAGCCGGGCGCCGACCAGCAGCGTGAGCGCGAAGACGAAGACGTAGGCCAGCCACAGCGGCAGGCCGAGCGCGTCGATCTCCCTGGTCGGGGCGGTGGTCGGGCGGCCGTCGGGGCCGGGCACGAGCAACTCGGCGGCGATGGCCAGTCCGGAGCCGAACGCGCTGAGCACGGCGGCGAGCGCGATGGCCTGCCAGAGCACCAGCGCTGCTCGGGGCGTCCGGTAGGTCCAGGTCGCCCGGCTGAGCAAGGCCGGGGCAGGCCCCGCGAGAAGCAATGCGAGTCCGGCGAAGACCGGCGCGGTTGCGTTCATCGACTCAGCTCACTGCGTTGTGGGGCCAGGGCGCCCGAGGAGTCTACTGCGGCGGCGGCGCCGAGTCCTCGTCCTCGGTAGCTTCGAGCTTAGCGAGTGCTTCGCGCAGGGCGGCAGCCTCGTCCTTGCCGACCTGCTCCACGAAGTGGACCAGCGCGGCGGCGCGGCTGCCCGCCGCGTCGGCCTGTTGCAGCGCGTCCACCATCAGACTGGCGACGAGTTCGTCGCGGGTGTGCACGGGCGCGTACCGGTGCGCGCGGTCATCGCGCCGCTGCACCACCAGGTTCTTCTTCGCGAGGCGTTGCAGCACGGTCATCACCGTGGTGTACGCGAGCTCGCGGCGTGCGGCGAGAGCCTCGTGCACCTGCCGGACCGTTTGTGGTTCGTCGGCCGACCACAACTGGTCCATGACCGCTTTCTCGAGTTCACCAAGACCTGCCATTCCCTAATTTTAGGGACTCAACGACGAAGATGCGTACTACAGGGTGTCGTAACCATGAAGTAGCTGGTGTGTCATTTGTCATAGGGCGCGGATCCGGGCTTCCCGGTAGCGGGTCCACCCACTTTTCCGCGCACGTGCCTGGCGCCGATCGGCACGATCATCGGCCGTCCCGACACCGGGTCCTCGAGCACTGTGGCGTCCAAGTCGAACACCTCGCGCAGCAACTCCACCGACACGACTTCGCCCGGCGCGCCCGCGGCCACGACACGCCCGGCGTGCATGACGACCAGCTGGTCGCTGTAGCGAATCGCCAGATTGAGATCGTGCAGCACCATCACGACGGTGCGCCCGAGATCGGCGTGCAAGCGGTCCACCAGGTCCAGCACCTCGATGGAGTGTGCCAGGTCGAGATACGTGGTCGGCTCGTCGAGCAGCAGGATGTCGGTGCCCTGGGCCAGCGCCATCGAGATCCAGGCGCGTTGCCGCTGCCCGCCGGACAGCTCGTCGAGCGGACGGTCGGCGAGGTCGGCGATCCCGGTTTGTTCCAGCGCGGTCGTCACCTCGGTCTCGTCCGTGCCCGACCACTGCCGGAACCAGGACTGGTGGGGGTGGCGTCCGCGCGCGACCAGATCGGCGACGGTGAGCCCTTCCGGAGCCACCGGCGACTGCGGCAGCATGCCGACGATGCGAGCGACGTCCTTCGTCTTCATCGTCGAGATCGCCTTGCCGTCCAACAGCACTCGGCCGTCCCGCGGGCGCAGCAACCGGCCGAGTGAACGCAGCAGGGTGGACTTTCCGCAACCGTTCGGTCCGATGACCGTCGTCACCACTCCGGGGGTGATATTCAAACTCAGCCCGTCGACCACCACCCGGTCGCCGTAGCCGAGCGTGACGTTCTCGGCGCCGAGCCGGTGCCCCGGAGTGCTCGCTTGCCCCGTGGCTTCGGGGGTGCTGGAGATGTCCGCGATCGTCATGACAGCGTCGCCTTCCGGTTCATACGCACGAGCAGGTACAGCAGGAACGGCCCGCCGAACGCCGCGGTCACGACACCGAGGGGCAGGTCGACCGGGAACACCGTGCGGGACGCGATGTCCGCGCCGACCACCAGGACGGCCCCGGTGACCGCGGAGCCGACGAGCGGTTCGCCGGGCGTGCCCAAGACGCGCCGGGCGACCTGCGGCGCGGCGAGGGCGACGAACCCCACCGGCCCGACGGCGGCGGTGGCCACCGAGGCGGACACCACGGCCGCCCCGATCAGGATGGCCTGCTGGGTCTGGATGCGCACGCCGAGCGCGCGCGTGGTGTCGGAGCCGAGGCGCAGCGCGGCGAGAGTGCGGGCGGAGGCGAGTGCGACGAGGGCGGCCACCCCAGCGGCGATCGTCGCGGGGATCAGGTGCGCGGCGTCGGCCGCGTTGAGCGACCCGGTCAGCCACAGCTGCACGCGCTGGGCGTCCACCAGGTCGGCGCGGGTGAGCAGCCAGCTGATGCCCGCGGTCAACAGGGCGTTCACGCCCACGCCGATCAGCACCAGTCGCAGGCCGGTGGCGCCGTACGCGCCGGTGGCAGTGCGCCCCCAGGCGAGCACGTAGATGGCGACGGCGGTGAGCAGGCCGCCTGCCAGCGCCGCCATCGGCGCGCCGACCGAGGCGGCCAGTCCGGTGCTCGCGCCGCCGGTGCCGACCAGCACGGCGACCGCGCCCAGGCTCGCTCCCGACGTGATGCCGAGCATGTCCGGCGCGGCCAGCGGGTTGTGCAGGATCGATTGGGTGATCGCGCCCGACAGTCCGAGCGCGAGACCGACCACGAGCGCGGTCAGCGCGCGGGGCAGGCGGGATTCCAGCACGATGAACCGCTGCGCCTTGGTGCCGCCGCCGGTCAACACGTCCAGCACGCGCCCGAGCGGCAGATGCGACTCGCCCACCGCGATGTCCAGACAGAACAGTCCGAGCGCCAGCGCTACCAGGAGCGCGACGATCACCACCATCCTCGGTCGCAGCACCGCCGACACCGGCCCTACGCGCAGCGCGGGTCGCCCGGTCGTGGTCCGCAGCGAGATCGTCACAGGTTCACCAGCTTTCGCCGACGCACGACCGCCAGGAAGAACGGCACGCCGAGCACGGCCAGCATCGCCCCGACCTCCAACTCGCCGGGCCGGGCCACCACTCGGCCGGCGATATCGGCGATGAGCAGCAGTAAAGCGCCGAAGAGTCCGGAATAGGGGATCAGCCAGCGATGGTCCGGTCCGGTGATCGTCCGCGCGAGATGCGGGACCACCAGGCCGAGGAAGGCGATCGGCCCGACCGCCGCCGTGGCCGCGCCCGCCAGGAGTACGACCGCCGCCAGCCCGAGCGCGCGGCTGCGGCCGACGTGCACGCCGAGCCCGCGCGCGACGTCGTCGCCCAGGCCGAGCAGGTTCAGCCCCGGCGCCGCCAGCACCGCCAGCAGCATGCCGGCCGCCAGGAACGGCAACACCTGCCAGAACACCGCGGCGTCCCGGCCCGCGACCGTGCCGATCACCCAGAAGCGATAGGTGTCCAGTGCCGCGGCGTCGAACAATACGACGGCGTTCGTCATCGCCTGCAGGAACGCGGTGATCGCCGCGCCCGCGAGCACCAGGCTCAGCGGGCCGGCCTTCCCGCCGCCCACGGACGAGGTCGCGAACACCACCACCCCGGCGACCAGCGCTCCGGCGAGCGCGAACCAGATGTATTGCTCCGGTGCGCTGAAGGCGAACAGGTACACGCTCAGTGCCGCGAGGAACGCCGCGCCCGCGTTGAGTCCGAGCAACCCGGCGTCGGCGAGCGGATTGCGGGTGTAGCCCTGGATGAGCGCGCCCGCGATGCCCAGAGCCGCCCCGCAGACCAGCGCCAGCGCCGTGCGCGCAAGTCGCAGGCCGCGCACGATCTGTTCCTCCGTGGAATCGGCGGCGCAGGTGAAGGGTCCGCCGGGGCAGGTGAGCGCATGGTGCACGGCGTCGTACACGGTGCCGGGCGCGAGCGATCGAGCGCCCACCGCGACACCGGCGACCACGGCGAGCGCCAGCAGGGCGGTCGAGATGAGCAGTCCGGAAAGACGTCGTCGCCTCACGGTGGAAAGAAAGATCACGGCGACGAGCTGCTCCTGAAATCAGCGATACGGTTGCTAGGTCTGGTAAGCCTAACCTATCTTTCGCTACAGACGGGCATGGCCGAGTGTCCGCCGCGCCGCGCGACGGAGCCGATCCCCGAGGAGGTTCGATGACCGAGCTCATCACCACGCCACATCGCTCGCCGACGGCGTTCGGACGCGCCTGTGCCCGCCTTCGCGCGCTGCAACCGGAACATCCGCGGGTCTACGCCGTGGCGTCGATGGCGGAGCAGGGCAAGCGGCGCTGGTGGCAGCTGGCCGACGGGGTGCGCGAGGGGCGCGTCGAACTCATGTACCGGCGGCACGCCGCGGAGATGATCAGCGCCGATATCGCGGCGGAAGTCGTTGCCACCGCGCTGATCCACGCGATCGTGGGACGCGTGGTCGCGCTGCTCGTCGCGGAGGGGCGGGCCTGGGATCCGGGCGTGGAGAATCTTTGGATCCATACCGACAACGACGGCGGAATCGACTGGGCGGGCTTGTCGGACACGACCATTCGCGTGGTCGACGGGGACCCGCTTACCGGTGGGCGGGGTGTGGTCGCCTTGCCGTGTCCGGAGGCGATGTACGTCTGGCTCGCGCATCGCTGCGAATCGGCGCTGACGGTCGTCCAGCAGAGCATGGCCCGCTGCTCCGGTCTGAGCGCCCGGCGGTTCTGGTCCCTGGTCGGCGAATCCGTCGCGGGGGCCTCCACTTACGTGCCCGACCTCGCGCGAACCGATTCGGCGACCGGTGCGCGGCGTGGTCAGGCCCTGCTGGCGGCGATGGCCGAGCGCGGACTCCCGGTGCGACGCTCGGCATCTTGCTTAGTTAGGTAAGCCTGACCTATACTGATTTCGGCGTACGGATCGCGCGTGAGTCCCGAGGGCTGCGGTGACCCCCGATCCCGTGCCGCGGCGGGCTCCACCTCCGGGTGGGGCCCGCCGCTCTGTCTCCTGTGACCTGCGTCGCCCGCCCTGGCGTGCCACGCGTTGCCGGATCTAGTCTGACGCCGACACGAACGCCGGGACCCGATGCGCAACAGGGTTATTCGTCGTGCGGCCGTCCTCGGCGGGTCACCGCCGCGTCGCGGATCAGGCCCGGTGCCGTGTCACGGTCATCGGTGCGCACCCTCGCGCGCCTGCTCCGAGTCGTCGATGACGCCCGCTTGCCCTTCCGCACGAGCTTCCACGGTGGCTCGCCGGAAGTTCGAGGGATTGTCGACTTGCCCATCAGCACATCATTTCGTCCCCGATCGATCGCAGCGGTGCTGGCCGCGGTCGCGGTACTCGTGCTGCCCGCCTGCGGCTCCGGCGAGCAGCGGGTACCGGCGGGCGAACCCTCCCCGCACCCCGCGCCGCACTGGGATTACGACGCCGAGGGCCCCGACCATTGGGCCGACCTGGACCGGGACTTCCTGACCTGCAAGAGCGGCCATCAGCAGTCGCCCGTCGATCTGCCCCGTCACGCCCGGCTCGAGCCGCACGAGCACACCACCGTCGACTACCACTCGGTGCGCACTGTGACGCTGCGGAACAACGGGCACACCGTGCAGGCGAATCTCCCGGCAGGCAACGGAAATCGCCTCGTGGTCGACGGCGTGCCGTTCGAGCTCGTGCAATTCCATTTCCATCTGCCGAGCGAGCACACCGTGGACGGCGCGGGTACCACGATGGAAGCGCACTTCGTGCACAAGAGCGCGACAGGCGAGGTGGCTGTGCTCGGTGTGCTGCTGCAGGCCGGGCCGGGGCCGTCGGGCTTCGCGCCGATCCTCTCGGTCGCGCCGCGGGCGGTGGACGCCGAGACGGTCGTGCCGGGCCCGATCGACTTGCGCTCGATGCTGCCGGGTGTCACCGACCAGTACCGCTATCAGGGTTCACTCACCACACCGCCGTGCAGCGAGGGCGTCTCGTGGACGGTGCTCGGCAGTCCGGTCGCGGTGGCCCCCGCCGACGCCGACCGGTACCGGACGTTGTTCACGCACAGCAACCGGCCGACCCAGCCGCTGAACGGCCGGTCGGTCACGCTGACCGGCGGATGAGGCAGCGCCGGCGGGCGGTGGGGGCTGTGCGACAGTGAATACATGACACAGCAGGAAACGCAGCAGTTCGGCTCGCTGGCGGACGTCACGCCCGAGCAGATGAACGCCTACAGCGAAGGCACCTTCGCCGACCTGATCGGCCTGCGCTACACCGAGCTGAGCCCCGACCGCGTGCGCGGCGAGTGGGTCGTCAAGCCGCATCTCTACCAGCCCGCGGGCATCCAGAACGGCGGTGTGTACTGCACCGTCATCGAGACGCTCGCCAGCATCGCCGGCGGCATCTGGTTCGGCGACCAGGGCACGGTGGTCGGCGTGAACAACAACACCGATTTCCTGCGCGCGGTGCGCGAGGGCACGCTGTCGGGCGAGGCGACGCCGCTGCACCGGGGCAGACTGCAGCAGCTGTGGCAGGTCGTCATCACCGACGAGCAGAACCGCACCGTGGCCCGCGGCCAGGTGCGGTTGCAGAATCTGCCGCATCGTTCCTGACCGTCACGGGGCGAGGGCGGAACGGGCGTGCCAGAATGGCCGTCACCCGCCTCTGTGAACCGGTGAGGAGCCCGGATGCGACTGTCACCGCACGAGCAGGAGCGCCTGCTGCTCAGCTACGCCGCCGAGCTGGCCCGGCGCAGGCGAGCGCGCGGACTCAAGCTGAACCATCCCGAGGCGGTCGCGCTGATCACCGATCACGTGCTGGAAGGCGCACGGGACGGCCGTACCGTCGCCGAGCTGATGTCCTCGGGGCGGACGGTCCTCGCCCGTGACGACGTGATGGAAGGCGTGCCGGAGATGATTTCGGATGTCCAGGTCGAGGCGACCTTCCCGGACGGCACCAAGCTCGTCACCGTGCACCATCCGATCGGCTAGGCGGGCGGTATGTGGTATCCGGACGCCGCCCAGGCGAATCGAGGCCCGGCGTGATACCGGGCGAATACTTCTGCGCCGAGGGCGTCATCGAGCTGAATTCCGGCGCGCAGCGCCTCGAACTGGACGTGCTGAACACCGGCGATCGGCCGGTGCAGGTCGGCAGCCATGTGCACTTCCCGCAGGCGAACGCGGCGCTGCGGTTCGACCGGGCGGCCGCGCACGGACACCGCCTCGACATCCCGGCCGGGACCGCGGTGCGCTTCGAACCCGGTCTCGGGCAACGCGTGCGGCTCGTGCCGCTGGGCGGCGCACGCGAGGTCCACGGGATCAGCCGCACCCCACCCGGGCGTCTCGATGACTAGTCGGTGGGCCCGGCCGATCCCCGGCAAGCCCGGTGCAGGAGGACGCGATGAGTGAGCTGAGCCGGGCCCGGTACGCCGAACTGTTCGGGCCGACGACGGGCGACCGGATTCGATTGGCGGACACCGATCTGCTGATCGAGATCACCGAGGACCGTAGCGGGGGACCGGGGCGCGCGGGCGACGAGGCCGTGTTCGGCGGTGGCAAGGTGCTGCGCGAATCGATGGGCCAATCCCGGGCGACGCGCGCCGAAGGCGCTCCCGACACCGTGATCACGGGCGTGGTGATCATCGACCACTGGGGAATCGTCAAGGCGGACGTCGGTATTCGCGACGGACGGATCAGTGCGATCGGCAAGGCGGGCAATCCCGACACCATGACCGGGGTGCACCCCGATCTCGTCGTCGGCCCGTCCACCGAGATCATCGCGGGCAACGGCCGCATCCTCACCGCGGGCGCGATCGACTGCCACGTGCACTTCATCTGCCCGCAGCTCCTGGAGGAGGCGCTCGGCGGCGGCATCACCACCCTCATCGGCGGGGGCACCGGTCCGGCCGAGGGCAGCAAGGCGACCACCGTGACGCCCGGCGCGTGGCATCTGGCGCGGATGCTCGAGGCCACCGACGGCTGGCCGGTGAACATCGTGCTGCTCGGTAAGGGCAACACCGTCAGCGCCGAGGCCATGTGGGAGCAATTGCGGGCCGGCGCAGCCGGATTCAAGTTGCACGAGGATTGGGGCTCCACACCGGCCGCGATCGATGCCTGCCTCACCGTGGCCGACGCGGCCGGGGTCCAGGTCGCGCTGCACTCGGACACGTTGAACGAGGCGGGTTTCGTCGAGGACACCCTCGCGGCGATCGCCGGACGCGGCATCCACGCCTACCACACCGAGGGCGCGGGCGGCGGGCACGCGCCGGACATCATCACCGTCGCCGCCCATCCGAACGTGCTGCCCAGCTCGACCAACCCGACTCGTCCGCACACGGTCAATACCCTCGACGAGCACCTGGACATGCTCATGGTGTGCCACCACCTGAGCGCGTCGATCCCCGAGGACCTGGCCTTCGCCGAGAGCCGCATCCGCCCGTCCACCATCGCGGCCGAGGACCTGCTGCACGATCTGGGCGCCATCTCGATGATCGGCAGCGACTCGCAGGCCATGGGCCGCATCGGCGAGGTCGTGCTGCGCACCTGGCAGACCGCGCACGTGATGAAGCGCCGCCGCGGCGCCCTGCCGGGCGACGGCGCCGCCGACAACGCACGGGTGCGGCGTTACGTCGCGAAATACACCATCTGCCCGGCCATCGCGCACGGCCTGGACCACGAGATCGGTTCGGTCGAAGTGGGCAAGCTCGCCGATCTGGTGCTGTGGGAGCCCGCGTTCTTCGGCGTCCGCCCGCACGCCGTGCTCAAGGGCGGCGCGATCGCCTGGGCCGCGATGGGCGACGCCAACGCCTCCATCCCGACACCGCAGCCGGTGCTGCCGCGACCGATGTTCGGCGCCGCCCCGGCGACCGCCGCCGCCACCTCACTGCATTTCGTCTCCGAGCAGGCGATCGAGGACGGCCTCGCCGACCGGCTGCGGGTACAGCGCAGACTGGTGCCGGTCGGCAACGTGCGCGGCGTGACGAAGACGGATCTGCCGCACAACGACGCCATGCCGCGCATCGAGGTCGAACCGGACACCTTCACCGTCCGCATCGACGGCGAGGTCTGGCGCGAGCAACCCGCTGCCGAATTGCCCATGGCACAGCGTTATTTCCTGTTCTGAGCGCCGGCGAGCTCGACCCCGCTTCCGTCGCGCCCGTCGCGAGGCAGCGCCGGAGGATGCGCGTCGGCCGCGGTCGGCGGACATCGCTACCTGCTGCCCTGCGCGGTCGGCGAGACGCCGGAACTGCTCGGGTGCTCCGGGTTGCCGGCCGCGAGGCGATCACGGCTGAACCGACTGGACGACCAGATCGCCGGGCTCGCCCGATCCCGCACAGCTCTCGCCGACTACATCGAGGCGGCCGCGCGGACAACCACCGACGATTACCCTCCCTTCACCACCGCCTGAGCCCGCGGATTACGCACGGCTGTGAAGAAGTGCGGGGGCCTCGGTCTTGCGCCGCTCGTACGGACGCGATCGGAAGAGGAGCGTATAGTCCGGTAGCCTGCCGGAGCTCGAGGAAGGGAGGGCGGCATGGCTGAACCGGGCGAGCGGGGGAGGGCGCGTCGAGTTCTGATCGGCATCGTCGGCGGGGCGACGTTCCTGGCGGCGATGTTCGCGACCTCCGCGGCCGCGCCGCTGCCGTCGGGCAGTGGCTCGGCCGGACCCTCGAATGGTTCCACGGTCACCTTGAACGACTATTGCCAGGATCCCGGCGCGGTCGGCCACCTCGCCGACGGCCGGACCGTCTACTGCACGCAAGTGCAGAACACCGACACATTCGTGTGGTCCTACAGCCGTAACCCGATCCCGCGCGACCCCCACACACGTGGCTACACCTGTGACAGCGACGTCTGCCACCGGCCCGACGGCACCGCCGTCCCGAACTACGAACGCTGCGGAATCCTCTGCGGCGAGCCGCCCACCAGCGGCGACGTGCAGAGCGGCCGCTTCGACTGCTTCGAGACGGGCGCCGAATTCGAGGAGTGTGAACGCCGGATGCGGTGACCCGAGCGCCACAAGGTCGCCGTCCGGGTGGTCCTGCTGGTACTCGAAGGCCGCGCCGATCCCGTGGGCGAGGTCGGGGAACTGCTTCGATCGGTCGCGTACAACAGCCCGCGTGCACCATGACGACCAGCGTCGGCGGCCTACCGCGAACGGTCCGGATCGAAGAACTCTATGTGAGCCGGTGCTCGTGGACCGTAGTGCTCAGTCCGGTGCCGTTGAGATCCAGATACAGCAGGCGCTCGGTGACGGACAGGGTGACAGCGTTGCGCCGTTCGACCGCGGCGACGGCGGAATCGATGAAGTCGCGGTCGAAGCTGTACAGCGGGATCTCTCCGGCGCGATGAATGCGTTTGCCGACGAGTTGCGCCTGCACCTTGACCGGGTCGCGATGGGTGTAGACGGCGACGCGTCCGGCCAGCTTGCTGCCCCGGTGCACTCGCTCCGCGTCGGGCGCGCCGACTTCGATCCACGCGGTGACGCGTCCGGTGAGGTCACGGACCAGCACCGCGGGCTCGTCGGTGGAGGAGACCCCGCCGTCGCTGAAGGCGATGCCCTCCTCGTACTCGAGGCAGTAAGCCAGCACGCGCGTCAGCATGAACTCCGCCGATTCCGACGGGTGACGCGCCACCCGCAGCTCCAGCTCCTGATAGACGCCGCGATCGACGTCGGCCAAGTGGACGGCGAAGTTGTGCAGTGTCGCGCTGAGTGCCATAGGTGCAGCAGTTTGCCTGGGCTACCACATGCGTCCGCGCAGGGGACGGCGGCGGACGTGCGTTCCGGCTGCCGACAGGTGCAGCGCGACATGCGGACGACACGGCGAATGCGGTTGTCGGCTTCTAGGATTCGCTGGTGAAACTTACTCGTGACGACTTGATCGGCTATGTCGAGCGCGACCTGGACGCCGATCTGGCGAGATGGTTCGCCGATCGGCCGCCGGTCATCGTGCCGGAGGAAACCCGTCCCGTGGCGCCCTTTCTCGACCGGTTGGCGCCCGCGTCCGCGGCGGCCCTGGCGGCGTTCGATCGCCGGGTGCGGTCCGGGCGGATGCCGCAGTTCCTCGACATCCATTCCTGGTCCTACGGTTTCGATTTCGCCGGCAACGACTGTGGACTGGTGGATTCCGACTACGAGACCGAGTTGACCGACGACGACGTGTACTCGATCGGCGCGGACGGCGGCGGCAACCTGTACCTGGTGCTCACCAACGGACAGGTCGCGATCTGGTTCCACGAGGAAGAAGTCGTCGAGGGAGGCACTCGCTTCGACGATCTCGACGTCTTCCTCTGGTCGATCGTGCGTTACCACGCGGTGCGGGCCGGGGTGCTGGAGCGCGACGCCGTCGAGGCGGATTTCCTGTCTCTGGGCCAAGACGGCGCGCTGGAGCCGGACCTCGGTTTGTTGCGCTACATGAAGTAAGGCGCGGACGTGGGTCAGTCCTCGCCCGCACGTCGCTGAAACGGCCGAACCCGGAAAGCGTCGCGGAGCCAGGGCGATCGGCGGTGGTGGGGGCGGCTGCGGTCGGCCCAGAGCGGATTGGATTCGTCCCGGCGGTAGACGGCGAGCTGACCCGCGATGGCGAAGTGCAGCCGGGTGGCCTTGCCGACCACCTCACCGTCGGTGGCCAGTGCCTCCGGTTTCGGGAGGTGCACGAAGAGTTCGGGCAGCTGGCGTTCGCCGTAGACCTTGCTGTGGCCGATCGCCGCCAGCAGCAGCGCCAGCACGGCACGGGTGCGCGACCAGCGCAGATCGGCGCGCAGCCAGCGCACGTCGAGCAGCCCGGCGTCGAGCCGGTCGCGGAAAGCGGGCACCGCGCCGTGCGGATGGTAGGGACCGTTGCCGACGAACAGGAACCACACCCGCTGCCAGCGTCCGTCCAAGCAGATCTCGATCGGCTCGGCCCGGCGCAGGGTGACCACGAGCGCGGCGGCGAACGCCGGCCATTTGCCCCAGCGTGACTGCCATCGTTCGCGCAACTGCACCAGATCCGGATAGGCGCCGAGGCTGGCCGTGTTGATCAGATGCCTGGTGCGCGAACCGCTCTCGTCCTCGCATTCGACGCTGGCGATGTCGACCGCGACCGCCTCGCCCTCGCCGGTCGCATCGATCACTTCGCGCAGGTCGTAGACGCCGAGATCGCGGGCGAAGTGGTTGAGCGTGCCGGTGGGGATGACGACCAGCGGCAGTTCGTGGCGCAACGCGACCGCGGCCACGGCCGCCACCGTGCCGTCGCCACCGGCGACACCGACCGCCAGCACCGGTTCGCCGTGGTCGGCGATGGCCTGCTCGAGCTGGTCGGCGCAGTCGACATCGGGCCGCGTGCGCAGCACGGTGGCGGCGGGCAGGGCCTCGACGACGTCGTCGGTGGGATCGTAATTCGGATCGCCGGACATCGGATTGACCATGACGACCAGGCCTTTGCCCTCCACCAGCGTCGGCACCTCGGAAACCGTGCCGGCCTGCGCCTCATCGGATTCGCGCACCGGCCACCAGCGTCGCGTGGCCAGCGCGACACCGGAACCGACGGCCGCGCCGATGACCACATCCGAACTCCAGTGCACGCCGGTGTGCACCCGCGAGTAGGCGACGGTGGCGGCCAGCGGGGCGACAACCAGTGCGGTGCGCGGACTTTCCATGGCCACGGCCGTGGCGAACGCGGCGGCGCAGGCGCTGTGTCCCGAGGGGAACGACGACGACCTCGGAGCAGGGGTGAGCCGCCGGTGCGCCGGCAGCAGTTCGGCGGCGGGCCTGCGTCGTGCGATGAGCGACTTGAGGCCGACATTGACGACGAGGCTGGCTCCGGCGACGGAGACGACACCGCGCAGCGCGGCCCGGCGCGGCGCGCCTTGGCGGGTGGCGAGCAGTGTGGCGAGAGCCAGCCACAAGCCGCTGAAATCGGCGCTGTTGGTGAGTCGCAACAGGCCGTGGTCGGCCACCGAGGCCGGCAGTTCGGCGACCGCGCCGCCGATCGCCCGATCGATTCGTCCGATGCCGTGGAACTTCCGGCGCACCCAGCTACTCACTCGTCCGAGATTACCGATCGCGAACATCGCGAAACGTGCCATCCCATGCCATTCCGGCGTCTACCGTGACGTGGCTCTCCGCGAGCGGTGCCGCGGGATACGGGCAGAGCCCGGGCATTTCGGGCGTAACGCCGTCCTCGTAGCGCCGACATCCCATTGTCGGGAATTCGAAAGGGAGGCGGATGAAGCCGATCATCGGCGCACTGGCGACGGCCATCGCGGTGTGCATGGCTGTCGGGGGTTGTCAGGGCGGATCGAGCGGGCCTTCGACCGGAACGGGGCCACCCGGCCGAGCTACTGTCGAGGTCACGCGGACGACACCCGCACCGGACGGCGAGACCACGCGCGTTCCCACCGCGAATGTGCCCGCGACCAGCGGAAAGGGGCGATGCGTCGATCCGGATTCGAACGTGGTCATCCACGCGATGACTTCGCTCGGGCCCGCGCCGGGCGGCGCGTCATACGTCGTCGACAGCGCCACCGACGCGCCGGACGGGGCTTGCCCCGACCTGCTGTGGGTGTTGGCCGCGACACCCGGTGGGACGGCGAGTTCGCCATGGCATGTGCTGTTCTTCGGTCACGACGGTTATCTCGGCACCGCTACGGCGAAAGCGACGTCTTACACGCAGGTGGTCGGTTCGAGCGCACGCGCTGTGCAGGTGCAGTACCGGTGGCTGGAGGGCCGCGACGCCAATTGCTGCCCCTCGGGCGGGCCGGTCGTGATCACCTTCACACTCGGCGGCGACGGCCGCACGGTGACTCCGAGTCCGGCTGTCCCGGACCAGGTCGGCAACCCGGCCGGGTGACCCCGGCGGCTGCCCGATCGCGAAAGGCGTTCTGCCGCAACCGTGCAGAGCAGTGCATACCAACCACGCCTACCCGGTCGGGCTGGAAGACGAGATCGGCTGTGTGAACGGCTGGGCACTGGCGCGCAACGGAACCCACGGCGGCACTCGCGGACGCACCCGGAACCTCTTTCCGCATCTCGCCGCAGGTCGGCAGGTCGTGCCCGGCGCTATCGGATGGCCGTGGGAATGAGATGGCGGCGGGCGAAGCGGCGGGCGTCGTCGTCGGTGTCGAGCGCGAAGTAGCTGTCCGGGATGAGCAGGAGGGTGAGCGACAGGCGGGCGGCGATCTCGGCGGAGGCCTCGGGGTCGATATCGCCGATGTCGTCGGCTCGGCGGAGTTGATCGGCGAAGAACCCGCGTGCGGCGGCGAGCAGGGTCGAGCCGTAGGTGAGGACGAAGGGTTGACCGCCTTCGTCGGCGAGCAGGATGCGGTTGGTGAGCGGGTCGGCGCGCAGCGTGCGCAGAGCGATCGCGAAGCCCTCGGCGGCGCGGTCACGGCCATCGGTGTAGTCGGCCACGGCGGTGGTGATGCCGGACAGGACGCGCCGCAGCCAGACGGTCAGAGCGGTGGTGACGAGCAGGTCCTTGCTGGGAAGGGCCCGGTAGACGGTGGCGCGGTGCAGGCCGGCGCGGGATACGTCGTCCGCGTCGATCCGCGTACCGGTGTGCGAATGACGTCGCGGGGCTGCAGCTGCGCCCCCACCGGCGGGCAGGATCGGTGCATCTACGTGTCCGGGTTGGTGATGCCCGGTGAACTGATTGCGGCGATCGTGCACGAAGTCGACCACCTCATGCGGATCGACGGCGGCCGGTTCGCGACGGAGGGCCCGGCTTCGGCCATTACCGCGACGAGTTCTGCCAATGTGCAACCGATGGTTGCGTCCTGGCGGTCGGTGGGCTAGCGTCATGCGCAACCAAATGTTGCATGTCAGGAAAGGGCGGCGAGTATGGAGTACGGCAGCATCGAACGGGAGATCTACGTCGACGCCTCGCCCGAGGTGGTGTTCGAGGTCGTCAGCAGCCCGGAGCACATCTCGGAATGGTGGAGCGACGACGCCGATTTCGACGTGACTCCCGGTGCGGTCGGTGAACTCGTCTGGGGTGACCGGGCGCAGGTCGCTCCGATCACCGTGGTGCAGGCCGAGCGGCCTCGGGTGTTCTCGTTCCGCTGGTGCTACCCGGACGGCGAGGTCGATGACTCCGCGGGCTCGTTGCTGGTCACCTTCGAACTCGTTGCCTCGGGTGCGGGGACCCGGATCCGGCTCACCGAGACCGGTTTCCGGGAGACGGGCTGGGAGGCCGCGAAGCTGGCCGAGCAGTACCGCGAGCACACCGTGGGATGGGACACCTACGTTCCCCGGCTGGGGGAATACATCGCCCGGCTGGTGTCGACCCGGTGACCGCGGCAGTCGACGACGACCTGTGGTCCGCCATCGGGGATCCGACCCGTCGGCGGATGCTCGACCTGCTCCTCGTGGACGGCGGGGGCACCGCCACCAGTCTCAGCGAGCAGTTGCCCGTGACGCGACAGGCGGTCGCCAAACATCTCGGCGTGCTCGACCGCGTCGGCTTGGTGCATGCCACGTCTGCCGGGCGGGAGCGGCGGTATCGCGTGGACGAGGCGCAACTCGCCCGAGCGGTCGCCCAGCTGTCCTCGGTAGGGGCGGCGTGGGACGCCAGGCTCCGCCGTATCAAGCGGATCGCCGAGGCGATCCAGCGCGGTCGGGACCAACAGTGAAATCGAACCGAAAGCAATCGAAGAGAGGAAGCGACAATGGTGGACATCCTGCACAGAGTCGGCATCGAAGCGCCGGTGGACGAGGTCTACGCCGCCCTGACCACCACCGAGGGGCTGGCAGGCTGGTGGGCGAGTGACACCCGCGGCACGAGCGACGAACTCGGCGGATTGATCGAGTTCCGGTTCGGCGCGGGCGGATTCGACATGCGAGTGCGCGCGCTCGAGCCCGGTAAGCGCGTGCTGTGGGAGGTGGTCGGCGGACCCGATGAGTGGATCGGCACCGAAGTGGACTGGACTCTCGATCAGGCGGGCGACTACACCGTCGTGCTCTTCGCGCACCGAGGCTGGAAGGAGCCGGTGGAGTTCATGCACCACTGCAGCACGAAGTGGGCGGTCTTCCTGCTGAGCTTGAAGTCGCTGGTCGAGACCGGGAAAGGCGCGCCGGACCCGCACGACGTCAAGATCGACAACTGGAACTGATCCGGCGCATGGAAGTCCGCGCCGGTCGCGGCGGCACCGGCCGCGCGACAGCATCGTCACCCGTGGTGACGATGCTGTCGCGCATGGCCGGTCGGCGCGCCGTGCGGATCACGCGCCCACGTAGGCCGCGAGATGCTCGCCGGTGAGGGTGGAGCGTGCGGCGACGAGGTCGGCGGGAGTGCCCTCGAAGACGACCCGGCCGCCGTCGTGACCCGCGCCGGGGCCCAGGTCGATGATCCAGTCGGCATGCGCCATCACCGCTTGGTGATGTTCGATGACGATGACCGACTTGCCGGAGTCGACGAGCCGGTCCAGCAAGCCGAGCAGCTGCTCGACGTCGGCGAGATGCAGGCCGGTGGTCGGCTCGTCGAGGATATAGACGCCGCCCTTGTCGGCCATGTGTGTGGCCAGCTTGAGCCGCTGCCGCTCGCCGCCGGACAGCGTGGTGAGCGGCTGGCCCAGGCTGAGATAGCCCAGTCCGACATCGGCGAGCCGGCCCAGGACGGCGTGCGCGGCCGGCGTGTGCGCCTCACCGTCGCCGAAGAACTCCTGCGCCTCGAGCACCGACATCGCGAGCACCTCGCTGATGTCGCGTCCGCCCAGGTGATACTCCAGCACGGATGCCTGGTACCGCTTGCCCTCGCACTCCTCGCAGGTGGTGGCGACGCCGGCCATCATTCCCAGGTCGGTGTAGACGACGCCCGCGCCGTTGCAGGTGGGGCATGCGCCTTCCGAATTGGCGCTGAACAGGGCGGGCTTGACGCCGTTCGCCTTCGCGAACGCCTTGCGGATGGGTTCGAGCAGGCCGGTGTAGGTCGCCGGGTTGCTGCGCCGCGAGCCACGGATGGGCGCCTGGTCCACCGACACCACACCCTCGCTCGCGGGAACAGACCCGTGCAGCAGCGAACTCTTGCCGGATCCGGCCACACCGGTGACGGCGACGAGCACTCCCAGCGGAATGTCGACGTCGACGTCGCGCAGGTTGTTCGCGTTCGCGCCGCGGATCGCCAACTTGCCTCGCGCCTCGCGCACCGTCTCCTTGAGCTCGGCCCGGTCGTCGAAATGGCGGCCGGTGACGGTACCGCTGGCCCGCAACCCTGCGACGCTGCCCTCGAAGCAGACGGTGCCGCCCGCCGCACCGGCTCCGGGGCCGAGGTCTACGACGTGGTCGGCGATCACGATCGCCTCCGGCTTGTGCTCCACGACGAGCACTGTGTTGCCCTTGTCCCGCAGCCGCAGCAGCAGGCCGTTCATCCGCTGGATGTCGTGCGGGTGCAGGCCGATGGTCGGTTCGTCGAAGACGTAGGTGACGTCGGTGAGCGAGGAGCCGAGATGACGGATCATCTTCGTGCGCTGCGCCTCGCCGCCCGACAGCGTGCCCGACGGCCGGTCGAGCGACAGGTAGCCCAGGCCGATCTCCACGAACGAGTCGAGGGTGTGCCGCAGCGCGGCCAGCAGCGGCGCGACCGACGGCTCATCGAGACCGGACACCCACTCGGCCAGGTCGCTGATCTGCATCGCGCACGCGTCGGCGATGCTGATGCCCGCGATCTTCGAGGAGCGGGCCGCCTCGGTGAGCCGGGTGCCGTCGCACTCGGGACAGGTGGTGAAAGTGACCGCCCGGTCGACGAACGCCCGGATGTGCGGCTGCATCGCCTCCCGGTCCTTGGCCAGGAACGACTTCTGGATCTTGGGAATCAGCCCCTCGTAGGTGAGGTTGACGCCCTCGACCTTCACTTTGGTGGGCTCTTTGTAGAGGAAGTCCCGCATCTCCTTCTTGGTGAACTTGCGGATCGGCTTGTTCGGGTCGAGAAAACCCGACTCCGCGTAGACCCGCACCGTCCAGAAACTGTCCGACTTCCAGCCGGGAATGGTGAACGCGCCCTCGGCGAGCGACTTGGAGTCGTCGTAGAGCTGGGTCAGGTCGATATCGGAGACCGAGCCCCTGCCCTCGCAGCGCGGGCACATGCCGCCGGTGACGCTGAAGCTGCGGCGCTCTTTGACGGTCCTTCCGGCGCGCTCGGTCGTGACCGCACCCGCGCCGCTGATCGAGGCGACGTTGAAGGAGTACGCCTGCGGGGAGCCGATGTGCGGCTTCCCGAGCCGGCTGAAGAGAATCCGCAGCATGGCATTGGCGTCGGTGGCGGTGCCGACCGTCGAGCGCGGGTCGGAACCCATGCGCTGCTGGTCGACGATGATCGCGGTGGTCAGGCCCTCGAGCACGTCGACATCGGGCCGGGCGAGCGTCGGCATGAAGCCCTGGACGAAGGCGCTGTAGGTCTCGTTGATCAGCCGCTGCGACTCCGCGGCGATGGTGCTGAACACCAGCGAACTCTTGCCCGAGCCGGAGACGCCGGTGAACACCGTCAACCGCCGCTTCGGGATCTCGATGCTGACATCCTTCAGGTTGTTCTCCCGCGCGCCGTGCACGCGGATCAGGTCGTGGCTGTCGGCAGCGGGCAGCGCGGGCGACTGCGTGTCCGGCGTCGTGGCCGTGCTCATCGGGTCTCCATCTGTCGGGCGGGGCCGCGTGGGCGGTCCTGGGTCGGCGTCGCCTGGCTCGATCCAACCAGGTGACCGATATGGCTGCTGACTTGTCTGCGGGCCGCCCGGCGGCCAGCCGCTTCTGCCGTGGCCGGCGACGGCAATCGGGCCGGTGCGCGGTCGCGGCTGAGCGCGCCGGGGGGTTCAGCGCAGTTGTTGGATGCGGATCAGGTTGCCCGCGGGATCACGGACGGCGCAGTCGCGAACCCCGTACGGCTGCTCGGTGGGTTCCTGGACGATTTCCGCGTCGCCGGCCACCAGGCGCTCGAAGGCGCCGTCCAGGTCCTTGGTTGCCAGCAGGATGCCGCCGTAGGTGCCCTTGGCCATCATCTCGGCGATGGTGCGGCGCTCGTCGTCGGTGATGCCGGGGTCGGCGCCCGGCGGGTGCAGCACGATGGAGGTCCCGGGCTGGCCGACGGGGCCGACGGTGAGCCAGCGCATCCCTTCGTATCCGACGTCGTTGCGGACCTCGAAGCCGAGGAGGTCACGGTAGAAGGCCAGCGCCGCGTCCGGATCGTCGTGCGGCAGGAAGCTCGCGTGAATGGTGATGTCCATGGCAGTCAGGCTAATTGCGGCTCGGTAACCGGCGCTTCTCGATTCCTGATCGGTCTGGTCACCTGTTTCGCCACGCAGGACGGTATCCCCGCCGTCGCACGCGCCGCCTCGCGCCGGTAGACGCTGGGCGGTATGCCGACCAGCTCGGTGAAGCGCGTACTGAAAGTGCCCAGCGAGGAGCAGCCGACCTCGAAACAGACCTCGGTGACGCTCAGGTCGCCCCGGCGCAGCAGCGACATCGCACGCTCGATGCGCCGGGTCATCAGATAGGAGTACGGCGACTCGCCGTAGGCGAGCCGGAACTGGCGGCTGAGGTGCCCGGCCGACATGTGCGCGTCGCGCGCGAGCGCCTCCACGTCCAAGGGCTGCGCGTACTCCCGATCGATGCGGTCGCGGACCCTGCGTAGCCGCGCGAGGTCGTGCAGGTGCTGCGCCGCGGCGGGTCTACTGGTCACTCACCAGATGGTGCCACATCGCGGTGACAAGCGGCCGATGCCGGCCCGCGCCTCTCGCGGGACGCCCGGCGCTACCAGAAGGTCGCCGAGAGCTCGTACTCGGCGAGCGCGGACCGCGCCAGCTCGGTGAGCCGCTCGGCGTCGAGCAGGGTCGGTGGGTGAAAGCCCATGACGCGCAGCGTGATCGTCTCCGCGGCCTCGATCAGCGCGACATAGAGGGTGCCGCCGCGTTCGGTCACGACGGCTCGCGAGTTCAAGCTCTGATTGACCAAGCCGAGCATCATCGCCGAAGCCGGGCGGCCGTCGATGCGGAGGATCTCCGGGTCGAGCTTGCCGAGGCTGGAACAGACCGTGGAGATGGGGTCGGTGGCGGCTTGCCGCGCCAGGTGGGCATAGCGCCCGCGCGGCAGCGCCACCGCGACCGGAACCAGCGGCGGGACATCCTGCCCGCTCGCCGCGGCTGCCGCGAGCTTCTCCTTCATCACAGCGCGCAGCGAGGCGAGATCGGCCGGTTCACCCTCGCGAGCGTCCAGCTCGAAGGCGATCGAGGTCAGCGCGTTCGCGCGGAGATCATCGGCGGTGCGGGTGCTGACCGGCATCATCATGCGAACCCGGCCCGCCTCGTCGGTGCGGCCGAGCTCGGTGGCGATGGCGGCCATCATCGCCACCGCCAAGGTGGTACCGGTGCCGCCCCGCGCCCGTGCCGCCGCATGCCATGGCTGCGCCGGGACTGTCGCGGTGATCGTCGGCAGGCGGAAGTCCGGTGCGTCGCCGGTGGGCCCGCCGCGCCTTGCGGTGGCCAACCGCAGCGCCAGACCGGCCGCCGAGGGCAACGACCGGGCTCGCCGCGCGGCATCGCGAAGATCGTCGGCGAACAAGCGCATCCGGCCGAATTCGTCACTCGGGTACGCCAAGTCGAGCCGCTTTCCCGCGACCGCGTCCGTGACCGCGGCGCAGAACGCGTGGCCATCGGCGAGAGTGTGCGAAACCAACAGCGACACCACGCTTTCCCCGTTGTCGAGGTGGGTCGCCGCCAGTCGCCATGCGGGCCCGCCGAAGGTGCGCAACTCGGCATGCCCCTGTTCGGCGATCCAGGCCTCCAGAGCATCGGAGGGAATAGGTTCGTCCGCGACCTCGAGCGGGCTGAATTCGACTCGGGTGGTCCAGCGATCACCGGCGGCGGGGATCGTCGCGGGCGCGACCGCCCTGCCCAGCCTGCCGTGGCGCAATGTCTCGTGGAATCGCTCCAGCGCCGCGACATCCACCGGACGGTCGTAACGCCAGACCGCTTGTATCGCCAGGGTTCCCCCTAGCGCGGAGTGCCCCCGTGCACTCACGCAATCGATATCGGTCAGGCGGTAGGTCACGCGAATCTCCCCTCGAGTTCCGGACGCCGGGGCGGGTCCGCGCCGGCGTCGTCGCCGCCACAACTCGGCGCTACGACGATGAGGATCGTTCGAATGTCCGGTTCGAGCTGTTCGGCCAACCAAGAGCATCCGGCCTGGCAACGCCATGGTCAACCCTACTCGCGGGTTCGGTGGTGGCGGCCCGGCGGTGCGGTGTGAACGGTACCTATTGGTCCGCTGTGCTGCGCCGACGAGAATCCGCTCGCCACCTGCGCGGGAAGCGGGGCAGGGGCCAACCGATGCGGCGAACCGGCCGGATACCGGCAGCGGAGCTGGACGGGCGACCACTTCAGCAACGAGCCGGCGGTGCGGGCGCGGTCAGCGCGCGGCCGGATCGCGCCCGCGGATCAGCGGCAGGTAGACCTCGTCCACGATGTCGACCAGGACGTCGTCGGGCGCGGTCGGCGCGCCGCGCATGACGAATTCGTTGCGGAGCAGGACCAGGGCCACGGTGGCGACGCGCGGATGCAGCGCCTCGGGAGCGGCTTCACCCCGGGCGACGGCACGGCCGAGCAGGGTGAGCCACGGGGCTGCGGCGGCGTCGCCGGACTGATCCGGCAGCTGTGCCAGGAGTTCGGATGCGCCGCCGGTGGCCGCCAGGAGTTCGCGCAGGATCGCGCCCGAGGGTGAGCTCCAATGGCGGTTGACGCGCCGTAGCAGCTCCAGCGCGTCTTCGCGCAGGCTGCCGGTGTCCGGCGGTGGTGTCGTCGTGGCCAGCTGCCGGTAGGCGGCGATGCCGAGCGCGAGGCGGTTCGGCCAGCGGCGGTAGATGGCGTTCTTGTTGGTTCCGGCCCGGGCGGCGACCTTGTCCATGGTCAGCGCGGCGTATCCGGATTCGAGCAGTTCGTCCGCCGCGGCGCCCAGGATCGCCTCTTCGAGAGCGGCCCCACGTCGGCGCGTCTGCCCGGCGCTCGGCTGCCGGACCGCATCTTCCACCTCGGCCCCTTTCCGCGATCGACGCCGATCCTACTTGCCGGGCGTGCTTGCTCGACCACATTCGAAGCTTTAAGGTACTTGGAGTACTCTATTTCACGTTGGAAGGACGGAGTCGATGCGTGCCAAAGGCATCAGCTACGAGACCGGATTCGTCCATGGCGGACGATTCTCCCGCGTTCGGTTCGACGCCGAAACGGTGACCGAAGAACTGCGCGTCATTCGTGACGATCTGCACTGCAACGCGGTTCGCGTCATCGGGGGTGATCCGGGACGGCTGGAAATCGCGGCTGACATAGCCGCCGATCTCGGGCTCGAAATATGGTTCTCGCCGTACCCTCTCGAATCGACAACGGAGGAGATGTCGGCCCTGTTCGCGGATTGTGCCGAGCGGGCCGAGCGGATCCGGCAGCGCGGAGCCGAGGTGGTCTTCGTGACCGGCGCCGAGCTGAGCTTGATGCACCCCGGGTTCCTCCCGGGGGACAGCATCGACGACCGTGTGCGGTTGCTGACCGCCCGGCCGGATGACCTGGGTGAACTCGTCGGCGAGGCGAGCAGGCGCGTGAACGACTTCCTCGACAAGGCCGTAGCGACCGTTCGCGAGCGTTTCGGCGGCCTTGTCACCTACGCTTCCGTCCCCCTGGAGCGCGTCGACTGGACGCCGTTCGACATCGTGTCGGTGGACCTGTACCGGACGGCGGAGATCGCCGACCGATTCGGCGAGGGCGTTCGCACCCTCGTCGCCACGGGAAAGCCGCTCGCGATCACCGAATTCGGTGCGGCGACCTTCGCGGGCGCGGGTGATCTCGGAGCGCAAGGCCTGCGGATCGTCGAATACGACGACACCCGCGGGCCGGTCCGGTTGAACGGCGAGTACGCCCGCGACGAGGCCGGGCAGGCGCGGTATCTGCGCGAGCTGCTGGAGATCTTCGACGCGGAGGGCGTCGACAGCGCATTCGTCTTCGTCCTCGCGCTCTACGACCACGTACACCGCCCCGGCGGCGACCCACGCGACGACTTGGACCTGGCCAGCTACGGTGTGGTCAAGGTCCTCGAAGACCGCCCCGGCGAAACCTACCCCGACCTCCCCTGGGAACCCAAAGCCGCGTTCACCACCCTCGCCGACTATTACCGGAGTCGGTGAGCCCCAAGAGGTATCGGCCGATCGTGGCGGAGTGAGGGCGGGTCAGTCGTGGTGGGCGCGGTGGTGGCGGAAGGCCAGGCGGACGAGGTCGGCGATGTCCGGGTCGGCGATCGCGTAGACGTGACGCCTGCCGTCCTTGTGCGCGTGGACCAGACCGGCGAGTTTCAGCTTGGCCAGGTGCTGGCTCACGGCGGGCACGGACTGGCCGACGGCGGCGGCGAGCGAGCCGACGTCGCGCTCACCCTGGGCGAGGAGCCAGAGTATCTGCAGGCGCGCGGTGGCCGCGAGCATGCCGAAAACGGCCGCCGCGTCCTGTAATCGGTCCGCCGGGATGGGTCCCGGCGGCTCGCCCTGCTGCGTCACGTCCGCCTCCATAGCTGTCGGTAGGGTGACACGGCCGTATCCGGCTGTGCAACCGTGTGGCCGCCGGTGTCCGGCCCGCGCGGCATCGGACCGAAAACCGCTGTCGTGCGCCCGCGTCCGGCTCCATCCGTGCCGCAAGATTTCCACCGGGTGGCGCGCTGTCGAATACTTGCGCAACTGATTGACGTACCCCGATCGGCGGGTTTCTAATGATGGATGGCGCAATTCGTGCGCCGGTCGACCAACGAAGCGAGGTGAGCGGCAGGTGCCGGATGACAGTATCGACATCTACAGCCGGGCCACCCTCGAGAAACGGGTTGCGCCGCCGCGCCGTTGATCCGCGTGTGTGATCGGCGACCGGGCAACGGTGCCCTGATCGGCCGACGCGGCACGTACTTCCACCTTCGTTGTTCCGACGCGTGAGGGCGGCGCGTCCGGGTTCGACCGATGCGTGGTCTTCTGGGTCCGCACCGATGGTCTCGTCGCGGATCGACGCTGCCCCGCCCGTGTGCGCGTCCTCTGTCCAGCAGGGGTGCGCCACCCCCGCACGATAGTAAGTATTGGAGCCCCCGCTATGGCCATACCGCCCGAGAAAGACGAAACACTCTCTCGCCCACCGGGTCCGGAGCACAAGCAGACCGGCTTTCTCCCGGACTCGCCCGTGCGACCCTTCTCCGGGCAGCGGTAGTCGATGACGACCTTTCTCAGCGCTGTGACCGCCGATCACTTCGACACGGAAGTGCTTCAGCAGCATTGGATTCCCGTCGCCGCCGACGACGCCGACACCGCGGCCGTGCTCCGGGAACGGCTCGGCATCGACTTCACCGCCGCACACAACCAGGTCTGGGAGGCAGGCAACTTCGTCTATCTGCCGGTGGTCGCCAACTATCAGCTCGGCGAGACCATCGAACAGGCGACAATCATCTTCGCCCTGGGCGGAGAGTTCCTGGTGACGCTGCAGCCGTCCGAGCATTTCGTCCCGTTCGACAAGGCGGTCGCCAAGATGCGCCGCAACCCGGAACTCGCCGGCTCCGCGCACGGCGTGATGTACGCGCTGCTGTGGGCACTGAACGAGGCGTCGGAGCGGGTACTCCACCACGCCGGCGACGCGCTGGCGGCGACGGGCGAAGAGATCGAGCGGGCGATCTCCACCGGCGACCGGCGCGACTTCGCGACCTCGGACGTGCGCGGCGCGCTGTCGCGGCTGAACGCGACCGAGCGAATCATCGCGCGCACTCGGGAGACGCAACTGCAGTTGGCTCGCGCGGCACGCCACCTGCGGGCCGACGCCCCGTCCGCCCGCGTCGAACTGGACGGCGCGATCGGCGTGCTGCTCGCGGACATCGACGGGGTGGGGCAGCACGCGGGTGTGGCGTACGACAAGGTTCGGTACCGGCAGCAGTCCGCGCTGGCGGGGCTGGACGCCCGGCAGAACGAGATCGTCAAGGCGTTCGCCGTCACCGCGGTGTTCCTGCCGCCCACGCTGATCGCCACCTGCTACGCCGTGGATCTGATCTCCGAGTTGTCCTGGCAAACCGGTCTTTTGGTGACCTGTCTGCTCACGCTGGCGGCCGCGCTGATTCCCCTCGCCTACTTGAAGAACAAGGGCTTGCTGCGCTGAGACCCGTCGCTCGCGTCCCGGGATCATTACCTCGCGCGTAATCGACGCGGGACGCGCGGCACGGCAAGGTTGGGGACAGCCGATCGGAGAACCCGATTCGGCTGACGGAAACCATTGCAGCACAGGAGGTTCAACATGTCGCGCTACGAGGATGCGGTCGATCGGTACTTCGCCGCGTGGAACGCCACCGACGAGGACGCCAGGGCCGCCGCGGTCGCGGCCGCCTGGGCCGAGGACGGCGCGTACACCGATCCGCTCGCGGAGGTTCGCGGGCACGCCCAGCTGACGGCGGCCATCGGTGGCGTGCAGGCGCAGTTCCCCGGCTTCGAGTTCCGCCGCCTCGGCGCGGTCGACGGCCACCACGACATCGCCCGCTTCTCCTGGGAGCTGGTCTCGGCGGCCGACGGTAGCGCCCCGGTCGCGGGCTCGGACGTGATCACCCTCGGGCCCGACGGCCGGATCGCGAGTGTGCACGGTTTTCTGGACCGGGTGCCGTCGGCTTGACGGCCGTCGGTCCGCGACACGCCCGGCGCACCGGAGTCCGTTTGCGCCTGCGGCGAACACGGTGCGTCGTGGGCGCCGCGGGGGCATCCTGGACGCAGTAGTGCAGTTCCGGCAACAGGGTGGTGGTCGGCGTGGACAACGCCGCGATGGATGCCTACTCCCGCACGGTGATCGCGGTGGCGGCGTCGGTGACGCCGCACGTCGCGAGTGTGCGGACCAGGCGGGGGAGCGGATCGGCGGTGGTCTTCACCGACGACGGATTCCTGCTCACGAACGCGCACGTCATCGGCGCGGCGCGCGAGGGCGAAGTGGTCTTCGCCGACGGGGTGGAATCCCGATTCCAGGTGGTCGGGGTGGATCCGCTGTCGGATCTGGCGGTGCTGCGCGCCCGCGACGGCGCGCCGGACGCGGTGCCGCTCGGCGACGCCGATCGATTGGTGGTCGGCCAGCTGGTGGTGGCGGTCGGCAGTCCGCTGGGTCTGGCGGGCTCGGTCACCGCGGGCGTGGTCAGCGCGCTCGGGCGGGCGGTTCCGGTGGCTTCCCGCCGCGCCGGGCGAGTCATCGAAGACGTGATCCAGACCGACGCGGCGCTCAATCCGGGTAACTCCGGCGGTGCGCTGTCGGATTCGGCGGGCCGGGTGGTCGGCATCAACACCGCGGTCGCCGGGATCGGTCTGGGCCTGGCCATCCCGATCAACGCGACGACGCGCCGGATCATCGGAACGTTGCACACCGAGGGGCGGGTGCGGCGCGCGTATCTGGGCCTGGTGGGCGTGCCCGCGCCGCTGCCCGAGCCGGTCGCCGCGCGCACCGGGCAGGCGGCCGGGGTGCGCATCGTGGAGGTGGTCCGCGGTGGCCCCGCCGAGGAAGCGGGCCTGCGCCGCGGTGATCTGGTACTGAGCGTGGCGCGGTCGGAAGTGCGGGACGCTCAGGGCATTCAGCGGCAGCTTTTCGCCGAGGCGATCGGCGTGCAGCTGCCCGTCACGGTGCTGCGCAACGGGGCGATGGTGGACGTGATCGCGGTTCCGGTGGAACTGGTAGCCGACTGAGCGTCGTCAGTCGGCGGCCGGGACGGGCTCGGGGACGTCCACCGGGACAGGTGGCGCCGTCCTCCAGCGTGCGTCGACGACAAGACCCGCCAGGCCGATGGCCAGGCAGACGCCGGACAGCATCAGCATCGCCGGATGGGTTGTGCCGGTGAGCGCGTCGCCGAGGACGACGGTGCCGATCGTGCCGGGCAGCACGCCGAGCACCGTGGCGACGAGGTAGGGCCAGAACCGGATCGAGGACAGTCCGCAGCAGTAGTTGATCACCGAGAACGGCACCGCCGCGATGAGCCGGAGCGAGCCGACCGCAAGCCAGCCCCGTCGCGCGAGACGTTCATCGATCGCGCGCACCGCGGGATGGGTGAGCCGGGCGGCGACCTGCTCCCGGTCCAGCGCGCGCACGAGCAGGATCGCCAGCACCGCGCTCACGGTCGTCGCGCTGACCGCCAGCGTGATGCCCAGCAGCGGGCCGAAAAGCAGCCCGGCGCTGACGGTGAACACGGTGCGGGGAATCGGCGCCACCGTCACCACAGCGTGCACCAAGAAGAACACCAGCGGGAAGACCGGGCCGACCGACGTCGCCCACTCCTGCACCTGACGGGGAGAAGGCAGCGGAACCAGAAGGGCCGCGCCGAACAATGCCACCGCGCCGACGACCAGTGCGACGAAACGCGGGTCACGGATCAGCCTGGCCGCGACGCCGCCGCGCCTGCGCTCGGCTGCGTCGTGCCCCTCGATGCTGCGGTCGATCACCGCGACAGGTTACCGGTTGGTAGTGGCGGGCAGGGGTAACGGCTGCGGATGCGCCCGCTAGCATCAGTGGAAGCGGGACGAATGCCCGTTAACCGAAGTAGTCGCTGAGCTGGGCGAATGTGAGGGTATCGGGCGCGCACTGTCGGTGCGCCCGTGGTGAGGAAGAGGAACAGCAAGCTATGCCGATTGCTTCAGATCCCGGGGCCGACCCGGTGCCCGAATACGGTGCATGGCGCAAGGGTGTTGCCGGGGTGCTGGCGAAGGCCCGCCGCGTCGAGGTCAGCGAACTTCCCGAGGAGCCCGAGCGGCTGCTCGACGAGACCACCTACGACGGGCTGACCATCGCCCCGCTCTACACCCGGCGCGACGAGCTGCCGGAGCAGCCGCTGCCGGGAACTTTCCCCTTTGTGCGCGGCCGGGACGCCACCCGCGATGTGCACCGGGGCTGGTTCGTCGGCGCGCAGGTCGCCCAGCGCGACGCCGCCGCTGCCAACCGGGAGATCCTGGCCGGGCTGGAGAACGGGATCAGCGCCGTCTGGCTCGGCGCGGGCGAACGCGGCGTGCCGGTGGCCGACCTGCCCGCCGCGTTGAACGGCCTGTTGTTCGAATTGGCCCCGCTCACGCTGGATGCGGGCGGCGACGTCGCCGACGCGGCGGCGCAAGTGTTCGCGGTGCTCGACGCCTACCCTGCCCCCGCCCGCGAGGACATCCGGATCGCCCTGGGCGCTGCTCCCTTGACCAGCCGTTTCGCCGATCTGGCCGATGTGGGTCTCGCCGAGGCCGTCGCGCTGGCCGGACGGGCGGCGGTGCGGCCGGAAACAATCCGCGCGATCACCGTGGACGGCACGGTCTTCCACGACGCGGGCGCGTCCGATGCTCAGGAACTGGGCGCGGCCGTCGCCGCGGGCCTGGCCTACCTGCGGTCGCTGACCGAGAGCCTGGATCTCGCCGACGCGCTGGGCCAGCTGGAATTCCGGTTCGCGGCCACCGACGACCAGTTCGCCACCATCGCGAAGTTCCGCGCCGCCAGGCAGCTGTGGGCACGGGTCGCGCAGGTCTGCGGCGCACCGGAGTTCGGCGGCGCGCCGCAGCACGCTGTCACCTCGGCCGCCATGATGAGTCAGCGCGATCCGTGGGTGAACATGCTGCGCACCACGCTTGCCGCCTTCGGCGCGGGCATCGGCGGCGCCGACACCGTGACCGTGCTGCCGTTCGACTGCGCCCTGCCGCCCGGTGAACTCGGCGTCTCGAAGTCGTTCGCCGACCGCATGGCCCGCAACACCCAGCTGCTGCTGCTCGAGGAATCGCATCTCGGTCACGTGCTGGACCCGGGTGCGGGCTCCTGGTACGTCGAGGACCTCACCGCCGCGCTGGCGGCGAAGGCGTGGGAATTCCTCCAGGAGATCGAGGCGGCGGGTGGTTACCTCGCCGCGCTGGAGTCCGGGCTGCTCGCCGAACGCGTCGCGGAGACGAAGACCGCCCGCGACGCCGATGTCGCGCATCGCAAGACCGCCGTCACCGGCGTGAACGAATTCCCGAACCTGGCCGAGCAGCCGCTGTCCGAAGCGGCGCGCCAGGCCGGTCGCGTCGCCCGCTACGGCGCCGCGTTCGAGGAGCTGCGCAACCGCTCCGACGCCTATCTCGCCGCACATGGGACGCGGCCGAAAGCGCTGCTGGTGCCGCTCGGTTCGGTGGCCGAGCACAACGTTCGGGTCACCTTCATCGCGAACCTGCTTGCCTCCGGCGGCATCGAGTCGATCAATCCCGGACCGCTCGCGGTGGACGCGATCGCCGCGTCCGCCACCGACGCCGGGGCGCCGATCGCGGTGCTGTGTGGATCGGATGCGCGCTACGAATCCGAAGCCGGTGCGGCGGTGACGCAACTGCGGGCCGCGGGTGTGGCCACCGTGCTGCTGGCCGGCTCGGCGAAAGCCGTCGCCGATCTGGACGACGCGCAGCGCCCGGACGGATTCCTCGCCGCGCGCATCGACGCCGTCGCCGCGCTGTCCGACCTGCTGGAGAAGGTGGGAGCCTGATGACTACTCGTGAGATCAAGCACGCGATCGGCAGTTTCGCCGACGTGCCGCTGGCCGAGCGGGCGCCGGAGCCCGCCGCCGTCGACCCGGCGCAGGTGACGGAGTACGTGCGCGCGGCCGCGGCGGCCAACCGGTACGCACCCGACCAGTTGGTGTGGTCGACGCCCGAAGGCATCGACGTGCCGCCGGTGTTCACCAAGGCCGACCGCGACGCCGTGGCGGCCGAAGGGTATCCGCTCGACAGCGTGCCCGGCGTGGCGCCGTTCCTGCGCGGGCCGTACCCCACGATGTACGTCAACCAGCCGTGGACCATCCGCCAGTACGCCGGCTTCTCCACCGCCGCGGATTCGAACGCCTTCTATCGCCGCAATCTGCAGGCGGGCCAGAAGGGCCTGTCGGTCGCGTTCGATCTGGCGACCCATCGCGGCTACGACTCCGATCACCCGCGGGTGCAAGGTGACGTCGGCATGGCAGGGGTGGCCATCGACTCCATCCTGGACATGCGCCAGCTGTTCGACCACATCCCGCTGGACCAGGTCAGCGTCTCGATGACGATGAACGGCGCGGTGCTGCCGATTCTGGCGCTCTACGTCGTCGCCGCCGAAGAGCAGGGCGTCGCGCCCGAGCAGTTGGCCGGAACCATTCAGAACGACATTCTGAAGGAGTTCATGGTCCGCAACACCTACATCTACCCGCCGAAGCCCTCGATGCGGATCATCTCCGACATCTTCGCCTACACCAGCGCGAAGATGCCGAAGTTCAATTCGATCTCCATTTCCGGTTACCACATCCAGGAGGCAGGCGCGACCGCGGATCTGGAGCTGGCCTACACCCTCGCCGACGGCGTCGAGTACATCCGCGCCGGCATCGACGCGGGCATGGAGGTCGACAAGTTCGCGCCGCGGCTGTCGTTCTTCTGGGCGATCGGCATGAACTTCTTCATGGAGGTGGCGAAGCTGCGCGCGGGGCGGCTGCTGTGGAGCGAGCTGGTCGCGAAGTTCAATCCGAAGAGCGCGAAATCGCTGTCGCTGCGCACCCATTCGCAGACCTCCGGCTGGTCGCTCACCGCACAGGACGCCTACAACAACGTCGCGCGCACCTGCATCGAGGCGATGGCCGCCACCCAGGGCCACACGCAGTCGCTGCACACCAACGCGCTCGATGAGGCGCTGGCGCTGCCCACGGACTTCTCCGCGCGCATCGCCCGCAACACCCAGCTGCTGATCCAGCAGGAGTCCAACACCACCCGCCCGATCGACCCGTGGGGCGGTTCCTACTACGTCGAGTGGCTCACCCACCAGCTGGCCAACCGCGCCCGCGCGCATATCGCGGAGGTCGAGGCGCACGGCGGCATGGCGCAGGCGATCGGCGAGGGCATCCCGAAGCTGCGCATCGAGGAAGCCGCGGCGCGCACCCAGGCGCGTATCGACACCGGTCAGCAGCCGGTGATCGGCGTCAACAAGTACCAGGTCGAGGAGGATCAGCAGGTCGAGGTCCTCAAGGTCGAGAACTCGCGGGTGCGCGCCGAGCAGATCGAGAAGCTGCAACGCCTGCGCGCCGAGCGCGACCCCGACGCGGTGCGCCGGGCACTGGCCGAATTGACCCGTGCCGCGGCCTCTTCCGAGGGCGGCATGGCGAACAACCTGCTCGCGCTGGCCATCGACGCGGCCAGGGCCAAGGCCACGGTCGGCGAGATCTCCGACGCGCTGGAGCAGGTGTACGGCCGGCACCAGGCGGAGATCCGTACGCTCTCCGGTGTGTACCGCGACGAGGCAGGGAAGGTCACCAACATCACCAAGGCGAGCGAGCTGGTCGAGGAATTCGCCGAGGCCGAGGGCCGCAGGCCGCGCATCCTCGTCGCGAAGATGGGTCAGGACGGCCACGACCGGGGCCAGAAGGTGATCGCCACGGCCTTCGCCGACCTCGGCTTCGACGTCGACGTGGGCCCGCTGTTCCAGACTCCGGAAGAGGTGGCGCAGCAGGCGGCCGACAACGACGTGCACGTCGTCGGTGTGTCGTCGCTGGCGGCGGGCCACCTCACGCTGGTGCCCGCTCTGCGGCAGGCGCTGGCCGATGTCGGGCGTCCCGACATCATGGTCATCGTCGGCGGCGTGATCCCGCCCGGTGACTTCGACGAGCTCTATCAGGCGGGCGCCGCGGCGATCTTCCCGCCCGGCACGGTGATCGCGGACGCGGCGATCGACCTGCTGAAGAAGCTCGGCGCCGAACTCGGCCACGAACTCGGCAGCGGCGCCGCGGATTCCGCCGCGACGGAATGAGCGAAGCGGGTTCCGCGGCGCGTCCTACCCGTGCGGCGGCCGCGCGCCGGACCATCGACGTCGACGCCCTCGCCGCGGCGGTCCGCGCCAACGAGCGGGCCGCCCTGGCGCGGGCGATCACGTTGGTCGAGTCGACCAGGGCCGATCACCGGGCGCTGGCGCAGCAACTGCTGCTGAAGGTGTCGCCGGAGGCGGGCGCGGGCAACGCGCCCTCCAACCGCGTCGGCATCACGGGCGTTCCCGGCGTCGGCAAGTCCACCTTCATCGACGCGCTGGGCATGTACCTGATCGAGCAGGGGCACCGCGTCGCGGTGCTCGCGGTGGATCCGTCCTCTACCAGGACCGGCGGCTCGATCCTCGGCGACAAGACCAGGATGGCGCGGCTGTCGGTGCAACGCGACGCCTACATCCGGCCGTCGCCCACGGCGGGCACGCTCGGCGGCGTGGCCAAGGCGACGCGCGAGACCATCGTGCTGCTGGAAGCGGCGGGCTACGACGTCATCCTCGTGGAGACCGTCGGGGTGGGGCAATCGGAGGTCACCGTCGCGAACATGGTCGACGTGTTCTGCTTCCTGACCCTGGCCCGGACCGGTGACCAGCTGCAAGGCATCAAGAAAGGCGTGCTCGAACTCGCCGACCTGGTCGCGGTGAACAAGGCCGACGGCAAACACGAGGTCGAGGCCCGGTCCGCCGCAAGGGAACTCGCGGGTGCGCTGCGCCTGATCCATCCGCACGACGCGATGTGGCGGCCGCCGGTGCTGACCATGAGCGGTCTGGAAGGTATCGGGCTGGACCGGTTCTGGGACACGGTGCTCGAACACCGCCGCGTGCTCACCGACGCCGGCGAGTTCGCCGAGAAGCGCCGTCGGCAGCAGGTCGACTGGACCTGGACCATGGTGCACGACCAGTTGCTGCGCAGGCTGGCGGACAACCCGCAGGTGAAAGCCATTCGGACGCAGGTGGAAAAGCAGGTTCGCGACGGCACCCTCACCGCCGCGCTCGCCGCCGAGGAGCTACTGCGCGCCTTCGACGGACGCTGACGCGCGCGTCAGGGCCGTAGGGAACGCCGCGCCTTACGGCAGCGTGCTCGCGGGGCGTCGGCGCGCACGTGGGACACTTCGACCCGCGTGACGCGTTCGAGCAGCGGCACGCGACGGATTCGGATCGATGACCCGCCGATGGCGCGGTGCGCCTTACCGCTGCTCACCGTGCAAGCGGACCTGCGCTACCAGCGCGCGGTGATCCGCTCCCGGAAGGCTTACGGTTTCCACCGTGACCGCGCTACCGCCGGCAACGAGGATGTGGTCGATGCCGACGAGAGGTGGCCAGCGCTTGTCGGTGGGATAGGTGACCAGATGTCCTGCCCCGGCCTGCTCGGCGGCGTCGGCGAAGCGGCCGGTGAGCAGCGCGCGGAACTGCCGATGATCGTAGGTCGCGTTGAAGTCGCCGCCTACGATCGCCGGTCGATCGGCGGGTGATCGGTCGAGAATCGTCCCCAGGCGCGTTAATTCGTCGGCCCAGACCTGCGTGTCGTACACCGGCGGCACCGGATGGAAAGCGTAGACCGTGACCGGCCCGATGCCCGGGATGTCGGTGGTCGCCGAGAGCTGGTTCAGCACATAGCCGTCGTACTCGACGGTCTCCGACAGGGGATGGCGGCTCCAGATGCCGGTGCCGGCTGCCGTCCTCCCCGGGGAGAGATGCCGGTAGGGCAGCAATCGGTCGATGCCCGCACGGCCGAGATCCTCGATCGCCGCGGGCGTGAGCTCCTCGACGGTGAGCACGGTGACGTCCCGCGCGCGCAACTGCTCGATCAGCGCTGCCGGATCGGCTCCGTCGAAGAGCAGATTGGCCTGCATCACCGTGATCGTTCGTCCGTTCTCGTGGCCGGAGCGCCCGACGTACAGCGGCGCTTGGGTCCCGATCCCGGTCGCCAGGACGACGACCGCCACCGCCACACCACTCCAGCGCCGCATCGCGAGGAAAGCCACCGCTGCCACCAGCGCGGAGCCCATCAGATAGGGCGCCACCGAAGCCGCCAGCACCAGCACCCGAGCCGAGGATTCGGAGAAGTGCAGAGCGACTCCGATGGCTGCCGCGAGGACCGCAAACCATGCCGGCAGGTGGACCACGGCCCGAACCGGCTTCGATAGCGCGCGTGAATACACCGGCGGCACATTACATGTCGACGCTCGGGCGGGTGTTCCGGCCGGTGAACTGTGCCGAGGCGGTGGGTGGTGGCGCGACCGGACCGCGCCCGGGGCGCGAAGCGGAAACGCCCGTGCGCACTGCGGTGCTGTCGCTGGGGGGTGTCCCTATGGTGTTCGTCAAGCCGCTGAGGTCGTGGGTGATCGGTAGAGTTCGCCGTGTTTGAGCATCGCGTAGAGGACGTCGCAGCGTCGCCGGGCCAGGCAGATGAGGGCGGCGTTGT
>NZ_VUOS01000031.1 GCF_009829325.1 Nocardia sp. CY41
CAACGCCGCCCTCATCTGCCTGGCCCGGCGACGCTGCGACGTCCTCTACGCGATGCTCAAACACGGCGAACTCTACCGATCACCCACGACCTCAGCGGCTTGACGAACACCATAGGGACACCCCCCCCGAGGATCAGGTAGAACGGCGAGGCCGCCGACTGCGCCGCCACACCGTACTCGCCGCCATAGGTCGCCGTTATCAGGCCGCCGAAGAATCCCCACGCGGAGCCGATCAGCACCGCGGGCCGCCCGGCCGACTTGCCGAGCAGCAGCAGGACCGCACCGGCGATCAGGACCAGCGCCTGCAACGCGGATACCGTGAGCAGGATTTCCTGCACGCTACGAATACGAGTCGCAGCCCACCAGGCGTCGAAATCCTTGGTCGCGTCGGGAAGTCCGCTGGTCGAGCTGTTGAGTTCCCTGATGCCGACAGCGCACCGACACAGATTCCGCCGCCACCGCGACAGGCCCCGATCACCGCAGACGCGGCGTGCCAGGTCGACGGTGCTTTGTTGCCGGCCGGCACCCCGCGCTGTACGTACGAATTGTTCATCGAACCCCCTCGGCACCGAACCCTACCGCTCCGTACCGACAGAAATCGACCCGAGAGCGACAGTCGCACAAGGGAATGGGAGCTCTCGAGGACCGAACGACCGGCGGCCGGTACGCGCGCATGCGTACCGGCCGCCGGATGGTTTTGCGCTACAGCCGCTGTGCGGCGTAGACCTTCATCGCGTCCCGCACGAACTCGGCGGTGCCCGCGCCGTGCACGTCGTAGTTCTGCGCGAAACGTGGGTCGGCCACGTACATCTCGCCGAGGTTGACGAACGCCTCCTTCACCACCGGACGGCCCTGCCAGCCGATGCCGATCCAGTCGTAGTGGCGCTGGACGATGGCCTGCACCTGCTCGGCGTCGGGCGCGAGCCCGTCGGCCCGGGCCCGGCCGTAGTCGGCGGCGATGTCGAGATGGGTCTGCTGGAAGGCCTTCTTGTCCGCATCGGACATCGAGCGCCACCAGCGGTCACCGCTCTCGTAGGCGTCCTTGCCCCAGCGTTCGATCACCTCGTCCTTGTACTTCGTGTGGTCGAAGCCGTCGAAAACTTCCGCAGCCACGAGCTGTTCACCTCTTTCCGTCTTGTGCAGCGTGGTTTGCACCGACTCGATCTGCCGCCGGATCCGATCCTGTTCCTGCCGCAGCAGTCCCAGGTGCGTGCGCAGCGCGGCGGCGGTGTCCTGCCCTCCCGCAAGGACTTCGGCGATGACCGGAAGGCCGAGGCCGAGTTCACGCAGCAGCAGGATGCGTTGCAATCGCACGAGGGAGGCCTGGTCGTAATAGCGGTAGCCGTTGGCCCCGATCCGGCTGGGCGGCAACAGCCCCAGCTGCCCGTAGTGGCGCAGCGTGCGACTGGTGGTACCGGCCGCCTTCGCCAGATCTTGAATGGACCATTCCCCGGTCCGCATGACCACCCCTCCCTCCTTGCTCTCGTCGGTGTAACCAGCTTGCAAGTTGACGCTACGTCAAGGTCAACTGCTTTCGTGGGGCAATTTTCACCCCGACCGAAATACCGGTGCGGGCGCGGCCTGGACGGGCGACTGCCGGGACGAGCAGGGGCCTTCGGTGCGCGGACCACCCGGGCGTCGCTCAGAGTGGTCCGTACCGAGTATTGCGGCGCGGTGAGCGCCCGCCAGAGGGTTGCCGCAGGTCCGTCGAGTTGCTCGGCAACACACTGCCGGCGATCGTCTACCGCGTGGCCGCCGCACCGCCTGACTCACCGGCACCGCAACCCGAACCGGCACCTTGCGCGGCACATGCGCAGCCCCACCAGTCGCAGTAACTGCGGCAAAAACGCACCACCAGGCACGGGCACGGGACGAAGCCGCACCGCCAGATGTGGCAATACCCGACGCACCCACACCTCAGGGCGCCGCCACCATCGGTCACAGCGACTCCGGGCCAGTCGCACCGCCGGCCGGGGGCACGCGGACACCACCGGAGGCAGCGGCACCAGGCACTCCCGCCCATCCGGCGTGTTCACATCATCGGGCCGCGGCGGCTCGACCAGGCCGGGTCGCATCGCGAGATGCAGACATCCCAGCAGGCGCAGCCACGCTGCCAGGCGCGCCGGCACCAGGCGCCCCCGCAACACCGGGTGCGCTCACGCCATCGGTCGCGGCGGCCCCTGGCCGAGTCGCACCCCCAGGTCCGGCGACACCGGGCGCGATCACACCGCCGGGCGCTCCGGCACCAGGCGAACTTGTACCGGCCGGTGTGCTCACGCCACCGGTCGCGGCGGCTCCTAGCCGAGTCGCACTTCCGGGCGCAATCACGCCGCCGGACGCACCGGTACCGGACGAGCTCGCACCACCGAGCGTGCCCGCCTGATCAGTCGTTGGAACGCCACCGACCTCAGGCGCCACGATCCCCGTGGGTGCAGCAGCGTTGGACGGAGCCGCGACACCGGGTGCCGCGCTGGGGGAAACGGCCTGCGAGCCGGCAGGTTCCGGGACCTCTTGCAGCATGCGGGAGTAGTCGACGACCTGCGCGCCCAATGTGGGCGTGACGACGATGACACCGTTGGTGTACATCCGGTATCTGCCCGCGCGCTGCGGCAGGATCATCTCCGGTCCGAGCGGCGTCCCGATACTGCTCGCGGCGCCGCCGATGCGGCGATACTCGGCATCGACTGCCGATTCGGTGACCACCGTTTGCGCACGGGGATCCACGGGCGCGCCGGGGGTGACCGCCACCTGCGCACGCGGATCCACAGGCGAACCGGGGGTGACCGCCACCTGCGCACGCGGATCCACAGGCGAACCGGGGGTGACCGCCACCTGCGCACGCGGATCCACAGGCGAACCGGGCGTAACCGCCACCTGCGTGCGGGGATCTTCAGCGGGCGCGGTGGTGACCAACTCCTCCGGCGCGGGTCCGACATCCAAAGTGTGGATGTCGATGGGCTCCGCTCCGCCGGGCGCGGCGGAGTACTCCGTTCGCAGGATCCGGCCCTCGCGCAGCAGGACCGCACCCGTCGTAGCCGCGACGGCGGCCGCGGTGCGCTGATCCTCCTGCGCGGTACCGGGATACCTCTGGCAGGCGGTCGTATCGCAGGTCTGCGCGTACGGGTAGCGCTGTTCGGCGAGGGCGTAGGAGCGCGCCGCGATCGCCTGGGCGCGCAGCGCCTCGGCCGCGCCCTTGTCCGCCCAGTTGGGCTGCACCTCGGCCGGGACCACGCCGCGCAGATAGTCCTCGACGTCCACCTGGTTGACCACGCGGGCCGCGCCGTCCTCGAGGGCGACGCCCAGCGCGCCGCGATACGCCGGACCTCCACACAAGGTCAGATGTTCCGGCGCGGGCCGGTCCGGCCGGGGATCGGCGGGACGGATCCAGGGGTCATCGGTCGCCGCCTGCCACAGCACCGCACCGTCGCAGCCGACCGTCACGACCACGTTCGCGCCGCCGCCCGGCAGCGCCGTCAGGTGCGCCACCTGGCCGGGCGCCACCTCCCGGCCCGCCACCCGCAGACCGGCAGCCGCGAAGACGTCCAGTGCGGAGTCGTCCCGCGCCATGAGGCGAACCCGGACGGCCGTGGGCGCGATGGCGCCGAGCGTCGCGCCGGGGTAATAGTGCGCCAGGATGCGTTCGGCTCCCCATCCCGCTCGCGCCTGGTCGAAGGCGCCCAACTGGCTCATGCCGCGCCCGTGCCCTGGTCCGGCCAGGGGGCGATACGCATCGATCGGTCGGCCCGAGACCGCGAACAGGCTGCCGACGATCAGGCCGACTCCGATCAGCATCGCCGGAGCCGATCGTGTGCAGCGCGGCGGTCCCCCGCCCGGGCCCGCACCGCGCGCTCGACGCGGAAATATCGTTTTCACCAGCATTTTTCCGTCCCCCGCATACGTGCTCGACGATGCATCCGTTCACTCCCACGGTTTCCAGGGCCGGTAGTTATCCACCTTTTACATCGGTTTCCGAGACGAGCCAGCAATCAGCCAGCTACATTCAGGCAATCACATAATCCTCAACCAGAGGTTTAGACATGTGACAAATGTGGCTATTGTGACCATTGATACATCAGGAAGTAACTCGGAATCACCCGTGATCACTGGTTCGACCTGATTGGAGACGCTCGTGCGGTACCGCAAACCGAAACGTTCCTACGTCCTCCCGGTGGTCACCACCCTCGCGGTAGCCGCCCCGCTCGGCACGCTCACGCTCGGCGATACGTCCGACTACCGCACCGCCAACGACAGCGAACCCGCCGCCGTACCGGCCGAACTGGCCGAGGTCGCGCTCACACACGCTCCCGACATCGTGTTGCCGCTGCGCGAACTCACCGGGCTGACCCTGCCTGATCTGCATCTTTCCGATCTACGCATGCTGCAGGGCGCCGCATCCATTCCGATTCCCGGCGCATCTCTGCCACCGGACGCGCGGCCACCGGAAGGAATACGACTACCCAGCTCGAATTCCGGCCAAACCTCCGAACCGGAATTCGATCCGAATCGAACGCCCGAGCACCTGAATTCCGCTGCTCAGCCGATTTCCGGACGCGCCACCGGCAGTGTGCGCTTCATCGCGGATCCCGCTCGCCTGCAGCCCGGCACCACGCCCGACACTCCCGCGCTGTCTCCCGGCGCCGTGAGCCCCGACCTGCTGAGCCAGGTCGGGGCCCAGGTGAAGGAACTCTCCAGCGACACCCCGTTCAGCATGGTCGCCCTCACCGCTCGCGAGCTGACGGACACCAAGGCCACGATCCGAGCCCGGCAACCCGACGGCACCTGGGGACCGTGGTACGACACCGAGCCGGTCGACACCCACCGCACCGACCGATCCGGCCCCGGCGCGACCGACGGCACCGAGCCGATCTACGTCGGCGACACGAACGCGGTCCAAGTCCTGGTCACCCGCAAGCAGACGGCAGCGGACGCGATCCAGCCGGTGGCGCAGCCCGCACCCGGCGCGGCCGACGCGGCGCAGCCGGCCCCGGACGACCCGGCTCGGCACCCGGCCGCACGCTCCGACGACTCGGCTCGGCAAGTCGCGGACCTGACCGCCGTCCTCATCGATCCCGGACGCGGCGCCACCGACGGCGAACTGCGCGACGTCGCCGCTGCGCTGCCCGGCGGCGGGCCCACCGTGATCACGCGCGCCCAGTGGGGCGCCGACGAATCCATCCGCTGCGACGAGCCGACCTACGACGACGGTCTCGGCGGCGTCACGGTGCACCACACCGCCGGCCGCAACGACTACAGCAAGTCCGAGTCGGCGGGCATCGTCCGCGCGATCTACACCTATCACGCGAAGACGTTGGGCTGGTGCGACATCGGCTACAACGCGTTGGTCGACAAATACGGCCAGGTCTTCGAGGGGCGCTTCGGCGGCCTCGACCGCCCGGTGCAGGGCGCGCACGCGGGCGGGTTCAACGAGAACACCTCCGGCGTCGCGCTGATGGGCAACTACGAGTCCGAGCAACCAACGGAGGCGGCGATCGAGGCCATCGGCGCGTTCGTGGGCTGGCGCACCAAGGTGGCCGGCCTCGATCCCAAGGGCTCCACCACGATGGTCTCCGAGGGGACCTCCTACACCCCGTACGCCCAAGGCGAGTCGGTGCGGTTGCCGGTCGTCTTCGCGCACCGCGATGTCGGCAACACCACGTGCCCTGGCGACGCCGCGTACGCGCTGATGGATCGAATCCGCGATATCGCCGCGGGCGCTCCTGGTGCGCCCAGCGGCGCCGACAGCCCGCCCCCGGCATCCGGCGAGGTCGATGTGTCGGCCCTCGCGGCACTGACCACCAAGCTGCTGAACATGGTGCAGGACAACATCATCGCGAAGCACTGGTCGCAGTCCGGCGGACCGAACGGCCCGCTCGGAGCCGTCCGGTCGGACGTGCTGCCCGCCGCGCAGGGCCAACAGTTCGCCAAGTTCTCCAACGGCTACGTCTACACCGCGCCGGACGGACAGGTCGTCGAGGTGCTCGGCACGATCCTGGACCGCTTCCTACAGCTCGGCGCCGACACGGGTCTGCTCGGCCTCCCGCTGCACAACGCCTACCCGGTCCCGGACGGCCTGCGCGCCGACTTCGAGCACGGCTCACTGATTCTCAACCAGCTGACCGGCCTCGTCACGACGGTGTGGAAGACCTACAACGACACTTACCAAGCGGAGATGGGCCGGAACCCGGTCGCGGCCCAGGTAAGCGCCCCGATTCCGGCCGACCCCCCGGCTCCGGCCGCCCCGGCTGACGGCGCTCCGGCTGCAACAGCTCCGGGCCTCCCAGCCAACGGCACCCCGGCCGCCACAGCTCCAGGCGTCCCGGCGAACGGGGCTTCGGCCGCCACCACTCCGGGCCTCCCAGCCAACGGCACCCCGGCCGCCACAGCTCCAGGCGTCCCGGCGAACGGGGCTTCGGCCGCCACAGTTCCAAACGCCCCGGCCAACGGCGCTCCGGACGGCGCGGCTCCGGCTGGCGCGCAGAACGCGAACGGTGCACCGGCCTCAGCCACCCCCGCACCGTCCGTCGGCACGACACCCGAGCCGAGAACCCCACTCGCCCAGACACCGGCACGGCCAGGCGCACCGGCCTTCACCGGACCGTCGCAACCGGACCCGCAGCACCCGGCCGCCGTGCACCCACCACACGATCCGGCCCAAGCCGCGTTCGCCGCTCCATCGCCATCACCTGAAGGCTGATCCAGGAAAGTGACTGTCGCCCGGAGCCCGCGCCCCAGGCGCGGGCTTCGAGTCGTTCCGGCACCTTCACGCGCTCCTGGAGACCTCCCGGGCCGGAAGAGGTTCGATACAGTTCACACCCACCAGCGTTCGAGGACGCGCGCGACTCCGTCGTCGGTGTTGGCTTCGGCGATCTCGTCGGCGGCGGCCAGCGCCTCGGGATGGGCGTTGCGCATCGCGACGCCGTGACCGGCCATGGTGAGCATGGGGACGTCGTTGGGCATGTCGCCGAACGCGACGATGGTGGACTCGTCCACGCCGAGCCGCTGAGCGACCACGGCCAGCCCGGCGGCCTTGGTGATGCCGGGCGCAGACAGTTCGATGAGCCCGTGCTCGGTCGAGTAGGTGATGTCGGCGCGCTCGCCGATCAGCGGAGCGAGCACCGCGCGCATGTCCGAGCTGCGCGCGCCGGGCAACCGGATCAGCATCTTGATGGCGGGCGCGTCGATGACCTCCTCGCGGGCGACCGAGGTGTCGTCCGGGTTGAGCCAGGCGTGCTCGTACTGGGGCGAGCTGACGAATTGCGGCGTCACCGCGTCGTGCGCGCTCTCCCCGACACGTTCGGCCGCGAGACCGCAACCCGGCAACGCCCGCTCGGCGACGTCGGCGAGCCAGGCGAGCGTCGGCACGTCCAACGTCATGCTGACCAGCACCCGGTCGGCGGCGCTGTCGTAGATCACCGCGCCGTTGCCGCACACACACAGCGGCGCGTACCCCAGACCTTGCACCACCGGATCGATCCAGCGCGGTGGACGACCTGTGGCCAGCACGAACGGCACGCCGTCGGCGATCAGGGCGCCGACCGCCGCCTTGGTCCGCGCGGTGACCCGCTCGTCGTGATCGATGAGCGTGCCGTCCACATCGGTGGCGACCATCTTCGGCTTGGGCAGGTGCAGGGGCGTCACCCATTCCATCCTGCCGGACAACGCCGGTCTCGCGCCCGGGCCGGTGCCCGGTCGAGCCCCGGACATGCCCGGATGTCGGGTGGCACGCGCGCCGCCGACCACGTCCTTATGATCGGGGGCTAATACCGACGCTGGCTCGTCCAGCCGAAAGACCAGAGGACTGATGACCGGCTTCCTGCTACGACGCGCGCTCAACTATGTCGTGCTGTTGCTGCTGGCTTCGTTCCTGACGTTCAGTTTGGCGTCCTTGACGTTCCGTCCGCTGGACAGTCTCGAACAACGCAATCCGCGCCCGCCACAGGCAGTGATCGACGCCAAGGCCGAGGAGCTGCACCTCAACGACCCGATCCCGGAGCGCTATCTCACCTGGCTGGCGGGCATCCCGCACGGCGACTTCGGCACCACGCTGGCCGGTCAGCCGGTGAGCGAGGAGCTGCCGCGGCGGGTCGCGGTGAGCCTGCGCTTGCTGATCGTCGGTTCGCTGGTCGGCACGGTGCTCGGCGTGCTGATCGGCGCGGCGGGCGCGATCCGGCAATACAAGTTCAGCGACTACTTCACCACGGTGGTGTCGCTGCTGATCTTGAGCACACCCGTGTTCCTGCTCGCGACGCTGCTCAAATACGGTGCGCTGGAGATCAACTCGCTCGCCGGATCGCAGATCTTCCTCTATACCGGTGAGACGTCGGCGAACAAGATCGAAGGCTTCGGGCCGCAGCTGATCGATCGCATCCAGCACCTGATCCTGCCCACCACCGCACTGGCCCTCGGCGCCATGGCGGGCTACAGCCGCTACCAGCGCAACGCCATGCTCGATGTGCTGCAGAGCGATTTCATCCGCACCGCCCGCGCCAAAGGGCTCACGCGCAGCAAGGCGCTCTACAAGCACGGTCTGCGCACGGCGCTGATCCCGATGGCCACGCTGTTCGCCTACAGTCTCGGCGCTCTGATCACCGGTGCGACGTTCACCGAGAAGATCTTCGGCTGGCACGGCGTCGGTGAGTGGCTGGTCGACTCGATCAACGCCCAGGACCTGTACGTCGTGGTGACGGTGACCGCGTTCGCCGGCCTGGTGGTGCTGGTGTCGGGTCTGCTGTCCGACGTCGTGTACGCGATTCTCGACCCAAGGGTGCGTGTGGGATGACGGAAGCCGAAATCATCGTCCAAGGCACCCCCGAGGTCACCGCGACCGGGCGGCGCAGGCTGGTGCTGCGGCGCTTCCTGCGCAACAAGCCGGCCGTCGCGGGCGGCCTGATCCTGATCGCGCTGTTCGTCGCGAGCTTCGCGCTGCCGCCCTTACTGCCCTACGACTATCAGCAACTGGACTACACCGCCCTGCTCCAACCGCCGAGCCCGGAACACCCGTTCGGCACCACGCAGATCGGTCAGGACGTGCTCGCGCAGACCCTGCGCGGATTGCAGAAATCGCTGGTCATCGGCCTGTGTGTCGCGCTGTTGTCCACCACGATCGCGGCAACCGCCGGTTCGCTGGCCGGCCTGCTCGGCGGCTGGACCGACCGCGCGATCATGTGGCTGGTGGACCTGCTGCTGGTGGTCCCGAGTTTCATCGTCATCGCGCTGTTCGCGCCGCGCACCAAGGGCAGCGGTTCGATCCTGCTGCTGATCCTCCTGCTGTCCGGCTTCGGCTGGATGATCTCCGCGCGGATCGTGCGGGGCCTGACCCTGAGCCTGCGCGATCGCGAATTCGTCCGGGCCGCGCGGTACATGGGAGCGCCCACCCGCACGGTGATCCTCAGTCACGTCATCCCGAACATCGCCTCGATCCTGATCATCGACACCACCCTCACCGTGGGCTCGGCGATCATGGCGGAGACGGGCCTGAGCTTCCTCGGTTTCGGCGTGCAGCCGCCGGACGTGTCGCTCGGGTCGCTGATCGCCGCGGGGACCAAATCAGCGTTGACTTATCCCTGGCTGTTCCTGTTCGCCGGTGGTCTGCTGATCATCACCGTGCTGTGCGCCAACCTCGTCGGTGACGGATTGCGCGACGCGTTCGACCCCGGCGCCAAACGGGCACGGTCGAAGAAGAAGGCGAAAGCATGACGAGCGCGGGCACAACCGAGCAGACGGTCGAGACGACCTCGACCGCGCCCCTGCTGGAGATCACCGATCTGCGGGTGTCCTTCCCCAGCGAGGAGGGCCGGATCGACGCGGTGCGCGGCGTCACCTACACGGTGTCCGATGGCGAGGTGCTCGCCATCGTCGGTGAATCCGGGTCCGGCAAGTCGGTGTCCTCGCTGGCGGTGATGGGACTGCTGCCGGAGCAGGCACGGATCGCGGGCTCCATCCGGTTCCGCGGCCGCGAACTGCTCGGCCTCGGCGATCGCGACCTGTCCAAGCTGCGCGGCAGTTCCATCAGCATGGTGTTCCAGGACCCGCTGTCGGCGCTCACGCCGGTGTACCGGGTGGGTGATCAGATCGCCGAAGCCCTCCTGGCGCACGGCAAGATGGGCCGCGGCGAAGCCGCGAAACGCGCGGTGGAGCTGCTCGACCTGGTCGGCATCCCGGACCCGCAGACGCGGGCCAAGGCGTTTCCGCACGAGTTCTCCGGTGGCCAGCGCCAGCGCGTGGTCATCGCGATGGCGATCGCGAACGATCCGGCGTTGATCATCTGCGACGAGCCGACCACCGCGCTGGACGTGACGGTGCAGAAGCAGATCCTCAACCTGCTGCGCAAGGCGCGCGACATCACCGGCGCGGGCGTCATCATGATCACCCACGACATGGGCATCGCCGCGACGCTGGCCGACCGCGTGGCCGTCATGTACGCGGGCCGGATCGTCGAGACGGCCACCGCGACGGAGCTGTTCAACACACCACGGATGCCATACACCGTCGGTCTGCTCGGCTCGATTCCGCGGATGGACGGTCCGCCGCGGCGGCCGCTGATCCCGATCGTGGGCGCGCCGCCCGCCATGCACGCGCTCCCGCCGGGCTGCTCGTTCGCACCGCGCTGCCCGGTGTCGATCGACGAGTGCCGGGCGGCGGAACCTCCGCTGGAGGGTGTCGAACCCGGGCATTCGGCCGCCTGCATCCGCACCACCGAGGTCGGCACCGACGAGTTGTTCGAGGCCTATCGCCGCGAGATCGCCGAGCCGGACGCCGAGGCCGAGGTGGAGTCGGACGTGGTCTTGCGGGTCTCGGACCTGGTGAAGGTCTTCCCCCTCACGTCGGGCGTGCTGCTGCGCCGTCGCAAGGGCGAGATCAGGGCGGTCGACGGCATCAGTTTCGAGGTGCGCCGCGGGCGCACGTTGGCACTGGTCGGCGAGTCCGGCTCCGGCAAGTCCACCACGCTCACCCAGATCCTCGATCTGGTCTCTCCGCAGGAGGGCACGATCGAGATCATGGGCAATGACGTCGCCTCGCTGAGCAAGGCGCGCAAGCGGGAGATCCGACGGAAGATGCAGATCGTCTTCCAGGACCCCACCGCCTCGCTGGACCCGCGCCTGCCGATCTTCGACGCGCTCGCCGAACCGTTGCGCATCGACGGGCGTTCGCGGGCCGAGATCGCCCGTCGGGTACCGGAGCTGCTCGAGCAGGTCGGGCTGCGTCCCGAGCACGCCGACCGCTACCCCGCCGACTTCTCCGGCGGACAGAAGCAGCGCATCAGCATCGCCCGCGCTCTCGCGCTGGACCCGGAGCTGCTGGTGCTCGACGAGCCGGTCTCCTCGCTGGACGTCTCGATCCAGGCGGGCGTGCTGAATCTGTTGCGTGACCTGCAGACCGAGCGCGGCCTGTCGTATCTGTTCGTCTCGCACGACCTGTCCGTGGTGCGGAACCTGGCTCACGACATCGCCGTCATGTATCGCGGCAAGATCGTGGAATACGGTTCGGCGGAGCAGATATTCGCCGAGCCGCGACACGAGTACACCAGGGCGCTGATCGACGCGGTGCCGGTTCCAGCAGTCAGCCGATAGTCAGGAGAGCGCGATGCGGATCCGTTTCGACCGATGGCGGTGGACCGCGGGCTTGGCGGCGATCGCGCTGATCGCCGCGGGCTGCGCGACCGGCCCCGACGAGTCGGCCGCGGGACTGTCCGACGCGCTCGGCACCACCAGCGACATCAATCCCAAGAACCGCGACGAGGTGCGCGAAGGCGGCAACCTGCGCTTGGCGGTCACCAGCTTCCCGGCGAACTGGAACACCCTGTCCAACGACGGGAACGACGGCGAGATCGCCGATATCGAGCGCCCGCTCATGCCGCGCGCCTTCGACGCCGACGCGGCGGGCAACCTGACCGTCGACCGGGACTTCTTCACCGATGTCGCGCTGACCGGCACCAATCCGCAACAGGTCACCTACACCATCAATCCCGCGGCGGTCTGGTCCGACGGCACGCCGATCACCTGGGAGGACCTCGCCGCGCAAGCACACGCGCTCAGCGGCCGCGACAAGCGCTTCCTGATCGCGATCACCAACGGCTTCGAGTTCGTCGACAAGGTCGAGCGCGGTGTGGACGACCGGCAGGCGGTCCTCACCTTCAACCATCCCTACGGCGAATGGCGCGGCCAGTTCGCGGGCAACTCCTCGCTCTTCCCGAAATCCGTGACGGCGACCCCGGAATCGTTCAACAAGGGACTGGTGGACCGGCTCGGCCCCAGCGCGGGCCCGTTCGTCGTCCAGTCCACCGACCGTGTCCAGGGCCGGATCGTGCTCAGCCGTAATCCGAGATGGTGGGGCGAGACGCCGAAGCTGGACACCATCACCTACAGCGTGCTGGATCACGCGGCCTGGGCGGGCGCCCTGCAGAACAGCGAACTGGATCTCGTCCGGCTGGCCTCGATCGACGAGGTCAAGACGGTCCGCAATACCGACGGGCTGGTGATTCGCCGTGCGCCCGGTAACCGCTGGCGGCACATCACCTTCAACGGCGCACCCGGCTCCATTCTCGCGGATGCGCGCGTGCGGGTGGCGATCGCGAAGGCCATCGACCGGCAGGGTATCGCGACCGCGACCCAGAACGGCCTGGTGGAGAATCCGAAGCCGTTGAACAATCACATCTTCCTGCAGGGGCAAGACGGTTACCAGGACAATTCGGCGCCGGTCGCCTACGACCCCGAGCAGGCGGCACGGGAACTCGACGCGCTCGGCTGGAAGCTCAACGGCGACGTCCGCGAGAAGGACGGCCGCAAGCTGGAAATCCGCGACGTGATGTACAACGACCCGCTGTGGGTCCAGATCGCGCAGATCATCCAGCAGAATCTGGCCCGGATCGGCGTGCGGCTCACCATCGATACCAAACCGGGGGCCGGTTATTTCACCGACGTCATCATCCCCGGTGATTTCGACGCCGCGCAGTTCATCTTCGCCGGGGACGCCTTCGCGATGAGTTCGATCCGCCAGATCTACTACTACGACCCGAACGATCTGCAGGGCAACTACGGCCGTATCGGCTCGCCCGAGCTCAATGCCCTGATCGAGCGCACGCTGACCGAACTCGACCCGAAGAAGGCGATCGAACTGGCCAACGAGGTCGACCGCAAGGTGTTCGAGGAAGGGCATTCCCTGCCGCTGACCCAGTCCGACGGCAGTTTCGGCGCCCGCGCGGACCTCGCCAATATCGGTTCCCCCGGGCTGGCGTCCTACGACTACACCAAGATCGGATTCGTGAAATGAGACCAGCACAGCAGACTCGGAACCGCCGGTGGCGGGCACGCGACGTGATGGTCCGGGCTCTCACCGTGAGCACGGCGCTCGCTGTGCTGGTCGGCTGTGGTTCCGGCGGCAGCGAGGTTAAGTCGGGTTCCAGCGCCCTCGGATCGACCAACGACATCAATCCCCGAGACCCGAGCGACGTGCGCGACGGCGGCAACCTACGTCTTGCCATCACGAATTTCCCCGCGACGTTCAATTCGCACCACGTCGACGCCGACGGTGACCTCGCCGAAGTAGTCGACTGGACATTGCCAGGGCCGATCACCGCCAACGCTGCGGGCGAACTGTCGATCGACCACAACTTCTTCACCGATATCGCACTGACCGAGACCAACCCGCAGCGGGTGGTCTACACCATCAATCCCAAGGCGGTCTGGTCCGACGGCAGTCCGATCACCTGGGAGGACCTGCGCTCCCAAGCCGAGGCACTGAGCGGCCGCAACACGGAATACCGGGTCTCCGCGACCCAGGGCTACAACCGGCTGGCCAAGGTCGAGCGCGGGGTCGACGACCGCCAGGCCGTCGTCACCTTCGCGCAGCACTACGCGGAGTGGCGGGGCCTGTTCAGTCAGCTGATGCCGACGGAATCGACCGAGACGCCGCAGGCGTTCAACGAGCGCGACCGCAACGGGCTCGCCAAGTCGGCCGGACCGTTCGTGATCACCTCCGTCGACCGGGCGCAGCAGCGAATCGTGCTCAACCGCAACCCGAAATGGTGGGGCGAGACGCCGAAGCTGGACACCGTCACCTACAGCGTGCTCGACTATTCGGCCCGCCTCAACGCCTTGCAGAACAATGAACTCGATGCCATCGATATCTCCGGCATCGAAGAGGTCAAGTCCGCGACCAACTCGCCGGGCATCATCGTGCGTCGCGCCTCGCGCCCGTACAACTCGCACATCACGTTCAACGGCGCGCCGGGGTCGATTCTCGCGGATGCGCGCTTGCGCGTCGCGATCGCGAAGGCGATCGATCGCCAGGGCATCGTCACCGCGCTGCAGAACGGGATCGTGGAGAATCCCAAGCCGCTGAACAACCACATCTACCTCGACGGGCAGAAGGGCTATCAGGACAATTCCGCGGTGATCGCCTACAACCCCGACGAGGCGGCCCGCATGCTGGACGAACTCGGCTGGAAGCTCAACGGCGACGTCCGCGAGAAGGACGGGCGTCAGCTGGTGATCCGGGACGTGATGTTCCAGCAGGACACCTGGGTGCAGATGGCGCAGATCATGCAGCAGAATCTGGCGCGGGTCGGGGTGAAACTGGTGATCCAGACCTTCCCCGGCAACGGCCTGTTCACCGATGTGATCGACCCTGGCAACTTCGACATCGCCCAGTTCAGCTGGTCCAGAAGCATTTTCCCGCTCGGCGCGCTGCCGCAGATCTACGCCTACGACCCGGCGAACCCGCTGAGCAACAAGGGACGGATCGGGTCACCCGAACTGAACGAGCTGATCGAGCAGACCATTTCCGAACTCGACCCCGAGCGGGCGATCGAGCTGGCGAACAAGGCCGACCGGATGATCTTCGAACTGGGCCACTCGGTGCCCATCGCGCAATCGCCGGGCAATGTGGCCGTTCGAGCGGGGCTGGCCAACTTCGGCGCCTTCGGGCTGGCTTCCCCGGACTATCTCCGGGTGGGCTTCGAGAAGTGAGGCCGTTCCGCAGGACCTAACGAGCAGGAAGGATCACCATGCGGATTACCTCTGCGTGTGCCCGGCTGGCGTTGTCGCTGGTCGTCGTCGGGCTGACCGTGACGGGTTGTGGTGGCGACAACGCCGCCGCGCCGGGCACCAGCACGGTCGGCAGCACCAACGACATCAATCCGAGGGACCCCGGTGAACTGCGCGACGGCGGCAATCTGCGGTTGGCGCTCACCAACTTCCCGGAGACCTTCAACTACCTGCATGTGGACGGCGGCACCGAGAGCGTCTTCTCCATCGTCGAAGCGACGATGCCCACCGCCTTCGTCAGCGACGCGGCGGGACAGCTGAGCATCGACCACGACTTCTTCACCGATATCAAGCTGACCGGGACCAGCCCCCAGCAGGTGGAGTACACCATCAATCCGAAAGCCATGTGGTCCGACGGCTCACCGATCACCTGGGAGGACTTGCGGTCGCAGGCGAATGCCCTGAGCGGCAAGGACAACGCGTTCCTCGTCTCGGGCACCGGCGGTTTCGAACGGGTCGGCAAGGTCGAGCGCGGCGCCGACGACCGGCAAGCCGTGGTGACCTTCGACCAGCCCTACAGCGAATGGCAAGGACTGTTCAACCCGCTGTACCCGAAGTCGGTCACCGCGACGCCCGACACGTTCACCAACGCGGCCAAGAACAGCTTGCCGGTCAGCGCGGGCCCCTTCGCGGTCACCTCCATCGATCGCAGCCAGAATCGGATCGTGCTCGGGCGCAATCCCCGGTGGTGGGGCGATACGCCGAAACTGGATTCGGTCACCTTCAGCGTGCTCGACCACTCGGCCTGGCTGCCCGCGATCCAGAACAACGAGCTCGACATCGCCTACATGTCCGGCATCGAGAACGTCAGCGCGGCGCGCAACGCCGCGAACGTGGTCATCCGGCGCACGCCGGAGCCGACCTGGTCGCACATCACGTTCAACGGGGCGCCCGGTTCCCTGCTCGCCGACCCGCAACTGCGGATCGCCATCTCCAAGGCGATCGACCGGCAGGGCGTGGTCACCGCCTCGCAGCACGGCGTCGTCGACGATCCGAAGCCATTGAACAATCACGTCTTCGTGTCGGGGCAGAAGGGCTACCAGGACAACGCCGCGCCCATCGCCTACGACCCGGACGAGGCGGCCCGCATGCTGGACGCGCTCGGCTGGAAACTCAACGGAGACGTCCGCGAGAAGGACGGCCGCAAACTCGAACTCCGCGACGTGATGTACCAGCAGGACCAGTGGGTGCAGACCGCGCAGATCGTGCAGCAGAATCTGGCGAAAGTCGGCGTGAAAATGACCATTCAGACGGTGCCGGGCACGGGACTGTTCACCAATGTCATCGATCCCGGCAATTTCGATCTGGCTCAATTCAGCTGGAACGGTAGCGTTCTCCCGTTGAGCGGACTCCGGCAGATCTACTACTACGACCCGGCCAACCTACAGGGCAACAAGGCGCGGATCGGCACCCCGGAACTCAACGCGCTGATCGACCGGACCCTGTCCGAACTCGACCCCGACAAGGCCGTTCAGTTGGCCAACGAATGCGATCGGATGATCTTCGAAGAGGGGTACTCGATCCCGCTGCACCAGGCCGCGGGCACCTACGCGGTCCGGACCGATCTGGCGAACTACGGTGCGTTCGGCCTCGCCTCGCGCGACTACACCAAGGTCGGCTTTCTGAAGTGAGCATCGGACCGGGCCACCCGCTGGCCTATCCGCTCACGGTGACGATCGGCGCCCTCGCGGTCTGTGCCGCTTGGGCGCCGTTCGGCACTCTGGATCAGGTGGCGGCCCTGGTCGCCGTTGCCTTGGGCGTCAGCGGGTATACCGGCTACCGGCTCGCCGTCGCCTTCGGCTTGCTCCCGTTCCGGCGTTCGGGCGCCGCCCGCACCGTGCGGGTCACCCGCATCCGCCAGCAGCATCGCCTGGACAGCCGGTCGTGGTTGCAAGTCGCAGGCACCGGGCGGCCGCGGTGGCTTCCGGTGTACTTCGACCCGGCGCTGATCATCCTCACCGAAACCGACGCGGAACTCACCGACCGCACGATCCACGTCGCCGGACGACGGCTCTACCCCTCCGGCCGCATCCGCGACGCCGAACCGCCCGGTCGTCTCGTCGACAATCCCAGCCGCCCCGACCCGGACGCACCCGCCCACATAGCGAAGGCCACCCGGCTGCGCCGTCGTCTGCTGCTCGACGCGCAGTCCACCGTGGCCGCCCCCGTCGCCGCACTCCTGTGGGTCTATCTCGACGGCGGCGGCTTCCCGGTCTTTCTCGCCGCCACCACCGTGGCCGCCGCCTGCACCATCTGGCTGTCCGCCGTCCGGGGCTCCGACCCCATGTGACCATCGCGTGATATCGCCGCGCTGACTACTCGGCCTGGTAGGAGTATCTTCGCGACGCTACCCCTTCCGTGAAACCGCAGGAACGATATACACGACGTGCCACTTCGTTGGCCGAGTCGACACTGAGATAGACACGCTCGATCGCTTCCATACGCGTGGCTTCGGCCAGTACATGCCGGGTGAGCATCGAGCCATACGATCTGCCTCGAAATTCCTCGGACACCGACAGATAGTCGAGCCGACCGAAATCGGTACCGCTGACATGGATCCAGAGCGCGCAGCCGATCAGCCGCCCGGCCGACTCCAGGACAGCGACCCGATAACCGTCGTCCAGGTAGTCGCTGAGCCGCGCCAGCGGATCGGATGACCAATGATGATGTCTACCGAGCATTTGCGCGACAGCGGGAAAGAGGTGGTCGCCGCTGGTCGACAGCCCGCGAATAAACCTCTCCCCGCCTGCCACTACGCAGCCGTGTTCGGCCGCCGTAGTTTCGCAGCTCATTTCCAGCTGCGCTTCGCCGCAACGCCAGCCGGTCCGCTGCAATGCCTCTGCCAGAACGACATTGTCGTCGACGATGTAACCGACCAGTGCGCTGGATACAACCCTTTCGCGCGCAAGAAGCAGTCGCAGAGCCTGACTTGCGGTGTCGACGGTTCGCCATGACCCATGCAGCAGCGGCCCTATCAGGTAACAAACCGCATCCGTATCGGACACCAGCAATCCGGTGCAACCCACCGCTGCGCCTGCCGCGTCACACACCATGAACAAGTGATCTTCAACTTCGTTGCCGTAGAGCGCGAGTTCGGCCAGGAGCTCCTGCTCGTCGGCGCAGCGCGGATAGCCGATGCCCTCGGCTGATACCGACATACTACGCTCGCATAGCTTTCCGACGAGTGGCAGGTCACCCGCCACGGCCGGACGCAGTGAAATTTCCGGCACGGTCCTGCCTCCCCTAGTAGACCACTGCTCCGCGTTTCCCTCGGCGAGGGGGACGTAACGGCTTGACGAATAGCTCGCTCGCGAAGCGGACCCGAATCTATCCGACGACGCATCACTTCAAAAGCCATTTTGGTGACGCCACCGGAAGAGACACCACCCGGTGCACTCGGCTCTTCGGGCACCAACAGCAACCGCGCGACGATCGCGGCGCAACTCCAACCTTCTCGCTGTCGGGCAGCGCCGCACGAGACCACACGGAATGCCCGGCAGACATCTCCGGCAAATTGGCTGACCACTTGGCCTTCTGACCAAACCGGCGCACAGTAGTCGCATGGCGTCGCAACCTGTGGTCAACCGGTCGGTGTCGGCGGATGATTCGAGCAGGTCGCCGCGGATGTGCTCAGCGGCGAGTCGTCGACAATCCCAGCCGACCCGACGGTGGGGCGGATTCGGCTCCGCCCCACCGTCGGTACTGTCACGCCGACGGTGCTAGTCGATGCCGAAAGGGGCGGCGTAACGGACCGTGCCGCGCGGCAGCGGCTGAGCAGGGTCGAGGGTCAGCGCCATCAACGCCTCATCCGGAACGTCGATGGTGAGGCCGATTCCGTGCTCGGACGCCCGGCCGAACCCGAAGCGCGGGTAGTACGCCGGATGACCGAGCACGATGACGAAACGCTCGCCCATCCGCGACGCGGCCGCGAGCGCGGCCCGGATCGCGGCGGAACCCGCACCGGTCTTCTGGTAGTCGGGCAGCACCGCGCACGGGCCGAGGCACAGCGCGGGCGTCGTGTTCACGTGGCAGCGAGTCAGCAGTGCGAAGCCGACCGGGGTGTCGTCCGGCAGCGTGCTGACGATCGACAAGCCGTCGATCCATGCGGGGTCGTCGCGCAGTGCGCCGACCAGCTCGGCCTCGTCGGCCCGCTCGAACGCCGCGACGTTGATCTCGTGGATCGCGGGAATATCGGCAGCGGTTTCGGCGCGCACGCGCCAATCGATGGTGGAACTCAACTCGGATTCTCCGTGTTCATGATGGTCGGGACCGGTCACGGACACAGCACCACCGTCACGCGAGCCGGAAGGCCCGCAACACGAACGCCGGACGAAGAGGGATCAGACCGGGACCCGGGACGTTGGGACAGTCCGGGCGTCGCGTGTGACGGCGGTCTTCGGCGCGGTCATCCCGCCCCACCTCCTCGGCAATGCTTTCCCACCTCGAATACGGACGAGCGGATGTTAACTCCCCGACGGCAAGCGGGCCACCGAATTAGAGCTACGGACCCGGCGCCTGTCGGCGCAGCGTTCCGAACGGGTCCGATGAGTGCCGTGTCGCCGCTCCGGTCAGAACCGGCGCTCGGCGGGGCGGAAGATATCGCTCAGCCTGTCGTAGGCGTCGCGCAATGGCCGTCGAGGACAGCGATGCTGCCGCAACTGGTCTGACCACTTGACCTCCTGACCAAATCGGCGCACAGTGGACGCATGGCGTTGCAACCTGTGGTCAAGCGGTCGGTATCGGCGGATGTGTTCGAGCAGATCGCCGCGGATGTGCTCAGCGGCGAGTTGGCGCCCGGGGCGACCTTGCCCAGCGAGCGGCAGTTGGCGGAGGCGCTCGGGGTGTCCCGGCCCGCGGTGCGGGAGGCGCTACAGCGGCTGGCCGCGGCCGGGCTGGTATCCGTGCGGCAGGGAGACGCGACCACCGTGCTGGACTATCGCCGCGGCGCGGGGCTCGAGGTGCTGCCCAGGTTACTGGTGCAGGCAGGGGAACTGGACCCCGCGGTCGCTCGCAGCATTCTGGAGGCCCGCCTGCACAACGGGCCGAAGGTGGCGGAGTTGGCCGCGCGGCGGGTAGGCGCGATCGGCGCCGACGGGGTTCGTCCCCTGCTGAAGGCATCCGTCGAAGCGCTTGCCGCCGAGCAGGACCCGATCGCGCAGCAGCGGCACGCGATGGAGTTCTGGGATCACGTCGTGGACGCGGCCGACTCGATCGTGTTCCGGCTGATGTTCAACATGTTGCGCGCCGCCTATGAACCGGCGCTCGCGGCGCTGGCCCCGATCATGTCCGCCGAGGTGGGCAACATCGAGGCATACCGCGAACTGGCCGCCGCCATCGCGGCGGGCCGGCCGCAGAAGGCCGCCACCAGCGCTCGGGCGCTGCTCGAGCCGGCGACCACCGCCCTGATCGAGGTTCTCGGCGGACCCCCGGTCACGCACAGCTAGGAACGAACATGACGAAATCCAAAGCATCCGAACGGGCCTCGGTCGAGGCGGACGCGCGGGCGCGGGTGCGCAGGGACGAGCGGGCGTTGCGTCGCGGGCTCACCCTTGGCCAGGCATTCGCGGAATTCGTCCGGCATCCGTCGCCGTGGATGATCGGGACCACGCTGGCAGGCGCGCTGATCGCCCGCGTGGTCGTCGGCGACTGGCAGATGACCGACCTACTGGTTCCCGCCGTGATGCTGGCGGTCTTCCCGGTCTTCGAGTGGATCGTGCACGTCACCGTGCTGCATTGGAAACCACGGCGGCTCGGCCCGCTCGCGCTCGACAGCGAACTGGCCCGCAAGCACCGCGAGCATCACGTCGATCCGCGCGACATCCCGCTGATCTTCATCCCGACGAGAACCCTGGCGGTGCTGGTCGTGGTGTTGATCGCGCTGGCGGCGTTCGCCTTCCCCCGCCCGGGCCTCGGCCTGACCTTCCTGATCACCATCACGCTGCTCGGCCTCGGCTACGAGTGGACGCACTACCTGATCCACACCGACTACAAGCCGAAAGGCTCGCTCTACCGCGCGGTTTGGCGCAATCACCGCCATCACCACTACAAGAACGAGCATTACTGGTTCACGGTCACCAGCTCCGGCACCGCCGACCGCCTCTTCGGCACCTACCCCGACCCGGCCACGACCGAGACCTCACCTACCGCACGCAACCTGCATTCGGCTTGATCCGAGCAGGTGCCGCCCCGCGACGTCAGCGGGGCGGCACTGGTGCGCATGACCTCCTCCGCACCACCCGTTCCAGGTATTCGGACCTCTCCGACCACGGTCCCGCGACGACTCCACCAGACGGGCACGACCAACGGCTCCGACCGTCGCAGGCGGCATGCCACGATGCCGACGGCAGCGGGTTCCAGCGACGGCTGTCCCCCGCGCCGCTCAGCGAACCGAGTGGTGCTTCCAGATCTCCGGCGACCCGCGCGCGGCATCGCGCTGGACCGAGTTGCCCCGGCGTGGCGGTTTCGCGGCAATGGCCCATTCACAATCGCATTCGATCCCTCGGCAAGCTCCCAAACGTCCCGGCGTACGGGTTCACAACACGAAGCGGAGTGCGCGCGATCGCCACGGGTCGAGTTGCTAGGCGGTCGGTGAGCTGCCGGTCGTGTCGCCCGAGCCCGGCTCGCCCTGCAGACGGGCGGTCCCGGCTTTGCGTCCGGCTGCGACGTCGGGCGAATCCCGCAGCGAGTACACAATGGCGCGCCGCCGCATACGGACCGGCGGTAGCAGGCCGACTCTCATGGCGTTGCGAGCAGACGCTCCGCGATGGTGCGGGCACGAGAGGCCGCGTCCGGAGTCCCCTCGCGGACGGCGGTGACGATCGCTCCGTCGACCAGCAGCGCGAGTTCGGCGGCCAGTTCCGCGGCGTCGGATCTCCCCGCCTCGATGAGCAGTTCGCTCAGGTACTCGATCACGCGGCGTTTGTGCCGATCGGCGACCTGATGCGCCGCGCTGCCGCGATCGGCGACCTCGACCATGGTGTTGATGAACGCGCAGCCGCGAAAGTCCTTGCGGGCGAAACGGTCGGCCAGGGCGTCGAAGACCGCGAGCGGCCGGGCGGCCGGGTCCCCGGTCTTCGCCTCGACCGATTCCCGCAACCAGCTCAGCCACCGGCGGTCCCGATCCCCCAGCACCGCGACGACCAGGTCGTCCTTGCTCGCGAAGTGGCGGTAGAAGGAGGCGCGTCCCACGCCGGACTCCTGAAGCAGGCGATCGATGCCGACGGCGCGAATTCCTTCGGCGTAGAACAGCTCTTCCGCGGTGTTGAGCAAACGCTGTTTGGCCTGGGTTGGCATGACGCAACGGTAGCAGAACGGAACCAGTCAGTACCATCACACTTGACCAAAACAGAACCACTCAGTACCGTCTTAGTTCGGAACCGATCGGTACCGTTTTGTCCGAGCTGGAGGCTTCGATGTCCCGCCTGCCCCTTATATCTCCCGACTCCGCCGATGCCGAGCAGGCAGACCTGCTCGGCGAGGTACAGCGCCGGCTGGGCCGGGTCCCGAATCTCTACGCCGCCATGGCGAACAGCCCCGCCACCCTGCGGGGATACCTGGACCTGCGCGACGCGCTCACCGAAGGAAAGCTTTCGGCCCGCGTCCGCGAACAGCTCGCCCTGCTGGTCGCAGGCGAAAACGGTTGCGACTACTGCACCGCCGCGCACACCATGCGCGCCGGGCGAATGGGCATCACCGAGCAGGCGATCGCCGACACCCTCGCGGCACGCGCCGACGACCCGCACGCCGACGCGATCCTGCACGTCGCCCGGGACATACTCCGCTCCCGCGGCCGGATCGACGATGCCGTACTCGCCTCGGCGCGCTCTCGCGGGGTGAGCGACGCCGAACTCGGCGAGATCGTGGGCCACGTCGCGCTGAACGTCCTGTCCAATTACTTCAACCACGTCGCCGAGCCGGAACTCGACTTCCCGCCGGTGGCGCCGGCGAAAGGCGCCGGAATGGAAGCGAAATGGCGGCCCGCGAGCAAGGTCGTGCTGGCCGAGGGCTACTCGCTGCTGGACCGCGAGGGGCGGACCGCACGCACCGTCGATGACGTCTCGATCGCGATCGAGGGTGGTTTCCTGCACGTCAAGGTGTCCGACTCCGCCGACGTACAGGTGGTCTCGGCGCCCGCCGTCGCGCTGGCGACCTACCGCTGATCCCGTTTCACCCAGCCCGGTCCGCGAATCCTGTCGCGGCCGGGCTTTCTTCTGCGCAGGGACTTGACAGTCATATACCCTAGGGGGGTAGGGTAGAATTGTATTCGGGAACAACCGCAGGAGGACATCGACCATGAGCACAACCACCGTGACCGTCACCGGCATGACCTGCGGCGGCTGCGCCGCCTCGGTCCGCACCGAGATCGGCCGCCTCGACGGCGTCGGATCCGTCGCCGTCGATCTCGGCGACGGACTGGTGACCGTCGAGAGCGCGAGCCCGATCGAGCGCGCGGAACTCGCCGCCGCCGTGGCCCGAGCCGGCTATGCCGTCGCCGACTGACGGACGGAGCACTGCGATGAACGCATCCATCAAATTCGGCGGCTTCGCCCTCGGCCTCGCCGCCGTCTTCGGAATCGCCCTCGCGGCCGGTGCCGTGATCGGGCCGGAGCCCGGCGAACCCGCCGCCCACGACGCGAAAGCGCACGACGCAGACTCGGTCGAGGCCGACGCACTACCAGCAGGAATGATGGCCACCGACCGCGGCTACACCCTGCGGCTGGACACCGCCCAGACCACCGCCGCGGCGAACGTACCGTTGCGCTTCACGATCCTCGACCGCGACGGGAAGCCCGTCACCCGGTACGTGCGCAGCCACGACAAGGACTTGCACTTGATCGTCGTGCGCCGTGACATGGTCGCCTTCCAGCACGTGCACCCGGCGCTCGACGGCAACGGAACGTGGAGCGTCCCGCTCGACCTCACCCGCGCCGGTGACTACCGGGTGTTCGCCGACTTCACCCCGGAGGGCGGCGCCGGGCTGACGCTCGGCGCGGACCTACGGGTGGCGGGCCGCTACGACCCCCAGCAGTTGCCTGCGGCGACCTCCACCGCGAACGTCGGCGACTACACCGTCACGCTGGACGGCACGGTGGTCCCCGGCCGGGCCTCGAAGGTGACCCTGTCGGTCAGCCGGGCGGGCAAGCCGGTGACGGATCTGCAGCCCTACCTCGGGGCCTACGGCCACCTGGTGGCCCTGCGCGCCGCCGACCTGGGCTATCTGCACGTCCATCCGGAAGGCCACCCCGGCGACGGCGTGACCGCGGCCGGACCGGGCATCACCTTCGCCGTCACGGCGCCGAGCGCGGGCGACTACCGCCTGTTCCTCGACTTCCAGCACGAGGGCGTGGTCCGCACCGCCGAATTCACCCTGACCGTCGCGCCGGGTACCCCCGCCGTAGACGCCTCGAACCAACAAGAACACACTGGTCAGCAGCCGGACGGCCACGCGCACTGACCCGACGACCGTCCGCGCACAGAACGGAGCAACCACGATGACCACCGCGACACAACCGCCGCCCTCCGGGCAGGTCGAACTCGTGATCGGTGGAATGACCTGCGCGTCGTGCGCCGCCCGCATCGAGAAGAAGCTCAACAAGCTCGACGGCGTCACCGCGACCGTGAACTACGCCACCGAGAAGGCCCGGGTCGAGGTCACCGGCGACGTCTCGCCGGACGACCTGATCGCCACCGTAGAGCAAGCGGGTTACACCGCGGCCCTGCCCGCTCCGCCGCAGCCACAGGAGAACGCCGCCGAGGAAGATCCCGCCGCCGCCCTGCGCACCCGCCTGCTGGTCTCGCTGGTGCTGTCGGTGCCGGTGATCGCCATGGCGATGATCCCGGCCTTGCAGTTCACCAATTGGCAGTGGCTGTCGCTGACGCTGGCCGCGCCGGTGGTGGTGTGGGGTGCGCTGCCGTTCCACCGCGCGGCATGGACCAACCTGCGCCACGGCGCGTCGACCATGGACACCCTGGTGTCGATGGGGACGCTGGCCGCCCTTGGCTGGTCGCTGTACGCGCTGTTCTGGGGCACCGCGGGCACGCCGGGCATGACGCATCCGTTCGAGTTCACCATCTCGCGGATGGACGGCACCGGCAGCATCTACCTCGAGGCCGCGGCGGGCGTCACCACGTTCATCCTGGCCGGGCGCTTCTTCGAGGCGCGGGCCAAGCGGCGCGCGGGCGCGGCGCTGCGAGCCCTGCTCGAGCTGGGGGCCAAGGAGGTCTCCGTCCTGCGCGACGGAACCGAGCAGCGTATTCCGGTGGAGCAGCTGAGGGTCGGCGACCGGTTCGTGGTGCGGCCCGGCGAGAAGATCGCCACCGACGGTGTCGTGACCGAAGGTTCCTCCGCCGTCGACGCTTCCATGCTCACCGGTGAATCGGTGCCGGTGGAGGTCGGCCCGGACGACGTGGTGGTCGGCGCCACCGTCAACGTCGGCGGACGGATCGTGGTGCGTGCCACCAGGATCGGTGCGGACACCCAGCTGGCGCAGATGGCGAAGCTGGTCGAAGACGCGCAGACCGGCAAGGCGCAGGCCCAGCGGCTGGCCGACCGGATCTCCGGGTTCTTCGTGCCGATCGTGATCGCGCTGTCGGTCGCGACGCTCGGATTCTGGCTCGGCACCGGCGGATCGGTGGCCGCGGCGTTCACCGCGGCGGTGGCGGTGCTGATCATCGCCTGCCCCTGCGCACTCGGACTGGCCACGCCGACCGCGCTGATGGTCGGCACGGGACGCGGCGCGCAGCTGGGCATCTTGATCAAGGGCCCGGAGGTGCTGGAGTCCACCCGGCGGGTGGACACGATCGTGCTGGACAAGACCGGCACCGTCACCGCGGGCAAGATGAGCTTGCTCGAGGTGATCCCCGCCGAGGGCGAGCAGGTCGAGCGGATCCTGGAACTGGCCGGAGCCCTGGAGGATTCCTCCGAACATCCGATCGCCCAGGCCGTCGCCAAAGGCGCCCGCGAGCGAGTGGGCGAGTTGAAGCCGGTCGAGGATTTCGCGAATGTCGAAGGCCTGGGCGTGCAGGGCACGGTGGACGGCCACGCGGTGATCGTCGGTCGCGCCCGGCTGCTCGCCGACTGGTCACAGCACCTCGACGAAGCCTTGACCGCGGCGATGCGCGCGGCCGAAGCCGAGGGCAAGACCGCCGTCGCGGTGGGCTGGGACGGCGCGGCGCGCGGCGTGCTCGTGGTGGCCGACGCGGTGAAACCCACCTCCGCCGAGGCGGTTTCCCAGCTGCGGGCCCTCGGACTCGCCCCGATCATGCTGACCGGCGACAACCGGGCCGCCGCGGAGGCGATCGCCGCGCAGGTCGGCATCGACGAGGTTATCGCGGAAGTGCTGCCGCAGGACAAGGTCGACATGGTCAAGCGGTTGCAGGCCGAGGGCAAAGTGGTCGCGATGGTGGGCGACGGCGTGAACGACGCCGCGGCGCTGGCGCAGGCCGACCTGGGCCTGGCCATGGGCACCGGCACCGACGTGGCGATCGAGGCGGGCGATCTCACTTTGGTGCGCGGCGATCTGCGGGCGGCCGCGGACGCGATCCGGCTGTCCCGCCGGACGCTCGCGACCATCAAGGGCAACTTGTTCTGGGCCTTCGCCTACAACGTGGCCGCGATCCCGCTGGCCATGGCGGGGCTGCTGAACCCGATGCTCGCGGGCGCCGCGATGGCCTTCTCCTCGGTCTTCGTGGTGAGCAACAGCCTGCGGCTGCGCGGTTTCCGCTCGACCGCGAACTGAACACCGGACGGGACGGCACGCATAGTGTCGTCCCGTCCGCGCGCCGACGACTCGCCGATTGGCATTATCTTTACGATGCGGGGCATTTCCGCCACTGTCGGGCCTGTCGCTTGGGCAGCAATGATCGGTGGTGTTCGCCGAAACACGAACAAAGGAAACCCATGATCGTCCGTTCCTTGAAAGAGACCATCGGCACCGAACGTGAAGTGCGGGGACCCATGTGGACCAGCCGTCGCCTGGTGCTCGCCCAGGAGAAGGCCGGCTTCTCCTTGAACGACACCGTGGTCGACGCGGGCGCCGAGCTCGAGATGTGGTACGCCAACCACATCGAAGCCGTCTACGTGATCGAGGGTCGGGGCGAAGTGGTCGACGAGGAAACCGGGGAGACGCATCTCCTGGAGCCCGGTGTGCTCTACCTGGTCGACGCACACCAGCGGCACACCTTGCGCGCCCACACGCGGTTCCGGGCGGTCTGCGTGTTCGACCCGCCCCTCACCGGCCGCGAGGTCCACGACGAGAACGGCGCCTTCCCGCTGCTGACCGAGGAGGACCGGTGAGCGACAGCTCTCCCGAGCGCGACGACCACGGGGGCGAGCCACCGCGCGGATTCGCCAGCGACAACAACGCCCCCGTACACCCGGACATCATGGCGGCGCTGGCCGCCGCCAACGTGGGCCATCAACCGGCCTACGGCGTGGACGTCCACACCGCCCGGCTGCGGGAGCTGATCAAACGCCATTTCGGCGAGCGCGCCGAGGTGTATCCGGTCTTCAACGGCAGCGGCGCGAACGTGGTCGGACTGCAGGCCATGTGCGACCGATGGAGCGCCGTGATCTGCCCGGAGTCCGCGCACATCAACCTGGACGAGTGCGGCGCACCCGAGAAGGTGGCCGGGCTGAAGCTGATCCCGGTCCCCACCCCGGACGGCAAGCTGACCCCGGAACTGCTCGACCGGTACGCGCGGGGCTTCGGCGATGAGCATCATGCCCAGCCCAGAGTTGTCTCCCTCACCCAGAGCACTGAACTCGGCACCCTCTACACGCCCGAGGAGATCGCGGCGATCGGCGCGATGGCGCGCGAGCGCGGCATGCTGCTGCACATCGACGGCGCCCGGCTGGCCAACGCGGCCGCCGCGCTCGACTTGCCGCCGCGTGCGTTCACCATCGATGCCGGGGTGGACGTGCTGTCGTTCGGCGGCACCAAGAACGGCCTCATGTTCGGCGAAGCGATCGTGGTGCTGGAGCCGGACGCGGTGCGCGGCGTGCCGTACCTGCGCAAGGCCGGGCTGCAACTGGCCTCCAAGATGCGGTACGTGTCGGCGCAATTCGTCGCGCTACTGGAGGGCGATCTGTGGCTGCGCAACGCCCGGCACGCCAACGCGATGGCGGCCCGGCTGGCCACGACCGTCGCCGGGGTACCCGGGGTAGAGATCGTCCGGCCGGTCCAGGCCAATGCCGTCTTCGCCACGCTGCCCAGGGAAGTCACCGAGCGATTGCAGAAGCGGTTCCGCTTTCATATCTGGGATGAGCGCACCGGCGAGGTCCGCTGGATGTGCTCGTTCGACACCACCGAGGCCGATGTGGACGCCTTCGCGGCGGCAATCGACCAGGAAATGGCCGCCTAGGAGAAACACCGGACGGGACGGCACACGTAGTGTCGTCCCGTCCGGGCATCCGCCAGGAGGTCTCCATGTCGGTAAGCACCGAAGGCGCGGCAGCCGGATGTCTCGCCGCGCGCTTGCTCGCCGCCGCTGCCCGAGCCCTACGCTCGTAGCACAGCGGATTCGGGCAATGCATGCGCATAACGCCATGGGCGAGCATACCCCTGGCACACCGAATCACAAACGGAAAATGGCTCAGCCGCGCAGGGTAGTGACCGTGACCAGCGAAGGCTGGAGGAACGACCCGTAGACCTCGATCGACACTCCGCCGGTCGGGGATTCGCCTGCCCACCGGGCGTGCTCGGTGATCCCCTCGCCGAGCATTGCTTTCGCGCCGGGCGACCAAGCGACGGCCACTTGACTCAACGCCGGGCCGAGATTCAGGTTCGCGATCGCCGCGGATTCATTGTTGTCGAAGTAGACCTCCGTGCCGCCGGGGAAAGGGTTCACCGCCACGGCGGACGCGCTCGCCCCGCCGAACGCGGCGGCGGACCCGCCTGCCACAAGCGCTACCAAGACCGTCATGACCCGTTGACGCATCCGAATTTCCTTTTCGTGTAAGCACACCGGCCGCACGGCCGGTCATGTCACCTTTGCCGAGCGAACCTCGTTCGGCAATTCGATGTGGCACTGATCACAAGCAGCCTACGGCGTGTTGCCGACAGCCGTGAAGGCATTCACGTTATCGGCGGCCCATTCAGCGAAACTCCTTGCACGGCCGAGTATTTCGACTACGTCGGCGGTCACGATCGCGTTGTGTCCGGCCCGCACATATGCCTGCCCCGCCAGTGCGCCGTCGACGAATTCGGCGGACATTCCGGACGCGAGCATATGTGCTCGCGCTTCGGTTTCGGGAATATCGGTCACTTCCACCGGGTGGCCGGTGACTGTCGCCAAAGTCGCGGCCAGATCATGCGTGGTGAGCAATTCCGGTCCGGTGAGGTGGTAGATCCGGCCCGCGTGATCGGCGGAAATCAACGCCTCGACGGCGGCTCCGGCGACATCACGGGGATCGACGACGCCTTGGGCGGCGTCGCCGGTCATATTCGGCACCGGCTGTCCGGCGCGGATCGCGGCGGCCCAGCTCAGTGTGTTGGAGGCGAAGGAGCTGGGGCGCAGAATGGTCCAGTCGACGCCGCTCTCGCGCGCGGCCTGCTCACCGGGCAGATGCCAGGTGCCGACGCGGCCGAGACCGGTGTCGCCGGTGCCGATGGCGGACAGTTTGACGATGCGGCCGACTCCGGCGTCCCGTGCCGTGGTGATCAGCGCACGGTCGAGCTCCACGTACTCCGGGCCCAGCACGCCGACGATGAACGCGGCCTCCGCACCGGCCATCGCCTTCGCCATGGACGCGAGGTCGGTGTAATCGCCACGCACCACTTCGACGCCTGCGGGGACGCGGGCCCGGTCCGGGTTGCGGGTGACGGCGCGGATTGCGGTCCCGCGCTCGCTCAGCTGCCGGACGATTTCACTGCCGATGGTGCCGGTCGCACCGGTGATCACGATCATGCGAATCACCGTGCCGGACGTTCGCGCAGGTCTCTAGGAAATTCCGGCACACCTGACGGGCGCCGGGCTGCCTACAGTAGAAGCGGTGACCACCCTGTTGCTCCCGGCCGTCGTGACCGCCGAGTCGGTCGAGACGTCCGAGGCCGCGCCGGAGTCGCTGCGGCCGTGGCTGGCCGAACTCGGCCGCATACCGACCGTGCTCGACCTGTCCGAGCCGTTCGCGCACGTGCCGCAGACCGCCACCACGATCGTGCTGCGCACCGAGCACGCCGATATCGAGGACCGCCGTGTCGCGCTCGTCGTCGGGCCGCAGACCAAGGCGAGCTACTCGCGGGCGAGCAAACCCGCGGGCTGTGTCCGCTTGCGGCTGGCCCCGGGTACGGTCCCCGCGCTGCTCGGCGTTCCGGCGGCCGAGCTCACCGATCGCGTGCTGCTGCTGGACGATCTACCCGGCCCGGTCGCGCAGCTGGCCGCCGAGCTGATCGAACTCGACCACGACGAGGTCGTGCCGTACCTGGAGAACGAACTGCCGCGCCGCATCCCCGACGATCCGGCCCGGCGCGCCCACCGCCGGCTCCTCACCACCGCCGTAGCCGCCATCGCCGCCGACCACCCGCTCTCCGTCACCGAGTTGGCGGCGCGCCTCTCGGTCAGCGAACGCCAACTCCGCAATCTGTTCACCAATGGCATCGGCGTCTCCCCCAAACACTTCGCACGCATCAATCGAGTCCGCCAGGTCCTGTCCCGAACCGACGGCACACCGCTGGCCGATATCGCCACCGGCACGGGCTATTACGATCAGTCCCACATGACAGCCGATTTCCGCAGCCTGATGGGCGTCCCGCCCACCTCATACCTCCGAGGTGAGGTCCCGGCCCCTTCCCCATGCCGCGCACTCACCCGTCGCCGCTGACCGGGGCACCATCGGTTTCGTTTCCGTCGAAATGTTTCACAACGTCAGCTGACCGACCGGGGCGCGCGCTTACCCACTACCGCTGACTCTGCGTGCGGCACGCTCGCAATACAGCCGTTCGCAGGGGAGGCGGGGTAAGCCCTCTGCGCCGTCCGGGAGGATTTCGACCGCGTCGGGGTAATGGGCGTGCCGCCATTCGCGCGCGAATGTCATAGCCGCCGTGACGCATGCGGCGAAATCCATTCGCAGACCGTGCAGGAATACGCTCACGTGGACGTCGTCCGATGGATTCGTACAGGAATCGCCGCACATCAGGCACCTGATCCCGGTGTGGGCGTCATGCGATCACTTACTTTTCCAGCGACGTTCGATTCGATGCGGCGGAAGTACCGGTAATCCTCGCGGCTGACGATCACCGCCGCGACGCGCGTCGCGCATGATGAGTAGTCGCAGTCGTAGTGCAACGCGAGCGCCTTCCTGGCGTTAGCGGGACTGGATACCGCCCACTGCGGATTGTCGTGCGCCAGCCGGGACCGCAACCCCTCGACGCGGAGGAACCACCGAGCGCGAGAGAGATCATCCGACATGGGATTTTCCCGCACTGCGCCGAGTACGCGGCATCTGATCCGCCCATGCCCGAACGGCCTCGACCACCGAGTGACCCGATGGGCGAAAGGTACTGCGCGGGGGCACGATCCAATGCCGGATCGCACCCACGGCAGCGGTGGGCGAAGGCAGCGCGATCGTCGCTCCGGACCGCGCGACCACCACGTCCAGCCGGAACAACTCGGCGAACAACCGCACGTCATCGGGCAGATCAGGCTGCGTGAGAAAGGTCCACCGCCCCGAACGCGGATGCCCCACGATCGGCCCGAGTGCGACACCTCCGCTCTGCAGGTGCGCTTTCACCGCCTGCCCGAGACGAATGGGCATCGTCATCGCCCACACCGATCCCGCGCGCATGACGATTCGCCCGAGTTCCGGCGGATCGACCACAGCGGGGAGGCCGCACTCCCGCCGGTAGAACAGGCACCGCGACAACGGTGTATCTCCATGCGTTTCCATCTGTTCCCCTCTCGCAACAGAAAGACGGTTGACGAGCGCCCGGTTCCGCCGACCCACGAAAGCAGCCGACCCTCCACAGCACGCGCGCAGCACAGCAGTCCCCCGCCACGCATGGGTGATCCAATGAGTGATTCGCGAAAACCGTCTCGTTTTCCCAGGTGACCACCCATACTTGCTGTTCGGTGGCACCCGTGACGCCGCAGCAGCGTCATCCACAGCTCGGGGGTGGGGCCACCCACCAAAGCAGTGCTTGCCATCTACCAGAAGGGGACAGCAGCAGTGGTCAAGCCGCTCACCAGGGGGAATTCGCAGCGCAACACCGTTTCGTCGTCATCCATGGCACGAACTCCGGGCGTACCACATCGGCAACTGGGCCGCGTCTTACGTGCGATGCGCCTGGAGTCCGGCCTGTCGATCCTGATGGCCGCGAAGGCGATCAGTCGGGGGTCTGGCACATTGCAACGGCTCGAGACGGGCAACGCGAACAAGATCTCCGATTCCGACATCGACAACCTGTGTCGGCTCTATCGACAGCCTGAGCGGGCAAGTGAGCTGAAAGCGCTCGCTGCTCAGCGAATGGAGCCGAGTTGGTGGGACGAGTACACCGACCAGGTTGCACCTAGTTTCGGGGTGTATCTCGGCTTGGAGTCAGCGGCCGAATCGGTGACCATCTACCGGCCGGATATCGTGTCCGGCTTGTTCCAGACACGCGAGTACGCCGAGGCATTGGACCGGGTGTACTTCGTTGATGATTTGCCCGAAGAGCGCGAGCGGCGTCTTCGCGTACGACGGGAACGCCAGAACCTCATACTGCGCACAGTCTCTCCCCTCCACGTCGACCTCGTCATCGATCAAGGAGTTCTGCGGCGAGTAGTCCACGGTCCCAGAGTGATGGCGAGACAGTGCCGCCACCTCGCAGACTTGCCGCCGAACGTATCGGTGAGAGTGCTGCCCGACACGGCAGGTTACCCAGTGGGTACGACGGCCGGGCCGTTCACGATCCTTGATTTCGGTACCAGCAGCGATGGCAAGGCGCTCGAGCCGCCTGTCGTGTACATCGAGAGTTACGCGGGCAGTATTCATCTCGAAAGGCCGGACAGCGTGCGCCGTTATCGCAACGCCTTCCAAAAGATTCAGCGAGTAGCGTTGGGCCGGACCGAAAGCAAGCGCCTGCTACGGCAGGTGGCAAAGGAGTACGCGCCATGAGCATGGACCTATCCGGGACACGCTGGTTCAAGAGCAGCCACAGCGGCGGCAAGGACGATTGCGTCGAGGTCGCGTACCTGGAAGGCGGCATGGTCGGCGTGCGGGACTCCAAGAACCCGGCCGAAGCAGCGCTAGTGTTCACACCTGGCGCGTGGGACGCATTCACCGCGCACGTGATCCACGGCGGTCCTAAGCGGTCGTGATCTGAAGCCCGGTACGGTGGCGTGCAGCGTCTACGGACATGGCGTGATCATGTGGGACACCGCTCGAGCGGTCGGATCAGGCGGCAACTCGATACGAGGTCGATCACACGTCGACGCATGCGGCCATTCGAGCCCGGAATGCGGGGGGCGCGAACGTTTCCGCATGGGCGCGGATGACGTGGGGGTCGTAGTGGGCGGTGTCGAAGTTCGCTATCGCCGCGGCCAGGCGGGTGACGACGTCCGGATCGGCGCCTGGAGCGATGTGTTCGCCTGTCGTGCCGGGCCGTACCGTATCGAGCGCGCCGCCCGCGCCGATGGCGATCACCGGGGTACCGCAGGCCATGGCTTCGACCGGGACGATGCCGAAGTCTTCCACGCCGGGCATGAGCAGGGCTCGGCATCGTCGGTACATGTCCCGCAGAGTGTCGGTAGAGGTGGCGCCCAGAAAAGTCGTCTCAGGTCCGGCGAGAGCTTCGAGCTGAGCCCGGAAGCGTCCGTCGCCCAGCACGACCAGCCGTTTCCCGGCGAGTTGGGCGGCTCGGATGGCGAGATCGGCGCGTTTGTAGGGAACGAGGCGACCGGCGTAGAGAAAGAAGTCCTCGCGGGCGCGTGTGGGATCGGTGGTGAAGCGGTCGACATCGACGGGCGGATTGATCACGGTGGCGGGCACGCCCCACCAGTCGCGGATCCGGTCGGCGACGGCGGTCGAGTTGGCGATCACCCGGGCCAGGCGAGGCGCGGCTCGCAGCTCGGCGTGGCGGGCCAGTGCGCCCAGGGCGCCGAGAGCGATCTGGCCGGCCCGCCCACCGGCTTCGCGGATACGGAACTCTCGATCCCAGGCCCATCGGGCAGGGCTGTGCACATAGGCGATCACGGGCGCGTCGGTGGCCAGAGCGGCCTGGGTGGCGAATGAGTGGTGGCTGACGACCACGGCGTCATAGCCCCGCAACGGCATACGTCGCAGGGAACGAGGGACGAGCGGCAGCAGCGGGGCGTGCCGACCGCGGGTCAGTATGTGGGCGCGGGATAGCCAGCTGTCGTGGACGTGCTGGACGGGCGGCCGGATTCCGCTCGGCATGGCAATCGGCGCGTAGATGTCCGCGCCGGGCCAGGTGCGGGCGAACTCGCCCACCACGGCTTCGGACCCGCCGAATTCGGTGAACCGTTCGTGGACGATGGCGATGCGGGGTGCGGTCATCGGGATGCGCTCGTTTCGATCTGTCGCGGTGCTGCGGTGCGGCGAAGGGCGGGAGCGACCGGTCGTCCGCGCAGCAGTCCGTCGACGGTGCCGCGTTCGAGTGCGGTGCGGTACACCTGTGCCGCCTCCGCGCAAGCCGCCAGGGTGGCGGCGATCGCGCCGTGGTCGTGTGCCGCCGAGGTGACGAAGGATTGCCCGAGCACTCCGCGTTGGAGCAGTTCTTGCAGGAACAAGGTGCGGAATGCCTGGCTGGGTTTTCCGTGGGAATCGAGGGTTTCGAAGATGAGGCAGGAGGAGCGACCGCGGGCCCGGAGGTGGTCACCGATGCCCAGTTCGTCTGCCAGCGAGGCGAATCCGGTCGCCAGTGCGGCGCCCGCCGTTTCCATGCGGGAGATCGGATCGCCGGTCCGGTAAGCCGCGGCGACCGCGCGGAAGGCCGCGAGCCCGCTGGTTTCCGGGCCGTGCGTGGTGGACAGCAGGAATACGCGGTCGGCACCGGTGCGCAGGCCGCCCAGCTCCAGATACTCACGTCGTCCGGCGAGGGCCGAGATGGGGAATCCGTTACCCATGGCCTTGCCCCAGCAAGACAGGTCGGGAGTCACGCCGTAGACGGACTGCGCGCCGCCGGCGGCCCAGCGGAATCCGGTGATCATCTCGTCGAACACCAGCAAGGCGCCGTGCCGATCGCACAGCGCGCGTACCGCTTGGAGGTAGCCGGGCTCGGGTTCCGCCGTTGCGGTGGCCGCCTCCATGACGACCGCGGCCACGCTGTCGCCCGCCAGGACCGCGGCGAGAGCGTCGACGTCGTTGTAGGGGAACCGGACGGTATCGGCGCCGACATGATCGGGGATGCCCGCCGACATCGGTGTCGTCGCGATGAACCAGTCGTCGACCGAGAAGAACGGCTGCTCGCAGACGGCGATCCGCTCGCGGCCGGTCACGGCCCGGGCCAGCCGGACGGCGGCGGTGGTGGCATCGGAGCCGTTCTTGGCGAACTTGACCATGTCCGCACCGGGAACGAGGTCCAGGAAGTCCTCGGCGGCGAGCAGTTCCAGTTCGGTCGGCCTGCTGAAGTTCACTCCGTCGGCGATCGTGGTCGTCACGGCATCGAGAACCGGTGCGTAGCCATGGCCGAGGGTGACCGAACGTAAGCCCATTCCGTATTCGACGTACTGGTTGCCATCAGCGTCCCACACGCGGCATCCCTTGCCGCGCACCAATATCGGTGCCATCTGCTCGGGATACTGGTCGGCTCCGCGGGCGTAGGTGTGAGCGCCGCCGGGCACCAGCTCGTGCAGCCGACGTTGCAGCACATTGCTGCGGGCGAACCCGTGGTGCGGTGGGACGTCGGGGGGCAGATTCATCTGGTGCTCCGTGTGCGGTGCGGGCGGGATACCGGCGGGAAGCCGGGATAGCAGAGCGGAAGTGTCGGACCGGGCTACCCTCGGGGTCGCGGGACCGGCCGGAGGCGTTGTGGTCGTGCGTCGGCGTGCACGCGGTCGCCGAACTCACGGACTCGGCCCTCGACGGGTCGGCACGTCATCCGGGGGCAGCCGTGCCGGCCGGATGACTGTACGCCCAGAGGTCGTGATCGCCGCGGGGGCCGAAGACATCGAGGTGCCCGCGCATTCGCCCCTCCTCGGCGAACCCGGCCGCGGCGGCCGCAGCCGCCGCGGCCGGGTCGGATACCGGGATCGCGGTGGCTATGCGGAGGATCCCGAGCCGTTCGGTCGCATGGTGCACCAGCAGACGGAGCACGCGTGCCCGGAGTTCCGGGCGGGCCGAGGCATCGGTCCAGATGCTCAGCCGGATGTTGCGATCGAACATGTCCAGCCCGTGCAGCCGGGCTTCACCGACGAAGCGGCCATCGTCCAGGATCGTCAGCGTCAGCCCTGGCCGGGAACGCAAACCCGTTCTCGCTTCGGCGAGTTCGGCCAGCCAGTGGCGCAGGGAATGTCGGCGCAGCCAGGCGGCGAGTGACATGTGCGGATCACGTGCCAGCGTCACACGGTTGCGGATGCGGGCCGCGCGGCGCTGCCGGAAGTCGGAGACACGGCGTGATCGCACCAGCACACCGCCGCGGTCGTCGGAGTCGGTGAGTGCGATGGCGGCGCTGCCGCGCAGCCACCGGAACACCCGCCGCGATCGGGATAGCTGGTACCGCAGATGCGCGGCCGCGATGCTCAAGGGGGGCGGCCCGTGCGGGGCGGCAGAGGCGGCGGGCAGTCGCGTCGTCGTCGGGTGGAGGCGTTGCCGGGCCACATAGTCGGAGGTGAACCCGTGGTCGGGCCGATCGGCGCGGGTCACCGCCCACAGCTCGTGGTCGCGGCGCGCGCCACCGGCATCGAAATAGGCGCGCATCCGGGCTTCGTATCGCAGGCCCGCCGCGGTCGCGATCTTGGCCGCGGCGATGTTGCCGGGCGCGATCGGTGCGCTGATTCGCATGAGGCCGAGGCTGTCGAATCCGAAGACCGTCATCATGGTCAGGACGAGGGCGCCGATACCGCCGCCGGCGACGGCGGAGCCGATCCAGATGCCGAGCTCGGCGCTGCCTGCCGCCGCGTCGATCGAGGCCAGTTCGACCTGTCCGGCGAACCGACCGGCCACCTCGATGACCATGCTCATCCGTCGCCCGGCGCGTGCGTCGGCCCGGTTGTCGAGGCATTCCCGCACCCAGTGGCGGGCGGTGTGGCGGGCGGGCCAGTCCTGTTCCGAGCTGACCCAGTAAGGCTCGATGATCGCGCGGTCACGGAGCCGGATCCGCCGCCACTCCGCGAAATCGTCGAAGCGCGGCGGCCGCAACCGCACCGCCGTACCGACGGGACCGATGATGGCCGGCTGCGCTTCGATGCGGCGGTGCCGTCGTCGGGTCATCCGCCGGGACGCTTCCTGCCGAGCGCTACCGTGCCCAGCTTCCCGTCGTCGGAGACGGTGAGCCGCCAGTATCCGCCGTCCGGCGCCCTGAGCACGGGACCGTTGTCGGCGTGCTCGCAGACCCAGGTTCCGTCGGCGGTCACCGCGGCGCGGACGGCGCCGTCGCCGCTCTGTGCCTGGAACACATCCGCGCCGTGCGGCCCCGCTTGGGACACCACGGTGCCGGTGAAGCGCGGCGTGCGCATGCCCTTGCGGCCGATGACGTTCCAGCCGGTCGGAAACGTCTCGACGGGAATGTCGTCGGTGATCCCGGAGATCAATCCGACCGCGGTGCCTTCCGGACAGCCGACGGGATCCACGCGCACCGGGATGCCCGGCGGCCGCGACTCCGCGTCGAAGATCACGTTCGCCAGATACGGCTGTCGGCAGTAGTTCAGTTCGATCCCGACCGAACGGGCCGCGACCTTCGCGTTGACCATGCCGAACTGCGCGGGTCCACCGCGCCCGTTCGCACCGACCGACAGGGCGACCTCGGCGCCTTCGAACCACACGTTGGTCAGCCACCAGTCGTTGGCGGCGCCGTCGACCCGCAGGTGGCGGTCGGTGGTGAGCGGATTCTGGTCGGAGACGAATTCGACGTTGGTGAGTGCCAGCCCGGCGTTGTGGTCGTTACCGGTGCCGAGGACGCCGGTGTGATTGCTGGTGAACTTCGAGGAGGTGACGTAGTTCTGGATACAGGATGTGGTCAGTCCGATCCCGAAGTTGTTGATATCGCAGTTGATGAAGGCGGTGCCGCCGGTGTTGTCGCGCAGCACGACGCCGCGCTGGGTCAGGTACTGCGGATGGTTGTCGCTGAGGTGGTTGCCGCGCAGTACCACCGCGTCGAAGGAGCAGCGGAAGCATTCCGACAGCTCGACCGCGGTCGAGCCGGGACCTGTGGTGAAGATCCCCAGCCTGGCGAAACGGACCCGGCTGCGCTTGCGCAGCCGCACCAGAGTGCCGTTGCCCGCGTAGACGATCGTGGTGACGTCGGCGCCGTCGCCGAGAATCGTGGCATAGTCCGGCAGATCGGGCATCGACTCGACCCGGTAGTGCCCGGCGGGCAGGTAGAGCACCAGCGGCCCGTTCTGATCCGCGGCCACGGCCGCGGCCAATGCCTTGGTGTCGTCGGCGATTCCGTCTCCGACGGCTCCGAAATCCCGGATGTTGCGCGCTCGGGGCGCATCGGTGGTGGGCGACCGGAACTGCGGGTCGTCCGGCTCGGCTGTGCCGCAGGCGGCGGTGAGCGGAATGGCAGCCGCCGCACCCAGAGTCGCGGCGAGCAAGCGGCGCCGCCGGAGAAAGTCGTCGCTCATACCTTCAACCTTTCCACCAGCCGGTCCACCGCCGAACCGGGTGTGCGGTGGCTGACCATACCGGTCAGCCCGGCCGTGCCGAACGCGCTCAGGGCGGCACGCAACTGTGGCTCGGTGAGGCTGCCGAGATCGGCGACGCCGAGGACGGCATCGGATAAGGGCGCCACGGCGACCGCGTCGGCGGCGGAGTTGACCGGCGCGGTCTCGATGACCACGCGGTAGTACCGCTCGCGCAGATCGGCGACGAGATGAGCGAAGTGCTCCGATGCGATCAGGTCGGAGGTGTCCGGCTCGATGTGCCCGATCGGCAGCACCGCGACCCCGGTCCCGCCCCAGTCGTCGGTGATCGCCCGATCCAGTGGTACGCCGCCGCGCAGCAGTGTCGTCAGGCCCGGACCTGGCATGGCACCGGAGCTTCCGCCGCCGGAGGTGTCGGCGTCGACGAGGATCACCGGATGACCGGCATCGGCGAAGGCCAGCGCCAGGGTGTTCGCCACCTTTGATTGTGATCGGTCGGTGAGGCTGGTGCATTCGATGATCTGCGCGCCCCGCAGGTGATTGCGCAGCCGCCGGGCCGCCTCGGAGGTGGATTCTCCGTGGTCGAAGGCGGCGACCACCGGGACCGGCGCGACCTCGGCGAGGTTGCTACTGGTGCGAATACGCCGGTCGGTGCGTTCACGCAGAAATGCGGCTGCGAAGCCGAGCAGCAGTCCACCGAACAAGCCCATGGCGACGAACCGGCTCGTGCCGGGGCCTGACGGAGCGGCCGGTAACCGTGCACGGTCGACGACCGAGACGCGGGCGGCGGGAGCAGCGCCTGTCTCGATGGATTCGAGACTGTCGACCAGAGCACGGAACTGGGCGACCGTGGCGTCGGTGAGATCACGCGCCCGCTGCGCGGTGGGCGCGGAGACCGCGATTTCCAGGATCGTGCTGGCGGGCGGCGACGAGGCGGTGATCCGGCCGCGGAACTCGTCCGGCGATTCCGTCAGCCCTTGATCGTGGACGACCCGCTCGGCGACCGCGGCGCTGGTGGCCAGTTCGAGATAGGACCGCACGCGCTGCTGGGCCGCCAGGCCGCCCTGGTAGGAGTCGTTGACCGAGGTACCGGTGGCCATCGAGACGTACATGGTGCTGCTGGCGACGTATGTCACGGCGCGGGAGGAGGCGTACCAGACGCCGGCCACCGTGACGGTCAGCGCGATCGCGGCGATCAGCACCCACCGCCGCCGAACGATGTGCCAGATATCGATCAAACCCATGGACTGCGACCTCATGTCTTCGTAACTGCTGAAGCGTGCGCCGGTGCCGGGAGCGGCGTCGGGCGGCGGCGGAATTCCGTGACGATCAGATGGACGAACCAGGCGAGCACGGCCGACTGCGCGAATTTGCCGAGATTCTCGAAGCTGCCGAGGACGCCGCGTTCGAACAGGGTGGAGGCGCCGGTGATCGCGAGGCCCAGCACCAGGACGGGGAAGTACCGCGAATACAGCGATCGCTCCCAGGCGAGCAGCAGCACGAAGGTGAACACGACGGCGACGACCACGCCCGCCTCGCCGCCGAGCACGTAGCCTTCGTTGACGTTGCCCTCCGCCAAGGACACCGACACGGTGCTCATATCCACCGACGCGCCACGCACGTCGTTCGCCCAAGCCGTGCCGGATTGGAGCTTCTCGGCGCCGAGCACCTGCGCCGGGATCAGGCTGAGGCTCGCGTGGTGCAGTACTTCGCCGGGGGACAACCAGCCGCGTGGGCCGACGAAGTAGGCATCGGTGGCGGCTTCGAGTAGGTCGAAGCGCCGCAGCATACTCAGGAACGGCCGGACGTCCGCCGGGTAGCGGGAGTCGACGAGGGTGGCGTCGAGCGCGGCCGTGCCGGAGTTCTTGAACGACTGCAGCCAGCCGAATCCGGCGACGCCGAGCACGCCGATCAGTGCCACACCGATCGTGGTGCGCCGGTTCCAGCCGAGCATCGAGAACCGTACGGCCAGCGCGAGTGCGGCGGCGAGGATCGGTGTCTTGGACTGCACGGCCGACGACCAGTACAGTTCGCCCGCGAAGAGCGCGCCGAGCACCAGCGCCGTGGTCTGCGGCCGGGCGGGCCGGAGGAAGACGATCATCCCGAGCGCCGCGATCCCGGCGAACGTGGCGACAAAACTGAGCAGGGGGTTGCCGCTGCTCACCTCACCGGCAGCGCCCAGCGATCCGGTGGCCACCGAGGCCGCCCGCCCCAGAAGCCCGAGCGCGTAGAGCGCCAGCAGAGTCGGCATCACGTCGGGATCCGCGACCGCGGCCGGGACGGAGCGAGGCGGGTGCCGACGCCGCCAGAGCGCGTAACCGATCACCAGCAGCGCGTAACACCACAAGCCGAACACGACGTGGTCGAGCACCAGACCGATGCCGCGGTCGTACCCCAGACCAGCCAGCCGGGGGTCGGAGATGTTGTCGCCGTAATGCGGGTCCGGCTGCACCCCGAGCAGCACCAGCGGCCGCGCCACGTAGGACAGCGACCAGAAAAGGGCCTGCGCGATGAAGAACACGCGGGCGATGCCCGGAACCCACAGTGCGGCCGTGGCGACCGTGATCAGTGCGGCCGCGACGGCGGCTACATCGGTGTAGGCGTTCAGTTCCCGACCTCCGCGGCGAGGCCGACGATCTGCCGGGCGCGATCCACGTAACGATGCCCCGCGGCGGTGATCCGCCGGTGCCCGGCCGCCGCGACCTCGGCCGCCCGCTCCGGGTGGGCGGCAACCCAATCGAGAATCGAGACCAGCTCGTCGGTGCCGTCGAACAGGAAGCACTCGACGGTGTCGCGCAACAGGTCGGCGTGTTCGCCGGTGCGTTCACCGACGAACAATCCACCGGCCGCGGGCACCTCGAAGCTACGGCAGGTGTGGGTGTCGCGGTTGCCGGAGTTGAGCAGCACCAGATTGGCTGTCACCTCGGCGATCGCGGCCGAATACGCGGGACCGTACACCGCCCCGCCGACGACGGCGCGGGTGGCGCGCAACTCCGGAACGCGGCGCCAGCCGGGGCCGCGGACCAGCAGGCGCGGTCCGTAGCGGCGTGCCAGGGACACCAGTTCGGCGCGGCGGTCGGGCCGGCACACTCCGATGAAACCGACCAGATAGTCATCGGCGCCGCGGCGCGCCGCCGGATGATGCCAGGCCGGGTCGTAAGCGCTGAGCACGAAACCGGCGGCCCGGGCGCCACGCGCCCGCAACTCCGGCACGTTGTGCTGTTTGGTGGTGACGATCAGGTCCCAGCCGGGTTCCGCGGCCAGGTAGGCGTCGGTGAGGTTCTCGGGGTTGGACACGTCGTCCGGGCTGTAGTGCACGTGCAGTGCGGCGGGCACGTCGAGCAGTCGCTGCTGGTCCAGATGGATCCCCTTGAACACGAACAGCATGTCGGGCCGGAACGTGGCGGCGTTGCGTTCGATCTGGGTGTGTACTCGTTCGATCGTGCGCCGGTCGCGCCGACCGGTCGCCTTCGCGTACACCCACGGTGGCGACAACCTGGCCGGGAGCGTCACCGGTGTGGAGTCGACCACGAGCACGTCATGGCCGGCTTGCCGGAAGCCGTCGGCGAGCGAACGTGCGTTGCTGCCGAGCCAGTCGTCGCCGACGAACAGAATTCTCATGGTCAGGTTTCCTTCCTGGGCACGACAGGCAGCGGCACGGTGTCGGCTTCGGCGTGGTCGCGGCGGGCCAGGAACCGCATCCGCAGCAGATGCCAGGTGGCGACGGTGATTTCGGCCAGCAGCAGGCCGTAGACCAAGGTGTGCACCGAGCGGGTCCAGACGGTCAGCAGCAAAGCGCCGATGGCGACGAGAGTGCCGAGCAGCGCCCCGATCAGGACTCCGGTGGTGTCCTGGCGCACCGGCAGGATGGCCGTGGTGATGAACGAGGTGACCGTCGTGGCGGGCAGGATCAGCACCTCGATCCGCAACAGACCGGTGGACGCGGCGAATTCGGTACCGAAGACCAGCCGGATCAGCAGGGGCGCGGCCAGCCAGATGCCCGCTGAAGCGAGCGCGGCGACGGCGACGGTCACGGCCAGCGCCTGTGTGCTGTACCGCCAGAACCCGAGATGGTCGCCGCGTCGGGCCATACGTGGCAACAGTGCGAAGCCGATGGCGTCGAGCAGTGATTGGACCGCGCGCACCAGGCGGTCGCCGGCCGAGTACAAGCCCAGCGAGACGGCGTCGAGCACGGCCGAGTACAGCGTCGCCGCGCCCTGCCCGTAGCCGGTGACCAGCAACCGGGAGACGAACACCGGCACGCTGCGGCGCAGCACGACGCCGTAATAGCGGGGACGGGCCGGTGCCCCGTACCGGCGCCAGGCATCCCACCATGTCAGTGCCACCGTCGGCACCGAGGACAGCAATAGGCACAGCAAGGCGACGTGCGGGTTCGGCAATTGCGGAAGCAGGCCAACCAGCAACCCGAGGTAGCACAGCCGCCCGACGCTCTGATAGGCGGTGGAGGTGCCGAACCGCCCCTCACCGATCAGCAGCCAGTCCTCCGACAGGGACCAGAAGCCACCGACGAACAGGCCGAGCAGCACCATCTGCGCGGCTTCGGGCACGCGCACGGCAAAGGCTACGGCGAGCGCGACACCGAACAGCGTCGCCGTGGCGAGACGGATGGCCAGATAGTCGCCACGCAGCTGGTTCATCTCCCGCAACCGGGTGTCCCTGCGCGCGTTGATCTCCGGCACGCGGGCGGACAGGAACTGCGTGACGCCCAGATCCACGACGAGCGAGCCGATGAAGTAGGCCGACATGCCGATGGCGAGCAGGCCGAGGCCGTGGGCGCCGAGTACCCGGGCGATCAGCGGCACGGTGACGACCGTGACGATGTACTGACCGTATCTGCCGAAACTCACCAGTGCGATATCGCCGAGTACCTCGAACCGGCTCGGCTTGCTGTGCGCGCCACCACCGCCCGGCCCGCGAGCCCCGTCGGCGCGACGGTGCACCCCGCCGGGACGCCGGGGCAGTTCGACCCGAGGGAAGACGTCGGTGGTCAGCGTGGCGAGGTAATCGGGTTCGGTCACGGCGGCGCCACCTCGTCGAGGAAGCGGGTGACCACGCGTGCCGTGGTGCCGATGTCGAAGTCGCGGGCGCGGTCGGCGCCCGCGGCGGCGATCCGGGCGCGCGCGGCCGGATCGCCGAGCAGTTCGGTGAGAGCCGCGGTGAGCGCGGCTTCGTCACCGGCGGGCACCAGGCGGCCGGTACGCCCGTCGGCAATGATCTCGGCTGGGCCGCCGGGCACCGTCGCGATCACCGCGCAGCCTGCGGCCATGCCTTCCACAACCACCTGCCCGAACGGCTCGGGCAGCACCGAGCAGTGCACGAGCACGTCGGCCTCGGCGAGATACCGGTGGGGGTCGTCGACGTGACCGGTGAACGTCACGGCCAGGCCGAGTTCGTCCGCGAGTCGTTCCAGGTACTGCCGGAAGGGTTGTTCATCGAAGAACGTCCCGCCGACGAGGTACACCGCCGCGGGCCGGGTCGGCACCGCCGCCAAGGCACGCAGAAACACGTCCTGGCCTTTCCAGGGACTCAGCCGTCCCACGACGACCACGACCGCATCGGCGGCCGCGCGGGTGCGGGGAAGCGGCGGTGTGGCGGGCAGGGCGACGCCCGGGTACGCGACGACCACCGGGATGCGCGCGGGCAATGTCTCCCGGGTGCCCTGACTGTTGGCGAGCAGTCCCCGGCAGAACAGAGCGGCCAGCAGCCGGATAGTGGTGGCAGGGAGCAGGCCGAAGTAGTCCCGGGAGACTCGGTCGTGGACCTGCCAGACGAGGGGCACCCGGGCGCGGCGGGCCGCGACCGCCCCCAGCACCAGCGCCTTGGTGCTCTCGGCGACCAGCACCCGGGCGCGCAAGTCGCGGACCGCACCCCCGACCGCCCAGCCCAGCCGCAGCAACGCGAGAAACCCGCTGATCAGCCGCAACGGGCCGGACCCGATGGTCATCGCCCGGCTGTCGAATCGGCCGGTCACGACACGGGTGTCGATCCCCGCGTCGCGGGCACGAGCCATCACCGGGCCGTCCTCGGTGCACACCAGCGCCACTTCGGCGCCATGCGCGCGCAGCGTGCGCAGCAGCCGCAGGGTGGCCAATTCAGCCCCGGACGGCGCGGCGGTGTGGCCGAGGAAGACCGCGGGCCCATTCATCCGAGCTCCCGATACAGCGCGGCGTGCCGCTGGGCGGCCGCATGCCAGCTGAAGGTCTCCGCGTGGGCGCGGCACTGCTGCGGCGTCGGCCGGCAGCCGAAGATCGCCGCGCTGATCCGAGCCGCGAGCGCGGCGGGGTCGCCGGGCGGCACGATCAACGAGGGATCCAGGCCCCGCACGGCGTCGGGCAGACCGCCGCACCGAGTGACCACCGGCGCCCGGCCCGCGGCGAGCGACTCGAGGGCGATCAGGCCGAATCCCTCCAGGGCCACCGTCGGCACCACGGTCAGCGCGGCGGAGGTGTAGCGGGCGGCGAGTTCCTGGTCGGGAATCCGGCCGGTGAACTCGACGCTGCCGTCGAGCCCGCCCTCGATGGCTCCGCGCCGGAGATCCGCCTCGGCGCTGCCGGTTCCGACGATGACCAGACGAGCCTCCGGGTGCTCGGCGAGCACCCAGGGCCACGCGCGCAGCAACACATCGATGCCCATCCGGCGCTCCAGCCGCCGCACACACAGGACGACCGGCGGGGACGCGGGGACCGGGGCGGCTCGGAACCGGGTGAGATCGACTCCGGGCGCGATCACCTCGACGCGATCGGACGGGATGCGGTAGTCGTCGCACAACACAGTGCGGAAGTGATCGGAAAGCACGACGAAACGATCCGCGCAAACGTAACGCAAACGTTCGATGAGGTATTTGGCGAAAGCTGCGGCGGGATGCTGTCCGTGCATTCGGCTCTCCGCCGCCCACGGACCGTGGAAATGCACGACCAGCGGTAGCCGTCGACCACGCCGGTCTCTGGCGGCCGGGCCGTAGAGGCAGAAGTGGCGATCCACGACGGTGCCGGGGTCCAACGCATCGCGAGCGCAGAACGCGGTGCGGGCGCGGCGCAGTGTCGACCCGCCGACCGGCCCCCAGGACCGGGTACCGGCAACCGTCCGGTCGGGCGGGCCGAAGGCGGCGGCAGACAACGAAATCCCAGGAACGTCCAGCAATGCGCCGTGCAAATCCGTGAAGTATCGGCCCAGGCCGCCGGGCGCGGCGCCGAACCATTCCGATCCGGTCATGTGCACCCGCACCGCGTCGGAAGCGCTGATCACGACCCGGCCCCCTCATCCCACATGCCACACCCGTGGAGTCATCGGCCGAACTCGTTTACGGCCGGGAAGTATAGGGCTGACCACCGGTTTCGCCCTTCTCACGCAGATGCGCGGTATCCGATATTCGGCACCGGTCGGCACGGGTCCGGATGCCGACCCGGAGCGAAATATGGCATAGTTCGGGCAATTACGGGGCAATGTCCGATTGCGGTTCTGACAAAAAGGCGGCTGGCGATGCGGAAACTGTCGGTGTGCGTGCCGGCCTACAACGCGGAACGAACGCTCTCCGCGACCCTGGATTCGGTACTGGCCCAAGACCTCGATTTCGAAGTCGTGATCCTCGACAACGCGAGCACCGACCGCACCGGCGACATCGCGCGGGCGCGGCGCGATCCGCGGGTGCGTGTCCTGCGCAACGATCGCGTACTGCCGATCGGCGCGAATTGGGACCGGGCGATCCGGGAATCCACCGGGGACCTCGTGAAGGTGGTCTGTGCCGACGACCTCCTGCGTCCCGGCACCCTCGCCGCGCAGTCGGCGGTGTTCGACGACGACGCGATCGCGTTGTGCGCGGGCAGGTTCGACGTGATCGACGAGTCCGGCGACCTGCTCGAGACCGGGCTGGGGCTGCCGCAGCTGATCGGCAGGCACGGCAGCCGCCGGCTGGCCCGGGTGATCGTGCGTCGCGGGGCGGCCGACTTCGGCCCCACCGCGGCCGCCATGTTCCGGCGTGCCGACTACGACGCCGTCGGCGGACTGCGCGGCGACCTCGTATTCCCGATGGATGTGGACCTGTTCGCCCGCGTCGGCAGCCGCGGCGCTTTCCTCGGGCTCGACGACATCGTGGCCGCCTGGCGGAACTCCTCGTTCAACCTGTGCAGTCGCACATCGACCCGCAGCAAGCTCACCGAGCAGCTGCGATTCCATCATCGGCTGGGCGCCGATCACCCGGAGCTCGTCGGTCCGGCCGACGTGCTGGCCGGTGACATGCGCCTGGTCCGGGCCTTGGGGACGCGGCTGCGGGTGCGCGCGCGGGCCGCGGTCGGTCGCTGAACAAGACCGCGGTTGCTGCTGTCCGGTAGTGGCCACCGCCGTTCACACCGTCGCGGCCGGACCGTCGACATCGCCGCTCGGCGACATCGGTTCGGCGCGGCGGCGCCCACGCACCGGTCCGATCGCTTCGATGCCGGCGGCGAGCACGAGACCGCCGGACCGGTCGGCCACGACCATCGGCGCCATGGCCGGTGCGACCGCGTCGGCCGGTGAATGCGGCTGTCGGCGCATCCGAGAGGTGGTGTTCATCGGTACTGCTGTCCTCGCTCGGGAATTGCCGGCCGGGTGCGGCGCGGGGAATGTGGTCGTCGGGGCGGAGTCACACGGTCGGGGGTCGGTCATTTACTCCCCCTTCTGGGTCCGCACGGATCGTCCACGAACCAGCGACCGTCGAGTTCTGGAAGTTCGGTCGACACTTCATCCAGTAGGTCGGGCAGCGTCAACAGCACCCGGTCGGGCGCTGCCGCGATCAGATCCTGCGGGCTGATGATCGGGATGTCGGTGCCGGGCATCCGGCGTCCCCGTTTGGCGGGTGCGGCGTCGGCGACTCCGGCGACAAGTCCCTGGTGCGCACCGGCCAGCGACAGCAGGGCAACCGCCCGGGACGCGGCGCCGTAGGCGTAGACGCGCTGTCCGGCCGCGGCCGCATCGATCAGCCAGTTCCGCAGCGCGCGCACATGGTCGTCCACGAACCGCTGGAGCCGATGCAGCGATTCCGGGGTGACGAGTTCGCGTTCGCGGGCCAGGATCTCGCGCACGGCGCGGTCCGGCTCGGTAGGGCTGCGCCGAGCTGCTACCAGCACCGTCCCGCCGTAGAGGTCGAACTCCCACGCGGCGGTCACGCCCATGCCCGCGGCAGTGAGCGCCAGGCTCAGCGCATGCAGGGAGTAGTACGCGAAATGCCCGTGCCGCAACGCGTTCCACTGCCGTTGTGCCACGATGGCGGCCAGCGAGTGGAACTGCAGCAGGAGCAGCCCGTCCGGCGCGGTGGCCGCGGCTCGTGCGGCGAACGCGGCCCGCTGGTCGGGTTCGTGCATGATGCCGAAACAGTCCACGACCAGGTCCGCCCGCGCCGCGTCGGCTTCGGTGCAGCCACGCTCGGCCAGCACCGGCAGCCAGGAACCACCGTGCGGACTACCGAACTCGATGACCGTGTGCCCCCGCAGCAGGCCGGCCGCGTCGACCCGGGCAATCGCATCGGCCGCTTGATCGCGCAGGGCCCGCGGCTCCACGCCACGGGGTTCGGCAGCCACGGTGTCGTCTTCGGCGAGCTGCGCCAGCTCGCAGTGCGGGCACCGCACCATCCGCAGCGGGTGCGTGGTCTCCGCCGGTGTCACCGGCAGGCCCGCGGGCGGGAAATCATCGGCTGCGGGCACCGTCCCGAGATCGAGGACGGTGTGCAGAACGGCGCCGGAGCAGGCGCGGCAGCGGGCGGTCATGACACGATGTCGGTGTGCGTATCGAGCGGACCGACCTGGTCGACGTGGTGGTGCTGGTCCCAGCGCCCGTCCGGGACGACCGTGGCCTGTTCACCAGGACCTTCGATGCCGCGGAATTCGACTCCCATCTGGGAATTCCGGGGTTCTCGGCGGGGTTCGTGCAGGACTCGCAGTCCCGGTCGCACCGCGGGGTGGTGCGCGGCATGCACGGCCGGTCCGGGCGCGGGGAGGCCAAACTGGTGCGCTGCGCACACGGCGCGGTGCATGACGTGCTGGTCGACATCCGGCCGTCGTCGCCGACGTTCGGCCGGACGCAGGCGTTCCGGCTCGACGACGAGGAGTTCCGGCACCTGTATGTGCCACCGGGCTTTCTGCACGGATTCCAAGCACTCACCGACACCGCAGATGTGTGCTATCGCATCGATCGGCCGCACGATCCTGCGGAGGATCTCAGCGTCGCCTTCGACGATCCGGACTTGGCGATCGCCTGGCCGCTGCCGGTGACGGCGGTGTCGGATCGCGACGCGAACGCCGGACGATGGAGCCATCTGCGGGCTATCCTGTCACCGGCGCGGTGACCGCACGCAGTCGCGGGTCCAGAGCGCCGGACGCTCGCAGCCGCTGCAGCCGCGCGAGCCGGGTGAATCGCTGGGAGAACGCCTCTTCGGTGAGGCCACGCTCGGTGTACTCACGGTAGAGTTCGGCGGCGCCGTCAGGCACCGACCACTGCGCCTCGAAACCGAGCACCGCGCGGGCGGCGGAGAAGTCGACCCGGTAGGAGCGGGGGTCGGCGCCGGTCTCCCCGGTGATCAGCAGTCGCGACCCCGGCACGGTGGCCACCACCGACTCGGCGATCTCGGCCACGGTGAGATTGTTTCGCTCCGTGCCGATGTTGAACGCCCGGCCTGCGACGGCCGACGCCGGTGCGGTGAGGCAACGTTCGAAGGCCGCCGCGATGTCGCGGGCGTGGACCAGCGGCCGCCAGGGCGTGCCGTCGGAGAGCACCTTCACCGTACCGGTGAGGACGGCGTGTCCGACAAGGTTGTTGAGCACGATGTCAGCGCGCGGACGAGGGGAGAATCCGAACGCGGTGGCATTGCGCAGGAAGACGGGAACGAAGTCGTCGTCGGCCAGCGCCGCGACATCGTCTTCGACGCGCACCTTCGACTCGGCGTAGGGGGTGATCGGCCGCAGCGGCGCCGACTCGGTCACCAGTTCGTCTCCGGCGGCACCGTACACCGAGCAGGTGGAGGCGTACAGGAACCGGGACACACCGGCTTCTTTCGCGAGCCGAGCCAGGCGCACCGAGGCGCGATGGTTTATCTCGTGGGTGACTTCCGGCGCGAGCGCGCCCAGCGGATCATTGGACAGCGCGGCTAGATGGACGACCGCATCGATGCCGCGAAGGGCGTCGATCTGCACCGATCGCAGGTCGACGCGCAGGCCCTCCGGATCGCCGGCGAACTCACCGAGCAGGCAGTCGGCGAACCAGCCGGTGTCGAGCCCGACGACCTCGTGCCCGGCGGCTTGGAGTATCGGGACCATGACGGTGCCCAGATATCCCTGATGCCCGGTGACCAGGACTCGCATCGTTGTCACTCCTTTTCCCATGAGATCACGGCCTTGTCCACCACGAAGGCTTCGGCGTACTCGCTGCGGCACTGCACGCCGCGGATCCGCGCGGAGGCCAGGAACGCGGTTTCGTCGAACCAGTCGCGCCCGGTCTGCGATGGGTAATACCGGTGCAGCAGTCGCGATTTCCGCTGGACCAGTTCCGCGTCGACCGGGTGGAATACGGTCGGCGCCGGTGTGTCGACCTCCGCCTTGAGGATCTCGTAGCCGAGGATCAGGTGGTCGCGGAACTCGGTCGGCACCAGCTTCGCGAGCGTGCGGTGATCCTGGTGCGCGTCGCCCGGTTGCGGGGCGAACACCAGGTCCGGTTCACCCGCACGGCGAAACTCCGCTACGGCCGTCTTGATCCGATCCCAGTGCGCCGGTGCGCGTCCGTCCGGGACGTCGAGCACCGTCACTTCCGGTGTCCGTCCCGAGCAGAAGGCGGTGAGCGCCGCCCGTTCTTCCCGCTCGCGCTCGGTGCCTGCGCCGGAAAGGACCAGAGCGCGCACCCGCATACCCGGATGGGCGCTGGTCAGCGACAGCAGTGTGGCTCCCATGCCGATCGGGATGTCATCGCAATGCGCGCCGAGCAGGGCGATCTCGGCGGGTCGCGGGGGAAGCAGAGCGATCACTGCTCCCACACCATCCATGGCCGGTGTCCGCTGCGGTAGGCCGCATCGAGTTCGGCGCGCTCCTTGAAAGTATCTGCCGGTTTCCAGAATCCGTCGTGGCGGTAGCCGAACAACCGGCCCTGGCCCGCGAGCGTCCCACAGGCGTCCTCAACCAGATCGCCACCTGGTGGCAGCAGGTCGAATATCTCCCGGCCGAGCACGAAGTAGCCGCCGTTCTCCCACAGGGGCATACGCGCCACGGGAACGATGTCCTTGACCTCGCCGGTAGCACTGAGGTCCACGCAGTGGAACGACGATTGGGGTGGCACCACCAGCAGAGATGCCGCGGCCCCCGAAGCGTGGAACTGTCTGATCATCTCGTCCAGGGGAGCGTCGGTGAGGACGTCCGCGTAGTTGGCCAGGAAGTACTGGTCGTCGCCGAGGTGCTCGCGCACCCGGCGCAATCGCTCTCCGATGGCCGACTCCACGCCGGTATCGACGAAAGTGATCGTCCAGTCGTCGATATCGCTGCCGAGCAGTTCGACCCGGCCGTTGCGGATCACGAAGTCGTTGGACGCCGACTCACGGTAGCTGAGGAAGAAATTCTTGATGTGCTCGGCGCCGTATCCGAGGCACAGGATGAATTCGGTGTGACCGTAGTGCGCGTAGTACCGCATCACGTGCCAGAGCAAGGGGCGGGGTCCGACGAGTTGCATCGGCTTGGGCACCATGTCATCGGTGCCGCCGCGCATGCGCATGCCGTAGCCACCGCAGAACAGGACGACTTTCATCGGCGCCGGTTTCCTTTCGACTCGGCTCCGGCCGGCCGGGTCGGGGCCGGGCAAGCCGGGTCGACCACGTGCAGCTCGGGCAAGGGGTAAGCGAGCTGACCGCCCCACTCGGCGACATGCCGCAGCTGTGCGGTGATCTCGTGCTCGAGATTCCAGGGCAGCACCACGACCACGTCCGGACGATCGGCGTCGAGCCGGGCCGGCGGGTGGATCGGGATTCGCGTCCCCGGAGTGAATCTGCCGTGTTTGTAAGGATTGCGGTCGACGGTGTACTCGAGTAGGTCGGGCCGGATCCCGCAATAGTTGAGCAGTGTGTTGCCCTTGCCCGGCGCACCGTATCCGACGACGCGTCGGCGCCGGCGTCGGCAGTCGAGCAGGAACCCGAGCAGCTCATGCCGCACGGACTCGGCACGCTGCCGCAGCGATGTGTAGCCGTCCGCCGAGTGCAGTCCCGCGGACCGCTCGAGTTCGAGCACTTCCCGCACCCGGTCGCTCACCGCCGCCACGGCGGCATCGGGGCGCACCCACAGCCGGATCGATCCGCCGTGCGTCGGCAACTGCTCGACGTCGACCACGGTCAATCCCGCGACAGCGAGCGCACGTTGTGCCGAAAGCACGGTGTAGTACTGGAAATGCTCGTGGTAGATGGTGTCGAACTGGCCGAGCCCCACCAAGTTCAGCGCATGGTGCACCTCGATGGTCAGCATGCCGTCGTCCGCCAGCAGGACGCGTAGCGCACGGGTGAATCCGCGCAGATCCGGGATATGGGCATAGACGTTGTTGGCGACCACGAGATCCGCGGGGCCGTGTTCGGCGCGGATCCGGCGAGCCGAATCCTCGTCGAGGAAGGTGGTTTCGGTGGGTACGCCCGACTCGCGAGCCGCTGTTCCGACGTTGACCGAAGGCTCGATGCCCAGGCATCGGATGTCGCGGTCCACGACGTGACGGAGCAGGTAACCGTCATTGCTGGCGACTTCCACCACGAAGGAGTCCCTGCCCAGTCCCAGCCGGGCGGTCGCGGTGTCGACGAACTCGCCCGCGTGGCGGACCCAGCTGTCGGAGTAGGAGGAGAAGTAGGCGTATTCGGTGAAGGTCTCCTCCGGTGTGATCAGCGCCGGAATCTGCAGCAGCAGGCAGTCGACGCAGACCCGCAAATGCAAGGGGTAGGTCGGCTCCGGCAGATCGAGCTGGGCGGCGGTGAGGAACGATTCGCACGGCGGCGTGGCGCCGAGATCCAGAACGCTGGACAGTCTGCCGGAGTCACAGAGTCGACAGCGCACAGATCCGATCCTTTGCTCGAAACGTCCCGGCCCCGTCGGAACGCTTGTCGCGGCGCACGGAAGCAGAAGCTGCCCGGCGTATCACGAGATGCGCGCGACGAGAACGTCATTCGTGGTACGGGCCGCACTGTCGCGACCGTCAGCGTACCGACGGCAATATCGGCTGGATTACAGATCAGCGTTACAAACTGTGATATAGAGCACATTCCATATTCACCTTCATGGTGTTATTCCCGATGCGTATCGAGATCGGTCGCCGAGGCGATTCGGATCAGTTAACATCCCGATCGCGCTGCTTCGCGCATACGTTCCGATCGGCGAGAGACGTTGTGACACTTGCCGATCAAGTGCCGATGAAGCGCTCGGTAGAGGCGGTCGGGACGCTGCCGGGAAAGACGATCTCCGGATCGGGTAGCAATTCCACCGTTGCCCCAGGAGGGGTGTTCTCTTGATGAAATCCAAGGCTGTCCCGGAATGGAATGGGACCGCCGAATCCCCACGATCCTTCGTGGCTCCACCGATTACGGTCTCGACCCGTAAGGCCTGGCGATCGGAGTATGTACGTCGTGTCACCATCACCGATTTCGCCGCCGTTTCCATCGCCGTGGGTAGTGCGCAGCTGATTCGCTTCAATGGCGGTGGCGCTCCGCCGCTGGCCTGGGAGGGGCCGTACCGGGTCGGTTACACGGTGGTATCGGGCGTGCTCGCCTTGGGCTGGTTCGCGATCCTCGGCAGCGCGGGTAGCCGCGCGCCGCAACTGGTCGGCAGCGGTGTCGAGGAGTTCCGGCGGCTGTTGTCGGCGACCATGCACTTGTTCGGCGTACTGGCACTCATGTCGCTGGCACTCGAAATCGATTTCGCCAGAGGTTATCTCGCGATCGCCTTTCCGGCCGGCGTCCTCGCGGTGGTCGGTGGACGACTGTGGTGGCGTCATCAGCTTGCCAGGGAACGCCGCCGGGGACGCCATCGGTCGGCCGTACTCGTGGTCGGCACCGCCGACGCGGTCGCTGCGATGACCGTGGCGTTCGCCGCGGACCCGGGCGCAGGTTACGACGTCGTCGGCGCCTGCGTGCCGGGTGGGCAATCAGGCGATGCGCCGCTGGCTTTCGCCGGCGGTACGGTGGCGGTCGTCGGTGACGACAGCGCCGTGCTGCGAGCGGTCCTGCACACCCACGCCGACACCGTCGCCATCGGTCCCACCCGGCATCTCGGTCCCACCGAGCTGCGCAGACTCGCTTGGGAACTCGACGCGCTGGGAGTCGAGTTCATGCTGGCGCCAGGGGCGATCGACATCGCCATATCCCGGCTGACCAATCGGCAGGTCGCGGGGATGCCGATGATGCACATCGCCGAGCCGCAGTACCAGCGGGCTCGGTCGGTCAGCAAAACGGCCTTCGACATCGGTTTCGCGACAGTGTGCGTACTGCTGCTCCTGCCGGTGTTCCTGGCGATCGCGATCGCGGTGAAGACCACCAGCCGCGGCCCGGTCTTCTACCTGTCGGAACGCATCGGCCGATACGGCCTGCCGTTCCGCATGATCAAGTTCCGCAGCATGTACGACGACGCCGACCGGTATGCCGAGGCCTTGATCGCACAGCAGGGTGGAAATCCGGTCTTCTTCAAGATGAAGGTCGACCCCCGGGTCACGCCGGTCGGGCGCTTCCTGCGCAAGTACAGTCTCGACGAACTTCCGCAGTTCCTCAACGTTCTGCGTGGCGACATGAGCGTTGTCGGGCCACGGCCGCAGGTGCGGCGGGAAGTCGACACCTACGACCACATGACGCGCCGACGCCTGCTAGTGAAGCCTGGGCTGACCGGCTTGTGGCAGGTCAGTGGCAGGTCGGACCTCCCGCTCGAGGACGCGGTGCGACTCGACCTGTCCTACGTGGAGAACGTGTCCATGAGGATGGACCTGCGGCTCATCGCGCGCACGGTCGGTGTCGTAGCGCGAGGTGAGGGAGCGTACTGACGCCGTGGGGCGGTGGTCGCGAAGTGCCTGCCATCGCCCGCGCTGGGGCGGGCTGCCGAGCTTCGCCGCCGTGAAATCCCTTTCTTAAGCCGGATATCCACCGATCATGCGGGGGACGCACGGTGTCAGCGGCCGTATCAGGCGAGTGTCAGCGTGGTGTCAGGCCGGACGCCGACAGTGGTTCTCATGACGAACAACAGCACCTCCTCCACCGCTTCGAAGTGGACCGGCATGGTGCCGGTCGACGATACGGCCCTGGCCGTCACCGACACCGGCGGGCGCGGCATCCCCGTGGTCTACTGCAATGGCCAGTTCGCCACTCAGGGGTACTGGCGGCGGGTCATCGCCGAGCTCGGCCCCGAATTCCGGCACATCACCTTCGACGAGCGGGCTCGCGGCAAATCGCGGCGTTCGGCGGACTATTCCTTCGAGGCCGCGGTGCGGGATGTCGATGCCGTCCTGGCCGCGCGTGACGTGGACCGGGCGTTGCTGGTCGGCTGGTCCTACGGGGCAGTCGTCGCGGCGCACTGGGCCGCCCGGAACCCGGACCGTGCCATGGGCGCGGTGCTGGTCGACGGCGCGTTCCCCTACGACTGGCTCGACCAGGCCATGGAGCAGCGGATCCGCAAGCTGTTCAAGCGGCTGGGCTGGTTCACACCGCTGCTGCGCCCGACCGGCCTGACCCCGCGGATGACCGCCGAACAGATGGCCGAAAGCAATATCGAACTCGGCAGACTCTCCCGCGAACGCGAGCTGGGTCCCGTGCTGGACGAGATCAGCGTGCCGTTGCGGTATGTGGTCGCTTCGGGGACGTCGTTCGGAAGCCGCGGCGACGAACAGGAACGGGTCCGCTCCGGGCTCGACGCGGTGTGCGACCGCAACCCGAACATCCGCATCAGCGCGAAGGTCGCCAGCAACCACGGCGCGCTCCTGCGCAAGGATTTCCGCGCCATCGCCCAGGCTGTCCGCGAGACCGCAGCGGCCCACGATCAGCAGGGTTCGCCGAGCCGCTGACCGACCATCGGCCTGGGCGACCTCGTTCGCCCACCAGCCCCCGGCAATCCGAGACTCCTCTAACAGATCACATTTCCGCACAACCCATTCCGAAGGAGACACCACCATGTCCATCACCCTGACCGACCAGGACAAGGCCACCATCCGGACCGCCGCGTACGGCGCTGTCTCGCTGCTGGCCGCCGCTGACGCGACCGGCTCACCGCACAAGGCCGCCACCCACGGCTCCATCGCCCTGTCGTCGGCGACCGGCCTTGTCGGGCACGTGCTCGCCGCGAAGTCCAAGGACATCACCCTGAACGGCAAGAACGTCGCCGAACTCGCCGACCATGTGCTGCCTGCCCTCACCGAGGCCATGAACGTGCTGCAGAAGCAGGATCCGGCCGAGGCCGACAACTTCCGCAGCACCGTCCTCGTCGCCGTCGACGCGGCCATCGGAAGCCGCAAAGGCGCGCCCAGCCCCGTCCTGGCCGACATGACCCGCAAGATCACCGCTGCGCTCGACGCCGCCTGATCGGGTGCCGGCCGGCACCGCCACAGCCTGTCACGGGGTCCGCACCGGACCTCGTGACACGGCAGGGGTGCAGCGGCGTCGGCTCAGCCGATCGCGTCGAGCAGTAGTTTCGCCGCGACCGTCGCTCCGTCCGCACGGATCATGCCGGCCACTTCGTTCGCGCGCGCTCGGGTGGTAGACGCCAACGCCATATCCAGAGCGGCGGACAATGCCGCCGAGCTGGGATCCGCGTCCGCACATGCCGCGCCGATGCCGAGAGCGGCCACCCGGCCCGCCCAGTACGACTGGTCCATCATCTGGGGTACCACCACTTGAGGCGCACCGGCTCGGGCGGCGGCCGTTGTCGTGCCCGCACCACCGTGGTGGATGACGGCGGCGACCCGGGTGAACAGCGCCTGATGGTTGACCTCATCGATGGCCATGCAGTCGGGGAGGTCGTCGATCAGCGCCAACTCGGCCCAGCCAGGAGAGAGAAGCACACGGTGGCTGTGGGCGCGGACCGCTTCGATCGCCACCCGGGCGATGCTGGGGCGCATCGGCATACTGCCGAACCCGACGTACACCGGTGGTGCGCCCGCGTCCAAGAACGCCGACAACCCGGCAGGCAACGGGCGTTCGTCGGGCACGAGCCACGCACCGGTCTGCACGACATCCAGACCCGGCACTTGCGACCACGGCCCCAGCACCGGGTCCGCGGCCAGCCATGGGTTCCCGGTGATGACGTGATCGCGGACGTCGGCCACCGGCGGCAGCCCGAGCGCAGCCCGGCCCGTGTCGAGCGCATGGCCGAACTGTGCGTTCCAGCCGTGGGCGTCGATTTCCCACAGCAGTTGATTGTCGATCCCGTCCGGTGCGGGCCGATCGCCCGGCAGCGGCATCGGCGGATGATGCGGCGAGGGCAGCGTGGTCGGCTGGTAGCTCACGTATCGGTAGTGGACGCCGAGCCTCTCGGCGACCGACCTGGCCGCAACCTGTGTCACGCCGGAGGCCACTACCGCGTCACATCCCGCGGCCGCTGTGGTGATCGTGTCGAATTGGATCGCCGGCCAATCGGTTACGTACTGCGACAGCTCGGCGCGCGACGGTCTTCCGGCTCCCGAACCGGTCTTCAGCGGTCCCAGCGGCACAAGCGGCATGCCGAGGTCGGCACATCGCGGCGCGCAGTCCGGTGGCGCGCATACTCGCACGCCGGCTCCGAATTCCCGCAACCACAGCGCGAGCCCCAACATCGGCTCGACGTCCCCCCGCGACCCGCTTGCCGTCAACAGCACTCGCACGTCTTCACCGACTTCCGGTGGCTGGATCCGAGCCTGCCCACCCGGTTCGAACGAGCTCATCGATTGCGCTCATACCGGCCATCATCGAGCCGAAGCACCTACGGCGACGCCACAGTCGTTCCCACACAGGGGAACCGCCCTGTGCCGCAATTCGACGGGGTTCACCGCGCCTTCGCGCGCCGCCGCCTCTCCATCTCCTCCCGTTCCAGCACAGCCGCCTCCGCGAGGGTCGGGGCGGTCCCGCCGAGCCGGGCGGGCACCCAACGGGCGCCTTCCACCATCGGATAGTCGCGTTGCGCGCGTTCGAGCAGCTCGCTCATCCGAGTGCGCAGGGTGGCGGTGAGTTTCTCGGCCGGTTCGTCGGGTGGGATCGGCGCGCCGATGCGGATATTGATCGGAAAACGATGGCGGCCGAGCTGTTTCGGGATGTCCTTGGTCCAGATCCGGTGCGCGCCCCAGATGATCATGGGGACGATCGGGACATCGGCTTCCACAGCCATCCGCGCCGCGCCGGATTTGAATTCCTTCAGTTCGAAGCTGCGGCTGATCGTCGCCTCGGGATAGACCACCACCACCTCACCCTCGCGCAGCGCCGTCACCGCGCGGGCATACGATTCGGCCCCGGCCGTGCGATCCACACCGATCGCCTTGCAATGCTTCATGAGAAAGCCGATGATGCCGTGCTCGAGCTCGGCCTTCATCATGTACCGGACATTGCGCCCGGACTTCCGCCCGACCAACCCGACCTCCATGAAATCCAGGTAGGCCGTGTGGTTCACGGCGAGCACCGCGCCTCCGGAACGCGGAAAACGCTCTTGCCCTCGGATATCGATGCGCAAGCCCTGCGCGAAGAAAATGGCGCGGGCCAAGCCGGTGAGGATGTCGTAAACCGGTTCCCGCGCCATCACAGCTCCCGTTACCCCGCCGCGTTCTTCCGCGCGGCCTTGGCCTCCGCTTCGGCGGCATCCATCGCGTCCGCCTCTTCCAGGGTAGGAGCGCTGCCGCCCAGCCGCGCCGGAACCCAGTACGCGCCGGGCTCGTGCACGTAGTCCTTCTGCAGGTCCAGCAGCATTTCCTGCATGGTCGAACGCAGCTTGGCGGTGAGCTCGGCGGCGGGCTCGAACGGCTGGATCGGCTCGCCGACCGCGATCGAGATGGGCGTGTTGGTGCGACCGAGCCGCTTCGGGAAACCCTTCGTCCAGACCCGCTGCGCGCCCCAGATGACGATCGGGATGATCGGCACCTCCGCCTCGATGGCCATGCGCGCCGCGCCGGACTTGAATTCCTTGATCTCGAAACTGCGGCTGATCGTCGCCTCCGGGTACACGCCGACCAGCTCGCCGCGCCGCAGATACTCCACCGCCGCTTTGTAGGAGTCCGCCCCCGCGGAACGGTCCACCGGGATGTGCTTGAGCGCCCGCATGATCGGGCCGGAGATCTTGTCATCGAAGACCTCCTTCTTGGCCATGAACCGGATGTAGCGCTTCGGAGTACGCACCGGCAGGCCCGCATAGGTGAAGTCCATGTACCCCGTGTGGTTCACCGCCAGGACGGCGCCACCTCGGGCGGGGATGTGTTCATCGCCCTTGACGGTGAACTTCAGACCTTCGATGAAGAAGACGGTACGGGCGAGGCCGATGATCGTCCGGTAGACGGGTTCCACAAGTCCGCTAGCGTAGTCGCTGCTCGTCCCCACCGGCAGTGCGCCGCCACCGCGCGCCGCGACGCGACGAGGACGCACGAGCAGCCCCGACCGCACGCCTTGAGAGAAGAGGATCGTCGAAGTGGAACGCGCCCGATCGGTACCGCGCGAGTACGACCCCGGTGCAGCACACGAGCGGAACCGGGCTTCGAGCGGGCGAGCGGCCCGCGCTGCGCTGACCGGCGGAGTCCTGATCGCGGCGTTCGCCCTGACCGGTTGCGACTCCGTCGTCGGCATCCCGGAGGAGAGCGCCCCGCAGGCGGCGGGACGCACGACGCCACCGGCCGCCATCCCCGCCGCGCCGCCGCCGAGCACCTCGACGTTACCGCCGGTCCCCACCGACGCGCCGCCGGTCGGCGCGGTCGCCGGACTGCCCGCCGCCGCCCCCGTGTTGCAGCGCTGGGCCGCCGACCTGCGCTCGCACACCCTCGCCGAGATGCAGGACAAGTGCTGGACCGTCGCGCCGAAGAACGTGGCCGACATGTACGCCGACCAGCAGGCCGTCCTCACCGCCTTGGCCCAGCCCGGCACGGCGACCGAGGACGCCGTGGTGTGGAAGGGCGCCGACGCCACGGTCGCCGTCCGGCGCGCCGAGCTCGCGACCGGCTACGCCTGCCCGCGCGTCGCCACGGCGGGCTCGGAGATCGCCTACGACGACGCCGACGCCCGCCACACCGTGCGCCGGTACCTGTCCCGGTTCGTCGGCACTCCGCTCGACCCCGCCGACAAAGAAGGCGACTACCCTCTGATCTGTAAGGCGTCCCCGGCGACCTGGGACCCCAAGGGCACCGGGCGTCCGAGTTCCGCGCCGCTGGCGACCAACCAGGGCGTGCTCACCGGGGCCACCGAGTTCGCCGACCAGCAGATCCGGTCGGAGCAGGTGAACACCGACTACATCGCTGTGCTCGTGCCGGTGACCAACTCCTCCGGTGTGACGCAGACCCGCACCTTCACCTTGCGCTCCGGGCCGGACGGCTACTGCATCGGCGACATCTCGCCGTAACTACTACCCTGGTTGGCTGGTAAACAGCAGGAGGAGCAGCTAGTGCAGATCACCAGCGTCGGACACGCCGGATTCCACATCCGCACCGCGGCCGGGTCGATCCTTTGCGATCCCTGGGTGAACCCCGCGTATTTCGGTTCGTGGTTCCCGTTCCCCGACAACACCCGGCTGGACTGGGACGAGCTGGGCGCGTGCGACTTCCTGTACGTCTCGCATCTGCACCGCGACCACTTCGACGCGAAGACGCTGACCGAGCACGTGAACAAGGACGCCACCGTCCTGCTGCCCGACTATCCCGTGCCGGATCTGCGCCGCGAGCTCGAGCAGCTGGGCTTCCACAAGTTCTTCGAGACCGAGGACTCGGTCAAGCACACGGTGACCGGCCCCGGCGGGGACCTGGACGTCATGATCATCGCGCTGCGCGCCCCGGCCGACGGCCCGATCGGCGACTCCGGGCTGGTCGTCTCCGACGGCGAGACCACCTGCTTCAACATGAACGACGCCCGGCCGGTCGACATGGACGTGCTGCACGACGCGTTCGGCCACGTCGACATCCACCTGCTGCAGTACTCGGGCGCGATCTGGTACCCGATGGTCTACGACATCCCGGCGCGCACCAAGTCGAATTTCGGCAAGCAGAAGCGTCAGCGCGGCATGGACCGCGCGCGCAGCTACATCGAGCAGGTCGGCGCGACCTGGGTGGTGCCGTCGGCGGGCCCGCCGGTGTTCCTGGACGACGAATTGCGCTACCTCAACGACGACCGCGGCGACGAGGGCAACATCTTCCCGGACCAGAAGGTGTTCCTGGAGCAGATGGAGATCCACGGCAACACCGGCGGCATCCTGATGATCCCCGGCTCGGTCGCCGACGTGCGCGGCGCCGAGCTGACGCTGACCCATCCCAGCGACCCGGCCGAGATCTACGACGACAAGGCCGAGTACATCGAGCGGATGGCCCAGCGCCTCGCGCCGGTGCTGGAAGCCGAGAAGGCCACCTGGGAGCGCGGCGACGGCTCCCTGCTGGAACCGCTGCAGAAGCTGTTCGAGCCGATCATGGCGCAGAGCGACGTGATCTGCGACGGCATCGGCTACCCGGTCGGTTTGGTGATCGGGGAGGAAACCATCGTGCTGGACTTCCCCAAGCGCACGGTGCGCGAGCCGATCGAGGGCGAGGGCCGCTACCGCTACGGCTTCCGCATCGCGCCGGAGCTGGTGCGCACGGTGCTGCGCGACCGGGAGCCGGACTGGGTGAACACCATCTTCCTGTCCACCCGCTTCCAGGCCTGGCGCATCGGCGGATACAACGAGTTCCTCTACACGTTCTTCAAGTGCCTCACCGACGAGCGGATCGCCTACGCCGACGGCTGGTTCGCCGAGGCGCACGACGATTCCGCCTCCACCGAACTCAGCGGCTGGGAGGTGCAGCGCCGCTGCCCGCACTTGAAGGCGGACCTGTCGAAGTTCGGTGTGGTCGAGGGCAACACGCTCACCTGCAACCTGCACGGCTGGCAGTGGGACCTGGAGTCGGGGCGGTGCAAGACGTCCAAGGGGCACGAACTGCGCTCGCGCAAGCTGGACTGACCCGAGACTTCCGGCCGGCGATTCCGCCGGCCGGAAGCATTTGCCAGGAGATTACCTGTCCGCAACCTCGCGGGTCATCTTCGACGACCACGGACACCAGAAGCAGCCCGGCAAGAACGCGCCGCACGCTTCGTCCAAGTGATCCTCGACGTACATGATGCTGGCGTCACAGACCTCGATCGCCATGGTGAAGAAGGTGATGGTGTCCGGGTCCAGATGGAAGCTCCAGCCGGGGTTGTACGGAGCCGGAACCTTCCTGATCCGCCCCATGACGTGTACCGACATCTGCTCGTCACCCGACAGGATGCGGCGGGCTTCGGCGATCCGCTGTTCGTTGGTCAGCTGGATGATGAATTCTTTGCCGGAGTAGTCGGTGAATGCGAAGAGCGCCATGTCTTTCCCCTCTGTCGATGGGCCTGGTCGATGGATGGCGAATTCCGCACCGGTGCGACTCGATCCTATCGGCGCATCGCCAGAAATTAGCTAGAAATTAGCCAACCGGTGGATAACCGAACCTCAGTCGGTGTCGACGGCAGGAAAAGAGGTACGCCCCGAAACTAACGGGCCGCGCCGGCCGGGATCCTGTCGCGCGCGGGCTCGCGCGACGCCGGGCGCACCGTGCCGATCAACTCGCGGATCGCGATTCCGCCCCTGGCCACCGGCGCCGCGACGCGCCCGTCGGGATCGATCAGCACGGCGGAAGGCGTACCGCGCACCCGGTACCGCAAGGCGGCCTCGTTGCCCTGCTGCACGAGCGAGGGGATGTCGCCCAACCCGTTCTCGATTCCCCAAGCGGCTTGCTCGGCGGCATCGCCGTTGCCGACCGCCACGATCGCCAGGGCGTCACCGGTTCGCGCGCGCCAGCGGGGCAATTCACGGGCCAGTGCCGCACACAGCTCGCACCCCGGGTGCACGAAGACCAGCAACACCGATTTCGCCTCGCCCAGCAGATCCTCGAGGGTGGTCTTCGCTCCATCAGGGCCGAGCAGTTCGAACTCCGGCGCTACCGCGCCGACCGGCAGGCCCTCCGCGCCCAACGTGGACAGCGCCTGCTCGTCCACCCGGCGACGCAGGACCCGAAGCTGTCCCGCGAGCCTGACCAAAACCGCGGCAAGCACCGCGACCACGGCACAGCCGATCGCGTCATCGGCGGGGAGGTCCATCGGCACCCGCGGATGGGTCTGCGCGCCTATGCCGACCAGCACGGCGAGCACTGCGAAAAGACCGTTGCGGACGAAGATCTTCGGCCCGATCGGCGTGGCGCTCGCGGCGCCGAAGCAGGAACAGGAAGGGTGCTCGCCCCGCCGCAGCAAGCGGGCGATCACCGCCGTGAACACGGCGAGCAGCACCAGCACCGCCACCGCGGCCACGCCGGAAAGCCAGGGAATCAGCACCCCCACCGCGATGATCGTCTCCGCGATGGACAACACCCAGGCCACCGCGGGCACCCAGCGCAGCGGCACCCCGAAATCCCCCACCGCCTGCCGCGTCGCGCTTCGATCCGCCAGCTTGCCCCACGCCGACAACCCGAACACGACAGCCAGACCCAGCCGCGAAACCCACACCCCGTATTCGATCAGCATGAGCGCACCATTCCACACTTATGCGGATTACGTATGAATGCGCGGCGAGTGTCCTCAGGACTGCGACCGAGCGGCGATGGCGACCGCGACCAGAGTCAGCGCACAGCCGACGACCGCGGTGATCGACAGTCCCGCGCTGGTCGGGGCTAGTACGTCCAGGATCAGCGAGGCCAGCAACTGCCCGGCCACCGAGGTGAGCCCGAGCAGCAGGACGCCGATCCAGCGGACCGTGAGCGCGGCGAGGGCGATGAAGGCGACGCCGATGAATCCGCCGAGATACAGCCACGGCTCGGCCGGAAATTCGGCGGGGCCGCCGGACGACAGGATGACCAGTGCCTCGATGACAAGCAGGGCGGCAAGGCCCACGCCGAAATTCACCAGGGCCGCCGTCAGCGCTCCGCCGACGGCGCCCACCTTGCCGTTCACCGCCTGCTGCCAGGCCAGGCCGATGCCTGCCAGTGCGGGGAGCACGATCAGCAGCACGGTCGGCGTGCCGCGCAGCGCGTCGGGAACGGAGAGACCACCGGCGGCGTGGGTGTGCCCGACTCCAGCGATCAGCACGGCGACCACGCCGAGCGCCGCCCCGGCCAAGCGCACCGCGGTGACCGGTGTGCGTCCGCTCGGGCCGAGGCCGAGCCGGTCGACCGCCAGGCTGCTGAGCAACTGCCCGGCGACGGTCGCCACCGTGAACGCGGTGACGCCGATGGCGGCGACGGTGAGCCCCTGGCACGCGACGAAGAACGCCCCGCACAGACCGCCGAGCAACTGCCAGGGCCGGAGCACGCCTTCTGGCAACGCCCGCCGCACTCGCCGCCCGCCCTCCCGCAACCGCCCACTGACCGCGAACGCCACCGCGAGCACAACCAGCCCCACCCCGAAACTGATCGTCGCCGCGGCGACCCCGTCCGCCAGCCGCGCCCCCAGCGCACCGTTGATCCGCCCCTGCACCGCCACGCCGGCACCGATCCCGAACCCGAAAACCAGCCCCAACCGCACTCCCGCACGCTACCCAACCGTCGCGGGCGGCACATGGTCGCGGCATTTTCCCGAGAAGGGCTCTCCAGGGTGTGCCACTCGCGATCAGTCTGCGCGGGATGGGAGCCAGCGGGGGGCGAGGGTGGCGATGGCGAGGAGGGACGCGCCCAGGAGGGCCAGGAGGGTGGAGATGGAGGCGTGGAGGGCGACCAGTGCGGCGAAGCCGAAGACCGCCAGGGCGATCACCTCGCCGAGAAGTCCGGAGACCGAGGTCACGGTGGCCCGCGCGGGGCCACCGATGGCGTCCTGGAGGCGGGCGGCCGCGACGATCCCCGCGTTGTAGACGATGCCGTAGGAGACGCCGATCGAACCGAAACCGAGGCCGGTGAGCAGGTAGACCGCGTCCGGCCGGCCGGTCGCGAGACCGGCGATCAACGCACCGGCGAGAAACAGCACGCCTGCGGCGCCCACCGCGATCGACATCGTCCGGCCCGACATCCGCTCGGTGCGGCCCGCCAGTACCGAACCGGTGAGCGAACCGAGCACGGTGAGACCCACCAGCAGCGGCACCACGGCTGTCGAGACACCCGATTCCTCCGCGAGCAGGGCGAAATACTCGTCGAACGCCGTGATCCCGAACAGCAGCGCCTCCAGCAGTACGCCGTAGCGCACGACCGGGACGCGAACCGCTTCGCTCACACCGGCCTTCAACATGGCGAGGTAGCGGGCGAACGGGCGGGGATGTGGCGCGATCTGTTCGACCCCGGTTCGCTCGGGCATGCGATCCACAGAAGCCTCCCCGGCAACGTGGGCACGGGCAGCGGCGAAATCAGCGGTAGGCGGTGCCCCGACGGCGCGCGGCATCCGACCGCCGTCGTCGTGATCGCTCGTGAGCGCCGGATCGTCCGGCCATATCCCGTCCCACCCGTTGGATACCGCCACGGAACCACGCCCGTCCGCCGCCGCGCCGGGAGCCCACGCCCCGACCGGGCCGGAGTTACCCACGTCATCGGCCGACATCGACACGCGCGCGGGAAAAACCGGCTCCTCCTCTTCCAGGTCGTCCACGCTCACCGCGGACACCGCCTTAGGCGCGGTGGGCAGCGACAGCGCGATCAGCGTGTGCACGGCCGCGACCGCGACGCTGACCCAGCCGACCAGGGCGTAACCGCCGTAGAGATACAGGGGGGTCGCGGCGACGATCGCGATGACGACGGCGACTTCCGCGCCGGCACGGGTGTAACCGAGGATGCGCGGATAGGCCGACGATTCACCCCGGGCGGCGAGGTCGTCGTACAACAGCGCCTCGAAGGTGCCGGAGGCCAGCGCCCCCGAGGTTCCCCACAGCACGAATCCGGCGGCGAAACCCGCGAACGAGGGCGCGGCCGTCCACAGCGCGAAGCCTGCCGTCAGCAACGCACCGCTGAGGAGGAGCAGCCCGCGCCGCGAGACCGTGTCGGCCCAAGCACCGGAGGGCACCTCGAGCAGGAACGACGTCACCGACCAGATCGCGAACAGCAGAGAGATCTGCCCGGTGCTCATGCCGTGGTCGGCGAACAGCAGGGCGTAGAGCGCGTACAGCGGAATCAGTTCACCGATGCTCTTGAAGAGCACCGCCCGAACCGTCAGCGAGCGCAGGCCGATGGTACGTGTGTCACCCGCCCGGATGGGGCGCAGCGATTCGGCGAATCAATAGGCGTAGACGAGCAACCGCATGTCGATCAGCATGCGCACCGACAGCGCGAGCGGTCAAGCGAATTACGGCAGCGGCACCCAGCCGTTGGCGGCCACCGAGTCACCGTCGCCCAATTCCCCGTCGGCGACGCCGGATCCGATCCGGCCCTTGTTCTCGTTGAGGTCGCTGATCAGCTCCGAGACCGGATGCGAGTCGCTGTAGTGGTAACCCTGCGCCAGCGCGAAGCCGAGTTCGGTGAGCACGGCGGCTTGGTACTCGGTCTCCACGCCCTCGGCGATGACCTGCAGGTCCAGCGCGTTGGACAAGGCGGCGATCACGCCGAGCAAAGGCGGCGCGGGCGAGTCGGAGCGGATCGCGGCGACGAAGGACTGATCGACCTTGAGGATGTCGCTGGGCAGGGTGGCGAGTCGGCTGAGCGAGGAGTAACCGGTGCCGAAATCGTCGATGGCGATGCGCACGCCCCGGTCGCGCAGGAGATGCAGATTCTCGATCGCGGTCTGCGATTCGGCGGCCAGCTCGCTCTCGGTCACCTCGAGCACCAGCTGATCGGCGGGCCATCCGGTAGAGGCCAGGATCCCCGCCACCCGGTCGGCGTAGCCGGTCTCGGCCAGTTCCAGCCCGCTGACGTTCACGTTCAGCGTCAGATCCAGCTGCGCGAAGGTTTCCTGCAAGCGCGCGGCGTCGGCGCAGGCCCTGCGCAGCACCAGCTCGTCCAGATCGGCGATGAGGTCGTACTCCTCGGCGACGCGGATCAAGCCCTCGGTGGTGACGTCCGGCTGCGCGCTGGACGACCAGCGCAGCAGCGCCTCCACGCCGACCGCCTTGCCCCCGCCTTCGGTCAGGCTGACGATCGGCTGGTAGTGCACGTCCAGTGCGCCGCGGTCGATCGCCTCGCGCAGCTCCACCGCCAGCGGCAGCTGCCGGGAAGACTCCAGCACCGTCCGGTTGCGCCCGGCCTGCTTGGCCCGGTACAGACCGACGTCTGCGCGGCTGACCAGCAGCGACCCGGATTCGCCCGGCTGCCAGGAGGTCACCCCGGCCGAACAGCCGGTGGTCACCGCCGCGCGCAGCTGTTCGGTGAGCAGGATCGCGGCCTGTTCGGTGGTGTTCGGCAGCAGCAAGGCGAACGCGTCGCCGCCGTAGCGGGCCAGGCGCTGCTCGGGAGTCAGCAGTTTCGACCAGGTGTCGGCCACCCGCTGCAAGACGGCGTCCCCGGCGCGGTGCCCGAGATGGTCGTTGATCTTCTGGAAGCGGTCGAGGTCGACGAGCACCAGCGCGAGGCCGTGCCCGGACCGGGTGGCCTGCTGGATCGCGGTGTTCAATGCCCGGTCGAAACCGCGCCGATTGAGCAGACCGGTGAGCACGTCGATGTCGGCTTCGGACGCCATTCTGGTCAGGATCCCGACGACCACGCCGACGCCGAAGGTCACCCCGGCCGGGATCAAGCCGGACCACCACGGCAGCCCGGGACTCACCGGCCGCGCGGGCAGCACCCATAGGCACAGCGCCAAGGCGAAGGCGATATGGGCGGCGGCCTGCGACCAAGCGAAGAACAGCGCCGCATCGCAGGCGATGAACACGTAGAACGCCGCGAGACTGATCGCGCCCACGGTGTTGGGGAACGAGTGCACCGCGATCGTCACCAGCACCGTCGCGATCGCGACGTAGACATGGTGGATCGAATGCGGCAGTCGCGGCCCCCAGGCGAGCAGCGTCAGGCCGAGCACCAGCGCTATCGCTGCCGCCCCGCCTACCAGCGGGCGATTACCCTCCTCACCAGGGGCGATGGCGGTGATCAGCAGACCGAGCACCCCGCCCATGACGTAGAACGCCCCGGTGGTCCGAGCCATGACCATAGCCGTCGCCAGCGCAGACGCGGCCCGCACCCGGGTTCGGGTATCGCCGCGAGACCCGATTCCTCGCACGACGAATAGCCTAGACACAAGGAATCCCGCCGGTTGCCACATCCCGGGAATCCGGCATGGCGAACCAGTAGCTATTCATCTGAATGTCATTCGCGCGTTGTCAGTTGGCTGGTCGCAGCACGTCCGTGCCGACGAAGGGCACCAGGGCGGACGGAACCCGGACCGACCCGTCGGCTTGCTGATGGTTCTCCAAGATGGCCACGATCCAGCGGGTGGTCGCGAGCGTGCCGTTCAATGTGGCGGCGATCTGCGGCCTTCCGTTCTCGTCCCGATAGCGGACGGCCAGCCGCCGCGCCTGGTAGGTGGTGCAGTTGGACGTCGAGGTGAGCTCCCGGTACGTCCGCTGTGTCGGCACCCACGCCTCGCAGTCGAACTTGCGCGCGGCGGAGCTGCCGAGATCACCGGCCGCGACATCGATCACCCGGTAGGGCACCTCGATCGCCGCGAGCATCTCCTGTTCCCACGCGAGCAGGCGCTGGTGTTCGGCGTCGGCCTGGTCGGGTGTGGTGAAGACGAACATCTCCACCTTGTCGAACTGATGCACCCGGATGATGCCGCGGGTGTCCTTGCCGTAGCTGCCCGCCTCCCGTCGGAAACACGACGACCAGCCCGCATACCGCTTGGGGCCGCCGCTCAGGTCCAGGATCTCGTCCGAGTGGTAACCCGCCAGCGGCACCTCCGAGGTGCCGACCAGGTAGAGGTCGTCGTCGGCGAGGTGGTAGACCTCGGCCGAGTGCTGGCCGAGGAACCCTGTGCCCGCCATGACCTCGGGGCGCACCAGCACCGGCGGGATCATCATGGTGAAGCCGTTGGCCACGGCCTTCTGCGCGGCCAACTGCAGCAACCCCAGCTGCAGCAGCGCGCCGTAGCCGGTCAGGAAGTAGAACCGGGCGCCGGAGACCTTCGCGCCGCGCTCCATGTCGATCAGGCCGAGCGACTCGCCGAGTTCCAGGTGGTCCTTCGGCTCGAAGTCGAACTCGGTCGGCGTGCCGATGGTCTGCAGCACGACGTAATCGTCCTCGCCGCCCGCGGGCGCGCCCTCTTGCACCACGTTCGAGATGGCGCGGTGCGCGGCGTCCAGATCCGAGTCGGCGGCGTGCTGCGCGGCTTCGGCCTCTTTGACCTTGACCGACATCTCCGAGGCCTGCGCCAGCAGCGCGGACCGCTCCTCCTTGCTCACCTTGCCGATCAGCTTGCCCATCGCCTTGTGCTCGGCGCGCAGGTTGTCCGCGGTGGCCACCGCGGCACGCCGCGCCGCGTCCGCCTCGAGCAGCGCGTCGACGAGGGCGGGGTCTTCGCCGCGGGCGCGCTGCGAGGCGCGGACCGCGTCGGGGTCGTCCCGCAGGAATCGGAGGTCGATCATGGGCCATCAGCCTAGTAGTCGATGTGTTGCCGTTTCACGCCGATATCCCAGGATGCGGTCCATACCCGCCGGATCGCGCGCATAGTGGGCTTGTGGGCACGCTTTTCGACGAGACAGCCATCGACAACGCGCTGGCCGACCTCACCGCCGGCGAGAAAACGTGGGCCGCGACCTCGCTGCGCCGACGCCGTGAGCTGCTCGACGAGATCCACGCCCGGACCGGCCGCTTCGCCGAGGACTGGGTGCGGGCCGCGTGCGTCGTCAAGGACCTCGACGCGCACTCCCCGCTGGTCGGCGAGGAATGGATGTCGGGACCACTCGCCCTGCTGCAAGCTACGGACGCGCTGTCGGTCACCCTCGACGCACTGGAGTCCGGGCGCAGCCCGCTAACCGGCGTCACGCTGCGGGAGGCGCCGGGCGGGCGGGTCGCCGTGCCGATCTTTCCATTCGGCGTCTACGACCGGCTGCTGCTCAACGGCTTCCGCGGGGAGGTGTGGCTGCGGCCAGGCGTAGACGCCGACACCGCACGCAGGCGAGCCGGACTGGCGCAGCTGGATCCCACCGCGACCGGGGGAATCGGCGCCGTGCTCGGCGCGGGCAACATCACCTCCATTCCCCCGTTGGACGCGCTGTACGAGCTGTACGCGCACAACCGGGTAGTGGCGCTGAAGCTCAATCCCATCACCGACCCGCTGTTCACCGTGTTCGAGATGGTGTTCGAACCGCTGCTGGAACTCGGCGTGCTGCGGATCCTCACCGGCGGCGCGGAGCAGGGCGGCTATCTGGTGCGTCATCCCGACGTCGCGCACGTGCACATGACCGGCAGCGCCAACACCCACGACGCCATCGTGTGGGGTCCCGGGGCGGAGGGCTCGCAGCGCAAGCAGGACAGCCGTCCCCTGCTGGACAAGCCGATCACCAGCGAGTTGGGCGGCGTCTCGCCGACCATCGTGGCGCCCGGCGACTGGTCCGACGCCGATCTGCGCTACCAGGCCGAGCACGTGGCCACCCAGCGGCTGCACAACGGCGGTTACAACTGCGTGGCCGCGCAGACGGTGGTGATCGCCTCCGAGTGGGACCGCAAGGACCAGTTCCTCGCCGAACTGCGCCTGGCCATGGAGCGAGCGCCGCAGCGCACGGCGTACTACCCGGGCAGCGACGCCCGTGTCGCCGACGCGCTGGCCTCGTATCCGGAGGCCGAGCGACTCGGCGCGGGACGGCTGCTGGTCGACGGACTGCCGCGGACCGGCACGCCCCTGCTGCGCACGGAGTACTTCTCCCCCGTGCTCGGCGTGGTGGAGCTGCCCTACGCGGGCGGTGATTTCCTGCAGCGCGCGGTGGACTTCGCGAATGCCGAACTCACCGGGACACTCGGCGCGAACGTGATCGCCCCTCCCACGACCATCCGCAGGCTCGGCGTCGCCTTCGACCGCGCGATCGAGCGGCTGCGCTATGGCGCGATCGCGGTGAACACCTGGACGGGGCTGGCCTTCCTCGCGCCGCGTGCGGCCTGGGGAGCCTTTCCCGGGCACACCCTCGACGACGTGCAGAGCGGAATCGGCGTAGTGCACAACGCCCTGCTGCTCGACGACGTGGAGCGCACGGTGGTGCGCGGCCCCTTCCGGCCCGCGCCGCGCTCGCTGCTGGGCGGCGAACTCGCCCTTTCCCCGAAACCGCCGTGGTTCGTCGGCAACGCCACCGCCGCGACCACCGGCCGCAAACTCACCGAGTTCTACGCCGACACCAACCCCGCCCGGCTGCCGGGCGTCTTCCTGTCGGCCCTGCGCGGCTGAACCGTCCCGTGCCGCGCCGATCGGGGCAGGTCGTGGCACCACGGCACGGACGCTGCCATGATGGACCGCGATGTCCTCCGAACCTAGGTCCCGGTCCCCGCAGGCGCCCAAGCGCGGCGCGTCGTCGCGTGCCGACTCGGTACGCCGCTCGTTCGACTCGGCCAAGGCCGCCCTCGCCGACCGCGATCTGCGCGAGGTCCACCTGTCGGCGCCCACGTTGCGCCGAGGCCTGCTCGCCGTCGCCGCCGGCGCCGTGGTCGCGGCCTTGGTGACGCTGTTCATCACCGGCTTCGACAACGAGAAGGGCCTGGAGGCGCACAATCCCGGCGCCCCGGCGCAGCCCGTGCTGGACAAGGAGTTCGGCACCGCCGCCAAGGGCGACTGCCTGAGCTGGACCAAGCCCGACCGGGCCGATCTGGTCAAGGTGAACTGCTCGAGCAAGCACATGTTCGAGGTCGCGGCCGACATCGACATGAGCAGGTATCCGGGCAAGGAATTCGGCCCCGGCTCGCGGTTCCCGGACTCGCTGCGGCTCACCGAACTGAAGGAAGAGCACTGCGTGCCCGCGGTGCAGAAGTACATGGGCGGGCGCTTCGACCCGCGCGGCAAGTACATCGTCGGCCTGATGTACCCGAGTCCGGACGGCTGGCAGCACGGTGACCGCACCCTGCGCTGTGGCCTGCAGGTCGCGGCCAGCGCAGGCACCCCGCCGTCGGTCGGCAGCGCCACCGAGCACGACCAGTCCAGGGTGTACGAGCCGGGCGTGTGCCTCGGCATCAACCAGAATCTGCCCACCGATCCGGTGGACTGCGCCCAGCCGCACGCTGTGGAGATCGTCTCCACCGTCGACCTGGCCGCCCACTTCACCGGCGGTCCGCCCGCGAAGGAAGAACAGGACAAATTCGTCGAGGAGGAATGCACCCGCACCTCGACCGAATACCTGGGCGCGCCGGACGTCATCCGTAACAAGACGCTCACGCTGTTCTTCGACTACATCGATGCCCGCAGCTGGATGGCGGGCAGCCGCAAGCTGGACTGCATGATCGGCAAGGGGGCCGACCGGGAGGGTTTCGCGCCGATCACCGGCTCGGCCAGGGGCGACATCCTGATCAACGGCCAGGCTCCGGTGCCGCCGCCCAACAGCGGACGTTCCACGCCCGCACCGCTGCCCGGCGCCGCACCGCTACCGCCGCAGCCGCAGCCGAGGTAGCGGCACGCCGATGCCCGTGTCGATGTCCGCCGACCACTTCGAGGAATTGGTCGGCGACGCACTGGATCTCATTCCGCCCGAGCTGGCTCGCGCGATCGACAATGTGGTCGTGCTGATCGAGCCGCGCAATCCGGAGGATCCGCATCTGCTCGGTCTGTATCACGGCATCGCCCTCACCGAACGCGACAGTCATTACGGCGGAGCGCTTCCCGACACCGTGACCATCTACCGGGACGCCATTCTCGAGCACTGCGCCGACGAGTCGGAAGTGGTCGAAGAGGTGGCCATCACCGTGATCCATGAGATCGCACACTATTTCGGCATTGACGAAGACCGCCTGCATCAGCTGGGATGGGGATAGTCTGAACCGAGCTGTATTGCGCGCCCCGAGCGGTGGGTGTGTAATCGGCACGGAGATCGAAAAGTTGGGGATTCGATGGAACCGATCGCGTTGCTGTCGCGTCCTATCACTCGAAGGGGGAATTCTCGTGGTTCCGCCCCACAGCCACTAGAAGGAGTCGAGTCATGGTTGGACATGTACTGATCGCACCCGAAGCCATTCTCGCCGCCGCGGCCGAACTCGACCTCGTCGCCGAACGTCTGGCCGCCGCCGCGGCGATCACCGCGCCCGCGACGCACGTGCTGCCCTCCGGCGCCGAGGAGGTCTCCTTCCTCAGCGCGAGCCACTTCAACCAGGGGGCCATGTCGCACGACCGTGCGATCGCGCAGGCGATTCTGGAATGCCACCACGCCGCGGCCACACTGCGTATGCAGCTGGCCCAGCACGTCGCCGGTGACGTGGTGCGCGCCGCGGGCATCAGCGCCATTCAGGTGTAGTTCCGGAACCGGATCCATCAGCAACACCAAGCAGGGGAGAAGTCAAACATGGTTGCAGGAGTCACCGGGGTGATCTGGGCGGCGCGCCCGTCGGAGATCAATTCGGCCACCCTTCACGCGGGCGCGCACGCGATCCCGATCTCGGCCGCCGCCACCGCCTGGGGCGGGCTCACCGCCGCCTGGATCGACGCGACGACCACCGTCGCCAGGGTGATGGCCGAGCTCGGCGTCGGGATGCAGGGCATCAACGGTATCGCCGCGCTGAGCAAGCTCACCGGTTTCCTCGGTTGGTCCGAGCAGCAGGGCGTGCAAGCGGCCGCGATGGGTGCGAAGGCCGCGGCGAACGCCACCGCCTACACCGTCGCGTCCTTGGCGATGCCGAGCCCGCCTGAGATCGCCGCCGTCAACGCCGCCTTGGCCGCGTCGGCGAACCCGCCCGGCGTGCTCAGCGGCGCGTTCGAGGTCGCGGAAGTCGCCAGGAACGCCATGGACATCCGTGCCGCTCTGGTCATGGAGACCTACGAGGCCGCCACCAGCGCCATGGTCGCCACGCCCGCCGAGTTCCTGCTGCCGCCGCCGATCGCCAAGGGCGCCGGAACGGCCAGCCCCGAGCAGGCGGCGGATACGACCACCGAGGTTCCGGCGGATCCGATCCAGGCCGCCGTCGCCGCCACCCAGGCGTTCTTGAGCAACCCCGGCGTGGCGAGCGCGGCCACCCAGGCCGCGCAGGCCGTCGGCTCGATCGCCACCACCGGTGTCTCCACCGTCGGAAACGTCGCGGGCAGCGCGATCGCAGCGGCGACCACCACCTCCGCGCCGACCTTCTCCGGCATGGCGCCGATGGTCATGGGAGCTGGTATGGCCACCGCCACCGGCGCCGCGACTCGCGCGGTGTCGTTCTCCGGCCTCGGGTCGGCGGCCGGCATCAGCAATGGCTCGCTCAAGCTTCCGGAAGGCTGGGGCTCCAGCGGCACGATCGGTGGCTCCGCCCCGGTGCAGGAGACGGTCGCGGTCAAGCCCGTCGAAGCGGCGCCGGTCCGATCGGCGAACAACGGCAACGGCAACCCTCTGCTCGGCAACCAGGCACGCAGCGACGAGGACGACGAAGCCGAGCACAACGGCAGGGAGTACCTGCGGTCGACCGAGCACTTCAACGACGGCCGCTTCACCGCCGATGGAGTCATCGGCGGTGACCTCAGCGGGACGGTTAAGTGACCGTACTCGGTGCGGGCCGCGACCCGTCGACGCTCGACGCGGTCGTCCTGTCGCTCGACGAGATGCAGTTCCTCGTAGAGAAACTGCAGATCGAAGTTCCCGTCGTTCTGAACGCTCGGGCTCGCTACGACAACCTGACCGATCACAAAGCGGCGATGGACGCGGCCGCCGAGTCGCTCGCCCAGCGGGATCTCCTCTTCGACGATGTGCTGCATCGCGATCTGGAGAATCGGCTGCGCGCGCTGAACCGGCCACACTGGATCATCGCGCTGCGATTGATCGTCGATGGTTGGGTGAGCCGCTTCTGTCTGGCGAAGGGCGTCGACCTCGAGGTCGTCGCCCTTCGGGGGCAGGACTCGTACGTCATCGATGAAGCGGGAAACGACCTGCCCGGCACGGTTCTCGCGGCACTCGGTTACGCCGAGCCGCTGGAGCTGTACGGGATGAACGCCCCGACCGAAGAACTCGCCACGATCTTCGGCGACACCGGTGATGCCGCGGCCACCGCGGAGCGGCTCACGAAGGTGGGCAACCCTGCCCAGGATGCGAAGACCTTGGCGGCGGCGTTGGTCGAGATCCACTCGTTCGCCGAGATCGTCGGCGTGGTCTACGGCGACGGCACCAGAGACATGGCCGACAACCACATCGCCGTCTTCAATACGCGCGCAGGACGATTCATCGCGACCGCGAGCAAGTCCGACGACGGCGTGAAGTGGACGTCGCTCAGCAGCGGAACTCCCGCTCGACTACGCACGGCAGTGCAGGATCTGATCCATTCGCTACCGGAGCGCGAAGAGTTTCCCCGGAACCCGAAACTGTCCTGAACAGGCGCTACCCCATCGGATCGTCGGAGGTCGGCGCGACGTCGTAGCCGAACGGCGGCGTAAACCGGCCCCACCGGATGCACTCCCACCCGCCGTTCGGCATCGGTACCAGCTCGATGGTCTCGGTGTTGTCCAGGTGGTTGTTCGTAGTGAACGGCGGCCGCACATCCGCCAGCGTGCGGCCGACGAGCCGCATGGCCGCGCCATGACTGACCACCATCACATCGCCGTGCTCGTCACCATCCGACGTCAGATACGTGTTCCGCAATTCCGCGATCGCGGGCAGGAACCGATCCAGGACGTCCTGGGCGGATTCGCCGCCGGGCACTCGCAGCGTGAGATCGCCTTCGTGCCAGGCGCGGTAGATCTCCTGAAACGTGTGGTGCGCTTCCTCGCTGTGTTGTCCCTCCAGGTCACCCGCCTGTACCTCGTGCAGCCCGTCCAGCACCATGGCGGCGACACCGGTCGCCGCCTCGATGTAGCTCGCGGTCTGGCGCGCACGCAGCGCCGCCGAGGAGAACAACACCTTCGGGGGTCGGAGCAGGTTCTCCCCGAACGTCTTCGCTTGTGCCGCACCGCGTTCGGTCAGCGGCAGGCCTGGGACCCTGGTGTCCAGCAGCTTGGCGACGTTGCCTTCGGTCTCCCCGTGCCGGACCAGGATCAACCTCCCGGTCATAGGTCCGCCATCCCCTTTCTCAACTGGATCAACCACTCCGCCGAGGCTTCGTCCGACGGTGGTGGCGTGCCGGTCGCGGAAGTCGCAGCCCACGACCCGAGAAAGCGGATCCGCGCGGTGCGATGCAGCGCCTTGAGCGCTTCCGCCACGGCGGTGTCGTCGATGTGCCCGACGCAGTCGAGATAGAAACGATAGGTGCCCATGCCGGTTCGGGTGGGCCGGGACTCGATCCTGGTCAGATCGATGCCGCGGGTGGCGAATTCGGCGAAGGCGCGCATCAGCGAGCCGGGTACGTTCGGCAGCTCGAGCACGATCGAGGTGCGGTCGGCTCCCGTGGGGGGCGGCGCCACCGTGGGCCGGGTGCACAGTACGAACCGCGTGATCGCCTGCTCATGGTCCGCGACGCCGGAGGCCAGTGCCATCAACCCCAGCCGTTCGCCGGCGAGAGCGGTCGACACGGCGGCATCCGCGTGGCCCGCCACCACGTCTTCCGCAGCCGCGGCATTGGACGCCGAGGTGTAGGGCTGCGCCTGGGGCAGGTGCTCCGCCACCCACAACCGCACCTGCGCGGCGGCCACAGGGTATGCGGCGAGGGTCCGCACGTCGGGCAGCACCGTGCCCGGCTTGCCGAGGATCGTGAAGCTCACCTCGAGTTCGGTCTCGGCGACGATCTGCAGCCGCGGACCGATTGCCAGCGAGTCGAGCGTCGCCGAGATCGACCCCTCGACGGAGCTCTCGATCGGCACCACCGCGCCCTCCACGTCGCCGGAGCGGATCAGCTCGAGCGCAGCCCCTTGGCTGGGCGCGGCTATCCGCTCGACGGGTCCGTCGAAGGTTCCCGAGGATTCCAGTTGAGCGAGGGCCATCTCGGTGAAGGTTCCGGACGGCCCGAAGTACGCGATTCGCGGCACGGTTACGAGATTACTTGCGCCTTCGCCCGGCCCCCCACCAATTGCGGAGGCACAACCACCGCGCGGCATCTGTTCCACGGGCGCCCGAGCGGCGTTCAACCTGCGTCGAGCACCCGCAACGCGGCGTTCACCTGGTCAAGGGCCTCGGTTTCGATGGCGAGCAGGACGGACCGGACCGCCTCGATCGCGGGCGGTTTCAGCGAAGTCAGGAAGGCGATATCGGGGTGGCGCAAGGCGGTGCCGATGTCTTCGCCGCACAGCGCGGCGGCCGTGGCGGCGACGACGGCCACCGCGCGGTCGCCGGCCGAGGTGCGCGCGACGAAGCCGCTATCGGAGTGGGCGGCGTGCGCGAGGAAGGCGGCGATCTCCGCGTCCGGGGCGTCCAGGTCGAGCGTCGGCGCGGCGGGGCTTGCGCCGATGTTGCGGACCAGTCCGTCCGAGAGACTGCGCCGCGGGGGCGCCGACAACGACACCAGCACCGGTTTTCCTGGTTCCATCCCTTCCGACACGCCCCAACCGTAACAACCCGCGTCGAACGAGATCGACACACTTCGCTCAGTCCGATTGGAACGCTTGCGGAACCGAGGCCTCCTCACTTAGCTTAGGATTACCTAATCAATACCTTGCCGCGCCGCCCGCTCCACGGAGGTTTGCATGCCGCGTCCGTCTCCGACCGTCGCACCGTCCACCGCCGAGCGGGTGCGCAGCGCGTGCGCCCACGCGGAGCAGGCGGTGCTCGCCATGCCGGGCATCGACCCGACGCCCGCGTCCGTGCACCACGTACGGCAGTGCGGCGACGCCGTGATCGCCGTGCCGACCGCCTCCGTCGCCGCGATCCTGGCGGGCAATTCCGGGGAACACGGCGCGCCCGCGGTGCTGGAACTCACCGACCACGCGCCGCTGCCGCTGCGCGAGCCGGTGCGCGCCCTGGTCTGGCTGCGCGGCTGGGTGCGCGCGGTGCCGACCCAGGCGCAGCGCGCCCTGGCCGGCGAGGTGGCCAAGGAGCTGCCCCATCCCGGACTGCTCGACGTCGGCTTCGGCGCCACGCTGCTGCGGTTGGTGATCAGCTCGGCGGTAGTGGCCGACTCGACCGGGGCCGAATCGGTGACCAGCGACGAGTTGCGCCTGGCCCAACCGGATCCGTTCTGCGCCATGGAATCCGCGTGGCTGCAGCACATGCAGGCCGACCACGCCGATATCGTCGCCCAGCTGGCCAGGCACCTGCCTGCGCACCTACAGCGCGGCAACGTGCATCCGCTGGCCATCGACCGGTACGGGCTCACCCTGCGGGTGGAAGGACACGACGGCGATCACGACTTCCGCTTGCCGTTCAACGCCCCGGCCGACGACATCGAGGGACTCAGCCGTGCCGTACGCACCCTGGCCGGCTGCCCGTTCCTCAACGGCCTGCGCCGCATCTGACCCGGTTCCACGACGCATCGCCCACCCCTGCACATGGACTTCCGCCACCTTCCCCGGGGTGGCGCGTCCGGACTACCTGATGACCGGTGCTGTACAGGCTGGAATCGGCGCGCAGGGCCGCACCGGACTCGACGGTGTGGTCGCCCGAGTAGCCCGGACACGACCTCACCCGACCGAGTAACCACAGGCCGAACACGGCAAGACGCAACCAGCCGGCCACGCCCGCCGAGCAGGCACGGCACGACCCAACCGGGCGTCCATCCACGCAGGTCGTATACGGGGCGTCCCGGCCGACGAACCACCACGCAGACCGAACACGGCACAACCCGGTCAGGCGACACCCCACGCACACCCACCACAGAGCGACCCAACCGGCGACCACCGCGCAGGGCTGTCCTCGACACAGCCCACACCCGCGCTACCGCCATACAAGCGGATCAGGCGCAAAACGTCAGGTAAACCTCAAAGAGCGGCCGCAAGATCGAGCCCCGGCCCGTCACGGAGTTCCCACCGCCACGCACCGCGCCGGCGACCAACCACCACACGAACCCACCTGGGCGACCACCCTCGCAAGCGGATCAGACGCGAAGCGCAGGGCCGCCGCAGACGGCAGCCAAGACACCGAGCCCCGGCCGTCACGAAGTTCCGAAGGCAACGCACCGCGCCGGGTGGGACGACCAACCACCACACAACCCACCTGGACGACCACCCGAGCAGGAGCGGATCAGACGCGAAGCGCAGGGCCGCCGCAGACGGCAGCCGCGACACCGAGGCCCGGCCCGTCACGAAGTTCCACGCCACGCCCCGCGCGCCGGGCGGAACGACCAACCACCACACAACCCACCTAGAGGACCACCCGCGAAAGCGGATCGGGCGCGAAGCGTAGGGCCGCCTCAGATGGTCGCCGCGAGGCCGAGTCCCGGCCGGTCGTGAGGTTCCCACGCCGACGCGCCGCGCGCCCGGTGGGGCGAGCGCAATAGATTCGACCCATGCGCGCGGAGTCCGATGCCCAGTGGGACGAGACCGAGCCGACCGACCGGGAGCGACTGGCGATCAAACTCGAGATCGCGGTGGTGCTGCTTGTCACCTTCGGGCTCAGCGGGCTCAGTGCCGCGCTCTCGCTGGTGGAGAACGCGCTCGCCCCGGGCGGGATCGGTGGGCGGACCGTCGCGCTGAACCCGTCCCGGTCCACGCAATCCACCATCGACTTGCTGTTCCAGCTGCTCAGCGTGCTACGGCTGGTCGGATGGGCGGCGCTGGGCCTGTATCTGCTGTGGCGCGGCGGCATCGGACCGCGACTGATCGGGCTGGCGAACCGCCTCCGGTGGCGCGCGGACGTGCTACCCGGCTTGACGCTCGCCGCGATCATCGGCCTGCCCGGCTTGGGGCTCTACCTCGTGGCACACGCACTGGGTCTCAGCGTGACGATCGTGCCCGCCTCGCTCGGCGACTACTGGTGGCGGCTACCCGCGCTCATCCTCTCGGCCTGCGCGAACGCCCTGGCCGAGGAGGTCATCGTGGTGGCGTTCCTGCTCACCCGGTTGCGCAGACTCGGCTGGTCGGAGAACTCGGCACTGCTGACTTCGGCCCTCCTGCGTGGCAGTTATCACTTGTACCAGGGACTGGGCGGCGGACTCGGAAATTGTGTGATGGGCGTCATATTCGGGCGCTATTGGCAGCGCACGAACCGACTGTGGCCGCTGGTCCTCGCCCATGCGACCATCGACGCGGTCGCCTACATCGGCTACACCGTTCTGCGCGGCCATGTTTCGTGGCTCCCGTGACGCAACCGTGCCCTCCGGAACGCTAACAACCCGATGCAGCCTACGAATTAGGAAACAGCGCCGCTCCCGCGTGCGCCAGTGTCCACATGCGGCACCGCACAACCGCCCGATAAGTAGAGTTTCAGTGATGAACGGCGACGACCCCCAGCGCAACGCGCGTACGCGCCGGATGCCGCCGCCCGGCAGACCCGGTGAACCTCCGATGCGCCGGCGCATGCCTCCTCCTGGCCCCGGCGCGCCGCCGCCGATCGAGCCCACCCAGGTGGTGCGCCGCGATGGAACGGGCGACCCGCACGCGCAGCCGTTGGCATATTCGCAGGTCCCGCCGGAACAGCCCAGGCGAGTACCACTGCCTCCCCCGGCCCGCAGGCACGGCCCCACACAGCGCCCGGTGCCACATCACGAAGGTCCACCACACGCCCCGACACAGCGGCCGGTGCCACATCACGATGGGCCGACGCACGCGCCCACGCAGCGCCCGGTGCCCTACCACGAAGGTCCGCCTCCCACACCGCCCCGGAAACCACGGCGGTTCCGCGAAGGACCACCACCGGTGCCGCCGCGCGGCCAACGCCCGCCGCGAGCGCCGCGACCGCGCCGCAAGCGTCACCCGTTCCGCTGGTTCCTGATTACCCTGCTGGTGCTGGTGGTGGCCGCCGTCGGCGCCGTCATGCAGTTGGACAATTCCCTCAACCGCATCCCCGCGCTGGCGAACTACGCCAAGCGAGTCGGCGACACCCCTGGCACGAACTGGCTGCTGGTCGGCTCCGACGGCCGCGGCGGGTTGACTCCCGAGCAGGAGCAGGAACTCGCCACCGGCGGCGAAGTCGGTCCCGAGCGCACCGACACCATCATGCTCGTGCACGTGCCGAAATCGGGCAAAACCACCCTGGTGAGCCTTCCGCGCGACTCGTACGTCAGCATCCCGGGCCAGGGCAAGGACAAGCTGAACGCGGCGTTCGCCATCGGCGGGCCCGCGCTGCTGGTGCAGACGGTCGAGATCGCCACCGGCCTGCACATCGACCACTACGCGCAGATCGGTTTCAGCGGCTTCGCGGGCGTGGTCGATACGCTCGGCGGCATCGACGTGTGCGTCCCCGAAGCGATCGACGACCCGCTCGCCGGCATCGATCTGCCCGCGGGCTGTCAACGCTTGAACGGACCGCAGGCGTTGGGCTTCGTCCGCAGCCGCGCGACCGCGCTGGCCGACCTCGACCGGATGAACAATCAGCGGATCTTCATGGCCGCCCTGCTGAAGAAGGCGACCAGCGGCGCCACGCTGGCCAACCCGTTCAAGCTCTGGCCGCTGGCCTCCGACACCGCCAAGTCACTGAAGGTCGACAACGACGATCACATCTGGAACCTCGGCGGACTGGGCTGGGCGCTGCGCGGCGAGACCGTCGCCACCACGGTGCCGGTCGGCGGATTCGACGACACGGACAGCGGCAACGTCCTGCTCTGGGACAAGGAGAAGGCCGGACGGTTCTTCGACGCGCTGGCCGCCGACCGCCCTGTCCCCGAGGACCTGCTCACGCGGTAGCGTCATTGCCATGCCGGACATCGACGAGGCCGACGAGTCCTTCCCCGACTTGCTGCGCACGCAGATCCGACACGGATTCACCAGCGCCCAGCAGTATCTCGCCGCCGCCGTGTACTTCGACGCGCGCCGGCTGCCGCGACTGGCCGGACATGCCTACGGCCGGTCGCGCGAGCACTACGGCAATGCGCTGCGCATGGTGCAGTACCTGCTGGACCGGGATCTGCCGGTGCAGATCGGCGGCCTGGGGGCGATCACCTCGACGTTCGATAGTCCGCGCGGCGCAATCGCTTTGCTGCTCGAGCTGGAACAGGACCGCAGCACCCGGATCAGCGGTCTGGCTCGCGCGGCCCGCAACTCCGGCGACTATCTCGGTGAGCAATTCGTCCGGTGGTTCCTCGACGAACAGGTGAAGGACGTCGCCCGGATGGCCACGCTGCTGTCCGTGATCGACCGCGCCGACGGGCAGATGTTCGATGTCGAGGAGTTCGTCGCCCGGGAGATGCGGACGCGGCCGCACACCGAAATCCCGGCGCCGAAAATGGCTGGAGCGGCACGAAATTAATTAGGCAACACTAGCCTCATTAAGGTTGTACTTGGGTGACACGCGACCGCCCCGGCGCTAATGTCGATGCCATGTCAAGCCATCCGGAATCACCCCGCAGCAAATTTCACAGCCTGTTGCACGATCAGATCCGGCATGAATTCAATGCCGAGCATCAGTACATCGCGATTGCGGTGTGGTTCGACAATGCCGACCTGCCGCAGCTGGCCAAGCGGTTCTACAAGCAGGCCGTCGAAGAACGCAATCACGCGATGATGATCGTGCGGTACTTCCTGGACCGGGATATCAGCATCGAGCTCTCCGGCATCGACGCCGCGAAATCACGGTTCGAGAATGCCAGGGAACCGATCGCTCTCGCGCTCGCCCAGGAGAAGACGGTCACCGAACAGATCATCCAACTGGCGAGCACCGCTCGCGAAGAGGGCGATTACCTGGGCGAACAGTTCATGCAGTGGTTCCTGAAGGAACAGGTCGAGGAAGTCGCGAACATGACCACACTGCTCACCATCGCCGATCGCGCCGGGTCGAACCTGTTCGACCTGGAGGAATTCATCGCCCGGGAAATGAGCGGCCCGAGCGACGCCTCCGGAGCGCCTTCGGTGGCCGGCGGCTCCGTCTGACGGAGCTCGCCGGAAAGGTGCACAGGCCCGGTTCCCCAGGAACCGGGCCTGCCGCTGTCCGGGATGCCATTGTCCGTCGAATATCCGGAATTCCGGGAGAAGGATTCTCCCGAATTTACAGAAGTTCGGTGAGACTTACCTATCTATCGGCGATATCGGTGGCAAACGGAAAACCTGTTACGCCGCTCGACAGGCACGGGGAATCTCGCAGGATTCCGGGAGTCAGCGCAAAGTGACCTGACGCGACCGCAAGCCGTCGCGGGAGCGCCGCTCGTCGGCGGTCAGCGGGGCGTCTACGGCCAGCGCCTCGGACAGGCGCGCACCGAACTCGACCGCCGGCTTCACCCATTCGTCGGGGTGCCGCTCCCGATCCAGATCGAACACCGGCACCAGCACGCCGTGTGTGCGGAACGACCCCGCGAACCGGGAACCATCGCCGAGGTGCAGACCGCCGGAGGCGTGCACCCGCGCCAGCGCCAGCATCAGCGCGTCCTCGTCCTCCGGCCGCACCCAGCGGATATGCGCCTTCTCGCCGGCGTCCACCCACCAGGCCGCGCCGATCGCGTCCGCGTCCAGCCCGAGCCGCGCCGAAGGCATGATCGCCTGCTTGGCCTGCTCGATGGTGGCGGCGACCTGCGGATCCGGCTCGACACCCGCGGGCACCCACCAATCGAAGTCCTGGTGCACAGTCAGGTTCAGGCTCGCGCCGGGATCGATGACGTCGGCCAGCCGCGGACCACCGGCGACGCTCTCCACGGAGGTCAGCGAGTCACCGGGCTCGGCGGACTGGGTCCACAAGATCGCCGCGGCCAGATCGGCGGCCGGGTCCGCGCCCTGGAACTGCACCTGCGCGCCGACATACCCGCTCGGCTCGTCACCAGCGCGCACCAATGCGGCCACCGCGCCGGGCAGCACCGTGGCGAGCACCACCGGGCGCTCCGCGGCGACCGAAGTCGCCAGTGTCAATTCCGCGGTGGCCGACGGCACGAATTCGCGCAGCGCGACCAGATCGCACTCCGCGGCCAGACCTTCGAACGGACGCGTGACGGTCTGTGCCGCCTGCTCCTGCGCTGCCCGCCGCTCGGCGAGACGCTGGGCCCGGTTCCCGCCGGGCTTAGGACTATTGCGCTTGCTCTTACCCACGAGGGGTCAACCTACACAGTGTTCGATCTGCCGCGCCTGCGGCGCGGCGTGTCCGTGTTGTTTTCCAGCGCCCGCGGCGTGCGTCGGGCTCCGCAGGCGCTGACTACGTTGCGCCCGCCAGGAACCGCCGGGAGAGCGCTCGCTTCTGTCGTACGCGGCGAGCAGCGCGTACGAGCGGCCGGTGGGAACGATGCGGTCGCCCGATATGACCCCGATCAGGCGGCGGGAAGCAGCGATTTGGTGCGGCCGGGGTGGTTGGTGGCGATCCAGCTGACACCGAGGTCGGCGCACAGTTGGACGTCGCCGGGGTCGTCGACGGTCCAGCAGTAGGTGGCGCGGCCCGCGGCGGCGGCCTTGTCGACCAGATCGGGGTGCTCGCGCAACGTCTTCACCGAAGGGCCGACGGCCGTCGCGCCGACCGTCGTCGCCGCGGATCCACCCAGGTAGCGCGACGATTCGCCGAGCAGGACGGTGGGCAGCAGCGGCGCGGCTCGGCGAATGCGCCAGACCGCGGTGGCCGCGAACGACATCACGACGGCTCGGGAATGGTCGGCCGAGGCCGGGGTGGCGATGCCGAAGCGCTGGAGTTCGGCGAGCAATTTGTTCTCCACCAGCGCGCCGTAGCGAACCGGGTGCTTGGTTTCGATGAACAGCTTGGTCGGCCTGCTGCGCCAGTCCAGCACGAGGCCGATCAGCTCACTGAGGGTCAGCACCGAGGCGGGCGAGCCGTCCGCGCCGAAATCCAGGGCCCGCAGCTCCTCCAGCGTCATCTCGCTGACCAGCCCGCTGCCCGAGGAGGTCCGGTCGACGGTGCGATCGTGCACGCACACCAGATGCCCGTCCCTGGTCAGCCGGACATCGCATTCGACCCCGTCGGCGCCCTCCTGCAGCGCCAGTTCGTAGGCGGCGAGCGTGTGCTCGGGGCGCGCCGCCGAGGCGCCTCGATGCGCGACGACGAATGGCGCGCGACTGCCCTGGCTCACTTGGCCATAACCTCCTCCTGCTCACGGTCCTCAGCACCGTTGTCCTCGTGCGCCGATTCGGCGTCCACCGGTTCGGCCGCGGTTCGCCGCCCGCCGGGATGCACCGGTTCGATCACCGGTACAGCGGGGTCGACCGCGATCAGCCAGCGACGCGCGGTCCGGTGGCGCCCGAGCAGGTCACGGCCCTCGATGGTGCGCAGCACCCAGAGGGTCAGCAACGCGACCGCCGCGCCGACCGCGTCGGCGAACGCGGTGAACAGCACCCCGTCCGCCTGGGCCTGCAGCGAATCCGCGGTTCGCCACAGTAGCGCGGCCGCCGCGACGAGGCCGCCGAAGACCCAGGCGGCCCACCAGATCCGGACCGCCCGGCTGATCCGGGGGTCACCGCGCAGCGCGGCCACTTCGCTCAGGAAAACGCCGGGCCACAGCAGGTTGACCACCGGCACCAGCGATCCGAACGCGAGCGCTCGCGGCGATCGTGGATCGCGCCTGCCCGCGGCGGCGTAGGCCGACTGCCTGACCTCGATCAGTCTTCCGGTCGCAGCCGCGGCCGCCAGCAGCGCGAACACGATGGCGAGCACGCCCGCGCCGATCACCAGAGCGTCGGAAGCGAAGAGGACCGCGGGGTGGATCAGTCGCGTCCGGTTGCGCAGCAAGACCGCGTACCGCGCCAGTTCGGCGCAGGCCGCGAGCCCGAACACGCCCGCGGTGGCGATGAGCAACTTGGTCACCGAATCGGTCAGTTTTTCGAACGGGCGCCGTGCGGCGGCACCGGCCTGCGGTGGCGGGTCGATCAGACCCCAGCGCGGGATCTGCGTGTACCGAGGTGTGCGACTCGGCGTGACCGGCCGGGCGGGCGGCTGCGCTCGGCGGCCGCGCTGGTCCGGTCTGCGCGCCACCCAGCGGTAGTTGCGGCGGTCGGCGGGCGCGTCGATCGGCGCGGGCGAGAGGAGGACGCCACGGCAGCGCGGGCACCAGTGCATCGGCGCCCCTTGCACGGCCCAGCGCGCCCCGCAGCGCGCACAAGGTTGCACCACCGTACTCACCCGCGCACCTCGTTCTTTCGTCAGTAGATCTTCGCCTCGTGGTCGCCTTCCGCGACCAGCGGACGACCGGCCTGCTGCCACGCCACCATGCCCCCGTGGACCTGAACGGCCTCATAGCCGATGTGCGCGAGGTACTCGACCACCTGCAGGGACCGGCCGCCCTGCCTGCAGATGACATAGAGCTCCGCGTCGTACTCCAGCTCATCGACCCGGGCGGGGACGTCGACCATCGGGATGTGGATCGCCCCCGGGGCATGTCCGAGCCGCCACTCGTCGTCCTCGCGGACGTCGAGCAGGATCGGTCGCGGCGTGTCGGCCGACGCGGGGACGCTGTCGAATTCGGCAGGCACATCCTCCACCGTCACCGACGGAACGTGGGGGCTCGTCACAGATTCGATCCTGCCATGGGCGGCGGGCCGCCGCGCAGTTCCATGCCCGGGGAGCGGCTCGACAGCGCGCGACGACTTCAGGTATGTTCTCCTCTCCGGAACTCGACCGCGCCCCTGCTCGATGCGGGTTGTGCATAACTCGGGCGAAGTTATCCACATAATCCACAGCCTGATCCACAGGCGTCGCTCACGACCGGCGTTTAACGAGCTCACGTCAATGTCGCAGCGACCGATCAGTTACCACCTGCGGGGACTTTCCATACTTCTCGTCCGCAATCGACCGGCCGTGCATACCGGATGACGGGATACCGCCCTAACGCAGCGATGCGAATGGCCGATCCGGGACTCCCCTCCTGTCCATCCCGGAGCGGCCATTCGTCGCCGATGTCGGAACCTGCGGCCGAGAAGGTTCCGATATCTACTTGGACGGGGCCGGCCCGCGATCGGTTCCATCGAATCGTGAACGCCGCCGAAATACCGCGATCCGGCAGGGGCGATCGGTAGCCTGGGGCTATGAACGCGAGCAGGGGGCTACGCCACGGAATGGATACCGCAGGGCTGAACATCGCGTTGTCCGAGGCCACATGCCTCGGTCTCGCGGTCGATGAGCCCGCGGGCGAATTGCGCCTCGAACTCGAGGTGCTGACTCTCCCCGAGCAGGGGACGGCGAACGAGGACTATCGGGTGCAGCTGACCCTCACCGGCGTGAGCCGGGTCGCCGCATCACTGCGCACGCAACACTGGGACGACCTCGAGCCGCAGGTACTGCCGCTGCAAATGGACGGCCTGGACGAGGCCATCCGCAGTTTCGGCGGCGGGCGGCTGCACGGCTGGGAGTTCATCGACCTCGACGACAGCAGTTGGGCGCTGTGGAGGGAACTGCTCAGCTTCGACACCCGGATCCGCGATCAGGAGTCCACGCACGTCCTGGAGTTCTCCCAGGAGGAGGGGATCGATCCGCGCGAGCTCGATATCCGGGTGTGGTTCGACGGCATCGTCGTGCACGACGCGCGCGGCAACGAGATTCCCTTGGCGGAATTCGTCGCGGGCGGCGCGCGGTGGTGGCAGGCGCATGACGCGGGTGATCCCCGGGCAACACGTCCCGGTATCGCTCCCCCGCTGTGAGCGCCGGGTCCGCGATCTGCACGAGCGAACCGCGCATCCGCTGCCCGGACGCGCGGTTCCCTGCGCTCAGGCGCCCGTGCCTACCGGGCAGCTCACTCCGGTGGCGTGCACCGGGCAGTATCCGCCGGGGTTCTTCGCCAGGTATTGCTGGTGATAACCCTCGGCGTAGTAGAAGGCCGCCAGGCCGGGCAGCGGCGAGATCTCCGTGGTGATCTGCCCGTATCCCGCCGCGGCGAGGCGTTTGCCGTATGCCTCGGCCGTGGACCGGGCCAGATCGGCCTGCTCGGCGCCGAAGGTGAAGACGGCGGAACGGTATTGGGTGCCGCGATCGTTGCCCTGACGCATGCCCTGGGTGGGATCGTGGTTCTCCCAGAAGTGCCTGAGGATGCCCGCGTAGCCGATCACGGCGGGGTCGAACACGACGAGCACCGCTTCGGTGTGCCCGGTCCGCCCGCTGCAGACCTCTTCGTAGGTGGGATTCGGCGTGTACCCGCCGACATAACCGACTGCCGTGGTGTAGACGCCGTCTAGTTCCCAAAAGCTCTTCTCCGCACCCCAGAAACACCCCATCGCGACGACCGCGAGCTGGAGTCCCTCGGGGAACGGCGGATGGATCGGGTGACCGTTGACGTAGTGGGTATCCGGCACGTCGAGCGGCTCCGCCCGGCCGGGCAGTGCTCGCTCCGGCGCGATCATGGCGGGTTCGGGGAGGCTCAGACGCCCCACTAGTTCGTCGTACCACGACATGGTTCGATGCTACGCGTGCGTTTCCCGTGGGGCCGATGTGCGTGATGTGACGGTGCGCGATTCGATGTGTGTGAGCGGCGTCACCGGAATGCGCGGGCGTGGGCCCGAGTTGGAATCGACCGGGTGTACGAATGATGGTTGGCTGTGCTCGGAACAACGGGCACAACCGGCCCGACATAGGAAGGGACATCGTGGCTGAGTACACGCTGCCAGATCTGGATTACGACTACAGCGCCCTGGAGCCCCACATCTCCGGGCAGATCAACGAGCTTCATCATTCCAAGCACCACGCCGCATACGTGGCCGGCGCGAACACCGCGTTGGAGAAGCTGGAAGCCGCTCGCGAGTCGGGCGATCACAGCGCCATCTTCCTGCACGAGAAGAACCTCGCGTTCCACCTGGGTGGGCACGTGAACCACTCGATCTGGTGGAAGAACCTCTCCCCCAACGGCGGCGACAAGCCGGTCGGCGAACTCGCCGCGGCGATCGACGACCAGTTCGGTTCGTTCGACAAGTTCCGCGCCCAGTTCACCGCGGCGGCCAACGGCCTGCAGGGCTCCGGCTGGGCGGTGCTCGGCTTCGACACCCTCGGCCAGAAGTTGCTGACCTTCCAGCTCTACGACCAGCAGGCCAACGTCCCGCTGGGCATCATCCCGCTGCTGCAGGTCGACATGTGGGAGCACGCTTTCTACCTGCAGTACAAGAACGTCAAGGCGGACTACGTCACCGCTTTCTGGAACGTCGTCAACTGGGCCGACGTGCAGGAGCGCTTCGCCAAGGCGACCTCGCAGGCCAAGGGCCTCATCTTCGGCTGAGCCGGCTCAGCACCCGAACCGGGTCCGCGAATCCGTCCGCCCCACGCGGCCGGGATCGCGGGCCCGTTCTGTTTTCCGGCAACGCGGACGCTTTGCCGAGCGCGCCGCCACGCGGCGCGCATTCGGGCTCGGCGAGGTGGTGCCCTATCCGTCGAGTACGCAGCACGATTGCCCGCCGTCCGCCCTCCGGCTGTCCGATTGGCACTCTTTGGTACTTGTGTGCCAGGTGACTCGTGGTTCATATTCGGGAATCCACACAAATAGCACGGGCAAGGTCGCCCCCGGGTTCGACAACGGGAGGCAGGAATGCGCACGAACGAACCGATCGGCATCACGCCGTTCCACTCGCGCGGGTCGCTGCGTGGCTTCGTGATCTCCGGCCGCTGGCCGGACACGACCAAAGAGTGGGCCCAGGTACTGGTACTAGCGGTGCGTGTGGCCACGCTACCGGGCTTGCTGACGACCTCGACGGTGTTCGGGGTCCGGGAGGACCTGCCCGACGATCCCGCCCCCGGCACGGTCGGCCTGGTGATCGCCGAAGGCCCCGTGCTCGGTGACGAAGCGGTGGAGCCGGGTCATTTCGCCGAGCATGTGCCACCGGCGCTGCTGATGTTGCATCCGCCCTGCGAGACGCGCCCCTCACTGCCCGAATGCGCGGGCGCGGCATCCGGCTGCGTCTTGCTGCCCGGTGTGCCCCACCTGGGGCTGGAACACCGCGCCGCCTGGGTGGAGGCGGAGTCGGACGGAACGGTGACCTCCCTGGTCAGCCGGGTCGGGCTCGACCCGATCAGTGATCCCGACACCGCGGTTCTGGCCATGCTGCTGGCCGCGTGAGGGTAGCCGAAATTTCGCACGTGGATCGCCAAACTTATTGTGCGCTTTGCGATTTCGATTACAGCGGGTTGGCAGGAGCGGCTCGCGCCGGTAGAGTCGGCTGCAGCGAAGGGGAGTAGCCCCCAATCGCGCAGTCGACATACTGACCCGCCGGTCCACACGGGCCCGGGTCCGGCTGTGTGAACCGGCATCCGTCCGGTGGGCGAGACCTTCGGCCTGGACAACCATTTCGTTGTCGGCCGGAGTCCACCCGTAGCTCCGACCGGCAGGCCGGAGACCTGGGAGCCGCCACACATGATCGCCACCGTATTGCTGAGTATCGCCATCGTCTTCCTCGCCGAACTGGGCGACAAGTCCCAGCTGATGGCGCTGACGTTCGCGCTGCGCTATCGCTGGTGGGTGGTGCTCGGCGGCATCGCGACGGCGTCCGCCGCGGTACACCTGATCTCGGTCGGCGTCGGCCACTTCCTCGGTGCGGCGCTGCCGACCACGGCGATCGCACTGATCGCGGCCGTCACCTTCCTGGCCGTCGGCCTGTGGACCCTGCGCGAGCACTTCGGTCCCGGCGACGACGACCCGGAGCCGAAGACGCCGAAGGCCACCGGTGCGCCGTTCTTCGTGGTGCTGTCCGCGTTCCTGCTCGCCGAGCTGGGCGACCGCACCATGTTCGCGACCGCGGCGCTGGCCACCGACTACGACTGGGTGGGCGTCTGGCTGGGCTCCACCATCGGCATGGTCGCCGCCGACGCGCTCGCCATCGTGCTGGGCATCCTGGTCGGCAAGCATCTGCCGGAGCATGCCATCGGCATCGGCTCGGGCCTGCTGTTCCTCTACTTCGGTGCGGCGACGCTGTTCGGCGCGGCCGCCCCCGGCCTCGGCGGCGTCGCGGTGGCCGGGCTGGCGGCGCTCGCCCCCGCGCTGGCCGGTGCGGCGCTGCTGCTCACGCGGATGGCTCGCCGCGCACATCCAGCGCGGCCCCATACAGTCCACCGCCCCGGCGCAACAGATCCAGCAGCGGTTCCCGCAGCGCCAGCAGGCCGTCCGAGTCCCCGGCCGCGATCCGAGCGGTGACCATCGCGCCGACCGCCGCGGCCAAGGCCTGGCAGGCGAAGCGTTGCTGCTCGGTCCGCGCGTCGAGCACGACGGCGATCAACTCGACGAATCGCTCTTGCAGCTGGGCCCGGCGCGCGATGGCCGCCGACCCCACCGCGAAGACCTCGACCAGGAACAGCCGCGCGCTCGCCGGATCGTCCACCAGATACTGCAGATAGGCGCGCAAGATCCGGTCCATCCCGGCCACGGCGTCGCCGTCGCCTTGCGCAGGCGCGGCCTCCTCCTGTTCGGTGGCCTCGGCGATCCGGTCCAGCAACAACTGCACCGCGCGCTGATAGGCCGCCTCGAAACAGTCTTCTTTCGAGCGGAACTGCTCGTAGAACGTCTCCCGTGACACGCCCGCCCGCTTGAGGATCGCCGCGACGGACGTTCCGATGTACCCGTTCTCGGCCATGGCCTCCGCCGTCGCGACGAGGATCCGCTCACGCTGCGAGGCGATCACCTGCTCCCGCGGCAGGCCGTGCCTCCCGCGAGGCAGACGTGCGCTGAGGGCCGATTCGGTCATACGGAGACTCCGGTGTTTCGGTCGAGCTGACTGGGCTGTTCCATTCTGCGCGGTCGGTTCTACCGCCCTGCCCGACAGGGTGCGCGCCGGGAACACCGATCGGTAACGAGTCGCGGGAGCCGTGCAGGGCCGCGCACGGAGCACCGGTTAGGGTGCAATTGACGAAAGGCCAACTGGCTGTCACAAACGAGAGGACCATCGTGGAGATTTCGGGTTCCGCCGCCATTGTCACCGGAGGCGCATCGGGCCTCGGCGCCGCCACCGCCAAGCGTTTCGCCGAGCTCGGCGCCACCGTCTTCGGACTCGATGTACCGCAGTCGATCGAGCGCGCCGGCGACAACGTGCCCGCCGGGGTCACCCTCATTCCCGCTGATGTCACCAGCAACGACGAGGTCGGCGCGGCTGTCGCGCAGGTCGTCGAGTCCGGCGCGCCGTTGCGCATCGTGGTCAACTGCGCCGGTGTCGGCTGGGCAGGCCGCATCCTGTCCAAGAACGGCCCGCACGACCTGGAGCTGTTCCGCACGGTCATCACGGTGAACCTGCTCGGCACCTTCAACGTCATGCGGCTGGCCGCCGACGCGATCGCCAAGACCGACGCCGTGGACGAGTACGGCCAGCGCGGCGTCATCATCAACACCGCCTCGGTCGCCGCGTTCGAGGGCCAGATCGGTCAGATCGCCTACTCCGCGTCCAAGGGCGGCGTGCACGGCATGACCGTCCCGGCCGCGCGTGACCTGGCCCAGTTCGGCATCCGGGTGAACACGATCGCCCCCGGCATCATCGACACCCCGATGCTGGCCGGCGTCACCGAGGAGTACCGCAAGGGCCTCGAGGCGGGTGTGCCCTTCCCGTCCCGCCTGGGCCGTCCGGACGAGTACGCGCAGCTGTCGCAGTACATCGTCGAGCACGACTACCTGAACGGCGAGACGATCCGCATGGACGGCGCACTGCGCATGGCGCCGCGGTAGTTCCCGCTCCGCACTCTCGGCAGCGCGCGGCTCTTCCTGGGAAGGGTCGCGCGCTGTTGTCTGTCACCCCTGCGGCTTGTGACCGATGCCGAGGTACGCCGTGGTGGACAACGGGGAGTTCGGCCGGTACTTCTCGGCGAGGAACGTTTTCATGACGGCGGCGCGCCGAGCCCACTCCTGCGCGCTCACGCTGTGGCGCATCAGTTCCAGCGGGGCGCTGCTGCGCACCATGGTCTCCCACATCTCTTCAGGGTTGCCGAAGGTCAGCGCGATCGAATGCCGCTGGATGGACACGGCTTCGAAGCCCGCGCCGCGCATCTCCGATTCGAAGACCTCGGGATTCTCCAGGCTCAGGAAGTTCGGTTGCGGCTCCTGGATGTTCGGGTCGGCCGCGGTCAAAGCGCCGAACATCATCCGCATCAGCGGCGAGTCCGCGATCGGCGCCCAGCTCGACACCACAGCGGTGCCACCCGGCCGTAGCACGCGGAACAACTCGGCGAACCCACGGGCGCGATCCGGGAAGAACATCAGGCCGAACATGGAGAACCCCGCGTCGAAGCGGTCGGATTCGTACGGCAGTTCCTGGCCGTCGCCCACCCGCGCGTGAATGTTCGTCAGCCCGGCGGCGGCGGCGTCCTTCGCCAGACGCGCGATCATCGACTCCGCGAAATCCAGCGCCTCGACCTGCGCCACCTGGCCCGCGGCCGGCAAGCTGAGCGTGCCCGGCCCCGCCGCCACATCCACGATCTGCGAAGTGGGCGACAACGACGCGAACTCGAGCGCCCGCACCGCGAACGGCTGCATGATGGCGGGTGCGAATTCGGCGTATCCGTCGGCGACCAGATCCCACGGCTCGGCCACGGCAAGCGGGTTTGCGGACATGTTGTGACAATCCTTTCAGACATCCACATCTAACCGCGCCACCCGGGGGCGAACTCCCCAGTCCTGCGAATATGCCATCTCGGCGGTCACCGTAACCGAGAAATGGCCGAAATATCGCCGACCGCATCGGCCGCGACCGGAGGACAACGGCGTGGCCGCCCTCCGGTCGCGGGCGATTCACAACGTGCGGGTGAGCCGATCGGTGAGGATATGGGCGAAGTGCGCCGGATCCTTCAGTTCCCCGCCCTCCGCGAGCACCGCCGTGCCGAACAGCAGTTCGGCGGTTTCCGACAGCTCGGTCGCCGTGCCGGCGTCGGCCTCGTCCTTCTTGGCCGCGTATGCATCGCGCAGGCCGGTGACCAGCGGATGAGTCGGGTTGAGCTCCAGAATGCGCTTGCTCTCCGGCAGCGCCTGGCCCGACGCGCGGTACATCCGCTCCAGCATCGGCGTGAAGTCGAAGACGTCACCGACCAGGCAGGCCGGGGAGGTGGTGAGCCGGTTGGTCAGGCGCACCTCTTTGACGTTCTGCTCCAGCGTTTTGCCCAGCCAGGTCAGGACATCGGCGAAGTCCTTGTCCTGCTGCTCGCGCAGCGCCTCGGACGCCTTCTTCTCCTCCTCGGTCTCCAGATCGACCTCGCCCTTGGCGATGGACTGGAACGCCTTGCCGTCGAATTCCGGCACCGAACCGACCCACATCTCGTCGACCGGGTCGGTCAGGATCAGCACCTCGCGGCCCTTGGCCTTGAAGGCCTCCAAGTGCGGGGAGCTCTCGACCTGCTGACGGGTCTCGCCGGTCATGTAGTAGATCGTGTCCTGCCCCTCGGGCATCCGCTCCACGTACTGCGCCAGCGTGGTCAGCTCGGTATCGGAGTGCGTCGAGGCGAACGAGGACACCTGCAGGATCGTCTCGCGGTTGTCGAAATCCGAGAGCAGGCCCTCCTTCAGGACGCGGCCGAACTCCTTCCAGAAGGTCTGGTAGTTGGTCTGGTCCTCGGCGCCCTGCAGATCCTTGACCGTGGACAGCACCTTCTTCACCAAGCGCTTGCGGATCATCTGGATCTGCCGGTCCTGCTGCAGGATCTCGCGGGAGACGTTGAGCGACAGGTCCTGCGCGTCCACCACGCCCTTGACGAAGCGCAGGTACTCCGGCATGAGCTCTTCGCAGTTGTCCATGATGAACACGCGCTTGACGTAGAGCTGCACGCCGCGCTTGTGCTCGCGGGTGAACAGGTCGAACGGCGCGTGCGAGGGGATGAACAGCAATGCCTGATACTCGAAGGTGCCCTCGGCCTTCAACGGGATGATCTCCAGCGGATCGTCCCAGCCGTGGCTGACGTGCTTGTAGAACTCCTTGTACTCCTCGTCGGAGACCTCGCTCTTCGGGCGCGTCCACAGCGCTTTCATCGAGTTGAGCGTCTGGTCCTCGAGGACGGTCGTCTCCTTGGCGTCCTCACCCTCGCCCTCGGTGACGGTCCGCTCGACCTGCATGCGGATCGGCCATGCGATGAAGTCGGAGTACTTCTTGACGATCTCCCGGAGCTTCCATTCCAGCGTGTAATCGAAGAGGTGATCCTCCTCGTCCACCGGCTTGAGGTGCAGCGCCACCGACGTGCCCTGCGGGGCTTCGTCGAGCTCCTCGATCGTGTAGGTGGAGCTGCCCGCACTCGACTCCCACCGGGTGCCGGTGGTCTCCCCCGCCCGGCGGGTGGTGAGCGTGACCTTGTCGGCCACCATGAAAGTCGAGTAGAAACCGATGCCGAACTGGCCGATCAGCTCCTCGGCCGCCGCCTCGGACTTGGCCTCGTTCAGCTTCTTGCGCAGTTCGGCGGTACCGGACTTGGCGAGGGTGCCGATCAGGTCGACGACCTCGGCGCGCGACATGCCGATGCCGTTGTCCCGCACGGTCAGGATCCGCTTGTCCTTGTCGACCTCCAGCTCGATGTGCAGGTCGGAGGTGTCGACGTGCAGATCCTTGTCCCGGAAGGACTCCAGCCGCAGCTTGTCCAGCGCGTCGGAGGAATTCGAGATCAGCTCCCGCAGGAAGGTGTCCTTGTTGGAGTAGACGGAATGGATCATCAGCTCGAGCAGCTGATGGGTCTCTGCCTGGAACTCGAGTTGTTCGACGTGCTCTGTCACGTCGCGATGGTACCGCTGCGCGCCGGCTAGGGAGCCGAAGGAGGTACCACCGCGTAACCCGGAACGGCCTGCCGCGGATCGGAAAGCGGCGAGAAGTCGGCGAGACCGGGGACCTCGGCGTCGGCGCGGGTCGTCATCCACTCGCGCAGCACCTGGGTGGCGCGGACGTCGTCCTCGTTGTACTCCAGCAACCGGGTGCGCTGCGTCGAATCCGGCGCGGCGCCGTCGTAGCCGACCGCGAGCCGATACCAGCTCATCGACGCCTCGCCGCCCGCCTCGGGGTCACGCCAGGAGAACCCGGCGACCGGCGCGATCTTCTTCAGTCCCTTGCCGTTAGGGCAGATGAACTGGTCGGAGACGGCCTGGAACATGTCCACCCATTGCGGCCCGTCCACGAACGCGCGCACCTGCTCCACCGTCGGCACGCCGGGGCGCCCCGCGAACCGGCGCGCCGATTCGTACAGCCACTTGTCCTCGGCGGTGCGCGAATAGCAATACGCCGCAAATGTCTTGCCCGCCGCGGCCGCCTCGGCGCGCACCGTCATCAGCCACGTCCAGAACTCGCCGAAGGAGCGGCCCTCGTCCTCGGTGGGCAGTGGATCCCAGGTGACGAACGGGCGGTAGACACCGTTCAGCAGCGTCCCCCAGAGGTACGCGCCGTATTCCTGGAAACTCTCCAGGTCGACGTCGACCTCCACGTCCGCCCGCCGCACCCGCACGCGCTCGACCCGCCGCACCACCGGCGCGCCCGCGATCCATGCCCGCGCCGTGACCACGGCCTCGTCGAACGGGCCGTGCTGCCAGTCCTCGGGGTCATCCCCCGCCCAGGCGGCGAGCTCGTCGATCGTCTCGACGTTGTGCCTGCGCAGCACGTCGGCGCGTGAACCGGGCGCCACCAGGCTGACGTCGCGGTGCTCGATCAGCCAGTCCTCGCAGCTGGGGCCCTCGATGCCCCGCGTCCACCATGGGCACTGCCTGCACTCCGGCACCTTCGAGGGGACGGTCGGCAGCTCCCCGCGCACCACCGCGATCCGGTCGGCGTAACGACGGTCGTAGTCGGCCAGCAGCGGAGCCAGATCGTGGACCAGGATGCGATCGAAGTCGAAGCCGATGACACCGCCGAGCAGCGCGGGGCTGGCCAGACCGTGCCGTTGCAGCATCCGGTGCAGGTGGGCCAGCCGCTGTTGGTCGCGCGGCTGTTGACGCAGCTTGCGGTGCGGATCCGGTTGCGGATTCCAGTGGTAAGGGTCGGAGGTGGTGGGGTGGAAGTCGGCCGGTTCGGGCTGACGCGGGTCGGTCACCTTGTGGTTCACCACGATGACCGGGATGTACCCGCCGCGGTCGGCGTCGCGCAACAGGATCTCCGAGCCGCCGCGCCTGCCGGTGTCCGGCTCCTGCGGTAGCAGCCCGCCCCAGATGTGCCGTGTGCCGGCTTCGCACGCGCGCATGGTCGCTTCGGCGCGCTCGGCGGCGCGTAGGCCGGGATCGATGACCACCCAGGCGTCGGGATCGGCGCCGACCAGCGCGTCGCGCACCCGGGCGCGGTGCGCTGCTGCGGCGTCCCGGCGCTGCCGTACGCCCGCGTCCTCCGAGACCCCCGCCAGCGCGCCGGGATGGGCGGCGTCCAGATGCAGCCGATGGCGGCAGCCGATCAGCGCCCTGGCATCGATGAAGGCGGCCGGCACGTCGGTGGCCCGATCCACGGCCGTTCCGTTGCGCTTGCGACCATCCCGGTCACCGATGTCCGAATCCACGCTAAGAGCCTCTAACAGGTTCTGTTGAGTGGCGGTGATTCTCGTTGCGGTGCAGTATGTTTCGTCGTGGCGGCCCCGTGGATCGTGGACGACGAGTTGTGGACAGTGATCGAACCGCTACTGCCGGTCCG
>NZ_VUOS01000032.1 GCF_009829325.1 Nocardia sp. CY41
CGGTCGCCGGATCCGTTCCGACGGCCTTCAGCAAGGGCGCGGCGATGCCGTCGGTCTGGTCCAGCAACGCCACCAGCAAGTGCGCCGGACGAATCTCCGGGTTGCCCGCGGCGGAGGCCGCCTGCAGAGCGGCAGTCAGCGCCGCCTGGGTCTTGGTGGTGGGATTGAACGAGTCCATGCCCCCATTACTATTCCCGGAACGGGATGGTCGAAAAGAGCATTCGGTCGAGGAAACCGGCGACCAACGCCACTGACGGCGCACCCGTGCCGGGCGAAAACCGGATCGGGAGTGAGTAAGCTGCCGGCTGAAGTGTTCTCGCCAGGCAGGGCCGCCATGATGGAACGTCACGATTCGTCGCCCATGCGGGCCGACAGAGATGGAAGGCGGGTCCGTACCCGCGATCTGACACTTCGAGGCAAGCAGGGGGAGATACCCGTCCGAGACTATTTCCCGCAACACCCGCGTGCGGGTGCCGCAGCCGTGCTGTGGCTGCACGGCGGCGGCTTCGTGTGGGGAAACTTGGATCAGGTCGAATCCCACCTCGTCGCACTGCGATTGGCGGAATCCGGGCGCAGGGTGCGGACGGTCGACTACCGGCTCGCGCCCCGCCTGCCCTGGAGCCGCTCCTCCACGGTCAACCACTATCCCGCCGGGCTGGACGACGTGGTCGACGCGGGGCGCGCGCTGGCGTCCGAATGTGGCGCGATCGTGGTCGGCGGCGCAAGCGCGGGCGCCTGCCTCGCCGTCACGGCCGCGCAGCGGCTTCCCGGTGTGGCCGGACTGCTGCTGTGCTACGGCATCTTTCACGCCGAGCTGCCGCCGCTGCCGGAGTCGGTGCGCGTGGCCGTGCGCGGGCTGGCCGGATACCGGAAGTTGTCCCCGCCCGCCGTCCACCGGATGAACCTCGATTACGTCGGCAACGAGGACCTGTTGACCAGCGGCGCGTTCCCCGGCGGCCGCGACCTGAGCGGCTTGCCGCCCGCTCTGATGCTCGACGCCGACCATGACACTATTCGCGCCTCGGGAGATCGCTTCGCCGCCGAACTCGCCGCCGCCGGTGTCCCGGTGTCGTACACGGTTGTACCGCATTCCTGGCACGGATATCTCAATCGCGCTCAGCTCAACGGATTCCGACTCGCGCTCGACGCGATGACAACGTGGCTGGCCGCGCGGGACTCGGGCGGGCAATGGCCACGCTAGCTCGGCCGATTCAGGCTCGCGCGGAGTCGAACGGCGGCGACGTCAGGTGACCTTGTTCTCTGGCCTGGTCCGCATACGCCTGATGGACTCGATAAGCGCGGACACACACGGCAGAGAAGGTGCGATGACGGCTGATTCGCAAGCGCCGGACGGAACCGGAGCACCATGAACCCGGCGCTGTACTACCTGGCATTCATCGCGGTGATTTTCGCGGTGAACCTCATGCCCGCATTCGGTCCGCCCGGCGCGCTGGTTGTGGCGCTCCTCGGGTTGAACTGGCACCTGGAGCCGGTCGCCGTGGTCATCCTCGGCGCCTTCTCCTCCGGAGCCGGTCGCTACCTGCTGGCAGTCGCCACAAACCGCATCCGCGACCACCTCGGCGACCGCCGCAAGGCCTCTCTCGAGGCCGCCACCCGGTACGTCACCAGCCACACCGCGTGTTCCCTCACCGGACTCGCCGTATTCGTGGTGTCACCGTTGCCGTCCGCGCAGATGTTCGAAGCGGCCGGCCTGATGGGCGTGCGATTGCTCCCGATAACCCTCGCGCACATCGCGGGCAGACTCGTCAGCTATTCGTTCTATGTCGCGGCGACCACCGTCGCAGAGCAAGAACTCAGCGACACATTCCTCGATGCGCTCACTTCACCTTTCGGAATAGCAATTCAGGTCGCGCTTCTCGCCGCCGTCGTCCTGTTCGCCCGAGTCGACTGGCTCGAGTATCTGCCGAAGGCGGTAGAACGCGGTCGGGAACCGCGAATCGAGGAGGCGGCTGAACCGCACCGATGAAGTTTCCCGAAGCAGCATCCGCGGCGGGCGTGCGCGCCGGGGTTCGACTCGCGGCCCGGCCGCCGGTTCCACAATCCAGCGACGCCCGGGCCGCTGTGGCGTTGCCCGGAATCGCGCTAGCGATCACGGTCGCGGAACGTTGTGGGCCACAGTCGGTCCACGTAATTTCGCCGCAGCCGCAGCCGCAGCCGCAGCCGCAGCCGCAGCCGCAGCCGCAGCCGCAGCCGCAGCCGCAGCACGGTACGGGATAGCACCTCAGAGATCGCCCTCGGGAGCCGTGAAGGGGTAGGCCCTGGTAGGGGCGGCGAATTCAGGGGTGACTGCGGCGGTGACCAGCGCGTGCAGCAGGCCGGCCGCTCGATGAGGTGCTCGAGGGAGCGTCCGAGCCGGTCGAGCTTGGTGACCACCAGTTGATCTTTGGGCCGGTTGGCAACCAGCACGGCTTTGCTCAGCTCCGGCCGGGAGGCCAGTTTGCCGGAGGCTTTGCGATGAAGATCTGTTCGCACCCGGCCGCAGCGAGCGCGTCGTGCTGGGCTTGGGGTGCTGGTCGCAGGTGGAGACCCGCCCGTAGCCGATTCGCATGGCGCGCAGTGTATTCCGAACCCCCGACAGGTTGACGTTGGCGCGTGCACGGCAACCGTTACAGATCCGGCCTGCGGATACTTGCTGCGGCCGAGAGTGTCTCGTGAACGATCGTTTACGATACTCGCTGGTTTACGTGTCGGGGTGAGCTTTCGGTGAGGTTGTGGCCCGGCGGGCCAGGGCTTGGCCGGCGGGGGTGCTACCGACAAATGACCATAGGAACCCCGTGATCTGGTCTGTGTCGTATCGGTCGCTGGCGTGGTCGATGCTCTCGTACAGGTGTTCTTCGATCTCGGTGATCAGCGCCGCCAAGCGGGCGCCTTCGACGGTAAGTGACAGTTCGATGTGGCGGCGGTCGTATTCGGAGGGTTGCCGTCGGACGATGCCGGCGGTGGCAAGCCGGTCGACCAAGCGGCTGGGACTGTTCCCGCTTTCGCAGACCAGCAGATCACCGAGACCGTTGAGGGTCAGCGGCTGCCGCTCGTGTAGGACCCGGACGACCTCGGCTTGGGAAGGGGTCAGGCCGAGCGGTCGCAACGCCTGACCCAGCATCCGGTTGCCCTCTCGTTGAGCGGCCAGGATCAGGTAACGCAGTTCCTCGGCCCTGCGCATCAGATCGTCTCCTTCGCGCCGATCGCATCCATCAGAAAGTCTCCGACCGCACGGGCATAGGTGTGCGGGTGCGAGAAGCGGAACATGTGGCCGGTGCGGTCCAAGACGATCTCCCGGGCATCGGGGATACCTTCGCGCAGTACCGTGGCGGCATCTTCGCCAATCAGCACATCATGGGAGGGCGTGAGAATCAGCGTGGGCACCGTGATGTCGCGCAACCGGCCGGTGTAGTCGGCATTCAACGCCGCGACCACACGAGCGCCGAACGACGCGGCCGGGGTGTTGTCCAGAAAGAGCCGACGGCTATCGGCTTCCGACCACGGCACCTGGCCTTCTCCGTCATGTGGGGAGGCCAGGCGGTGGGCATGGGCGCGAAGCACCGCCTGACGGTAGATTCCGCCACGCATCTTCCCCATCAACCGCATGGCGGCCCGCCAGGGCGCCGATGAGATCGGATTTGCGGCGAAACCACCCGACAGCACCAGCGCCCGCAGGCCGGCAGGGCGCCGGACCGCGACCGCCAGTGCGATGTTGGCGCCGAAAGAGTCACCGACCAGTACGTAGTCCTTGAGATCGGCGACCTGCTCGGCCACTGCATCGGCATAGCGCTCGATATCGTCCACACCCTCCGGCAGCCGCATGGTCCGCAAGGGGTGGCCGGCCAACGGGGTGAGTTGCTCGAGATCCCAGGGTGCGCCGGAGAAGCAGGGGATGAAAACCAGGGTTGGAGTGCTCATGCCATTAGATTACACGACATATATGTCGTGTAATCTAATGGCATCTGTGATATGCGCCACTGGATGACGGATGTGGAAGTCATGTCCCGGCATCGGGCCACAAAATACGAGGCCGCGGTCGCAGGATCTCGAGGTCAGAAGAGCGCGTCGCGGACCTCAGCGGGCGGTAGCCGGTCGGGCCGAGCTGGGCAAGCTCGGCGTCGATATCGACCTCGATCGCACCGGAGAAGTTGATGTTCTCGCTGTGCGCGGGCGAGATGTGGGCCAGCACATCGGCGTAGATGCGGCGGCCGTGACGGCGCATCTGATCCACCGCCAGCCCGTAATACTCTGTGGTCCAGACAATTACCGCGTTCGTGGCCAAGGTCGAACACCAGGCTGGTTCGGTCTGGGCTTCGAGGTGACGGGCCCGGAGGGCGCCTTCCTGGGTGTAGATGAGGCCGCGTTCGAGGGCGTAGATGGATTCGCCCTTGTTGAGCTGGCGCGAGATCTTGCGCCGGTAGTCGGTGCGCGGCGCCGGCCGGTACAAGGTGATCTTGCCCAGGTCCCGGATGCGTGGGGACAGCTGCATCCCGAGCAAATCGAACAGCGCGAAATTCACCAGAGTGACCCCATGCGTGTCGGTCGCGTGCTCAGTGATCGGCACATCCGTTGCGTTGCACAAGATTTCACCAGAACGTAATGGGCTTCGCGGCGGGTGGTGACGATCACCTTGATGCCGTAGGTTGTGCTGGTCGGTGACGTGGGTATAGGTCGACAGGCCCTTCTTCTGCGATGAAGTGATTCACCGCGCGAGCAGTGGTGGACTTGCCGCGCGTGGGGAGCCGCTGTCCGTCCGAGGACGACAAGGTGCCGGTGCCGAACACCGTGGTCAGCGGCAGTCTCTGGTGGTAGCCGGTGATTGCCAGGTTCGCGGCGCGCAGGGTCTCCTCCCTCACATACCATTCCGAGGTCCAGGCCAGGATGTCGTCGATGGTCGATGTTGCTGTGTGGGCCGTGTCGAGGCCCTTGTGCGCGTCGTCGCCGCTGGTTCGAGCCGACTGGTGGTGACAGTGAGGGTGGTATGAACCGCGCTGTGTTTCGGATGGTCACGAGACACCTTTGCGATGACTGGGCCGATCAGCGGTGGGTGGCCTCGAATCGGTCAATCCTTGGGCGACGAGGATCCGTTGTGCCTGCTGGGCGGCGGATACCCGCGCCGCCTTGTGCGATTGACCGCCGGCCTGCTTCTCCAACCCTCGGACGAGCACCCCGACAGCGTCGGACAGTGCGCGCAGCCGGTTGTCGATTTCGTCGATGCGAGATGGCTCCGGCTGGGTGATGAGGTCCGCTTCCAACGTGCCTGCGAGTTCGCTGCCGAGCAGGATGCGCCGCAGATCCTCCGGCAGCAGCGCGAAGACGTGGTCGAGCTGTCCCGCGGAGACAAGCCGGCGAGCGTGTCGGTGACCGCACCGGCGAGCGCTGCCGCCTCGTCCCGCGAAACACCCGCCTCCTGGGCGAACTGGGCGAGGAATGAGGGCACGTCGTGCGGTGACCGGGACGTCGGCGGGAACCCAGCCCTCATAGAAGATGCCACGCAGCAGTTCGGGCAATTGAGCGCTCAGGTGGGCCGCCTCGTTGATACCGATGCGGTCACGGACCGTGTGCAGCCAGGCGCGCAGCGCACGGGTGTGCGAATGCCCGGTCCTCGGTGGCGAGTCCGTCAGCAATGGCACGCAGCCACTCGTGTGGTGTGAACCGCTGGTGCCAGGGGATCGCGGTGATAGCTCATGGGTGAGCCGTCACGGGTGGATCGTCGTGGAGCGGGGCTGCGGCAGCCGCAGACTCTGGGCGATGGTGTCCGTCCACGCGCGGATCGCCGCCCAGTCACGCAAGTCCCCGTAGTGGCCGCCGCCCATAAGCCGGTAGAGGATACGGGCGCGCAGGGAGATGCCCGTGCGTTCGTAACGTCCTGCGAACGCGCGGTAGTCGTGTGCCGCGATGGAATCGCGCAGGGTAGCGATCTTCTTCGGTACGATCCGGCCGGCGAGGCGGCCGATCGGCCCGCGCAGGGCGGGGCCGAGTCCCACACTGAAGAGCCAGACGTCGCGGCGGGAGAGCTCGTCACGGTGGTTGCGTACGTAGTCCGTGGCAGCGGGCAGAAAGTCCATATTGTGCACGGCGCTGCCCAGTACGAGTGTGTCGAAACGGGACAAGTCGGGGGCATGGTCGATATCGGCGAGTTCGACTGTCGCGTCGCGGCCCGCCAGTTCGTCGCTGATGAACTCGGCGATGTCGCGGGTCGAACCCTGTTCGGTCGCGTAGACGATCGCGATGCGGGGCTTTTCTGGTTCATGTCGAGAAGCCTCCTCGAACGCTTCGCGCTCGGTGGGAGGCCTCATGCCCGGGCCGACGGACCATGGTCACCGTCTGTTCCGCGGTAGGACGTGTCGTGGGGCAGGTTTGCGCTGCACAGGACGAAGCTTCCGACATGGGGGCACCGACCGTCCTCGCCAGGAGACGACGGAGGTCACTATTGGGGATGGCCGCTGCTTCTTCGGCGGCAACGCGATCGTCGGCGGCGGGCTGCCGTTGGCGGGTCGGGCTCGCTCTGGCGGACGGCCTACGGGACCGCTCGGTGGAGACGGTGCCTGTTCGGTGACGGTGCAGCAGGCAGCAGGCAGCTGGCAGCTGGCCGAAGGCTGTCCGCAACCCCGGCGCCGGGCAAGGCGAAGGTGGGCAGCGCCGGTCGAGTCGGTCGGCCACCTCGCGGCGATGATGAGCGGAGGCTGGGGCCGCGCCTTCCGGAGGATCTGGCCGTAGCGCGGCCGTTCAGCGGTCGGGCGCGATCCTCGCGTCGTCTATCACCTCGACGTCGTGTACACCGTCGACGGTGTCGGCGAGGGCGGCGATAACGTGTTGTTCGCTCGGGTCGGCGAAGATGCCGCGAATGGTGACCGCTCCCTCGGCCACGTCGATGGACCACTGCCGACGGCTGCCGGCGTATTCGTCCAGTAGCACTCGGATCTTCGCCTCGAGGGTGGCGTCGTCACTGATCAGAGCGCGCAGCAGGTCGCGACGGGACACGATCCCGACGAGCAGGCCGGCCTCGACGACCGGCATCGACCGCAGATGTCCGGCGAGCAGGCGGGAAGCGATCGTCGAGGTATCGGTGCCGGGCGTGATCACCTCGGCCGGGACCGACATCACCGCTTCGACGGTGGCGCTCGCCATGCTGGGACCGACTCCCAGCGCGTCGGATTCGGAGAGCATGCCGATCACCCGGCCCTGCTCGTCGACGACCGGCAGCGCGGCGAAACCATGTGCGGTCAGCAGCGCGGTCGCCTCGCGCAGCGGTGTCTCCGGCCGCACCGTCACCACGGGCCTGCTGAGTACGTCGCGTGCGTACATCGGTATCACCTCACGGATGCGAGGATGTTGGACGGCGAACCGGACTTTCCCGAGGACATGTGCCCAGCCTGACGGGGTGCGCGCGGATCCGGGAGAGGCGTCCTACCTTCGGCACGCGGGACCAACGTCCTCTTCCAGGGTCTTGCGGAGATCACGGAACGGCCGCCGGATGGTGACTTTCGCTTCTGTGGGAGCGCGCGTGCGGCGCAAAGAATCGAGGTAGGGAATTCAAAAGCCGGTGCGCCGGGGAGGTATTTGTGACGACCACCAGGTACGAGAGACCAGGACTGGGCGCATCGGCGCTGTTGACGGCATTGCGGCTGCCGGTCGGGTTACAGCAGACGATCGGCGAGTTGCGGTACCGAGGGCGAGCATCCGGGCGGCATATCGCCCTGCCGGTGTCGTATGTGCGGGTGGGCGACAGCGTAGTCGTCCGAGTGGCGAACGCCGCCACGAAGACATGGTGGCGGAACTTCCGGTCACCGCATCCGGCGTCGATCCGGATCAACGGTGTCTGGTTGACAGGTATAGGACACGTTGTGGCGCCGGGATCGCTGGAACACGAAAAGGCGGACGCGGTGTACCAGAACGCGCATCCACGGCACCGGATCGACGTGGATGATCCGTACGTGGTGATCGATGTAGGTGCGGAGAAGACGACGCCGTCGCGCCGGGAGCTGAGTCGTCGCTGGCTCGTCGCGGTCACCGCTGGTGAAACTCTCGGCTTCGCCGCACCGGCTGCGGCGGGTGCGCTGACCGTCGACTCGGCGCCTGGGGTGATCGCGGCCGCACTGCTGATCGCGGCCGCGATCGAAGGCGGCGTGCTCGCCATTTTCCAGAGTCGCGTACTGCGCTGGTGGTTGCACGAATTCTCAACCCGCGACTGGGCATGGCCACGGTGGCCGGTGCGCTCGCCGCGTGGACCGTGGGGCTGGTGCCGGTACTCTACGGAGAGCGATTGGGCAATTGGCCGGCCGCTGTCCAGGTGCCGGCGGTCGCCGCGGGGGCGCTTGTGATGGTGTTCGCGATCGGCGTCGCGCAGTGGTATGTGTTACGGCGCTGGTCGGATCGTGCAGTGCTGTGGATCTGGGGCAACGCGGTCGGCTGGATCGCGGGGCTGGCCGCCTTCACCACGGTCACGACCCCGTTGTGGCGGGCAGGGCAGTCGACGACGGTCACGGCCGTGATCGGAGCACTGGGAGGCGTTGTGATGGCCGCGGTAGTGGCGGTGACGACCGGGACGTTCCTCGTGCGCATCCTTGTGCCCGGGCATCCACGGGCTTCCGTGTGACCGCGGCGGCGGCACTCACCTCGGCGGAGACGGCGGGGCCGCCAGACCTCGAACCAGATCGCTCCGGTCCGCACTCCTGTCACACTGGTCAGAACGGCCAGGTGGAAGAGTGCGACCGCCGCGGTCCGTGCACAACCGATCACACGGGTGTCGAGCGAGGTGCTTCGGCGGGGAGGTCGGCGCCGTCCTCTGCTGCGCCCTCGGCGCCGAGACGAAGCACGGTGGTGAAACCGGCGGCGAGGCAGTCGGTCAAGATCGCGATGTCGGGGATCGCGGCGGTATCGGCGTTGATCGCGACGTAGCAGGTTCCGGCATGCGAGGTCAGGGTGACGTTGACGGCCGTGCCGATGGTGGGACCGAAGGCGTACATCCGGTCGATCCGCGCCCCGGCGATATAGAGCGGCACCGGGGAACCCGGGACGTTGGACGCGAGGAAGTCGATATGTTTGAGCATCTCGGTGAGCAGTCCGGCAGGCAGCCGGTTGAACGCCGCGGCGACGGCGCCGGACAGCGGTATCGCCGGCTCGCGCCGCCAACCGGCGACCGCGGCGTCCACGGCGCGCATCAAGTCCGCGGTGTCCGGGATGTCGGCCGGCAACGCGAAACGAGCGAGAGTGATCCGATTGCCGCCGAGCGGATCATCGGCTGTGCGAAGGCTGATCGGCATGGTCACCCGCAGCTGGTCGACTCTCGCCCCGTGCCGATCGTGATACATACGTAGCCCGATGACCAACGCGGTCAGGAACGCATCGTTCATGGTGCAGCCGACCACCCGCGCGGCACGGCGTAGCTGCTCGACGGGAGCGTCCAGTACTGCCAGCCGGCGACGGAGGCTGCGCTCGGTCATCACCGGCGACAGCGTCGCGGTGACGGGCTGGGCCAAGCGAATCAACGAGGTCGCCAGCGCGGCACCATCGCGCGCCGCCCGGGCGGGATGAGTGACAGCCCGCCACGCGGTCCGCGGCGTGACCCGCACACCGCCGCGAAGAAGATCCGAGCCGACCGACCAGTTCCACGCCAGGATGTCGCGGAACGCGCCGTCACGGTCCTGCGGCGGCTCGGGCGGATGGCCGCGATCGGTGCCCGTCCGATCGAAATCGAGCAGCGCTGTGGCGATCTGAATACCACCGATGCCATCGGTGAGGCTGTGATGCACCGTCATCACCAGCGCGCATCCCGCGCCGTCCAAGCCGCTGAGCAACGTCGAGCGCCAGAGTGGCCGGGCCGGGTCGAACGCGGTCATCGCTTCGGTTCGGGCGAACTCGAGCACCGCGGAGAGGTCCGCCGGTGCCGGCAACGCGGAACGGCGCAGGTGCCAGGACAGGTCGAAATCCGAATCGAGTACCCACCGCGGCGGGGCGAGACCGAACGGCACGGTGGCCAGCCGATGCCGCAACCTCGGCACGATGCGGGTGCCGCGATCGATCGTGTCCACCAAACGTTCCCAGTTCGGATCGGTGTCGAGAATCAGGACCGAGACGATTGTCGACCGTAGCGCCGGATCACGTTCCATGTTCCAGGAGAACAGGTCCGATTGGGACATGTGGGATTCGCGAGTGGCCATCGCCTGCTGCCTTCGAACCATGCCGGTACGCCTCAGGTGGATGTGGCGCTGTTGAGGGTTTTCAATCGCCGGGTGTATTCCTCGTCGTCGATCTCGCCACGGGCGTAACGGTCGGCGAGCACCTGCTGCGGAGTGGGGCCATATGGCACCGTGCGCTGCCCCTGCGAGGGGGCCGCGGTGTAGCGGACCAGTGCCACGATGCCGACGATGACCAGGACCCAGAAGATCACCATGCTGATGGCCATCAGGCCATATCCCCATCCGGTCATTCCGTTGCCGTACCAGAACATCACCGCAGTCTCTCCTTCACTTCGGGTGTTCGGTTCTTTCACTGTGCGCGCCGTACACCGATCGGGATACGGCCGAACAGCACTATTCGGGCGGGACGAGAGTCATCTGTCACCAGTCGTGGCCGAGAACGCGACCCGGTCGAGCCGGACATGCCGGCGGCTATCAGCCCGAGGTCATCCGGGTACGCCAGAATATGGGTCTCGCGTCGGCTGGGCGGAAATGCGAAGAGGGCGCCATGGGCGCCGGATTCGACGCTGCCGAGACGCTGTCTCACGCCAGACGCCGAAGGGGCAAAGGTCCTGGTGTTCTCCTGCTTTTGCCCCGCGCGACGGCACGCGGGGTGGGGCAGACTCGGATCGGAGGACCGCCACACGCGCTGGTGGTCGACGCTGTCGCGGCACGAAGGATGTAACAGGTATGGCTGCCGGTGAAGTGATCGCGGTCGTAGTCGTCGGCATTGTGGTCGCCGCGGCGTTGTGTGTGGTCGCGCTCCTGATCGCGGTCTGGTGGACGCGCCGCCATCCCGATCACCGTCACCGGAAGACCCATCGCAGGATCGGTGCGTAGATGATCACCCAGTGGGTGTGCTCATGAGCGAGCGAGCGAACGACAGGCACGGCCGCGATCGCGGTCTTGTCGGAGCCGCGCGCCGGCAAGGCACGGGCATGAGCGCCGTCGACCTGGTTACCGGACGGCACGGCCTGACCGCCGCCGAAGTGGCCCGCCGACAGGAGCTGGAGGGTCTCAATGCGCTGCCCGTGCGGCGCGCGACTCCGGCTTGGCGGCGGTTCGCGGGTGAGATGGTGCATTTCTTCGCCCTGCTGTTCTGGGTGGCCGGCGCGCTGGCATTCGTAGCCGGGATGCCGCAGCTGGGCATCGCGGTGTTCGTCGTGGTGGTGCTGAACGGGCTTTTCGCATTTGTGCAAGAGCAGCGGGCCGAGCATGCCGCCGAGCGGTTGCGCAACCTGCTGCCTCGCAAAGTGACCGTGGTGCGCGACGCGGCCGTCGTTCAGGTGCCCGCCGATCAGCTCGTCACCGACGACGTGGTCTTGCTCGCCGAGGGCGACCGCGTCTCGGCGGACCTGCGCCTGGATCGGGCACATGCGCTGGCAGTGGACACCTCGGCGCTCACCGGTGAAAGCGTGCCTGAACATCCCGGCACGGGCGATGGGGTGTACGCGGGCTGTTTCATCGTCGAAGGCGAAGCCCAGGCAATTGTGGTGGCGATCGGGGAGCGGACCCGGCTGGCCGGTATCGCGAAACTCACCCAGGCGCAGCGACCGGCGCTCACGCCACTGCGGCGGGAACTAGATCGGATCTCGCGGATCATCGCCGCCGTCGCGATCGTCGTGGGTGTCGTCTTCTTCTCGCTGGCGCTGCTGGTCGGTACCCCCGCCTCCGACGGGTTCCTGTTCGCCGTCGGCGTCACCGTGGCCGTCGTGCCCTGCGGGCTGCTGCCGACCGTCACGCTGTCGTTGGCCATGGGAGCGCAGCGGATGGCCGAACGACATGCGCTGGTTCGTCATCTCGAGGCGGTGGAGACGCTCGGCTCCACCACGCTGATCTGCACCGACAAGACCGGAACCCTCACCCAGAACGAGATGTCGGTGGTCGAGGTCTGGATGCCGGGCGGGGCGGCGACGATCTCCGGAGACGGCTACGAACCGACCGGCGAGGTGACCTGCACGCCGACGGACGGGCTGGCTTCGCTGCGGGAGCTGGCTCGGGCCGCCCGCCGCTGCTCCTCGGGGCGAGCGGCGCACCGAGATGGGGAGTGGGTCGCGCAGGGCGATCCGATGGAGGCGGCATTGGACGTCCTCGCCCGTCGAGCCGGTATCGACGAGGACGCCGGTACGCGTCCCGAACGCGCCCGATTCCCGTTCGACGCGCGGCGACGACGAATGTCGGTCGTCGTCGACGACCGCGTACTCGTCAAAGGCGCACCTGATGCGATCTTCTCCCGCTGCATGCCGCAACCGCGGGCGACCGACGCGCTGCACCGGCTGGCCGGGCGCGGGTTGCGGGTGATCGCGGTGGCTGCCCGGCAGCTAACCGGCCCCCTGCCCACGACGGCGGACGAGGCGGAAGCCGAACTGACTCTGCTGGGGCTGGTCGCATTGGAGGATCCGCCGCGCCGGGGAGCGGCCGCCGCGCTGGCCGCATGCCGCCGCGCCGGCATCCAGGTCGTCATGATCACCGGCGACCATCCGGAGACTGCCCGCGCGATCGCCCGTGAGGTTGGTCTGGGCGGCCTTGGAACCCCGGTGTACACCGGTCACGAGCTGCCCAGTGCACCAGCGGAGTTGGGGGAGTTGCTGGACCGGGACGCTGCCGTCGTCGCACGGGTGACACCGGAGGACAAACTCCGCATCGCGCGAGCCCTGCAGGCGCGCGGTCACGTCGTCGCGATGACCGGTGACGGCGTCAACGACGCACCCGCGCTACGCGAAGCCGCCATCGGCGTCGCCATGGGCAAGTCCGGAACCGATGTGGCGCGTGAGGCGTCGGATCTGGTGTTGCTCGACGACGACTTCGGCACCATCGTGGCCGCCGTCGAACAGGGAAGAGCCACGTTCGCCAACATCCGCCGGTTCCTCACCTACCATCTCACCGACAACGTCGCCGAACTGGCTCCGTTCGTGGCCTGGGCATTGTCCGGTGGCACATTCCCGCTCGCCATCGGTGTGCTGCAGGTGCTGGCCCTCGACATCGGCACCGATGTGCTGCCCGCACTGGCGCTCGGCGCCGAACCGCCGGCACCGCACGTGCTCGAACGGCCGCCGGCGCGCGGCCATCTGCTCGACCGCAAGCTGTTCGCCCGGGCGTTCGGCGTCCTGGGCCCGGTGGAGGCGGCGATCGGTCTGGCGGTGTTCGTCGTCTCGTTCCTGGCCGCCGGCTGGCGACCAGGCGAATCCTTCCCTACCGGGCCCGTGTTGGCGGCGAGCTCCGGCGCTGCCTTCACCGAGATCGTCTTCGGGCAGGTGGCGAACGCTTTCGCCTGCCGCAGCACGATCCGGCCGGTGTGGCGGATACCGCTGAGCACCAATCGGCTGCTGCTGTCGGCCGTCGTCGCCGAGATCAGCATGCTCGCCGCATTCCTGTACATACCACCGCTCGCCCACCTGCTCGACCAGTCCGGCCCGACCGGAACCGGCGCGCTGGTCGCACTGTCCGCTATACCCGCAGTTGTGGCGGCCGACGCTCTACAGAAGCACTTCTCGCGCCGACCCCGCGGCCGCATGAGCTACTCTTTACCCGGTAAGGCGACGAAGTTGCCTGATCCCGCCACATGATCTCATCTCTTCGAAGCGAGATTCCTGTTCAGGGACCGGAGTCCTCGGAGGAAGGACCGTAGGCCCTACTGCTCGGTGCGGGCGCCGCGTGGAATCGAAGAGTCATCAACCACTCTCTTGGCTGGAGTCGCGCTATGAGCATCCTTTCCTCTCGCCATGCATTGCTACCGACCTGGCCCGCACTGCCCGATTGGTCCGATCTGATGGCCAGGTTGGAGTCAAGGCCCCCCTGGACCTCGCTCGAGGGCCACATGATTCGAGTCGAGGAGAATCTCGAGAAGGGCCGGTACACGTTGCGGGCCGAGCTGCCCGGGGTGGACCCGGCCAAAGACGTCGACATCAGCGTCCGGGAAGGACAGTTGACGATCAAGGCCGAACGCACGGAACGGAAGGAAGAAGGCACCCGCTCGGAATTTCACTACGGCAGTTTCTATCGGTCGATTCCGCTACCGGTCGGTGCGAAGGAAGACGACATCGACGCGTCCTACACCGACGGGATCTTGACGGTGACCGTGCCGGTGTCCGAGTCGGAGACCCCGGAGAAGCACATCGAAATCAAGAAGACCGGGAACGGACACAGCTGACCGCTGCGGAACCCGGGATGGCCTAGGCACACCGGCCGGCCGACACAGCGCATGCCGACCGCTGCTGCGGGTCAGCGTCAGTCGAGGCCTGCGGAGGGTCTGCCGACCATAGCCGGGATAAAGTGCCCAACGCCGCCCCCGCCATCGCCGCCTTGGCCGGCGTTGGGCACCTACGCTGCTGTCTCACGCCCTCGGCGGGGTCGGCGATGCATCGCCGACCGACGGGGCACACGGCCATCGGGAACTCGTTCAGTCCCGCCCGGATCACGTCGATGTGATGCGCGCGGACGGTCTTACTCGGCGGCCGGCGGCCAGTCGGCGGATTCGCGGAAGATGGTCAGCTCTCACGACGGGAGTAACCGCATGACCACACACGGGCATCGCCCGATCGTGGTGACCGTCGACCGACCGCCGATCGGGCGCGACGCCGCCCTGTGGTCCGCCCGCCTCGCCGAACGGCTGCACTGCACCCTGCGGGTCGTCTACATCGCCACCGCCACTCCTGACGTCTCGGCTGACATCCCAGCGACCGGACCCGAAGCGGCGGCTGGGACGGAACCTGGCGCGACAGCCGTTGTCGACGACACGGTCGCGGTCCTGCGCCGCGATCACCCCGACCTCGAGATCAGTGGTGAGTTGATCCACGGACCGGCTGCGCAGGCGTTGGCCACAGTTGGAGAGGACGCCCGGATGATAGTCCTCGGTCATCCCGACGTGGCGAAGCTCGACGTGCCGACGGCCGTAACGATGGTTACCGATCACGCCACTTGCCCGGTAACCGTCTGGCGGGGAGAGCGCGGCCAACTTCCAGACCAGCGCCCCGTGCTTCTCGCCGTGGACGACGACGGCGCCGACGCCGCGCTCGCCGCGTTCGGCTACGCCCATCTGTTCGGTGCATCGGTCATCGCCGTCAACGTCCAACCGGAGCAACACGAAACGGCCGCTCCGGTCCCTTCGACGAACCGGCACGCTCTCGACGCCCACCTGGCCGTGGCACGCGACGCCTTCCCCGACATCACCGTGTCCACCCTTGCCGACATCCCATATCGGTTGTTGAGCGAACGCACGACGGGTGCGCAACTGGTGGTCACCGGAACCGATGGTCGCGCGTCTCTTGCGGAAGTACCCGGTCTCGGTTCGTACTTGTTCCACCGCAGCCGGTGCCCCGTCATGATCTGTCCGCCGCGAATGGCCCCGGTGGGCCTCGGCGCGGATACGATCGCACCCACCGCCGGTACCGTACCGGCACCGTCTGCCCCGCTGATCTCCGGGATTACCGTCCGCGCATTGACGCCCGACGACCGGGACGCGGTCGCGTCGCTGCACGAGCAGATGTCGGCGCGCGATGCCTACCTGCGGTTCTTCACTGCCGCTCCGAAGCACATGGACGAGTTCGCGGAACAACTGTGCCGACACGACTCCACCCACCTCGCGCTCGGCGCTTTCGAAGGTGACGACCTGGTCGGAGTCGCCAATTACGTCGTCACCGACACCACCGCTGGACACATCACTGCGGAGATGGCACTGGCGGTCAACGCGCATGACCAGAAACACGGCATCGGCACATTGCTCGTACGGCGACTGGGCACGGCCGCCTACTTGCAGGGAGTGGCACATCTGACCGCCGAAATACTCGCGGAGAACACCCTCATGCTCGCGATCATCACCGAACAGGGGTGGAATGACGCGCTCCGATACGAGGGCGCCACCGTGCACTTCGATCTCGAACTCGAGGCCCACGAACACGAAGATCCGGAGACGCCTGTACTCCCACGTAAGGGAAATGCAGGCCAAGCATTCCGAAAAGGTCGATAGAGGACGTAGCGCCGCTCTCGCCGTCCGGACCGATTCCAGAATCATGCCGGGCTTTCTGGTACGCATGTTTTTCTCGTCCGAGCGCCTCATCGATCGGCCGAAGACTCCGTAGAATGAAGTGATGACGTTCCTCCGGGAATCCGAGGAACTTCCCGATCTCAGCAAGATCGAGCACCGGGCATCCTCGGTTGCCCAGATGCTTGTCGACCGCATCACCGCGACTCCGGACGCGGAGGCATTCCGATTCCCTGACAGCGAGCGCTGGGCCAGCGTGTCCTGGAAGCAGTTCGGTGACCGCGTCGACATCCTCGCCGCAGGGCTGATCGCATTGGGAATCCAAGCCGAGGACCGGGTCGCCCTCGTGTCGTCCACGCGGTACGAATGGGTGCTCGCCGACTTCGCCGTGATGTGCGCCGGTGCGGCCACCACCACCGTGTACCCCACCACCAACGCCCCCGGCGTCGCGTTCATCGTCGCCAACTCGGGCAGCCGTGTCGTCGTCGCCGAGGATCAGGCCCAAGTGGACAAACTGATCGAGCACCGCGCCGAGTTGCCCGACGTACGACAGGTGGTGATCTTCGACGGCGAGGGCGACGGAAACTGGGTGATCACTCTCTACGACCTCGAAGAGCGCGGACGCGCACTGCTCGCCGAATCGCCCGACGCGGTGGCCGACCGCATCCGCGGCATCCGGCCCGAGCACCTGGGCAGCATCATGTACACCTCTGGGACGACCGGCACCCCGAAGGGGGTAAGGCTGCCGCATTCGGCATGGACCTACAGCGCCGCAGCAATCGACGCGCTGCATGTTCTGGGCCCCGACGATCTGAACTTCTTGTGGCTGCCGCTGTCCCACGCGTTCGGCAAAGTGATGCTCGCGCTGTCACCGCTGATCGGCTATCCCACGGCGATCGACGGCCGGGTGGAGAAGATAGTGGACAACCTCACGATCCTGCACCCCACCATCGTGGCGGCCGCCCCGCGCATCTTCGAGAAGGCGCATGCCCGTATCGAGGGCATAGTGGCCGAAGAAGGCGGGATCAAGAAGAAGCTCTTCGACTGGGCCGTCGGCGTCGGCTTGAAAGTCTCGCGCGCGAGACAGGCCGGCAAGGAACCGTCGTCGCTGATTTCACTGCAGCACAAAGTCGCCGACAAGCTGGTGCTTTCCAAGGTCCGTGCACGCTTCGGTGGTCGGCTACGGTACTTCGTTTCGGCAGCGGCCCCCTTGGATCGCGATGTCGCGCAATGGTTCGACGCGATCGGCATCATCGTGCTCGAAGGTTACGGCCTGACCGAGACCGCGGCCGCCTCGTTCATCAACCGCCCGGAGGCATACCGGTTCGGAACGGTGGGCAAGCCGTTCCCCGGCACGGAGGTGAAGATCGCCGAGGACGGCGAGATTCTGCTCAGAAGCCCGGGTGTGATGAGCGGCTATCATGACCGCCCCGACGCCACCACCGAGACTTTCGACGCGTACGGCTGGTTCCGCACCGGCGACATCGGCGAGATCGACGCAGACGGCTTCCTGCATATCACCGACCGCAAGAAGGACTTGTTCAAGACCTCGCAGGGCAAGTACGTCGCGCCCTCCGCGATTGCCGCCACATTCAAGGGATTATGCCCGTACGCGGCGGAATTCATCGTCTACGGAGAGACCCGGCCCTATTGCGTCGCGCTGGTCGGCCTGGACGCCCAGAGCATCACCGAATGGGCCGGCAAGCACGGCCTGGCGGACAAACCGCTCGCCGACATCGCGCGGGACGAGAAGACCCACGACATGATCGCCGGCTACGTCGACCATCTGAACACCCAACTCAATCGCTGGGAACAGATCAAGAAATTCGACATCATCGATCACGAACTGTCTGTCGAGGCAGGCGATCTCACACCGAGCATGAAACTGCGCCGCAAGATAGTCATCGACAATCTAGCCGCCGGCATCGACGCCCTCTATCGCTGAAGTCGATCGCTGACCGTCACTTCGAATGTCGACCGCGCGGGGCGCGGTCGACATATAGCGACGTCTTCGATAGATCCGTCGGCACATCCTCCAGTTGCCCTGAGCGCGACACCGGATCAGCGCCGCCTTACTGCGCGATGGCCCCGACACTCTCACGCAAGACAAAGGTCACCGCCGGTCGGCCCGTTGTGCCCTATCCCGCTCGGTTACTCGCCGGGTTCGCTGAGCGTTACCGAGTCCTGCAACTTCGAGGGAGGGTGACTGTGTGTGAACGGTCGTTGAGTGCGGCGCGTTCCCGCGAGATGCGCTGCTCGATTGCCACCCCGGCACTCGGCAGCCGCTACCGGCCGAACAGATGGCTCCGACCGGCCGACCGCCAGCGGAATCCATGATGTTGGGCGGCTATCTCGAGAGATTGCTGCGTGTCCCGGTACTCACGGTGAATGGGTTGCGGATCCCGACGGCCGCGGCCTGTGCACTGCGCGCCCCGGCATCCGCTGCGAACGCGTTGCACACCGTGCTGTCGGAAGCCGTGGGTCACGCCCGCGTCGTATGGTCCGGCGACGACCGCGTACATGTCGCGGTGCACGGACCGGCGCCGGAACGGCTCGAGGCGTTCGCTGCGGACCTGACCGGGCGGGTCGGGCGCCTACCAGGGGTGGGCTGGGCACGTCTCGATGCCGGGTGCGGATCTCTCGTGGTTGCCAGGAGGTCTTCAGAGGCGTTCGACTCGGCCGCCATCGTCGCCGCGGTGGAGGAAGCGGAGACCGCCGCCGATGTCTCAGGGCCCTTCACCGCGGCTGTGGCCACACATCCCACCGATCGGACCGCAGCGGCGTGGTACACCGTCGCGGCGGTCGCCGACGTGGCCGCGGTCGGCGTCGCCGCCCTCGGCGCACTGCTGCGCCTGCCCGGGCGCTCGACGCCGATCGAACTCGCGCCCGTCATCGCGTTCGTGCAGAACCAGGAGCGGCTGCGCGCCCCGCTGGAGCGGCGATTCGGGGTGACCGAAGTGGAGCTGGCCCTGGGCATCGCGGCCGCCACCGCCGGTGCCCTGGAGCGACAGCTACTCGGTCCGGTCGTCGACCTCGTCCACCGGGTGCTGCTGCTGCGGCAGGAGCGTTCCCGCGCGCAGACCTTCGCGCAGCTGGAGCCGGTGCTGTACGCGACCGCCCCGCCGACCCAGCCGCTACCGAAGCACCGCGCGCCACGGCCGATCCCGCTGCCCCCGGGCCCGATCGAACGCTATGACGAGGGCGACTTGATGGCGACCATAGCGGCAGCAATGACCACCATCCCGCTTTCTCATCAGGCGCAGGGTGCCATCGACGTGGTCAGCGCGGGGGTTGCCAAGGCCGCCCGACTCGGGCGCGAGGCATTCGCCGCCGGAGTGACGGAGTACCTGGGTCGCTGCGACGTGCTCGTGGTGCGTCCGGAACCGCTGCGAATACTCGACCATGTCGACCGTCTGGTGATCGACATGGACCTGCTCGGTGACACGCCGCCGCCGAAGCCGGTGACCGGCCACGACATCGAGATCGTCCGGTACGAGCCCAAATCCGGACCCGAGGAAGATCCAACGGATCTCACCGAAGTCGTCGCGCGGCTGCAACGCGAAGGCCACGTCGTCGCGGTCGTCGCGGGCGCCGACAAGGCCGCGCTCGCCGCCGCGGACTGCGGCGTCGCGGTCGCGCCCTACCCGGAGCATCCGGTGCCATGGCATGCCGACCTCATCGCCGTCGACGGGCCCGCCGGCGTCGCGGCCGTGCTCGACGCCTGCCGGCTCGCCCGGGACATCAGCCGGCACAGCGTACTGCTGGCGCTGGCCGGGTCGGCGGCGAGCGCGCTCGTCCTGCTCGGCGTCCCGGTGCCGCGGCGGCATCGGCGGGCATGGCCCGTCTCGCTAGGTGTCGACGCGGCGGCTCTTGTCGCTCTGGCACACGGGCGCCTGAGCGCGTTGCGGCTGGTCCCGCCGGCCCCGAAAGCGCAGGCGGAGGACGACTGGCATCGTGTCCCGCCCGCCGAGGTGCTCGCTCGTTTGGGGAGCAGCCCGGAAGGGTTGACCGCCGCCGAAGCGGGTGCCCGCCGCCCGCCGCCGGGTGCCGTACCGAGCGCGCCCCGGCAGTTGTTGGTTCATGTCGTCAACGAGCTGCGCAACCCGCTCACGCCGGTGCTCGCGGCGGGCGCCGCACTTTCGGTGGCGGTCGGGTCCATGCTCGACGCGGCCATGGTGGGCGCCGTCGTCTTCGCCGACGCCGGAATCGGCGCTCTGCAACAGCTGGGGGCCGACCGGGCCGTTGCCGCGCTCGACCGGGTAGCCGCCCAGCGGGTCCGGGTCCGCCGCGACGGGTCCGAGCGTGGCGTCCTCGCCGACGAACTGGTCGTCGGCGACATCATTCGGCTCGGTCCTGGCGAAGGGGTGCCCGCCGACTGCCGCGTGCTCGAGGCCGAGGGCCTGGAGATCGATGAATCCGCGCTGACCGGCGAGTCACTGCCGGTGGCCAAGGTTCCCGCGCCGGTCGAAGCGGAGGCGCTGGCCGACCAGTCGTGCATGTTGTTCGCCGGCACCGCCGTCGCGACGGGGCGAGCCAGCGCGGTCGTGGTAGCGGTCGGGGCGGACACCGCCGCCGGACGGGCTGCCCGCGGCGTCACCTCACCGCACACCGGGGTGGAGATCCGCCTCGAGGCGTTGGCGGCGCGCGCCACACCGGTCGCACTCGGGGCGGGGGTCGTCACCATGCTCGCCAATCTCGCCCGGGGCGCCCCACTGGCCGAGACGCTGGCCGCCGGGGTGAGTCTCACGGTGGCGGCCGTCCCCGAGGGCCTGCCGATCCTCGCCACCGCCGCCCAGCTGGCCGGGGCAAGGCGGCTGGCCGAGCGGGGTGTGCTGGTCCGCCACAAGCGAGCGGTGGAGGCCCTCGGCCGGGTCGATGTGTTGTGTGTGGACAAGACCGGCACCCTTACTCATGGAATTCTGCGCGTCACCGCCGTGCACGACGGACAGCTAGGTGCCGCTGCCGGTCAGCTCCCCGGCAGGCACCGGCGGATCCTCGCCACCGCCTATGCTGTGGCGGCGACCACCCTGCCGCGACGACGTCGCCCGGGCAGCACCGATGACGCCATCGTCACCGCCGCGACGGCTGCGGGGCTCCCGGAGCCCCCGGCCGCACTGGCCGAGCTGACCTACGAGTCGGGCCGGGCTTACCACGCGGTCGTCGTCCCGGACGAGGACGGTGTACGACTGAGCGTCATCGGGGCTCCCGAGACGATCCTGAGCCGCTGCGCCCACCACGAACACCCCACCGCAGGCCACGTCGAGGTGGACAGTGATCGCCGCAGCCAGCTCTACGGACTGGTCGAGGAACTGGCGGGAGACGGCGGCCGAGTGCTCGCCGTCGCCACCCGCCGGCACGGCGCGCCATCGGTGGCCGAGCTGTCCGAAGACGACGTCATGGGACTCACCCTGGCCGGGTTCTTGGTCCTCTCCGACCCGCCACGCGGCCACGCCGCGGACGCTCTGAATCGAATCACCCGCGCGGGTGTGCGGCCCGTGCTGATCAGCGGCGACCATCCTGCGACGGCCCGCTGGCTGGCCACCGAGGTCGGGCTGCCGTCCACGTCCGACGACAGCACCGGTGTCGTCACCGGCCCAGAGCTCGACCGCCTCGATGACGACGCGCTCGACGCACTGCTGCCCGGGGTGTCCGTCTGTGCCCGGGTCACGCCGGCCCACAAAGTCCGGCTGGTGGCTGCCTACCGCAGGGCTGGGCACTGTGTCGCCATGACCGGTGATGGTGTGAACGACGCGGCCGCGATCCGGCTCGCCGACGTCGGTATCGCCCTCGGCAGCGGCCGCAGTACCGAAGCAGCCCGCCACGCCGCCGACGTGGTGCTCGTCGCGGACCACATCGGCAGCATCGTCGACGCGCTCATCGAGGGCCGTGCCCTATGGGTGGCGGTCCGCGATGCGGTCGCCAACCTGCTCGGTCACAACTACGGCGAGATCGCGGTGATCGGCGGCGTGAGTCTGCTGACCGGCAGGACCCCGCTCACCGCCCGCCAGCTGCTGCTGTGCAACTTGTTCACCGACACGATCCCGGCGCTGGCCATCGCCATGCGCCCGGTGCCCCACCTCGATCCGGAGCATCTGCTCGCGGAGGGCCCGGACCGCTCGATCGGCCCACTGCTCACCGAACGGATCACCGTGAACGGCGTCGCCACCGGTCTGGCAGGCGCGGGCGGCTACCTGGCTGCCCGCCTCACCGGTACCGCCGAGCGAGCTCGCACGGTCACCCTGCTGAGCATCGTCGGCGCGCAGTTGGGCGAGACCGCGGTGCTGCGACCGACCGACCCGGTCGTCGTCGGCGCGGCCGCCGTATCAGCGGCAGCGCTGCTCGGCATCGTCGAGACTCCAGGACTGAGTCAGTTGTTCGGATGCCGACCGGTAGGCCCCGTCGGCCTGCTCATCGCCGGCACCGCTGCTACGGCGGGCGCCGTCGGCACACTGCTGTTCGCGCCTGCGGTAGCGCGCCACCGCGACGAAGAGCATCCTCCTCGCGCAAGCGCCTCCGGGTGACGTCCGCCATCAGGTCACGACGAGTGCGGTCACTCCTAGGTATATGAGGATCGAAAGGAGGTCTTGGACCACGGTTGCCAATGGTCCGGAGCCGAAGGCCGGATCGATCTTCAGTTTCGCCATCGTCCACGGCAGACCCATCGCCACGACCGCGGCGACCGAGCACGCGGCCAGTAGGGAGATCGCCACCGCCAGCGACACGTCCGGTGCACCCCAGAACATCAACGTGAGCGGGTAGGAGACGACGGCGATCAGCAGCCCGATGAGCAGGCCGGTGACGGACTCACGGTGGACGATGCCACGGATGCCGACACCGACCGCAAGGCCGCGGATCACCAGCGCCTCGGTCTGGGTGCCGACCGCGTCGGCCAGATAGACCACGCCGGGGACGAAGAAGGCGACAAGGACCTCGCGCTCCAGTTCGGCGTGAAAGATATCCATGACTCCCGCGGCAAGCATCGCGCCGACGAGCCCCACCAGCAGCCACGGCAAGCGGTGCCACAGTCGGCGGGCGATCGGTTCGACGGTCGCGGTCCGGGCGCCGGTCGCGGATTTCAGATATCCGGAGAGCCGGGCGACATCCTCGTCGTGTTCCTGCAACAGCACCGTCAACAGCCGCCGCGGTGGAATAAGACCGAGCCATCGGCCATCGGCATCGACGACCGCGAGCCCCGGTTCCTCATGCCGCAACGCCTCCCACACCGCCGCCTCCTGGTCCTTGTGCCCGGCGATCGTCGGCGGATCGGGGTCCATCACGGCACCGACGGCCGTCCCGGTGGGTGCCGCGAGCAGATTCTCGATCGTGATCAGACCGGCCAGCCGAGTACCGTCACACACCGCTATCACGGCCGCGCTGGCAAATCGGCCACCGCGCATACGGGTTAGGACATCGTCGGCCATTTCCCCGGGATCGGCGATCGGCACGTCACGGGTGGCATGAGCCGCCGCCGTTTCGAACAGCTCCACGCTTCGCACAGTCGGTTCCACGGCCGGAAAGTAGTCCGATCCGCCGGGAAGCGCCAGTGTTCCGAACAGGCCGCGCGCCGTTCGGTCGCGCGTGCCGAACCGTCTGTGACTCGCCGGCGGATTCAGCGGGGTGCGCCGGTTCGCTGCCGAACAGCCATCTCGCCGGTATCCGTGCCGAGGGAGCATCCGAAGCGGCAGCGCCTTACATGCTGCCCTCATCGCGAGGCCGGACCGGCTGAGCGCGGAACAGCGCGAAGCGCTCGAGAAGTGAGTTGCCAATAAGTTGCCGGGAACTGGCGCGGACAGGACGTGAGGAACCGGAACGATCCGTCCCGAGGACCTGCCGCCGATCCCCCGGGGCACGAGATCCCGCTCGGCGACGCGATCGCCGATCTGGTGTTCGCGGTGGCCGTGTCGGATCGCTGTGCTTCTTCCCGGCGCTGGCGCCGTCCTTCCTCGCCGAGACCGCCGCCGGTCTGGATCCCGGCGTGGCCGAGCGGCTGTTGCCCATGGTGGTCGTCGTCGCTGTGCTGTGGGTGATCGTCGCTATCGCACAACTTCTCGCGCGTGCCTGGACGGTGCCGGTCGCCGCGCTGTCGATCGCCGCCGATCTGCTCGCCGTCGCCACGGCCGCCGCGGTCCTGGTCCACCGGCCCTACTTCACGGCGGAGTTCGTCTCCGGCCTGGAGGAAGGCAATGACGGTGATCTGGGCAGGGCTGTCGAGATCGGCCTCGGGATCAGCGCCATCGCGGTGATGCTCGTCTGTGCCGCCGGAATCGTCACCACCGCACGCAGATACCTCGCCCATCGCCGGGAATGAGCCCGAGGCGCGACAGTTATCGGGGGATCAGGAGGACCGGCGGTTACCCCTCGGCGCCCTCGAGCATCCGCCGCACAGCGGTCGGGATCGTCTGGGCGAGGAGGGCGATGTCGGGCGCGCCGTCGTAATCGCCGGTGATGCCGAAGCTCAGCGTGCCGTGATAGCTGAGCATGGCGATGCCGATGCGCAGGCGCATCGCGATCGGGGCGAACGGGAACACCTCGAGCACATCGGCGCCGAACATGCGTTGTGTCCGTGTCGGTCCCGGCACATTGGTGACCAACGCGGCGATACCGTGCTGCGGGTAGCGCAGTGCCGTTCGCACCGCCCACGCCACCGGCGCGAACGGCACGAGCCCGGCGAGGGTGACGAGCGTCTGGCCGGCACCGGACTCTCCACCGTGCTTGAGCTTGCCCATCTGCTCGCACACCACATTCAACTGGTCCACCGGATCGTCGAGATCGACCGGCAGGACCGGCAACATCAGCGAGACGCGGTTGTCCAACCGTCCGGAGGCCCGCGCCGACCGCGTGGAGACAGGAGTGAGCACCCGCACCGTGTCCGGCCCGGGTTGCTCGCCGCGCGCCAGGAGGACGGCGCGTAACGCCGTGGTGACCGCCGCGAGCGCGACATCGTTGATAGTGCCGCCGAATACCTCGCGTACGCGGTTGATCTCGTCGAGCCGGACGCGGGCGACCGTGTAGCGGCGTTGCCGGCCGATCGGGCCGTTCAGCGAGGAGCCTCGGCGCGGGTCGAGCACGTTCCAGATCAACGGCGCCATGCCGCGCGCCGTGCGGACCAGCGCGCGGGGAGCCCGCACCAGCAGCGCGGGGGCCCGCAACGGCAACTCGAGTCCGCCGCGTAGCAGACGCTGCCAGTCCGCCGCCGCGCCTTCGCCTTCGCCTTCGCTGGAGAGCATGTCGTCGGCGCCCTGCTCGCCAGGCGTGGCGTCGGCGTCCTCGGTGGTTGGGTCACAGAGGCGGCGCAGCAGGGAGATCCCGGAGACGCCGTCGACCATGCTGTGGTGGGCGGACAGGATCACCGCCCATCGGTCGCCCTGGAGCTGCTCGACGATGGTGAGGTGCCACAGCGGGTGATCGCGGTCCAGCCGACGTTCCAGCGTCGCGCCCACCAGCTCCCACAAGGCCGCTTCGTCCCGCGGTCGGGGCAGCGCCGCCCACATGAGGTGGTGCCCCAAATCGAAATCGTCATCGATCACCCAGGTCGGCGCGGTGACATCCCAGGGGCCGCGCCGCACCTTCTGCCGCATCCGGGTTTTAGACTCGATGCGGTCCGCGAGCCGGCGCACCAATTCCGCGCGATCGCCCGGTTCGCCCGCGAGGATCGCCACCGCGCCGATGCCGGCGCTCACGTGCTGGTCGGTGTCCTCGAGTTCGAGGAACCCCGCGTCGAGGCGGCCGAGTTCGCTCATCGCAGGCCCATCTCCAGTAGCCGGACGAGGAAGAGACCGGAAACCGCGGCCATAGCGGCCGCCATGAGCAGTCCGCCGACCAAGCCGATCAGCGCAATCAGCGTGGCCGACTGCCCTGGCTGCCAGAGTGGACTGGTGAACGCGGTGAAGACGGTCAACCCGGCCAGCCAGGCGGCGGCGGTCGCCGCGATCCAGCGCGCCGCGCCCCGCACGTGCGCGCGGAGGACAACCCACTGCGCGACGCCGATGGACAGCAGAATCACCGAACCCCCTGCCACGAACGTGGCCACATGCGCCGGTCGTGGCCATCCCGACAGTCCTTCGGTGACGACGAACAAGGCGCCCACCGACCATGCGACGACCGCGCCGAGGACCGTCGCGGCAATCCAGCGACGGCTCGGCAGTCCCGGCAGCACCGCTCGCATCGCGCGCGCCTGGAACCACCCCAGCGTCGCGCCCTCCACCGCGCCCGCCACGAGCAGCGCGCCCGCCGCGGGGACTCCGGCGCGATCGGCGACGAGCGCGCCCACCACGGCGGGCGCCGAGAAGCCGAGTAGTTCGCCAACGGTCACCAAGCCGAACCACCTGCGCCACTGCCAGTCCCTCGACACGCCTGGCACGAGGTCGCCCGCCGCCGTGTCTCCTGGCGAGGGGTGATGATCGTGGCGGGTCGTTCGATCCCCGGCATCGGTGCTGTGCGTCATGTCTTCGATCATCCGCCCACGCGCGGTCGGGCGTACAGGTTCCAAAGCCCCTCTCCCGACGGTCCTTCGACCGGACCCGAGCGGGCGGGGCCGGGGTTCCTTCACCGACCTCACGCGTCTGGGAGTTTGCCGCGCGCCGTGGACCCGGCGCACTCAGGAGGCACCGGCCCGGTGACCGACAAGGAGTGCGTGAATGCGTGTGCGGATCGTCTACGAATCGATGTTCGGCAACACCGCGCAGGTGGGCAGCGGCCATTGCCCAGGGGTTCGGCGACCGGGCCGAGGTCGAGGTGCTGAACGTGGCGGCCGCGGCCGAACTGCCCGGCTCCCCGGTCGATGTCCTAGTCGTCGGCGGGCCCACCCACGCGTTCGGGCTCAGTCGTCCGCCCACCCGTCTCGACGCGGCCCGACAGACCGAGAAACCGGTCGAGACCGAGCGCGGCATCCGTGAGTGGCTCGAGGCCGCTTCGGCAGCTCCCGGCAGGGCCCGGGCCGCGGCATTCGGGACCAAGGTGGGCACTCCGCCGTGGCTGCCCGGCTCCGCGGCGCGCGGTACCGGCAAACGACTGCGCGCGTTGGGTTACAGCTGATCGATGACCCCGCGGACTTTCTCGTCCACGTAACTCCCGGGCCCCTGCTGGAAGGCGAGGTCGGCCGGGCTCGAACCTGGCGTGAACGTCTCGCCGAGGCCGCGACGGCGCGCTCCACGCAGCCCTGAGCCGCTACGGCCGTGCCGCGTCACTCGGTAGCTCCGCATGGGAACGACCAGCCACGTTCGAAGGATTCGCGAATGCGGCCGCCCGCGTCACGCGGGTCGCCGCCATACTGAGTTCGGCCCGCACCGCCGCGCGACTGTTCGAGTGCCCTCGTCGCCGCAGACCCGCCGGAACCGGAGCGGTCCGGAACCAGCCGCGCGGCTCGGGCTCACGGTACGCCGACACCTCCGAGCAGAGTGCGGACCGCGCGATCGGCGATGACGTGCGTCGACTCGCCGCCCGCTTGCGCGGCTTCGGCGGCCACGTAGATGTGCGCGTTGAACACTCCCTCGATCCACGCGGCGGGTAGCGCCGGGTCCAGGTCTCCTTCGGCTTGGGCCGCGGCGATGAGTGTGCCTAAGGATCGGTCGCCGACCTCGACGAAGGAGCGCAGCATCAGGAGCAGGTGGAATTCGGCGGAAGCGACAGCCTCGCATCGCGTACGCGAGTGCAGTGGTACAACCTGGCGACGGGAGCTTCCGGCAGTGTGGAGGTCCCGGATCGGTACACCGCGCGGCAGCCGTGTGATTGCACGCCCGCACCCGTGCCGGCGGTGACGGGGCCAGGCCAGGTCGTCGCGATCGTGACCGCGGGTGGACCGCTGGCGCCGGTCACCGTGTCCCCCGGGATTCGGCATGTCAGCGGCGGTGGTGAGTGGTTGCGCCGTTAAGACTCCTTCGGAGTCACCGGGCCGGGTCGGAGGCGACTGAAGGACCGGTCGGAGCGTTCTCGTCGGCGCGGACGCGGACGCGTAGGTTGGCGAACTGGCGGGCCTGCATGATCAGATGAGCGGGCTCGCCGATCAGGAAGTCGGCGACCGCCATCAAGGGGCGAGGAGCATCCCGTCCGATGGTGCGCACCACCAGCCGAGTGCGTCGGCCGGGGAGTTCGGTGAGATGGAAGCCCCACACGCCTTGCGTGAACATGCGGGGCAGCGGTCCGCGCGGGTCGAAGGGGCGGCCACTGGGCAGTGTGAGATCGCTGCGCAGCACCAAGGTCGTCGGGCGGTCGGCGATCGCCACCGTGAAGTAGGTGCGCCCGTCGCGCGTCGCATTGACCCGGTCGCCTTCGCGCAGTTCCTGCCATTGCGGCACGATCCGCGTCGAACTCGGCCGACCGCCGTTGTCCAGACGGTCCCAGCTGTACCAGCCGGCGCGGTCTGCGCCCATCTGGACCAGCCAGCGCCACACCTCCTCCGGCGGCGCCTCGAGCGTCGTAGCCATGGTCGAGCAGCCCGTGGGCGCAGGCACCAGCATGTCACCGGGATACTCAGCCGCGGCTTCTGCCGGGGTGGCGCCCCAGCGCAGGATGCGATGCCGCAGCGCCAGTGCGGCGCCGGATGTCGCCAGCAAAGGGATGGTCCATCGCATAGTGTGCCTCCCGTCAGGTCTTACTTCTGGATGCAGCTCGCGGTCCAGGCGCCGCTCGACCAGCGCCGATGGTCCCGAGAACGCGGCAGGACCGGTATGCGCCGGCAGGCCCGAACGGTCGAGCGGCAGCCGGACCGGCCGACCGTTACGACGGCGGCGTCCGAGTGCTCATCGGGCGGTCCGCTCGGCGATTCGCGCACCGACGAGCAGCGCGGTTACGGCGACGACGCCGACGACGGTGATCAGGCGATTCACGTCGATCGCCGGTTGCCAGCGCACTCGGCCATCCCGCAGCACGTAGACGCCCACCGGCTTGGCGCCGAGGCCGAAGCCGACGCCCGATCCTTCCTGTCCGCCTTCGTCGGTGCCTCCACCGCCGCCTCCACCGCCAGAAACGGCGGCGGCCGCGATCAGCACGGCACCATCTCGTTCGACCGGTTCGGCGTACACACGGTGCACCGTCATGGCATCCTTCGCCGACGCGAGAATCTCATCGACCTTCATTGTGCTTCCTCCTGGGACGGTCCGGGTGATTGTCGTAGTCCGATCCGCTCCAGTGTCCGACATAGGCCGAATCGCACAGGAGAGTCGATCGGCCCTCGGCGGGGGGAGTAATGGCAACAAGTTCGACGGGAGAAAGGGCTGCCTGGCCGCGTGGGAACGCGCACCGCCCGGTGGTGGCCGAGGGGAAACGAATCGTGCCGCGCCATTGCCTCGCACCATGTCGTGCGCTACGGCGGTTCCTGTCCGAGTTGAATCCGATGCGATCAGCGACCGCGCGGAGATCTGGCCGTGGCTGGTGCAGTGTAGTCCGAGGCGATCCGCTCGGCGAGCGGAGCGTCCGGGCCGACCGGAATGTGCGGGCGGGCTCCTGGAGCCACACGCACGTACCGGCGCAGAATCGCCGCCCGCTGTCCGGAGTCGACCTCCTTCAACCGAACCTCCTCACTGTCGCCGTGACGCAGCAGGGCGTGGCCCTCGGCGGCGGCCACGTTGCGCACCCAGTTCGCGTTCTTCCCAGCAGCGAAACCACATAGCGTGGGCCGCCGAACTCTGTGAGCACCACCGGGAACCAGATCACAGGCTTGCTGCGCCCCCGCCGACACCCAGTGCCGACACCAAGCGCGGCGCGATCCCCGCGGCGAAAACCCAAGCTGAGAGACGATTTTGAATCTGAGCGAACAGGTTCGGGCTTTCCTTGCGGTAGAACCAGCGCGAGTAATTGTCGTATGCCCGCATGGTGCACTCCTCGGAGACGGGCTCAGTCCTGAGCCGGTCGATTTCACTGACTTCTCCGGTCGCGGGGTGGGGCATCGCGCCCGAGTTGCCTGCTCTCGTCCACACGAGAATGACGAAAAACCCCTGCGGAGAGCGGACAAGCGGTCGAGACGAGGTGAACTCGGCGCCCCGCACGTCACCCGCGCAGGGACCTCATGCCGCAGGACGTTCGTGGTCTCGCACGACGATCATCGGACACTGCGCCGAATGCAGCAGCTTGTCGGTGGTCGAGCCGAGCAGCATGCTGGCGAACCCGCCGCGGCCGTGGCTGCCGACAACCAGCAGCTGCGCCTGCTCCGATTCGTCGAGCAGCGCGCGAGCCGGGCGGTCGACCTTGACAACGCGCCGGACCGGCACATCCGGGTACCGCTCCTGATAGCCTGCTAGCTGTTCGGCCAGCAACACCTGCTCGGACTCCAACATCGCATCCCAGTCGGCCATGGGTATATCGAGTCCGGTGACATCGCTCCAGGTGTGCACCGCGGTGAGGCCGACCTTGCGCAGCGAGGCTTCTTCGAAGGCGAGTTCGATGGCGGGGACACTGTTGTCGGTGCCATCGACACCGACGACGACTGGCTTGTCGGTCCATTCTGGAGTGATGCCGGAGAAGTCGTGGATGACCGCGACCGGGCAATGGGCATGCCGGGTCACCGCGGTGCTCACCGAGCCGAGCATCCCGCGCTGGAACGCGCCGAGACCCCGGCTGCCGACCACCAGCATCTCCACCCGGCGCGAACGGTCGATCAGCATGGGTATGAGGGAATCGAAGGACACCTCTGTGGTGAGCGCGAGTTCCTCACCGGGCACGGCCTCACGCGCGATCCGGCCGGCTTCGGTGAGGATCCGTTCGCCATCGCGACGCATCCACTCCACGTCCGTGTCGCTCAGTGTCATCCCGGGACCTGATCCGAAACTCGGGGTGTACAAGTGGAAGACGTTCCTCACCGAGGAGTTGCCGCCGGTGATCGATGCGGAGTTCGCCACCACGGGGGTGAACGCGATCGCGGGCCTGTCCACCTCGGGCACCTCGGTGCTGCAACTGCCGATCGCCAAACCGGGTCTGTATCAGGCGGTCGCGGCCTACAGTGGGTGCGCGCAGGTCAGTGACCCGCTCGGCCGCGAGTTCGTGAAACTCGCCGTCGAGAGCTGGGGCGGCGGTGACACCGAGAACATGTACGGCCCACCCGAGGACCCGATGTGGGCCGCCAACGACCCGTACCTGCACGCCGACCAACTCCGCGGCATCCGCCTGTTCCTGTCCACCGGAACCGGCGTCCCGGGCATGTACGACGTCTACAACGGCGCTTACACCCAGCCGGGGCCGCGCGGCTACCTCAACCAGCTGGTGCTCGGCGGTGTCATCGAGGCCGCGGTGAACTGGTGCACCCACAACATGCGGGACCGCTTGAACGCGCTCGGCATCCCCGCTACGTACGACTTCCAGCCCACCGGCACCCATTCGTGGGGCTATTGGCAAGAGGCGCTGAAGAATTCATGGCCGGTGCTGGCCGACGGTTTGGGGCTGCCGCACTGAGTCCCGCGGCTGGTCGGCGGGCCGTTGGCGGATACTGGCTCGCATGGCCCACGCCCTGGTCGACTTCCGATCCCTTCCGGTCGAGTTGCGTCCGTACCTGGACGGTCTCGTGCGGCGCGCCCGCTCGGTCTGCGAACCTCATCTGATCAGTGTCTTCGCCGTGGGGTCGATCGCGCTCGACGACTACCGGCACGGGCGCAGCGACGTCGACGTGGTGATGGTCGCCGACCCGCGACTCCCGGCGCGGGCATTGCGTGAACTGGCCGAGGCGCTCGCGCACCCTGCCCTGGCCTGCCCTGCGGCCGGGCTGGAACTGGTGGTGTACGGGGCGGATTTCGCCGCCGATCCGTGCGGCGCGGCCGGTTATCTCATGGACCTCAACACCGGTCCGATGTTGCCGAACCGGGTCAGCTTCGATCCGTCGGAGTCCTCGGCTTTCTGGTACGTCATCGATCGTTCCATCGCTCACCAGGCTGGGCGCCTCCTGCACGGCAAGCCCGTGCGGGAGGTCATGGCAGCCCCGTCGCCGCGCGACGTGTACGCCGCGCTGCGGGCTTCGGTCCGGGAGCACGCCGGGGGAGAGGGGCATCTCGGCGACAACCGAGTCCTGAACGGCTGCCGGACGGCATCGTTCTGCCGGACGAGCCGCTGGCTGGCCAAACGCCGGGCAGCACAACTGATCGCGGCCCAAGAGACAGGTTTCCGCCCCCTCATCGAAGCAGCGCTGCACAGCTTCCAGCAACCCCGCTCGGCAGCACTGCACCTGCCCAGCGCGGACGTCCGCGCTTTCCTCTCCTGGGTGGAGGACTGTGTCGTCGAAGCGGCGAACCGCTCGGCAGCCGGTGATCGCTGGGGGGACGCGGGCTCCCTCTGAGGAAGACCGCGGATCCTCCGCACTCTCGAGCGGACTCGACCAGGGTTCGGGGACACGCAGCCGGAAACATGTTGTTACTTGGATATGCGCATCAACGCATTGAATCACCGCAAGCCATATGCCCCCCACGAGAGCCTGACGGCGCTACTCTCGCTCGTCGAGGCTGTACTGCACCCGTACCGGGACGTCGTCGGCCCAGGGCTGGCGGGTCACCATGTCGGCGACGCGTACTTCTCCGCGTTCGAACTCGCCGGTGGCGGCGTCGACGAGGCGGTATTGCTGGGTCTGCTTGTGGATCGGCTGGGCGTCGAGGAGCACGACGCGAACCTCATCGGGTTCGAAGTGGCAGCGCCGGTGCATGGCGGCGATGAGTTGTTCGTTGTGCAGATGGCCGTCGCCGAAGTTCCAGCCGATGGCCGTGCTGCAGATGCGTTCGCCGTCGGTGATGGTGTACTCGTCTTCGCGACCGGGCGGCATGGCGCGGTGGACGAGCGTGAACAGCGCGCGGCCGTGGGTGTTCATGGCCCGGAAGGCGTATCCGAGATACTGCGGGATCTGCGCGCGATCCTTGCCGTAGAACCGCTCCAGCTGCGCCTGCGGCATGCTCGCAATGGCGACGATGTGTTTGCCGATCTTCTCCGCGGCCGAAGGCTTGACGCACCACATCGTGGTGTCCCAGTTTCCTGCGTAGTAGCGCATACCGGGCAGGAAGGAGATCTTGCGCGGGAAGAGGTTTCCGGCGATCACGATGCCCGCCACCGCGACGAACAGCACCGCCACCGGCACCGGGCTGCCCGCGCTGCCGAGACCGAGGTCGGCGTGGGCGACGAACAACGTGGCGATCCCGAAGATCATGAAGACGTTCCACTCCAAGGGCACGCCCATGGGTATGGCGGTCAGGATCGCCAGATGGAAGCACACCATCACGAGCGCCGCGATCACCGTCGGCCACCCACCGTGGGAGAAGAACAGCACCGGCGGAACGCACAGCTCGACGGCGGTGCCGCCGTGGGCGAAGACGCGGGACAACCGCCCCGGCCGCAGATCGTCGGGGAAGCGTTCGAAGAACGCGCGCTTGAGTGGTTTCGGCCGGAACACCGGACTGTTGGACATCATCGTGGCGACCACGAACGGGAAGTGTTTGTTGAGTTTCGAGGTGGCCGCGCCCATCCAGATGACGACGAAGACGACCTTCGCGGCGACGATCGAATCGGCTCCCGGGAGCAGGAAGGCGACCGTGAGGGTGGCGTAGACCTCGCCCCGGGCGGCGAGGAAGATCACCTTGTCGCGCAGGCCGAGTACCGCCAGCAGGCCGAGAATCGTGGCGATCTGCCAGTACGGCAGCAATCCCACGCTGGTACCCAGTTCGGGGATGGGGCCGGTGCCGTCGGACAGCACGGCGACCGTCGTCACCGCCAGCAGCGCCGCGTACAAGGCGACGTCCACCGGTGTGCGGTTGTCGCCCTCGGTGAACGGTACCCGGCGGGGCCATGGTGGCAGCCGAATGGTGTTGGGACGCAGCCAATACAGGATCGAGCCGAAAGGCGGGAAATACCGATTGTTCAACGGGCCGAATCCGCAGCCCAAGCCCACCACTTCGAACAACAATGTGTACAGCACGATCTTCTGGAAGACGATCGGCTCCGACCACCAGGCTCCGACGTCGGTGAATCCGTCGATGCCCGCGGTGGTCAGCACGACGAGCCAGCCGCCGAGCACATAGAGGCAGATCTTTCCGACGTAGAACAGGTGCAGCGCCACGGGCGTCCCGAAGCCCACTTCCGCCCAGTGCCGGGCCATGGGCCGGATGCGTTCGGCGCGTGTGCCTTTGCTCCATTCGGTCAGGTCGACCATCGGCAGGTCGGGCTCGAGAAACCCCATCAAGCACGCTCCGATCGAGAACGCCGGGGGCACGGTCCGAGCCCCGAGGTTCCCGATACGGTGACAGGTACCGCGGTCGCTGTCAACGACTTCCTCCGGCGCACGTCGGCGGCGACGGTCGGGCAAGATCGAAGCCATGGAGCCGACCCCGCGAGTGCCACTGCCCACGAACATCGACGAGTTCCGTGTGCTCGCGCACTCCCGCCTGGCCGGATTCCCGCGCGTCGAAGTGGCCGACGCGCCCGGTACGCGTCGAGCCGCGGTCGTGCTGTGCGTGGTGGAGCAGCCGGATGGGCCGCTGTCGGTGATCGTGATCAAGCGGGCCTACCGGGGTCGCAACGCCGGTCAGTGGGGACTGCCCGGCGGCCGCCTGGACGAAGGCGAGACCGCCGAACAAGCCGCGTTGCGTGAACTGCACGAAGAATTGGGCCTGCTCGCGCGGCCCGAAGAGCTGCTCGGCGCGCTCGACGACTTCCCCGCGGCATCCGGTTTCGCGATCACGCCGCTGGTCCTGGCGCTCACCGACGCCACGCGGCTGCGGCCGAACCCGGACGAGGTCCATTCCGTGCACTTCGTCGACCTCGCCCGGCTCGCCGCCGAGGACACCCCGCACTGGGTCCGGCCCGAGGACGCGGTGCGGCAGGCGGAGCTGCGCGACGACGTGGCGCCTGCCGATGCGGCAGGCCTGTTGCAGATGCGGCTGGGCCCGAAGATGACCATTCACGCTCCGACCGGCGCGCTGCTGTGGCAATTCCGGGAAGTCGTTCTGCTCGGCACGAGCCCCGCCGCCGCTCGCGTCGCGCACTTCACCCAACCGGATTGGACCCATCGCTAGGCCGCTGGGGCCGTCCCGCTCTCCCGCCTGTCGTGCGGGAGGTTCACCGAGCGGGCCGTCGCGCGCGGCGCCGCACTCGGCCTGCTACCTTGAACGTCGTTCAAGTTCTATGCGGAGGGTTGTCGTGGAAGGTGTCGAGAACTCTCGGGAGCCGAGGGTCGCTGTTTCGGCGCGGGACATGGCGCAGATCGCCGTTTTCGCGGCGCTGATCGCGGCGCTGGGTTTGCCCGGCGCCATCACCGTCGGATTCAGCGGGGTGCCGATCACCGTGCAGACCCTCGGTGTCATCCTGGCCGGTGCGGTGCTCGGAGCACGCAAGGGCACGGCGGCGGTGCTGGTCTTCCTGGCGCTGACGATGATCGGCCTGCCGCTGCTGTCTGGCGGCCGTACCGGCCTGACGGCGCTGGCGGGTCCCAGTGCCGGATACCTGATCGGCTGGGTTCCCGCGGCGCTGTTCATCGGACTGTGCACCGCTCGCATCCTGCCGAAATACCCGATCGCGCTCGGCTTGCTGATCAACGCCGTCGGTGGCCTGCTGATCATCTACTTCTTCGGCACCGTGGGCCTGCTGCTGCGCACCGATCTGGGAGCCGGGGCCGCCGTCACCACCAACTGGGCGTTCGTTCCCGGCGACCTGCTCAAAGTCGTCGTCGCGAGCGTGGTGGCCAAGGGAGTGCACCGCGCATACCCCGGTCTGATCCGTGCCTAGTCCCGAACTCGGCGGCGCGGGCGACGCGCCTGCCCTCGACGTCGGCGGCAGGCGCTACACCTACCGCGACCTCGACCGCGCGATCGAGCGGTGCATCGACCGTGATCCGGACGCGGTCGTGTACGACGCGTCGGACCTCCCGGTCGCGGACGCGCTGATCCGCGTCTGCGCCGCGGCCCGGCGCGGCATCCCGGTCCGCGTCGAGGATCCCGCCGCTCGTCCGCACCGCCCAGGTATCCCGCCCGGGGCGTTTCTACTGGTGGCGACCTCGGGCTCGACCGGTCGTCCCCGGCCGCTCGCGCGGACGGCCGCCTCCTGGTACGACAGCTTTCCCGCCTTCACCGCGATCACCGGCGTCGCACCGGCCGACCGCGTGCTGATCACCGGGCCGCTGTACGCGACCATGCACCTGTTCGGCGCGCTGCACGCGCTGTGGCGCGGCGCGTGTGTCACCGACGACCCGGCGCGGGCCACCGTCGTGCACGCGGTGCCCGCGGTACTGCGCGAGGTGGTGCGCACCTGCCCGCGCCTGCGCACCGCGATCGTCGCGGGCATCGCGCTCGACGACGGTGCGCTGGCGGCGGCCGCGGGCATCGACGTCGTCGAGTACTACGGGTCCTCGGAGGTCTCGCTCGTGGCGGCGCGCCGCGTACCCCAGCCGATGCGGCTGATCGACGGGGTCGAGGCCGAAGTGCGCGACGGACTGCTCTTCGTCCGGTCGCCCTACCGTGTTCTGGGCGCACCCGACTGGTTCGGCGTCGGCGATCTCGCGGAACTCGGTGCGGACCGCGAGTTGACCGTGCTCGGCAGGGGTGACTGCGCGATCAACGTCGGCGGCACCGTGGTGGTCGCCGAGGATGTGGAACGCGTGTTGGCATCGCTCGACGGCATCGTCGCGGTGGCCGTCATCGGCTCGCCGCATGCCGTCTTGGGTCAAACCGTCACGGCCGCCGTGCAATTGGAGCACGGCGCCGGACTCGCCGAGATCCGGTCGCGAGCACGTCGGGTGCTGGCCAAGGAGGCGATGCCACGCCGCTGGGTGCCACTGCCCGCCCTGCCCAGGACCGCGGCCGGAAAGGTGGCCAGGGGGCGGCTGAAAGACTTGCTGACATGAGTCCCGTTCCCGTTCTGGTAGCGCCGTATCGCACGCCGATCGGCAACGCGGGCCACGGATTCGCGAACCTGACCACCACCGACTTGGCCGCTCCCGTGCTGCGCGCGGTGCTGACGTCGCTGCGCGGCGCCGGCATCGACGCCGAGGTGGACGACGTGGTGCTCGGCAACTGCCTCGGACCCGGCGGAGATCCCGCACGGGTCGCCGCGTTGCGGGCGGGACTGGGTGTGCACGTTCCGGGCGTCACCGTGGATCGGCAGTGCGGGTCGGGCCTCGACGCGGTGATGCAGGCGGCGTTGCGCGTGCGCAGCGGCGCGGACGACCTCGTCCTCGCCGGAGGGGTCGAATCGGCGAGCACCGCCCCGTGGCGGTTCTGGCCGCCCGTGGGAGACGCCGACCCCGTGCGCTACACCCGCGCTCCTTTCGCGCCGCCGGGATTTCCCGATCCGGACATGGGGGTGGCAGCCGACGATCTCGCGCGAGCGCGCGGGATCAGCCGGGAGCGGCAGGACGCCTACGCGGCCCGCTCGCACACCCGCGCCGCGGCCGCGGACTTCGCCGCGGAGATCGTGCCGATCGGCGACGTGCACCGGGACGAACGCATCCGTCCGGGCATGACCGCGACCCGGCTCGCGCGTCTGCGCCCGAGCTTCGGCGCCGACGGCACGGCAACCGCCGGCAATTCCTGCGGCATCTCCGACGGAGCCGCGGCTATGGCGGTCACCACCGAGGCGTGCGCCGCCGGGCTGCCCGCGCTGCGGATTCTCGGCTGCGCGGTCGCCGGTTCCGACCCGGCGTATCCCGGCCTCGGTCCCGTGCCCGCGATCCGTAAACTGCTGCGCCGCACCGGCGTCGGCGTAGCCGACCTCGGCGTCGTCGAGATCACCGAGGCGTTCGCGTCGGTGGTGCTGGCGGTGGCGGACGAACTGGGTCTCGACGAATCCACGATCTGCCCGCAGGGCGGCGCCATCGCGATGGGTCATCCCTGGGGCGCTTCGGGAGCGATCCTGCTGGTGCGGCTGGCGAGCCAGATGCTCCGTGCGGACGGCCCGGCGCTCGGGCTCGCGGCCTGCGCCATCGGCGGCGGACAGGGTATCGCCGTACTCGTGGAGCGCGTGTCGTGAGTGAGATCGTCTTCGAGTCGGTGAGCCACCGCTTCGGTGAGCGAGAAGTGTTGCGCGACATCAGCCTGCGGATCACCGAACGCCGCGTCGGCATCATCGGGTCCAACGGTTCCGGCAAATCGACGTTGGCGCGCATGATCAACGGCTTGCTGGCGCCGAGTTCCGGGACGGTCACGGTCGACGGCGTGGACGCCTCCCGCAAGGGCGCGCTGGTACGGCGGAAGGTGGGGTTCGTCTTCACCGATCCCGATACGCAGATCGTGATGCCGACGGTCGCCGAGGATCTCGCGTTCTCCCTGCGGCGCAGCGGGTTGAAAAAACCGGAGATCGCGGCGCGCGTCGGGGAGATCCTGGAACGCTTCGGGCTCGCCGGCCATGCCGAACACCCCTCGCATCTGTTGTCCGGCGGCCAGAAACAGTTGCTCGCCCTCGGCGCGGTCCTGATCCGGCGGCCGGAGGTGATCGTCGCCGACGAGCCGACCACACTGCTGGACCTGCGCAACGCCAGGATCGTCGCGGGCGCGCTGGACGCCGTCGACCAGCAGGTGATCGTCGTGACGCACCAGCTGTCGCTGCTGGAGAGCTTCGAGCGCGTCATCGTGATCGATGACGGCGCGGTGGCGTTCGACGGAACGCCCGGCGACGCCGTCGCGGCCTACCGAGCGGCGGTCGAATGATCGGGCTCTACCGTCCGGGCGATTCCCCGCTGCACCGGCTGCCCGCCGGGGTGAAGCTGGTGCTGCTGCTGGTGTCGATCGTGGCCGCCACGGTGTTCGTGCGGACTCCGCCGCAGGTGGCGGGCGCCGCCGGTGCGGTGGCGGGGCTGTTCGCGGTGGCCGGGATCCCGTGGCGAGTCGCGCTGGCGCAACTGCGCCCGCTGGTGTGGATGCTGTTGCTGATCGGCGTGTTCCAGGTGCTGTTGACGTCGCCCGCGCGGGCCGCGGTGGTGTGCGGCGTGCTGGTGATCTCGGTGGCGCTCGCGGCGCTGTTCACCCTCACCACGCGGGTGAGCGACATGCTGGACGCGGTGACCCGATGGCTGCGGCCTCTGCGCGGGATGGGTGTCGACCCCGAGCGGGTCGGATTGCTGCTGGCGCTGGCCATCCGATGTGTCCCCTTGCTGGCCGGGATCGTGCACGACGTCGCCGAGGCGCGGCGCGCTCGCGGCCTGCAGTGGTCGATGACGGCACTGGTCACGCCGGTGCTGGTGCGGGCGCTGCGGACCGCCGACGCGATGGGCGACGCCCTCGCCGCGCGGGGAGTGGACGATGCCTGAACTGCTCGCCGCGCGGATCGCCCGGCAGGCCGTGGCGAATCCGGCCGCGACCGCGGTGATCTCGGGACGCGAACGAGTCGGCTACGAGCGGTTCTGGTCGAAGGTCCTCCGCGTCGCCGCCGGGCTCGACGGCATGCGGCGGGTGGCCGTACTCCCCACCTCCGATGTCGAATCGCTGGTCGCGGTGACGGCGGCGATGCACGCCGGAGTGAGTGTCGTGCTGCTGCATCGCCATCTGCTGCCCGCCCAGCTGAGCCGGGTGCTCGCGCTGGCCGAGCCCGTAGCCGTCGTGGCCGCGCCGCACCAGCATCGGCGGTTGCGGCGCCTGGGATTCGAGGCGACCGTGCGGACCGCCGCGACACTGGAATCCGCTGGCTCGGTGCGGCCGGTGGATCCGGGCGCCGAGCTGCTGGTCGGGATCACCTCCGGCACCACCGGCGAGCCGAAGCTCTTCGTGCGCGATCACCGGTCGTGGGCCGCCACGCTGGATCGCTCCGACCGCACCTTCGACATCGGCGCCGGTGATCGGGTGTCGGTACCCGGCGTGCTGGACCACACGCATTTCCTGTACGGCGCGTTGCACGCCCTGACCCGGGGCGCGACCGTCGACCTGCGGCCGGTGGCCGATGCACTGAACGACGGAGCGACGCAGCTGTATTCGGTGCCGACGATCGCGTGGGACGTGGTGCGTGCGGGGATCGGCCCGGTCGGCAGCGTCCGGGAAGTGCTGTCCTCGGCGGCCCGGTGGCCGCGCACGGGGCGGCGAGCGTTGCAGGAGGTGCTGCCCAACGCCTCGCTCGTGCACTTCTACGGTGCGTCCGAGTTGAGCTTCGTGTCCTTCGACCGCGGGCTCGGCAGCGCCGACGAGAAGGCGGCGGGCGAACTCTTCGACGGTGTCGATGCCGACGTGCGCGACGGACTGGTGTTCGTGCGCAGTGACATGCTGTTCGACGGCTACCTCACCGCCGACGGTGTGGTCGGCGGGCCGGTCGACGGCTGGATGACCGTCGGCGACCGCGGCGAGGTGACCGGCAGGCGTCTCCGGTTGCTCGGCCGGGAGAGCGAGATGTTGATCCGGGCGGGTCTCAACGTGGAGCCGGCCGCGGTCGAAGCGGCGCTCACGGCGATACCGGGTGTCGCCGAGGCCGCCTGCATCGGCGTGCCCGACGCGCGGATGGGAGAGGCGCCCGCGGCGGCGATCGTGGTAGAGGCGAGCGCGCCGGGTGCTGAGGAGATCTGGCGGCGGCTGCGCGCGAGTCTGCCGAGCCCGAGTATGCCGGTGCAGGTTTCGATCGTGGACAGCCTGCCGCGCACGCCGCGGGGCAAGCTCGATCGGTCGGCGCTGGCCGCGACACTGGCGGCGCAGCGCCGTGGCGGGGCCGGGCGCTGACCACAAGAGGCCAGTGGTCGTCGGCGGATGCCTGCGGCGCACGCGGGATTCGTCGCGGCGCGCCGGCCGATTCGGTGCTATGGCATCGTGCGCAGGGAACTGTTATGCCCGCTGTCGTCATTGTGGTCCCCCGGCACGGAGCGGGTCAGCGGCTCCGGCTGGACGTCGTCACCTTCTCGCTGGACCGCCGAGTCTGCCCTCGCCGCTGTGGGCTGCACCGAGGACGAGCCGAACCACGTGGCGTAGAACGCGATAGCCAGCGCACCGAGAGCTCCGAGGATCACGATGCCGAACGGGAGGGGGTGCGCGGCCATCTGCAGGGCGAAGAACCGAATGCACAGCAGGACCCCGGTGCAGACGGCGACGCCCATGGCCACGAGGCGGACGCGCCCGCGATCCCAGCCGCGGTGCGGATCGCGCAGCGCGGATTCGACCGTCAGGCACAACGCCGCGCCCACGACCAGGTCGACGCCGTAATGGGCGCCGAGGCCGAGCGTCGCGACAAGGGTGCACACCAGCCAGAACGCGCCGCCCCAGCGCAGCCACAGCGGGCCGCGCCGCGAGTGGATGAACAGCGACAGCGCCCAGGCGGTGTGCAGGGAAGGCATGCAGTTGCGCGGGGTGATGCCGTCGAAGCGCAGCGCCTCGATGGAGGGGGGCACCGCAGGAACGACATTCGGCCAGACGTCGACGATCTCGAAGCCCAGTCCCTGCGGTCCGTACGCGAGCACCGGCCCCACCACCGGGAAGACCACGTACCAGATCGGCCCGACCACGCCGAGCGTGAGGAACGTTCGCACCAGGTAGTGCCGTGGCCACGCCCCGGTCGTCACGCCGCGCAACTGCCAGGCCGCGACGAGGACGGCCGCGAGCGGGAGTTCGAAGTAGACCCAGCGCACCACGCCCGACGCCACCGGTCCCGCCGCGTCCAGTGCCTGCCCGGCCAGCCATGACGGATTGCCGAGCACGTGATCGGCGACTTGCACGTACGGATCGAGCACCATCGGGCGCGCCCACGCGGTGATGTCCAACCAGATCTCGCTGATCTTCGTCGCGCAGATCAGCAGCGCGCCGAAGGCGATGGTGCGCAACGCCGTTCGGCGGCGCTGCCCGTCCCACCGCACGAACGCCAGCACCGCCAGTGCGGTGAGCACGATGGTCGGACCGTTGCCCACAGTGAACGGCCGTCCTTCGGCCGCCCTGACCACCACGAACAGCAGGTCGATGGCGATCGCCGCGGCGACGGCGCCGACGCGGGCGCGCACCGTGATCCCGACCAAGGCCAGCAGGAATCCGGCCCACGGTGTGGTCGCCGACTTCGGCGAACCGGCATAGTCCCGAAACAGGCTGGTCAGCGGACCCAGCGCCCCGATGTGCGCGGCCATGAGCTCGCCGCCGACCAGCGCGAGCACGATGGCCGCGACGCCGCACCACACGATCACCGGCCGGAACCGACGCTCCCGAAGCTCTTCGATACCCACTTGCTCGCCCGGTGGGGTCGAGCTTCCTCGCACGTCGTTCACAAGCACCGAGACATCGTAAACACGACATTAACGGCGCATGTACGGGGAGATGGCCGAGCGAGCGGTGCCGCGGCGGATGACACGGAACATGCCACCGGTTGAGCCGAACTCGCTCGAGGCCGATACGTTCTCGTGGGTCGGTGCGCGCGCCGCGCCCGTTCGCCGCCCGCCCGGTGTAGCGGTCTGTTACCGCAGTGCCGCGTCGTCGAGGGGAGCGTGCCGTCGCCAGGGACGGATCCGCTCCAGTTGCGCGGCGACCGCCAGCAGCGTGGTCTCACCGCCGGGCGCCGCGGCGAGTTGTACGCCGATGGGCAGGCCGGTGTCGGACTGCCCGGCGGGAACGGAGATCGCCGGATAGCGGACGGTGTTGAACGGCGGGGTGAACGGGATGAAGCGCGGCACGTCGAGCAGGGTCCGCAGAAATCCTTGCCCGGCAAAGGCTCCGACCTGCACCGGCGGTGTGGCCAGCGTGGGTGTGAGCAGTAGATCATGCTCGGTGAACCAGGCGGCGAATCGCTCGGCCTGCCGTGCCGGGGGAGCATCCGGCACCCGGCGCACCCTGGTGATCACCCGTCCGGCCCTGGCCACTTTGCGGGTCAGCGGTTCCAGCAGGTCCGTGCTCAGATTCGTGGTGTCCTCGGCGACGCCGGCGAAGTAGCGCGCCAGGAAGCCGAGCGCGTCCTGCGGCCGCCACGGCGGCGGCGCCTCGGTGACGGTATGGCCCGCTTCGCGCAGCGCCTCGGCCGCGGCCTGCATCGCCGAACGCACCTGAGGGTCGACGGCCGCGCCGAGCACCGGTGGCCGGGTGGTCATGCCGATCCGCAGCGGCCGCTCGGGTGTGGCCGGGGCGCGGTAACGTTCGTCGGCCGCTAGCACAGCGAGGAGCAGGGCCGCGTCGGACACCGTGGTCGCCAGCGGGCCGAAGGTGGAGATGCCCAGCCAATTCGAGCCGAGCTCGGCCGGGCGTGGCAGCACGCCGTCACCCGGTTTCAGGCCGACGAGCCCGCAGCAGGACGACGGGATGCGGATCGACCCGCCGCCGTCGGAACCGATTGCCAGCGCGGCCATTCCGGCGGCCACCGCGGCGGCGCCACCACCGGTGGATCCGCCGGGTGTGTGCGCGAGGTGCCACGGATTGCGGGTGACGCCGTGCGCGGCGCTCTCGGTGACCGGCCATTGGCACAGCTCCGGCACATTCGTCTTGCCGATCAGCAGCGCGCCCGCGGCGCGCAACCGGCCGACCAGCTCGCTGTCGGAGTCGGCGGCGGTCTGCCGCGCCGCGCGCGATCCGTTGCCGGTCACGCAACCGGCGAGGTCGAGATTGTCCTTCACCGCCACCGGAACTCCGGCCAGCGGGAGGTCGCGAAGATCGCCGCGGGTGGCCAGCGCACGAGCTTCGTGACGGACCTGCTCGTGCCGCACGATGCGGAAGGCGTTGATCCGTGCGTCGAGGGCCGCGATGCGGGCCAGGTGCTCATCGGCCACTTCGAGCGGGGACACCGTCCGGCTCCGGACTCCCGCCGCGATCTCGGCCGCAGGCGCGCCCGCCCATGTCATCGCTGTCTCCTCGGTACCTCAGGTCGCGACGACCGACGCTGCACGCTGACCGGCCTTCGGGACTCGCCGCTCACGGTAATCGTCGGCGTGGTCGGCCACAATGACCAGCCGCCGTTCCCGGGCATGGGAACGAGCGGCACGCGGTCCCGCCGCGCTGTCGGCGGAGGGGACGGGGACCTGCTCGACGAGCGGTCAGGTCGTGCGATACGTGCGGGCCACCAGCGCCGAGCGCAGATACCACAAGCCCGACGGCTGGGACGGGTCGAATCCGGTGAGCTGTCCGATCCGCTTGAGCCGGTAGTCCACGGTATTGGTGTGCACGTGCAGCACGCGTGCCGTGCGCTGCCGGTTGAGGTTGTTGGCGATGTGCCGTTGCAGTGTCTCCAGCAGTTCGGGGTGCGCGTCCAGTGGGTCCAGCAGCGAGCCGAGATACTCGCGGCCCGGCCCCGGTCTGGTGAGTTGGTATTCCAGCGCCAGCTCGTCGAAGCGGTAGAGCCCGGCCACGGCCTGCAATCGCTGCACCATGTCGAGCAGTTCGTGGGCTTGGTCGGCGGCGGTGGGGATCTTCTCGGGCGTCGCCTCGACCATGGTCGCGGTGACGCCCACCTGCGCGGCATGCGACAGCTGGGTGACCAGCATGTCCAGCTGCTCGTTGTCCAGGTGGCCGGACGGGATGAGGACCGTGCCGCCGTCCACGCTCAGCAGCGACAGCGCGGCCTCGCCGCAGCGCGTGGCGAGCTCGGCCTGGACCCGGCGCAGTTTCCGGCGGGCGACGACCTTGCCGTCCACCATCGGGTTGCGTTCCTCGCGATGCGGCGGAATCGCCACGGCCAGAACAACATACGAGGACGCGATGGCGATGCCGCATTCGCGGGCCATGGTGGAGGTGCTGTGGCCGCCCAATAGCGCGGAGGTCAGCGTGTGCACGGCGGTGTGGTGCTCGCTGACCACCGCGCGCAACTCCCGGACGTAGGCCATCGAGACCGCCGAGTTGATCATGTCGAGCATCTCGACGACCATCTTTGCGCCGTCGACGAGGTCGTCGTAGTCCTTCATCGTCGCGTCGGACACCACCAGTTCGAGGCCCATCTTGAAGCCTTCGTGGATCGAGTGGTGGATGGTGTCGATCGGCACCCCCTCGCGCGCCCATCCCGCGGCGGCGTCGCCGAGCCGTTGGAGTTTCTCCGGGAGGTCCTTTCCGTCGAGCATGCTCACCGCCAGTTCCAGGCAGACCCGGGTGATGGTGGTGACGTCTCCGGCGATCGCGTCACCCGGTAGGGTGCCGCAGGGGATGACGTTCTCGACGAAGTGCCCGACCATCTGACGCGATAGTCCGCGAACGTCCTTCAGCGGGGACGACATCGGCTTCCCCGACAGGCTCAGGCTCTGCCGGGCCGAACTGTCGACGGACATTGGCGACTCCCTTCCGCCCACGATTGCTGTGCAGCGCATTCACACTAATCGGTCGATCTCTTTCGCGGACCCGATCGACGGGTTCTGTGAGAGCAGGTGAGAGCGGTCGAGACGCGCTTGTGAGCGCTCACAGCAGCTGGACATGTGACCGGTTTCTGGGCGGTCGGCACACCGCGAGGTCGGAGTCACCGGCCTGGCGTTCCGGGGCCGGTTCGTTGTTGCCGCGAGGCGCGGGCGACATGCCGGTAGGATCACCCGCGCCGGCCATGGCCATGTAACCAGGGTCTTGTCCGGCACGTGTCGTGTCCCGGATGGTGTGCAGTGCCCGTCCGCCGCGCACGCCACGGCGGAAGGCAGTGATGGCGCGACGATAGGGGCAGGCGATGGCACCGGCTCTGAGATGTCTTGTCTGGGAATTGGACAACACCTTGTGGGACGGCGCCGTGTGCGACGCGACCGTCGGCGCGTTGCGGCCGGCCGCGCTTCGGACTCTGCGCGTGCTCAGCGAGCGAGGGATCTGGCATGCCGTGGCGAGCCGCGGCGAGCGTGAGTGGACGCTGGACAAGTTGTACCGGCACGGCGTCTACGAGATGTTCTCGGCCGTCGAGATCGGTTGGGGCCCGAAGTCTTCGGCGATCGTGCGGATCGCGCGCACGCTCGGCCTCGGCATCGACACGATCGGATTCATCGACGACGAGCCGGTGGAGCGCGCCGAGGTGGCCCGAGCGCTGCCCAACGTGCGCTGCTACGCCGCCCGCAATGCCGACGTCCTTCCGGTGCTCCCCGATTTCCGTCCCGTGTTGCGCACCGGGCCCGCCCCCACGCCGCCGCTCGGCTTCGCCCGGGTGCCCGCGCGCTGATCTTCCGGCGAGTACTCGACCTGCGTCGTGCCAGCGGAATCCGGCGTCGGTGCTGGGCCCATGGCCCAGGCTTCCCAACGGCGCGAGTATTCCGCCGGAGCCGTATCGTCTTGGTGGACAATACGGTGTCGATGAAATCGGGCGGCGATAGGTTGTCACCATGCAGTGCTACGGCGTGACCGCCAACGATGCGGATTCGTGGACCGCGATCGCCAACAGCTTCGTTCCGATGGACTACCGCTACGGCGATCCCGAACGCTGGTATTCGGGCCTGACGGTGCAGGAATCGGCCTCCTATCGGTTGTTGCGCTGGGAACAGCGCGGTACGAGCACCTCCTACCGCACCCGGACGAACATCCGCCGTGGTCCGTGCGACGACTTCTATTGGGTGGTGGTCCCCGAGCGGGGCGTGTACTCGGTGCGCTATCGCGGCGAGGAGACGCGAGCGCAACCCCATCAGGCGGCGGTGACCGCCCTCGACGACCTGTGCCAGATCCATATCCCGCTGTTGTCGGCCTACGCGATCCAGCTGCCCCGGGCCGAACTCGACCATCGCGCCGGACCGCTCGCCGAGCGCGGCATGACGATCGATCTGAATTCCGGACTCGGCCGGATCACTCAGGCCATGATCCGCAGCACGCACGCCGAGCAATCGAATCTGTCGGATCGCGAGTTCAACGCCGTCTGCGACCGGATCGCCGAGTTGCTGAGCCTGATGTCGCTGGGCGACACCGAACCGCAGCGTACCCACCACGCCCACGTCGTCGCGCAGATCCGGCAGTTCGTGCGAGCCAACGTCGGCCGGGGCGACGTGCGGCTGCCCGCGGTGGCGCACGCGCTGGGCTGGTCGCCTCGGCAGCTGCGCTCGGTCCTGCAACAAGCCGGCACCACCTTCCGCGACGTGCGCCGGGAGGAGGCGTTGCGCGCCGCGCGCGCTCTGCTCGAGGATCCGGCCCGGGAGGACGATCCCATCCGCGAGCTGGCGGTCCGCGCCGGATTCACCCCGGCCTGGTTCTCCGCGGCGTTCAAGGCGCGCTTCGGCGAGACGCCGCGAGAATTCCGGCGGCGCAGATCGGCGGAGCGCGCGGAGCCGGGCGAGACGCGGGAGCCGGTGCCGTCGCCCTGAGCGGGCGCCGCGAAACTACCCGGGCAGCAGTGCGATCCGGAGATCGAGCAGCCGGGACGGGTCGGCGATCACGCGGTATCCCGCCACCCGGTCGTCGCGCACCGTGACGGTGAGCGCCAGGCGCAGTCTGCCGTGCGGGGCGACCACGATGCCCGGTCGACCGTCCACCAGCGCGAGCGCCGCCACCTGCGCCCGCCGCCGCAACAGCACGGTTTCCCCGGCCACCGAGGCCGCGCCGCGCACTGTCGTGGCCACTCCGGCGGGAAGCGCGGCCGCGTCGGCCGTGCGGACCACGCCGGGTGCGAGGACTGCCAGGAGCCCCTGGAGGTCGCCGCTACGCGCCGCGCCGAGAAAGGCGTCCACGACATCCCGCTGCGCGGTGAGTGCCGGTGCGGCCGCGGCATCGACACCACGCACACGGTGGCGGGCGCGGCTGGCCAGTTTTTTGGTGGTCGGCGTCGTGCGACCGACGATCGGCCCGATCTCGTCGAACGGCACCGCGAACAGGTCGTGCAGCACGAACGCCACCCGCTCGTCGGGGCCGAGCCGGTCCAGCACCACCAGCAGCGCCCGGCCGACCGACTCGATGAGTACCGCCTCCTGCTCCGGTTCGTTCTCCTCGCCCCCGTCGTCGAGCCGGGGCGGGTGGCCGAGCGGTTCCTCGCGCCGCGCCGACCTGGCGCGCAGTATGTCCAGGCAGATACGGGACACGACGGTGGTGAGCCAGCCCGGCAGGTTGCGTACGTCTTCGGCATCGTGGCGGGCCAGCCGCAGCCAGGTCTCCTGCACCGCGTCGTCGGCCTCGCTCGGTGAGCCGAGCATGCGGTAGGCGACCGCGTGCAGGTGGGCGCGCTGCGCCTCGAATTCGCGCACCAAGCCGTCTTCGCTGGGCATCGGTCACCTTTCCGCTCCGGGGTCCGTCATCGGGATGACGGATTCGACAGCTCACAGGTGACCGGCGTCCGGACCGGGTGCGGCCACCGACGAAAGGGTATTGCCATGGACATCGCCTACGTCGTCACGACGGTGCTGGCGGCCGCGGCCGCTTTCCTCGCGGCGGGCATCGACGTGGTCCGCGCCGAGTGGATGCGGACGAATATGCGCGCCTACGGGGTTCCGGAGTCGTGGCTGACGCCGTTGGCCGTCGTCAAGGCGCTCGGCGGGGCGGGGCTGCTCGCCGGTCTGGCGTTTCCGCCGATCGGTGTGGCGGCGGGGATCGGGTTGGTGCTCTACTTCGTCGGCGCGGTGCTCACCGTGGTCCGGGCACGGTTCTATACGCACATCGGTTACCCGCTGCCCTATCTTCTGCTGGCCGCCGCCTCACTCGGGTTGTTCGTCACGTCGTGAACGCGCATCGGCAGGCGCGATGAGCGTTGCCGTCGCACACCGGCGCGGGACAGTCTCGCCATCGCGCGGGTGCAGGCGTAGCCGGTGGCCGGTGCCGGTGTCAGAACAGTTCGTCAGCCCGTATCGGCACGTGATCTCGCGTGGCGGATGAGCGGACGTCGCCACGCGCCGTCCTGCCGCGCAGCATTCGAGGCACCTGTCGGACGCGGCGGTCCACCGCCGCAGGGCCGGCCGATGACGTCGAAGCGCGCGGCCCGGCCCGGGACGGGGTTTCCGTGGGCAGTCCGAGCCCGCTGTGCCGAGATTCCTCCGGTGCGTCGCGTGCCGAACGGGAAGGAATGGACCGCCCTTACCCGGCAAGGATGAACTTGGCCGCCTGCTCGCCGATGAACACCGCCGGTGCGTGCGTGTGCCCGCGGATGATGAGCGGCATCACCGAGGCGTCGGCCACTCGAAGTCCCTGCACGCCACGCACTTCCAGCCGCGGCGTGACGACGCTGGCGGCGTCGGTGCCCATGCGGCAGGTGCCGACCGGATGGTAGAGCGTGTGCGCATAGGAGTTGAGCGTCAGTTCGAGCACGGCTTCGGGTTCCGCGGGCGCCTGCGGCGGATAGATCAGCGGGCCGAGCACCGCCTTCATCGAGGGTTCCGCGGCGATGGCGGCGCACACGCGCAGCCCGGCCATGATGGCGGCGCGGTCGGCGCCCGCGCTGTCGGACAGGTAGCGCGGATCGATCACGGGTTTGGCGGACGGGTCGGCGCCGGACAGGGCGATCCGTCCCCGGCTCTGCGGACGCAGCAGCACTGTCGCCAGGATCACGCCGTGTTCGGTCGGGTCCTGCAGTCCTTCGTAGTAGAACGGCGCGGGCGCGAAGACCAGTTCCAGATCGGGGAACTCCAGATCGGCCCGGCTGCGGATGAACCCGTACGCCTCGCCGACATTCGAGGTGAGCATGCCGCGATGGCGGATCAGGTACGCCAGCAGCTGGCGCGGCTTCTCGGCGCCGAACAACGAATCGCCCGCGACGCTGTAGCCGAGCCCGGCGACCAGGTGGTCCTGCAGATTCGCGCCCACCTCCGGCGCGTGGTGGCGCACCTGGATGCCGTGGCGGGTCAGGTCGTCCCGGTCGCCGATGCCGGAGAGCATCAGCAGTTGCGGGCTGTTGATCGCGCCGCCGCACAACACGACCTCGCGCCGCGCGGTGACCGTGTGGGTGGCGCCGCCCCGGCGGTACTCCACGCCGACGGCGCGCGTGCCGTCGAACAGCACCCGGGTGGCCAGCGCGTCGCTGCGCACCGTGAGGTTCGGCCTGCGCAGGGCGGGCCGCAGGTAGGCGTCCGCGGTGCTCCAGCGGCGGCCGCCGCGCTGGGTGACCATGGTCTCGCTGAACCCGTCGGGCTGCGGACGGTTCGGCGGCTCGACCTGGTAGCCCGCCTCCTGGACCGCGGCCAGGTAGGCGGCGGTGAGGCCGCGCGGGCTGCGCTGGCGGGAGACGTGCAGCGGACCTTCGGTGCCCTCGTCGGGATACTGGGCGTTCTCCACACGTTCGATGCGCCGGAACTGCTCGACGGCCGCGGCGAAGCCCCACTCCGCACCCGCCAGCAGCGCCCACTCGTCGTAATCCGCGCGGAATCCGCGCACCCACATCATGGCGTTCATCGAGGACGAGCCGCCGAACATCTTGCCGCGCGGCCAGTAGATCTCGCGGTTCTTCAGTTCCGGCTGCGGCTGCGTGAGGTAGTCCCAATCCACCTCGGAGCGGAACAGTTTCGCGAAGCCGGCGGGAATGTGCGCGAACTTGTTCTTGTCCGGCGGGCCCGCTTCCAGCAACGCCACCGTGGTGCCCGGATCGGCGCTGAGCCGATTGGCCACCACCGCGCCCGCCGATCCCGAACCGACGACGACGTAGTCCGCGGAAAGCTCACCAGGTTGCACTTTTCCCACTCCGATCTGCACCGACTACGGCAAAGATACGAGCAAGCATGCGCCGTGCGGTCCGGTTTCGGGTAACCGGCCCGAAGTCGTCCGGCGTTGTCCGCGCTACCGCAGAATCAGCAGCGCCGAGGCCTCGATGCGGTCGGCGATCTCGGAGTACGACCCGTAGCCCATGCCCGCGCGCACCAGTGCGCCCGCGTAGAGCAATTCCAGCGACTCGACCACGTCCGGGTCCGGATCCGGACCGAGCGCGCGGATGATGCGCTTGCGAATCTCGGCGCCGATGCGTCCGCGCAGATGCTCCACGTCGGGGTCGCGGCCGAGCAACGCGCTGGTGACCGCGCCGGAGAGTTCCTGCTCGTCGGCCACCAGCATCGCGATGTTGCGCAGTTCGGCGACCACCCGGACGGTCGGATCCGGGTCCTCGCTGACCGGTGACGGCGATGCGACCAGCCGCCGCCAGAAGATCTCGGCGACCAGATGCTCCTTCGACGAGAAATAGGTGTACGCCGTGGCTGTCCCGACGCCCGCCGCCGCGGCGACCATCCGGATGGTCATACCGGCGAACCCTTCCCGCGCGAGCACTTCCACCGCCGCGCGGGTCAGCTTGTCGACGGTGTCGGCCTGCTTGCCGGAGAGCCTGCGGCGGGTCGCTTCGAGAATGACGGAATCGGGTTCGGACATGTGTCTGGATCCTACTATGCGGACTGGAACGGTTCAGTTCTTGGCCGCCGCGATGCCGGCCCGGCGCCCGTAGAAACTGCCGTCGCCCAGCGACGCGCCGCTGACGTACCCGCCCGCGCACAGGCCCGAGGTGCACCGGCCCGCCGCGAACAGTCCCGGGATCGGCTCCCCGGAGACGTGCAGCACCCGGGAGTCCAGGTCGGTGCGCAGTCCGCCCAAGGTGAAACCGGCTGTGAAGCCGCGCATGTCGAACGCCGCCACCGGTCCGCGCAGCGGCCGCACCCATTCCGGCTTCTTGCCCAGCAACGGGTCCTCGCCGTTGGCGGCGTGCAGGTTGTAGCACTCCACGGTGGCCTGCAACGCCTGGCCGGGCAGGCCCATCTCGGCTTCCAGTTCGGCGATGGTCTCCGCCGCCCAGGTGGGAGGCTGACGGAAGAACGGCGTCGAGGTCTCGGTCGTGAGCGCCTCCTCGTAGGACGCCTCGTCGATCACCAGGTACGCCTGATTGTCCTGCTGGATCAGCGTCGCCTGCCCGATCCGGCCGGGGTAGGTGTCCTCGGTGACGTAGCGCTGGCCGCGCCCGTTGACCAGGATGCCGCGGGCCAGCAGTTGCGGGTCCCCGAAGAAGGCCACCTCGGTCGCGTCCATGTGCGCCAGTTCCGCGCCGAGCGCCTGGGCCAGCCGGATGCCGATGCCGTCGTGTTCCTCGATCGCCGCGGCGGGCCTGCCGATCAGCCGCGGTGCGTAGCCTTCGATCATCTCCTTGTGATAGGCGAAGCTGCCGGTGGCCAGCACGACGCCGCGTTCGGCGCGGATGGCGACCGGCTTGCCGTAGCGGCGGGCGAGCACGCCGACCACTCGATCGTCGTCGTCGACGATCAGCTGCGCGATCCGCATGTCGTATTCCGCGCGCACGCCCAGCGCTTGCGCGGTGTCGGCCAGCGGCTTCATCAGCATGTAGCCGCCGCCCTTCTCGCCGGTGCGCTTGTCGGCCATCTGCGGGACATGGCCGCGCGGAGCGGGTTTCGCGATCGCGTTGAACGGCGCGGCGTTCTCGCCGCCGGAGTACATCAGTCCTTCGTCGTGCGGCGGCTCCCACCCCGGCTCGCCCCAGAACGCCTCGCGGAACGGCACGCCGCAGGACACCAGCCAGGTGAAGTGCTCGACGCTGCCGCGGCAGTAGTCGGCGATCTTCGCCTTGTCCACGCCGGGGCCGAGCGCGGCGAGCAGGAAGGTCTCCATGTTCTCGGGCGTGTCCTCGAAGCCGAGGGCCTGCTGCAGCGGTGTGCCGCCGCCCAGGTAGATGAAGCCGCCCGCCAGGGCGGCGGCGCCGCCCCAGCCGCCGGTGCGCTCCAGGACCAGCACGTCCGCACCGGCGCGGGCGGCCTCGATGGCGGCGCACACCCCGGCGATGCCGTATCCGGCGACGACGACGTCGGCCCGGTGATCCCAGGTCTCTACCCGGCTCGCGCGCAAGGGACGAATGGTGGTGGCGTCGGACATGGTCAACGAATCCTTCACTGCTCGGCGGACGCGGATTGCGCGCGGGCGGCCTTCTTCTGCTGTGCCACGATCGTGCCCACCAGGATGTCGAGTTTGGTGCCGTTCGGCCAACCCACGTAGTGACATAAGAACACCGCGATCTCGTGCAACTGGTCTTCGGTGAGTTCGCCGTTGCGCAGCGCGGCCCCGATCTGGATGCCCGCGGTGTCGATCGCGCCTTGTGCCGTCAGTGCGCCGAGCAGCAGCAGCCTGCGGTCGCGGACGGTGAGCCCGGGCCGCGACCAGATGTCGGCGAAGAGGTGGTCGGCGGTGACGGCGAAGTGGGCGCCCGGGTATTCCTGGAACTCCGTGCCGTACACCTCGGCCATTTTGGCCAGACCGCGCTGTCGCACGGTGTCACCGGATCCATTGTCGCTCATGCTGATTGCCTTTCCGATGCGATGGTGCCGGTCCCGACGCCGAGTCCGGGACCGAGCCGTTCGAGGGCCGATTCGGCCAGCGGCAGCGCGGTGCCGAGCCGTTCACCCAGCTCCAGGGCGAGGCTCAGGTCCTTCTCGCCGAGGTCGCGCACGTGCCGCAGGATCGGCAGCCAGAAGTCGCCGTCCTGGATCGGGGCGGTGGTGTCGCGCAGCATGATGGCGCCCGGCCCACCGGTGACCGCGTCGGAGTGCCGCACCACCTTGCCGAGGGCGGTGAGGTCGAGACCGGCCGCCTCGGCCAGCCGTTGCGCCTCGGTGGCCGCGGTGAAAGAGACGAAGTGCAGCAGGTTGCGCGCCAATTTCATGCGCGTGCCCGCGCCGACCGGCCCGGCGTGCACGATCAGATCGGCGAAGCGGCCGAACGGTTCGCGCACTTGCTCGAACGCCACCGCGCTGCCGCCGACCATGACCGCCAGCGCGCCGCGGGTCGCGCCGGGCGCGCCGCCGCTGATCGGCGCGTCCACCAGCTCGACGCCGTGCTCGCCGCAGACCGCCGCGAGTTCTTCGGCGGTGCGGTCGCTGATCGTGGAGTGCACGGCGACCACGGTGCCCGGCGCGGCGGTCCGCAACACGCCTTCCGGGCCCGTGATCACGTCGCGGACCTGGGCGTCGTTCACCACGGTGATCGAGATGATCGCCGCCTGCCCGGCGAGTTCGGCGGCGGAGGCGACCGCTTCGGCGCCGGCGGCGAGGAACGGCTCGACCGCTTCCGGCCGCATGTCGCACACCGCGAGCCCGCCCGGCCAGTCCAGCAAACGCTTGGCCATCGGCGCGCCCATGTTGCCGAGGCCGAGGAATCCGATGCGAGCGCTCATGACCGCACGATCTGTCCGCCGTCGACGTTGAAGATCTGCCCGGTGACCCAGCTCGCCTCGTCCGACAGCAGGTACAGGCAGGCGCCGACCAGGTCCTGCGGCGTGCCCATTCGCTTGAGCGGCAGGCGCTTGACGATGTCGTCGACGATCACCTCCGGGGTGACGGCCTTGGTGGCGTCGGTGTCGATCGGCCCCGGCGCGATCGCGTTGACGCGGATGTTCGACCCGCCGAGTTCGAAGGCCAATTGCTGGGTCAGCCCGTTGACGCCTACTTTCGCCAGGCCGTAGAAGCTGGAATACAGCCATGCCGCGGTGGAGGACTGGTTGACGATCGATCCGCTGCCCCGCTTGGACATGTGCGGCCAGACGGCGCGGGTCATGATCAGAGCGCCGTCCATGTTCACGCTCATGAACTTCTTGTAGTAGTCCCACGGCACGGTCAACAGCAGGTTCAGCTTCATCTCGCCGTAGATGGCGGCATTGTTCACCAAGTGGTCGATGGCGCCGAACTCGGCGACGGTGAGATCGGCCAGCGCGGTCGCGGAATCGGGATCGGCCACGTCGACCTGTCCGAACACGGCCGTGCCGCCGTCGGCGACGATCTTCTCGACCACCGCCGCCCCGCCCTCGGCGTTCTTGTCGGCGACGACGACGTTCGCGCCTTCGGCGGCCAGCGCCTGCGCGTAGGCGGCGCCGATGCCCTGGGCGGCGCCGGTGACGATGGCGGATCTTCCCGTGAAACGGGCCATGGAGTTCAGCTCCTCTGTGTTGTCCCGCGGCGGTCAGGCCGCGGTGGCGATGACTTTGGTCTCGAGGTACTCCTCGAAACCGGCGATGCCCATCTCGCGGCCGAGGCCGGATTGCTTGTATCCGCCGAACGGAACGTCGGCGGAGTACCAGATGCCGCCGTTCACGCTCAGCGTTCCGGTGCGCACGCCTTCGGTGACGCGCCGGATGCGTTCGGGCTCGGTACCCCACACCGAACCGGAGAGGCCGTAGGGGGAGTCGTTGGCGATGCGGACCGCGTCCTCGTCGCCGTCGTGCGGAATGATCACCAGGACCGGGCCGAAGATCTCCTCGCGGGCGACGGTCGAGCTGTTGGGGACGTCCGCGATCAACGTCGGTTCGACGAAGAATCCGCGCTCGCGCTCCGGTCGCCCACCGCCGACGACGATGCGACCGCCCTCGGCGCGCGCGATGTCGATGTAGCGTTCCACTCTGGCGCGCTGGCGTTCGGAGATCAGCGGTCCGCAGACGGTGCGCGGGTCGGCCGGGTCGCCCGGCCGGATCCCGCCGAGCGTGGCCGCCGCCGCTTGGACCGCCCGGTCGTAGGCGGCGCGGGGAACCAGCAGCCGGGTGGACAGCGCGCATCCCTGCCCGGCGTGCACGCACACCGAGAACGCCGCCACCGAGCAGGCCGCCGCGATGTCGGCGTCGTCGAGCACGATGAAGGCCGACTTGCCGCCCAGTTCGAGGAACGCCTTTTTCAGCGTCGTGGCGGCGCCGGTCATGACCGCGCGGCCGGTGGCCGTGGACCCGGTGAAACTGATCATGTCGACGCGCGGATCCGCGGTGAGCCGGGCGCCGAGCGCGTGGTCCGCGGAGGTCACGATGTTCACCACGCCCGCCGGGATATCGGTCTCCTCGGCGATGACGGCCCCGACCGCCGCCGCGCACCAGGGCGTGTCGGGGGCGGGTTTGAGCACGACAGTGTTCCCCGCGGCCAGCGCGGGTCCCAGCTTCGCGAAGTTGATCTGGTGCGGGAAATTCCACGGCGTGATCGCCCCGACCACGCCGATCGGTTCCCGGCGCAGGGTTCGGCGGGTCTTGATGCCCATCGGCTCGGCGACGCCCAGATCCGTTTCCCAGTCGTAGGTTTCGGCGAGTCCGGCCGCGTAGGCGAGGTCGGCGACCGGGCCTTCCAGCTGCGGGCCGCCGGTGAGCATCCGCGGTGCGCCGACCTCGGCGATCGTGATCTCGCGCAGGTCCTCGACGTGGGATTGCAGCGCGGTGCGCAGCTGCTCTAGGCAGCGGGCGCGGAAACCGTGATCGCGCGACCAATCCGTCTCGTCGAACGCGGTGCGCGCGGCCTCGATGGCGGCGTCGAGATCGGCCGCGTTCGCGTCCGCGGCGAGGCCGAGGACCTCCTCGGTCGCGGGATTCACCGTCGCGAAGACACCGTCGGCGCCCTCGACCAGCTTGCCGCCGATCAGCAGGCGGGACCCGTCGGCGGGCAGAAGGCTGCTCATGGATTACTCCGATACTGTCTGGACACGTGTACGGAATATAGTCCGGGGCGGTGATCGGTGGCAATAACAGGTTCTAACTCTGCCATTCTCGCCGATGTTGCCGCTCGAGGTGGCGTGACCGCTCGGATGCCTGGGGCGTGACGGCGGCGATGCGGGCAAATGAGTGCTGGTCGCACGATTGTCGAGGCGCAGTGGCGGTGGTAGTGTCCAGACACATGTCCAGCTATCTGTCTTCACGTCGATGTCCCCGCCGTGGCATTCGGTGGAACGCGTTCTCGGTTTCGCCTGGTTTCGCCCGCCCGACCATCATCGTGGAGACCCGATAATGCCCAGATTCGCACCCCACCCGGAGCGCAGGCCCGCGCTCGTCTCCGGCGCCTCCTCCGGGATCGGCGCGGCTACCGCCGTGGCCTTGGCCGAACTCGGCCACCCGGTCGCGCTCGGCGCGCGCCGGGTCGAACAGTGCGCCGAGCTGGCGGACAAGATCCGCGCCGATGGCGGCGAGGCGTTCGCGCACCGTCTGGACGTCACCGAGCCGGATTCGGTCGAGGAATTCGTGCGCGCAGCCGAAGAGGCGCTCGGCCCCACCGAGATCCTCGTCTCCAGCGCGGGCGACATCGAGTTCGGGCAGGCGCACGCCATGGATCCGGAACGGTTCGTGCGCCAGGTGCAGGTCCACCTCGTGGGCGCGCAGCGCCTCGTGCACCGCGTGCTGCCCGGCATGCTGCGCAGGCAACGTGGCGACATCGTGCTGATCAGCTCGGATTGCGCGCCGGAACCGCGGCCGCGCACCGGCGCCTACAGCGCCGCCAAGGCGGGACTGGAAGCGATGGCCGCGCAGATGCGCATGGAACTCGAGGGCAGCGGCGTCCGCCTGTCGCTGGTCCGGCCCGGCCCGACCCTGACCGGTATGGGCATGAACTCCACGCCCGAGATCGTCGGCCCGGTCCTGGAGGACTGGAAGTCCTGGGGATTCGCCAGGCACCCGTACATGCTGCGGGCGAGCGATCTGGCCGCGGCGGTGGTGGCGGTGGTGGCCACGCCGCGGGGTTCGCACCTGGTGCTGGTCGAAGTGCAACCCGAGGCGCCGATCCGTCCCCTCGTGGACGACGCGGGAACCAACGAACAGTAAGGAGCGACGATGCGAGTGCTGGCCGATCTGGAGCTGTGTCAAGGCCATGCCGTATGCCAGGACGAGGCGCCCGAAGCGTTCCGCGTCCCCAAGCGCGGCAAAGTGGAGATCCTCGACGCCGTAGCCGACCCCGCCGCGCAGGCCGAGGTCCAGCGCGCCGTGCGTTACTGCCCGACCCGGGCGTTGTCCGTCGTCGCCGACGAGTGACCGGAAATCCGCACCGGCGGCACGGTAGGCAGGGCGGACCGGGGCGAATACGATGAATCCGAAACCGGAACGTGTTCTAATTCAGTCGCACGGCCCGGCACCTGCGGGGATGCCCGACGTCATGGAGAAGATCCGATGAGCACAGCACACACCGAGAAGGCGGCCGGCACGCTGCCCGCCAGGATCACCGCAGAGCTGATCACCCGGCTGACCGGTTCGGTCGCCGCCGACGGCAGCGCGGCGCCGTTCGAGATGATCGAGGTCTACACCGGCGCTCCGGTCGGTGCGCTTCCGCAGTCGACCCCGCAGGACGTGCTGGCCGCGTGCGCCGCCGCCCGGACGGCGCAGGCCGAGTGGGCCGCGCTGCCGTTGCGGCAACGGCTGCGGGTGTTCGAGCGGCTGCACGAGCTGATCCTCGGCGAAGTGGAGACCATCGCCGATCTCATCCAGATCGGGTGCGGCAAAACCCGCCGGATGGCCGTCGAGGAATCCTGCGACGTGCCCATGGTGATCAGCCACTACCTCAAGACCGCGCGCCGGGTGCTGCGGCCGAAACGGCGGGGCGGGCCGATGCCGCTGCTGACCACGTCGACCGAACAGCACCGCCCCAAAGGGCTCGTCGCCGTGATCGCCCCGTGGAACTTCCCCTTCGCCATCGCCCTGTCCGACGCCATGCCCGCGCTGATGGCGGGCAACGGCGTCGTGCTGAAGCCCGACAACAAGACCGCGCTGTGCGTGCTGTTCGGCGTCGAGTTGCTGCACCGGGCCGGATTGCCCCGCGGGCTGGTCCAGGTGGTGTGCGGTGCGGGACCCGATATCGGCCCGACCGTGATCGACAACGTCGATTACGTCATGTTCACCGGCTCGACCGCCACCGGCCGGATCGTCGGCGAGCAGGCAGGCCGCAACCTCATCGGGTGCAGCCTCGAACTGGGCGGCAAGAATCCGATGATCGTGCTCGCCGACGCGAACCTGGACGAGGTGATTCCCGGCGCGGTGTTCGCGGCGTTCGCCAACTCGGGGCAGGCGTGCATGCACATCGAACGGATCTATGTGCACCGCTCCATCCACGACGAGTTCCTGCGCCGGTTGGTCGCCGCGGCGGCGGAGTTGAACGGAAAGATCGGCGGCACCTACGATTACGTGCCCGAATTCGGGTCCCTCGTCTCCCCGCAACAGCTGGAGCGGGTCGCCGCCCATGTCGAGGACGCGCGGTCCAAGGGAGCCACCGTGCACGTGGGCGGGCAGGCGCGCCCCGATGTCGGTCCGGCGTTCTACGAGGCCACCGTGCTCACCGGCGTGACTGCGGAGATGACCCATGCGACGCTGGAGACCTTCGGCCCGGTCGTCACCGTGTACCCGTTCGACGACGAGCAGGAGGCGGTGCGCCTGGCCAACGCCACCGACTACGGCTTGAACGCCAGCGTGTGGACCCGCGACCTGGCGCACGGCGAGCGCATCGCCGCACAGTTGCAGGCGGGCAACATCAACGTCAACGACGGTTTCGTCGCGACATACGCCGCCAAGGGCACGCCCTCCGGCGGCGTGAAGCAGTCCGGTGTCGGCACCCGGCACGGCGACCAGGGCCTGCTGAAGTACACCGACACGGTGAACGTCGGCGTGCTCAAGAAGCAGGTACTCGCCGCACGCGCGGGCCAGCCCTACGACAAGCAGCTGAAGATGACCTTGACGTCGCTGCGGCTGATGCGCCGCACCAGGTTGCGCTGAGCACGGGGTCCCACCCTCGACCGACGACGGTCACCGCCCGGGCCGATCCGGTAGCGTGGCCGCCGGGGTGGATCCACGGAATCGAGAACGGATACCTATGAGCCTTCGAGAAGTTCCGCTGCGCACGCTGTCCGGCGAGCCGACGACATTGGGTGACCTCGTCGGCGACCGCGCCGTCCTGCTGGTCAACGTGGCCTCGAAATGCGGACTGACGCCGCAGTACTCCGGGCTGGTCGAATTGCACGAGTCCTTCGGCCCGCGCGGTTTCAGCGTGGTCGGCGTGCCGTGCAACCAGTTCATGGGCCAGGAACCGGGCACCGCCGAGGAAATCCAGCAATTCTGTGCCACCACCTACGGCGTGGATTTCCCCTTGCTGGAGAAGACCGACGTCAACGGCGACCAGCGCCACGCCCTCTACCAGCACCTGGTGGAAACCCCCGACGCCGAAGGCAGCGCGGGCGACATCCAATGGAACTTCGAGAAGTTCCTCATCGACCGCGACGGCAAGGTCGCGGGCCGCTTCCGCCCACGCACCACCCCCGACGCGCCGGAATTGGTCGCCGCCATCGAATCCGTCCTCTGAGGTAGTCACGAACGAACAGCCGGGGCCGCCGTCCGCTCGAGACGGCGGCTTTGTTCAGCGGCGAGTGCCGGCAACGAACCTCGTCATTTGATCGCCAAGTGGTTGAGTGGCACATCGCTGCGGCGAATTGCGAGTAAGCCTCTCGATGGTGTGCCACTCGCGGGATCGTCAGGAGCGGCGGGTGAGGGGCTCGCGGAGTTCGAGGTGCTCGCGCAGGGTGGCGCCGGTGTACTCGGTGCGGTAGACGCCGCGTTCCTGGAGTTCGGGGACGAGCCAGTCCACGATCTCGTCGAGGCCGGTCGGGACCAGGTACGGGGAGATGTTGAAACCGTCGCTCGCGCCGTGGCGGACCCAGCGGGCCAGTTCGTCGGCGACCCGTGCGGGGGTGCCGGCGAAGCCGGAGCGTTCGGTGGAAGCGATCACCACTTCCCGGAGGGAGAGATTCTCCGCCTCGGCCCTGGCGCGCCAGTCGCGGGCGATGGCTGCCGGGTCTTGGCCGGCGCGCGGTGCGCCACGGGTTTCCGAGATCGGGCGGGGCTGCGGGTCGTCCGCGGGCAGGGGGCCGTCCGGGTCGAGCCCGGACAGGTCCCGGCCCCAGATCTGCCCGGCCAGCGACAGCGCGGTCTGGCCGGTGTACTGGCCGTTCTTCACCCAGCGCACCTTCTCCTCGACCTCGGATTCCTTCTCCGCGAGGATGATCTGCGTGCCGGGCAGGATCCGGATGTCGTCCTCCGGGCGGCCCGCGGCGCGCAGACGTGCGCGGATGTCGGTCGCGAAGGCGAGCGCGTCGTCGAAATGCGTCCCGTGCCGGGAGAAGATGACATCGGCGTGCGCCGCGGCGAAGTCGCGACCTGCCGGTGAATCGCCCGCCTGGAAGATCACCGGATGCCCTTGCGCGCTGCGCGGCAGCGTGGGGCTGATGCGGACGTCGAAGTGCGGACCGGTGCGCACGACCGGGTGGATCGCCTCGGCGCTCGCCCACGCCGGGCTCTGCTGCGACGTCGCGATCGCACCGTCGTCCCAGGCATCCCAGATCGCCCGCACCGTCGCGACGAACTCCGCGGCGCGCTCGTACCGCAACGCATGGTCGAGGAATCCGCCGCGACGGAAATTCGCTCCGGTCCAGGCGTTGTCGGTGGTGACCGCGTTCCAGCCCGCGCGACCGCCGGACAGCACATCCAGGCTGCCCAGTTTGCGCGCCAGGTCCGCGGGCTCGTTGTAGGTGGTGTTCTGGGTCGCGACCAGGCCGATGTGCCGGGTGATGCCCGCCAGTGCGGCGAGCTGGGTGATGGCGTCGGGGCGACCGGCGATGTCCAGTTCCAGGATCGCGCCGTCCTGCTCGCGCAGCCGCAGGCCCTCGCCGAGGAAGAACGCGTCGAACAGCCCGCGCTCGGCGGTCAGCGCCACCCTGCGGAAGGTCTCGAAGTCGATCTGCGAGCCGCCGGCCGGGTCGGACCAGATCGTGGTGTGGTTCACGCCCTGGAAGAAGACGCCGAAGTGGACCTGGGCGTCGGGACGCGGGAAGTCGGTCACGGAAACCATCTCCTGACGATCAGTGCGTGGTCGCGTAGCGGTTGGCGGGACGGGGCAAGCCGAGGTTTGCGCGCAGGGTCGAACCGGGAACCGGGCGGTGCGCGACCCCGATGCGCAACAAGGCGGGCACGACCTCGCGCGCGAGCACTGGCAGGTCCTCATCGATCACGGCCAAGTGCAGCCGCACTCCGTCCAGGTGGGTGCTGAGTTCGGTCAGCAGAGCGGTCAGTTCCCGCGCCGAACCGGAGAACGGGAGTCGGCCGGAGGAGTCGGCGGCGGCGCCGAATCGCTGCGCGGCAGGGACACCGGAGACGTCCAAGGTGACCTCGACCTCGGCGAAGACCAGCGCATCACCCGTCGCGCGCACCGCGGTCCCGGCCTCGACCGCCGCCGCGACGGAATCGGCGGCGACGAACCGGACGTCGACCTCCCCTTCCGCGCCGAACACCACCGGTTGGCCCTGGGGCGGTCGCGGCACGATGGCCGGTCCCTTCACCGCGAAGGTCTCGCCCTCGAAGTCGATGTAGTGCAGTTTGGTGCGGTCCAGGAAACGGCCGCTGGGGTAATCGCGGATGACCGCGTCGTCCTCCCAGGAATCCCAGAGGCGACGAGCCACCTCGATCGAATCCCGTTGCTCACGACCCAGTTCGGCGTCTCCAGCGATCGGTGTACGCCCCCAGGCGGCGGCGGCTCGCGCGTCGTCGACCCGCTCGGCGATCCAGCCGGCCCGCCCGCGCGAGGCGTAGTCCAGCGACGCCACCTGCGACGCCGTGTGGAACGGTTCGGCGTAGGTGGTGGCGACGGTGGGCACCAGCCCGATCGTGCTGGTGGTGGCCGCCACGAACGACGCCCGGGTCACCGCGTCGATGCGGCCGGGTATCTCGTGTCCCGGCAGGATCGAGTCGGCGAAAGTGGCCAGGGTGAATCCGGCGTTCTCGGCGGCGGCCACCCGCCTGCGCACGGTGTCGCCGGTGAGCAGGCGGTCTGGCGCGTGCGCCGCCCGCCGCCACGCCTCGGGACGGAATCCCTCCCCGTCGAGCTCCACGCCGAGCGCGAAAATACCCATCCCGCACCTTCTTCATTCCGCGAACCATGCGCGACGAGCGGTGGCCCGAGCCTGGCACGATCCGGCTCGGGCCACCGGTGGCGCACCCTTGGCGAGCATGCGCGGCGGGGTGGCGATACGCGATGGTTTGCGTCGCGATGATCCGAAGGTTGTCGAATGGCAGGCGAACTATCGCGCGGCGCGAGCCGCGAAGGCCGCGGCCACGAGAACCGTGACACCCTCGGCGATCGCAGTGCCGCCGAGGGCGTGCGCCGCGCTGGTCACCGTGCTGCCCGCCAGTCCCAGAAACAGCGACCCGAAGGTGGCGATCCCGACCACGATGCCGAGTTGCACGTTGGTCACCAGGATGCCGCTGGCGTCGGCCGCCAGGGTCATCGGGACCTTGGCCAGCGTGCGGGTCATGAGCGGACTGAAGGCAATGCCGTTGCCCGCGCCGCACAGACCGAGCAGTGTCAGGGCGAGCGGCCCGATCTCGGCGCCGTCGCGCAGCAGTGCGCCGAGGGCGACCATGCTCACCGCACCGAGCACGAGCCCGAGCGGGATCATCGTCGCGTGGCACCGAGCCGGGACGCGCTCCCAGTTCAGGCTGGCGACGGCGAAGGCCACCCCGAGCGGAACGAACAGCAGGCCCGCGTGCAACGCGCTGTAGCCCAGCGTGCTCTGCAGATGGATCGCCATGACGAACATCCAGCCGCCGAAGGTCGCCATGATCACGAACAGCGCGACCGCGGCGGGGACCAGGCCGGGCGCGGTGAGCACCGGCCGCGCGAAGAGGGGTTCGCCGCCACGGGAAGCGACGATCCGTTCGATCGCCACGAACGATGCGAAGCCGAGCACGCTGAAGGCCAACGCGACCCACGACCACAACGGCCAATCCAGCTCCCGTCCGAGCACCAGCGGCAGCACCAGCAGCAACACCGACGCGGTGAGGGTGGCCAGTCCCGGCAGGTCGAGCTTGCGCTCGAGGCGCTGGGTCGAGGACGGCAGGATGCGCGGCGCGGTGATGAGCAGCGCGAGCCCGATCGGCACGTTCACCAGGAACACCCCGCGCCAGCCGCTGCCGAACAGATCGGCGTTGACGATCAGGCCGCCCAGCACCTGCCCGGCGACCATGCCGCCGGAGATGATCGCCGAGTAGACGCTCAGGGCCCGCGCGCGGGCGTCGCCGGTGAACGTGCGCTGGATCAGCGTCATGATCTGCGGCACCATCGCCGCCGCGCCGACGCCTTGGGCGAATCGGAAGACGATCAGCGCGGTCTCGTTCCAGGCCAGACCGCAGGCCAGCGAGGCCACGGTGAACAGCGCCAGCCCGGCGACGAACGCGCGCCGCTGGGTGAATCGGTCACCGAGCCGTGCGCCGGTGACCAGCAGGACGGCATAGGCGATGACGTACCCGGCGACGATCAGCTGCAGGGCCGCACCGCTGGTGTGCAGCGAACCCCGGATGGAGGGGATCGCGACGTTGACGATGGAGGAGTCGAGCACCGCCATGAACTGGCCGGTGAGGATGACGATGAGGACGGCGAGTGAACGCCGCGCTCCCAGCGCGGCGGGCGGAGCGGCCGGGGCGGCGGCGGGCGTCGGTGCCGCCGCCGGACCCGGCGATATGGTCTGTGTCATGCACCGAGAATGCGGTGCGCCGGGCACCGGTAACAGGAGCCCGATGACACTGGTACCGGCAGCACCAGGCTGAGCGTGTCCCGCAAGGGAATTCCGGAACCTTTGGGACATTTCCGGCATTGTGTCCAGTGTCACAGACGCATGCGGCGGCTATCACCTGACCGAAGTGCTTAGGCGAGCTAACGTGTTTGGGGAAGCGCGTTCCCGGGCCAAAGGAGGTCGTCGTGGCATCTGAGACACGCAGGGAGCGGCTCCTGGGCCGCATCACCCGGCTGTACGCCGAATACGACGACATCCGCAACGCCACACCGCGTGCGGAGGTCACCGAGAAGGTTCGCGAATCCGGCGCGGGGCTCGCGGAGATCATCGAGACGGTCATGGTCGGTTACGCCGACCGGCCCGCCCTCGGCCGGCGCGCGACGGAACTGCGCACCGGCGAGACCGGCCGCACGACGCCGGCGCTGCTGCCCGAATTCGACACCATCACCTACGGCGAGCTGTGGGAGCGCGTACGCGCGGTGGCCGCGGCGTGGCACGGTGACGCGCGCGATCCGCTCCGAGCAGGCGACTTCGTGGCCATCCTCGGCTTCACCAGTAGCGACTACACCACACTCGATCTGGCGTGCATCCACTTGGGCCTGGTCGCGGTTCCACTGCAAGCCGGCGCGCCCGTCGCTCAGCTGACCGCGATCGTCGGGGAGACCGCGCCCCGCGTGCTCGCCGCCACCCCGGACCTGCTCGACGCCGCGGTGGCCTGTGCGTTGGCGGAGTCCGGACCGCGACGGCTGGTCGTCTTCGACTACCACCCGGGAGACGACGACCAGCGCGCGGCGTTCGAGGCGGCCCGCGCCCGGCTGGCCGATGCGAGCAGCCCGGTGCTCATCGAAACCTTCGACGAGGTGCTCGCGCGCGGCAGGTCGCTGCCGCAGGCGCCGCTGTTCGCCGCCGAGCCGGGCGAGGACCCGCTGGCGCTGCTGATCTACACCTCGGGGAGCACCGGGACACCCAAAGGGGCGATGTACACCCAGCGGCTGGTCGCCCGGAGTTGGGTGAACCGGCCCGACGTCGCCGCGATCAATCTCAACTACATGCCGATGAGCCACGTGGCCGGTCGCGGATCGCTGACCGGCGTGCTGGCCCGCGGCGGCACCGCGTACTTCGCGGCCGAGAGCGACATGTCGACGCTCTTCGACGACATCGCGCTCGCGCGACCGACCGAGCTGTTTCTCGTTCCGCGCGTGTGCGACATGATCTTCCAGCGTTTCCGGAGCGAGATGGATCGGCGCTGCGCACCGGGCGTCGACCGGGCCGCATTGGAAACGGAGGTGAAAACTCAACTGCGCGAGCACTTCTTGGGCGGGCGCCTGGTCATGGCGATCTGCGGAAGCGCTCCGGTGTCGGCGGAGATGAAATCCTTCGTCGAGTCGGTGCTCGACCTGGAGCTGCACGACGGCTACGGGTCCACCGAGGCGGGTGGCGTCGTCGTCATCGACGGATGGGTGCAGCGTCCTCCGGTGGTCGAGTACAAGCTCGCCGACGTCCCCGAGCTGGGTTACTTCCGCACCGACAAACCGCATCCGCGCGGCGAGCTGCTGTTGAAGAGCGCCACCGTGATCTCGGGCTACTACAAGCGGCCCGAGCTCACGGCCGAGATCTTCGACTCCGAAGGCTTCTACCGGACCGGCGACATCGTCGCCGAGCTCGCGCCGGACCGCCTGGTCTACGTCGATCGCCGCAACAACGTGCTGAAACTGTCCCAGGGCGAATTCGTCGCGATCTCTCATCTGGAGGCGGTCTACGCGACCAGCCCGCTGATCCGGCAGATCTTCGTGTACGGCAGCAGTGAACGCGCCTACCTCCTCGCCGTGATCGTGCCGACCGAGGACGTGCTCGGCTGGAGTGACACCGAGAAGATGAAGACGGCGTTGAGCGAATCGCTGCGACAGCTCGCCAAGGACGCCGAACTGCAGTCCTACGAGATTCCCCGGGATTTCCTGATCGAGCCCGAGCCGTTCACCGCCGCCGGCGGATTGCTCTCGGGCATCGGGAAATTGCTGCGCCCCAAGCTGAAAGAGCGCTACGAGCCGCGTTTGCTGGAGCTGTACGCCGAGCTGGCCGCAGGACAGGCGAACGAGCTGCTCGACCTGCGCCACACCGCGCTCGATCGGCCCGTGCTGGAGACGGTGGGCCGCGCGGCGAAAGCGGTCCTGGGCTGCGCGGAGGCCGACCTGCGCCCGGACGCGCACTTCACCGATCTCGGCGGCGACTCGCTCTCGGCGCTGTCGCTGTCGAACCTGCTGCACGAGATCTTCGAGGTCGAGGTCCCGGTGTCGGTGGTGATCAGCCCGGCGAACAGCCTGCGCGAGGTGGCGGACTACATCGCGGCCGAGCGCGCTTCCGGCGGCCGGGGCGCCGCATACGCCGCGGTGCACGGCGACAGCCCGCAGGTCCGCGCCGCCGACCTGACGCTGGACAAGTTCCTCGACGCCCGCACGCTCGCCGAGGCGCCGGCTCTGCCGCGCCCGTCCACGACCACGCGCACCGTGCTGCTCACCGGCGCGAACGGCTACCTCGGGCGCTTCCTGTGCCTGGAGTGGCTGCGGCGCATGCACGACAGCGGGGGCACCCTCGTCTGCCTGGTCCGCGGCTCGGACGCGGAGGCGGCGCGCCGGCGCCTCGACAGCGCCTTCGACTCCGGAGATCCCGCGCTGATCCGCGCTTTCCGAACTCTGGCCGCCGAGCATCTCGAGGTGATCCCCGGGGACATCGGAGAGCCGAACCTGGGCCTGGACGACGGGACGTGGCAGCGGCTGGCCGAACGCGTCGATGTGATCGTGCATCCCGCCGCACTGGTCAACCATGTGCTGCCCTACCGGCAACTGTTCGGCCCCAACGTGGTCGGCACCGCCGAGCTGATCCGTCTCGCGCTCACCACGCGGCTCAAGCCGTTCACGTATCTGTCCACGGTCGCCGTGGCCGCGCAGATCGATCCGGCCGTCTTCGCCGAGGACGGCGATATTCGCCGGATCAGCCCGGTGCGCGCCGTGGACGACAGCTACGCCAACGGCTACGGCAACAGCAAATGGGCGGGTGAAGTGCTGCTACGCGAGGCCAACGACCTGTGTGGGCTGCCGGTCGCGGTGTTCCGGTCGGACATGATCCTCGCCGACCGCCGCTACGCCGGTCAGCTCAACGTGCCGGACATCTTCACCCGGCTCCTGCTGAGCCTGATCGTCACGGGTATCGCGCCGTTCTCCTTCTACCGCACCGACGCGGGCGGCGACCGCCCGCGGGCCCACTACGACGGCCTGCCCGTCGATTTCACCGCCGAGGCGATCACCGTATTGGGCGCCTCGGCGGCGACCGGTTTCCGGAGTTTCGATGTGCTCAACCCGCACGACGACGGCCGCTCGCTCGACGAGTTCGTCGACTGGCTCATCGCCGCCGGCCATCGGATCGAGCGGATCGCCGACTACGACGAGTGGGTCACCCGGTTCGAGACCGCCCTGCGGGCGCTTCCGGAACGGCAGCGCCAAGCATCCGTCCTGCCGTTGCTGCACGCCTATCGGCGCCCGGCCCCGGCCGTGCGCGGCTCGGCCCTGCCCGCGGAGAAATTCCGCTCAGCCGTCCGATCCGCGAAAATCGGTGCCGAACACGACATTCCGCAGATTTCTCCGGAACTCATCGAGAAATACGCCACGGACCTGAAGCTGCGCGGCCTGGTGTAGGAGCTAGGACGGTCGCGGCACGGCATCCAGCAGTGCGTTGGCGATGCGTTCGGCTTGGACCAGAATGTTCGTCTGCGCGGAGATGTAGTCGCCGATGCCTTGTTCCTGGGCGGCCTGCAGATACGGCGGCAGCGGCTGTTGGATTTCGGTGCGGATGACGTTGTCCAGCAGCGCCTCCATCTCGCCTCGCAGCGGATTCCCGGTCGCGGCCTGGTTGTCGAGTTCGAGCCGGCCGCCGTCGGTGCTGTAGTCGTAGAGTTCGAATTCCTGTTGTTGCGCCGGATCGATCTGGATCCGGCCGTGCACCCAATGGGAATACGACGCGAACTTCGCGTCGGCGGTGCGCACCATGGCGACATGCCCGGGCGCGTCCTGGTTGAACAGGATCGCGGCTTCTTCGATCGAAGCCTCGTCGGTGGTGTGGGCGACCCACGGCCTGCCGGTGGCTCCCGGGTTGCGGCAGAGCGCGGCGATGTCCAGACGTCCGCTGAGATGTTCGTACCGTCCGTCGCCGCGCCATGCGTCGCCGCCGGTGCCGATGGTGAGCAGCAGCGGAGTGAAGTCGACGCTGGAGGTGAGCTGATCCCTCGTGCTCGTCCCGTCCACCGGGCTCAGGTAGCCGCGCGGATCGTGGACGTAGAGCGGAACGCGCAGCGCCTCGTCATAGGCCGCGCCGCCTTTACCGTGCAGGCCGTGCGAACCGGCGTAGTCGCCGTGGTCGGAGGTGAAGACGACGACGGTGTTGGCGGCGACGTCGGGACGCGACTGCAAGGTGTCGAGCACCCGGCCGATCTGGATGTCGACCTGCTGCTGCGCCCACAGATAGAGGTTGCGCATCTCGATCCAGGCCTGCAAGGCCTCCGGTGTCCCGTAGGGCGCCGCGCCGAACGCCACCGCCGACACCTCCACCAACGCCATTTGCAAGCGCGGCTTGCGCGAGAGTTGGTCGAGGGATTCGAAGTTGGGCGGCAGCTCGTTCATCCACCGCGGGATGTCGGCGTTGAACTGGTCGCGCCGCGTCCAGCGCGGCCACCACTGGATGTCGTGCGGGTTGACCAGCGACACCGTCGTACACCAGGGCGCGTTGCCGGAATCGTTGTGGAACCAATCGGCGAATTGATCGACGATCTTCGGATCCGCTTGCAAGCCCTGCCCCGGCGCCCCGTTCGGGGAGGGATAGGTGCCACCGTGGAAACCGTAGGCTTCGAGCGCTCCGGGCGTGCGATCGGGATAACTGCCGAGATGCCACTTGCCCCAGTACGTGGTGTCGTAGCCGTGGTCGCGCAGTATGGAGCCCCACGTGGGGAACAGGGGTGACAATGTCGACTCCGACACGACCATGACCCCGGTCTGCTGCGCGTAGAGACCGGTCAGCAGGCAGCCGCGTGCGGGCGTGCAATCGTTGGCCGCCGTGTAGTGATTCTCGAACGACACACTGCCGCGGCGGATGCGGGCGATGTTCGGCAGAACGGCGTCCAGCGTCTGCTGATCCGGGAACCACACGGGGGTGCGCATCTCGTCCACGATGATCACGAGGATGTTCGGCTTGTCCGGATCGGTGTCCGCTCGCGCCCGGCCCGGAGCGGACCCGGTGGACACGGCGGCCGCGGCTGTCGCGGAGGTGGCCGCGCTGGTCAGAAATCCCCGGCGAGTGAACGAACTCGGCAATGTTCCTCCACGAATGAGTGATGTTCGTCGGACGAGTGGAACGCGAGATTCTCGGTGCTGTCACCGTAGCGCCGCCGGGCGTGCGGTAGCCGTACTCCGGTGCGGACACGCCGCCGTGCCGTCGTCGCGCGGGAGCCGGCCGGGCGGTGACGGCCGGAAGTCCGATTACGGCAGGCCGACCAGGTCGGCCATGACGTTCATATGGTGGTCGAAGTAGTCGGCGCGGGCATCGATGAGGCCGTGCAAGCGGCCGAAGACTTCGAAGTTGATCAGGCCGAACAATTGAGTCCAGCCCACGAAGACCCGGTCGAGCACGTCTTCGGGTAGATCGGCGGCTTGCTGCTCGATGAGCAGGCGTAGGTCGGCGTGGACGGTCGCGGGAAGCGGCGTCGAAATCGGCAAGGGGGTCAGTTGCTTCGCACCTGCCTGCGCGATGGCGGCCAGCCGGAGGACCACGGCCGCGGCCGGGGCGATCGTGTCCTCCGGTGCGGCGTAGCCGGGCACCGGACTGCCGTAGAGCAATCCGTATTCGGCCGGGTGGGACAGCGCCCATTCCCGGACGGACGAGCACACCGCCATCCATCGGCCGCGCAGATCGGCGGCGGGCGGTTTCGCGTCGGCGGCTTCGGCCTCGGCGGCGAGCGCCCGATACGCCTCCATGATCAGCGCGGTCAGCAGGTCGTCCCGGCTCGGGAAGTACCGGTAGAGCGCGGACGCGACGATGCCCATATCGCGGGCGACCCCGCGCAGGGACAGATTCGCGCCGTCCACCGCCAACCGTTTGCGCGCCACCGCCTTGATCTCCTCGATCATCTCGGAGCGGACGCGGGCACGCAGTGACTGGGCGGACATGGCTCCCAGTCTAGGAACAGTCGACAGATAAGAGAACGAAGGCACGATTTGTGAACAGTGTTCTTGACTCGGATAGGTGTTCTGGGCTACGCTCGAGTTCTCGAAGAGAGCACTGTTCTCTGAATCGCGCCAGACAGGTTGGATTGCCATGTCCCTGCACGTCGTCATAGGAGCCGGTCCGGTTGGAACGGCTACCGCCGAACTGCTCGCTACCCGAGGTATCCGGGTGCGCTCGATCACCCGAAGCGGATCCGGCCCGGACCATCCGCTGATCGAGCGCGTCGCCGCCGACGCCGCCGACGCCGAGGCACTGATTTCGCATTGTGCTGGCGCGGATGTCGTCTACCAGTGCGCCCAACCTGCCTATCACCGGTGGGTGACCGACTTTCCACCGCTGGCCGCCGCCGTGTTGCGGGCGGCCGAAGTAACCGGCGCCGTGCTGGTGAGCGTCGGAAACCTCTACGGCTACGGACGGGTCGACGGCCCGATCGGCGAGCGTCATCCCTTGCGCCCCAACAGCGGGAAGGGCCGGGTTCGGGCGCAGATATGGGCTGAGGCGCTGGCCGCGCACGAGGCGGGCCGCGTGCGCGTCGCCGAAGTACGCGGATCGGACTACCTCGGTGCGGGGGCGCAATCGGCCTTCACCATGGTGGCGCTGCCCGCCGTGCTCTCGGGTCGCCGAGTGTGGTTCCCGGCGGATCCGGACGCCGCACACAGCTGGACCGATGTCGGTGACACCGCCCGGACCCTGGTCGCGGTCGCCCACGACGAGAGCGCTTGGGGGCGAGCGTGGCACACGCCGACCGCGGCCCCCATGTCCATCCGCGAACTGGCCGGGCTGGCCGCAACGGTGGCGGGCGCGCCGCCCGTGCGGGTGAGCCGGATGCCCACCGCGGTGCTATGGGCCGCCGGGCTTCTCGAGCCCAACGCCCGCGAGATGCGGGAGTTGCGCTACCAGTTCGATCGCCCGTTCGTCATCGACTCGTCCGCCGCGAACGCGGCCTTCGGCATCGACCCGACACCCACCGTGGAGTCCTTGCGCGCCACGATCACCGCCGTTCGTGCCGATGAAGAACCCACATTGATCCGGTGAATCCGGCGGATCCGCTCGACAGCGGAGCCTTGGACGCCTGGCCGTCGAGTCGGAGAAAACTTGCGGGAGCAGCTGGTGCATTCCGATGGCCGCGACGCTGATCGGTGCGGGCGCAGGGACGGTGCGTGCCGCCGCTCCGGTCGTATCGGCCAGCGGTTCCGGCATGGTGGTCGACGACCAGGGCAATGCACGCCCACCACGATGGGATGCGATGACGCGGGACGCGGCTGGTCGGGTTCCCCGCGGTTCATTGCGTCGTCGCTGCGGGTCGGAAGGGATACTCCGCGCCCAACTCTCCGGCGAAGTGGCGCACGGCATGTTCCCGCATGCGGCGGCCGTACACCGGGTCCGCGGCCAGATCCGTATAGGTCTCGAATCGGCGCCCTGAGGGGAACGCCGCTCGCGCCACTACGTCCTGCGGCATCGGCCGGGGCTCCGCTTCCACCCATGGGGTGTGGCCGACCCACGCGGCGGGCTCGACCATCGACCGGCCCGGGTCCCGCCGCACGGACCCGATGACCCGCCTGGTCGAGGCGGCCCCGTGCTGCGCCTGTTCTGTCATGGCGCGCAAGCTGACACGCCGCACCGACAGCGATGAATCCGCGGCGACGGCGCGACAGCCCCGTGCCGTCCGGCGGGTCGCCGGACGGCACGGGGCTGGTATTCCAGGAAGCCGCACACGCCGGAGCGTGGCGTGCTATCTCTGTGCAGAGAAACGGAATCATCCGGGTTCATCACTGTCGTGGCTACCGCGCCACGGAGAATGAATAGTTGAATCCGGCAATTTCACTGCAATAGCGGGCGCACGCTGCTGTACAGCGGCGCAGAAGATATCCGGCCCGAGCGGATCGGGCGAAGCGGTGATCTCTCGCGACCGGATCAGGCGGCGGGCTGGGGCTGGTTCAGGTCCCGGACGCCGGTGATCGCATCGATGATGTTGACGATGGCGGAGGTGCCGCCGTCGAGGGCCGAGCTACCGGAGTCCAGCATGGCGGAACCGGAGGACGAGCCGGCCGAACCTGTGGACGAGCCGCCGTCGGCCGAGCCCGAGGCCAAGCCGGCGGAGCCGGTGGCGGGGGAGTGGGCGGCGGAGGCCACCGCGACCGGGCCGAAGAACAGGGCGGCGGCGGAGATGGTGCCTGCGGCGGCAAGGGCCTTGCGAGAGAACATATGCGGAGCTTCCTTTCACGGATGGATAACGACGTCATCACGACGTGCACCAGCAACGTTAGGAAAAAGAAATCAGCAAAGCCACTTCTCTCTTTGTGTGAATAATCACCGTTAATAATGAGCTAACAAAATATTGTAGGCAAGTAACACAATTTGATCTTCGCTTGGGAGTTGATTTCCGGACGATCCTCGCGATCCGGGCATGGCGCCCCGGTGCGACGCCGTGCCGACCACCGCCGCGGGGTCGGGCCGCGGCCCTTGTGGAACGGCGCTCGGTGATCCGCTGATCATTCGGCCGGGACGGTATCAGCCCCGATCGCAGTGGAGCGTAGAGCGGCCACTTCGGCGCGTAACGCTTTGATCTCCGCGACGAGTTCGGTGAGCTCGCGGTCGGTGTTCTCCACATTCGTCTCGACGCTTTTCAACTGATCCATCACCCAGCTGGTGGTGGTGCCGATCGCGAAACTGATCAGGCCGATGCCCAAGGTCATCAGAATCAACGAGATCAACCGGCCTTCGGTCGTCACCGGATACACATCGCCGTAGCCGACGGTGGTCACCGAGACCATCGACCACCACAGTGCGTCACCGAAATTGTGAATCTTGCTGTCGGACGCGCCGTATTCGGCGTCGAAGAAAGCCAGACTGCACAGCAGCAGAAGCAGCAGTGAACTCGCCCCGACGAACACCGCGAGCCTCGCGCGGGTCGTCGTGTTCCGGTTCAAGGTGCCGATCACGAGCATGGCAGCCCGCAACAGCCGCAGTGGCCGAAGCGGCGGCAACAGCACGATCAACAAGTCGACCGGGTGGGTGCGCAGGAATCGCGAACGGTTGCCGGACAGCGCCAACCGCACCGCGAAATCCAGCGCGAATGCTGCCCAGATCACCACGTCGACCCGGGTGAGCCAAGCGTCGAGACGAGGTGAGGCCCCGGTATCGAGAACCTGCCAGGCGTAGACGCCGAGGAACGCGACGGCCAGCATCATCAAGGGAATGCCGGTCGTCCGCTCCCACGACTCTCTGCGGGTGACATCAGAATGTGTCTCGTCCATCGAATCACCTGTGTCGCTCGGCTGCGGCATCGGCGACACCGCAGGTCCGGCCGCGGAGCCTCCCGAAAGAAACCGGCCGTTCTCCGGCTGATTCTCACACGAAACCCAGGTCACCGTGCCGACCCGGTCGGCATTCCGGTGCCGAGCCGGGCGGTCGGCAACGTTGTAGCCACCGATGGCTGTATTCGATGTGGCCGAGCGGGGACTGCCTACTGTCCGGCTCGGGGATCGGGTCGGCTCGTGTGGGCACAGATCACCTCGTAGGCCCGAACGGCGTCCTCGGGGAAGACCAGGACGAGCAGGCGATGGCGTCGACCGCGCCGGTGAGCCCTTCCCACGGTCGAACGGATCCCGTTCGAACGCAGCGTGTCTCTGACTACGTGGCCCGCGTAATCGCTGGCAACGGTGGCTGCGGGCACCAGCAGGCCGTAGTCCTCGGCGTGCCTGAGGCGGCGCTGTCTCATCGGTCGTGTCGTTCGCCGTCGCGGCGCTGCTGGTATTCCCGGAGAACGGCCAGCTGCCTGCGCTCTTCGAAGTGCGCGGTCGTCACGAGGTGCTCCGCTTCGGGCGCCGGATCCGGGCGCAGGAACGAGCCGGGGCCGGGCTTGCCCGCCGCCCCCAGTTTGTTCATCCTCTTCGGTACCGGGGCGCCTTGATACTCGAGCGGAACCGGGTGGCCGTGGTCGTCGACCGGGCCCAAGGGCTGGTGCATCTCGATGTACTCCCCGTGCGGTAGGCGTTTGACGACGCCGGTCTCGATGCCGTGGGCGAGTACCGCGCGGTCGCTGCGCTGCAGGCCGAGGCACATCCGGTAGGTCAGGAAGTAGGCCGTCGGCGGGCCCAGCAGCACCGCGATGCGGAAGAACCAGGTCGTCGCGTTGAGCGAGATGTGGAAGTTCAACGCGATGATGTCGTTGACACACGCCAGCGTCAGCACCACGTAGAAAGTGAGGGCCATGGCGCCGATCGCGGTACGCACCGGCACGTCGCGCGGCCGCTGCAGCAGATTGTGGTGCGCGGTGTCCCTCGACAGCCGCTTCTCGATCCACGGGTACACGATCAGCACCAAGAGCACCGATCCCATCGCCAGCGCGACCCAGAAGGCCGCAGGCACGGTGTAGTTGCCGATGTACAGCTCCCAGGGCGGCATCAGCCGGGCCATGCCGTCGGTCCACATCAAGTAGAAGTCCGGCTGCGAACCCGCCGATACCTGCGACGGGTTGTACGGACCCAGGTTCCAGACCGGGTTGATCTGGAACACCCCGCCCATGAACGCCACTGTGGCGAGGGTGAACATGAAGAAGGCGCCCTGGTCGAGGGAGAACACCGGCACGATCCGCGTGCCGACGACGTTGTTCTCGGTACGGGCCGGTCCGGGGAACTGGGTGTGCTTCTGGTACCAGACGATTCCGATGTGCGCGACCACCAACGCCGCCATGATCGCCGGGAACAGCAGCACGTGAGTGACGTAAAGACGGGGAATGATGATGTCGCCGGGGAAATCGCCCCCGAAGATCAGCCAGTGCAGCCAGGTGCCCGCCACGGGAACGGACATCGTGATACCCGAGAAGGCCGCGCGCAGACCGGTACCCGACAGCAGATCGTCAGGCAGCGAATATCCGAAGAAGCCTTCGAACAGCGCGAGGATCAAGAGCAGCGAGCCGATTACCCAGGTGATCTCGCGCGGGCGGCGGAACGCGCCGGTGAAGAATATCCGGCACATATGCACGATCATCGACGCCACGAAGAGCAACGCGGTCCAATGGTGTACCTGCCGTACGAACAATCCGCCGCGGACCTCGAAACTGAGATGCAGGGTCGACTCATAGGCCCGGGACATGGTCACCCCGCGCAGGGGCTGGTACGCGCCGTCATAGACGACCTCGGTCATCGACGGGTCGAAGAACAACGTCAGATACACCCCGGACAGCAGCAGAATGATGAAGCTGTACAGCGCGATCTCCCCGAGCAGGAACGACCAATGGGTCGGGAAGACCTTGTTGATCGAGCGCTTGACGAAGGCGGAAGCGCGGTAACGCTGATCCACCGCATCTGCTCCCCGTAGCACGGTGCTCATGACTGGCAAGACCTCCCGGTCGTCGACGACGGCTGCCCATATGACAGTTCGGGCCGCCGATTTCTGACAGAGAGTGATGGACATCACAATCAACCCGTCGCGCCATGACACCTTGCGGGTCCTCGGACGACCGCTTCACCGGAGTCCGGATCGATCGAGGAACGGTATCGGTTGTGCGGCGGATCGGTGGAGATGCCGGTCGTCGGTGTCCCGGGGGGCTTGTGGCTGCCGCATGCTGACGGACGGAGGTCGGCCCAGCACCCGGAGAAGGGAGATGGACGGTGGCATTGGGACGTCGTCGGCTGCTGATCGGCTTCGCCGGTGCGGGTGGTCTCGCCCTGGCCGGATGGGGGTGGTCGCGAGAAGTCGCGCCCCCACCCGAACCCGCCACGATCCGCTTCGATCCCCCACCCGGCGCTTACGATGTCGACGCGCGCAGCCCCGGCACGATCACCGTCACCGACGGGACGCTACGGTCGGTCGAATGGATCGATGAGGCGGGCAGATCGCTGCCGGGCGCATCGGCGCCCGATCAGCGAACCTGGACCAGCACCGAACCGCTCGGCTACGGACACACCTACACCGCCAAGGCCGTGGCTCACGGCGACACCGGCGACGTCACAGCGACGACGACCTGCACCACGGTGCGACCGCGACAGCTCGTCGACGTCTCCCTACGCTCCGCCAATCTGGTCGAGCTGGCCGAAAACGAGACCTATGGAGTGGGTTTCGTGCTCGTCGCCCATTTCGACGAACCCGTCGATCGGGCAGCCGTGCAACTCCACCTGAAGATCACCACCCAGCCTGCCGTCACCGGTGCCTGGTACTGGCTCGACGATCAGAACGCGCACTGGCGGCCGGAGCACTATCACGCCCCCGGAACCAGGATCACGATCGAGGCCGAACTGTTCGGCCGCGCGCTCGGCGAGGGCCGCTACGGCGCACGTGACCGCCGGGTTTCGGTGGACATCGGGCCCGCGCACGTCGCGATCGCCGACGACGATTCCAAACACATCGAGGTCTTCGACAACGGAAACCTGGTGCGCACCATGCCGACCTCGATGGGCATGGGCGGCACCGCGGTCGTCGGCGGCAGAGTCATGTCGTTCTGGACTCGCCCTGGCATCTACACCGTGCTGGACCGGAAAGACCCGGTGATCATGGACTCCGCCAGCTACGGCCTGCCCACCAACTCCGCGCTCGGTTACCGCACGAGCATCAACCATGCGGTCCGCATCAGCCACGACGGGATCTTCGTACACGCCTTGGCCGCGAGCATGTGGGCTCAAGGCAACACGAACGTCTCACACGGCTGCCTGAACCTCTCACCGAACGACGCCGCGTGGTTCTACGACTTCGTCGTCCCCGGCGACGTAGTCGAGGTCCGCAACACCGGTGGCGAGCCCCTGGATATCTGGCAGAACGGCGATTGGAGCATCCCGTGGGACGACTGGCTATCCGGTGGCGCCCACCCATAGCCGCAGTTTCTCCGGATTCCGAATCGCCCAGATTCGAGTGATCCGGCCGTCGGCGATGTCGAAGGCGTAGACCGAGACGATGGTGCCGTCGAGTTGTGCTACCAGGCCGGGCTGGCCGTTCACCGTGCGCTCCAGCAGGGTGACCGCGGGGCCGCGCGCGGCGATTTCCATCCAGGCGCGGGCGATCCGCTCGCCGCCGTCGATCGGTTCGAGGAAGGCCGGTGCCAGGCCGCCGCTGTCGGCCGTCGCGGTCGCCCGTGGGTCGAGCAGGCCGATCAGCGCCTCGATGTCTTTCGTCTCCCAGGCCCGCTTGAAGTCCCTGACCACCTCGGCGCGCTGGGCTGCGGACGGACCCTGTGAGGTACGGATGCGGCGGCGGGCGGAGGAGGCGAGCTGACGGCAGGCCGCGGGGGTACGCCCGACGACCTCGGCGACCTCGGCGAAGGAGTAGCGGAACACGTCGTGCAGGACGAACGCCACCCGCTCGGCGGGCGTCATGGAATCCAGCACGACGAGAAAGGCCATGCTGATCGACTCGTCGAGAGTGACCCGGTCCGCGGGATCGACCGGAGCGGGACCATCGAGCCATTCGGACCGGCCTGGTACCGGCTCGGGAATCCATTCGCCCACGTACTTTTCCCGTCTGGCGCGCGCCGAGCCGAGCAGATCGAGGCAGATCCGGCCGGCGACCGTCGTCAACCACGCGCCGGGCGCCGCCACCTCCCGCCGCTGCCGTTCGGATAGCGCGTACCAGCGCGCATAGGTCTCCTGCACCACATCCTCGGCCTCGGCCAGGGATCCCAGCAGCCGGTAGGCGAGGTTGATCAGCTGACGACGTTCGCTGATCACCGCGGGCAGGTGCGGGTCGGTCATGCTCGGCTCCTTCGGTCGGCGGGCGCTCACGTGAACCGACGAATCAGCGAGCCGATGTGTGAGGCGACCTGACATTCCGGACGGCTGTGTCGTCGGTAGGTCGTGACACTGTCAGCAAAGCAGGAGTGGCGAAAATGATCAGAATCGGCATCATCCTCGGCAGCACCCGGCCCAACCGCAAAGGCCCGCAAGTCGCGCAGTGGGTTCTGGACGCGGCATCGCAGCGCGGCGACGCCGAGTTCGAACTGGTCGATCTGCGCGACCACCCGCTACCACATCTGGACGAGCCCGTGCCGCCGATGTTCGGTCCGTCGGACCATGACCACACCCGCGCCTGGGCCGAGCGGATCGCCCCCTTCGACGGCTTCGTGATGGTGACCCCGGAATACAACGGCGGCGTTCCCGGGGTGCTGAAGAACGCCATCGACCACCTGTTCGCGGAATGGACCGACAAGGCGGTCGGCTTCGTTTCCTACGGCGTGAGCGGCGGTGCCCGCGCCGTAGTGCAGCTGCGGACGGTCTGCGGCACGCTGGGCATGGCCGACGTGGGCTATCAGGTCGCGATCTCGGTGCTCACCGATTTCGAGAACCACACGACCTTCACACCGCGCGACCACCATGTGGCCGCCCTGCACAAGACGCTCGATCAGCTCCTCGCCTGGAGCACTGCGCTCGCGCCGCTGCGGGCCGGCGCCGAAACCACTCTCGTCGATTCCTGAGGAGCCGACCATGACCGAAACAGACGACTTCCAGTCACCCGCCGACCGCGTCGAGGCGGACGAAGCCGAGCTCCGCCGGCTGATCGGCAAGGTGATAGAAGCACTACGAGCGAAGGATCTCGAGACCCTGAAGCAGTTCTACACAGCCGACGTCGTGTCCTTCGATGTCGAGCCGCCGCTCCAGCATGTGGGGATAGCGGCGAAGCTGGAGAACTGGGCGAGAGTGTTCTTGTTCTTCGAGAGCGTGACCTATGAGGTTCGCGACCTCACCTTCACCGTGGGCGGTGACGTGGCATTCGGGCACGCCTTCGCTCGTCTGAGCGGCACGCTGCAAAACGGAGCGGCAACGTCCGGCATGTGGGTCCGGGTCACCTACGGCATGCGGAGGATCGATGGCACCTGGTTGATCGCCCACGATCAGGTCTCGGTGCCGCTCGATATCCCGAGCGGCAAAGGCGTGGTCGATATCGAGCCCTGAGGGCTCGCCCAGATGGATTCCCCGTGGCCAGTGCGAAAAATTCCACCCGCGCGCTGGGTGTCGCGGCGGGCGCCCGGAAAAAATAGGTATGTCGTAGGTAATTCGACCGTCGCCGCGACGCGCCGACCGGACCACCCTGGAGGGAAACCTACCGGCACCCTTTCGCGGAGGATCGCAATGTACGCACACGATACGAAGGACGCCGCGACCGTCGTCGGCGACGACATCGCCGAGCGCGCGAACGACACGTTGATGATTCGCCGCTGCGCGAGATGCGACAAGCTGCTCGCGCCGATCACGGCCGGGTGCTCGTCGTGCGGATCCGACGACCTCGTGCGCGTACCGTCGTCCGGCGGCGGTTCCATCGTGTCGTGGCGGGTAGTGGATCGGGCCCCGTCCGACCGGCACGGCGAACTGGTGCCGTTGACGATCGCCATCGTCGAACTCGACGAGGGCCCGTGGGTCTACACCTCCATCGAAGGGGACATCCCCCCGATCCAGGGAGAGACGGTGCGCGTCCACTTCCAGCCGCATCCCCGGGAAGCCAGGTTCCCGGTGTTCACCGTCTGCGCCGATCCGCGCGAGACCGAACACCGGTGTTCGTCTTCCCGGTGAGGACGGATGCCGGCGTGTCCCGTCGGCGCGGTCCCCGGCGACAGGCCCCCGCCGGCCGTTCGCACCGAGCCGAGGCGGTTGCTCGCCGGCCACGCTCGCGGCGACCACCTACTCGGGAGTGACTGCCGTTTCGTCACCTTCGGATGCCCGCCGTGACAGCTGCGCGACGCGCATTCGGCAGGCGCGCTGGTTGGGGATTGCGGAACATCCGGGCCGGGGGAGGGCTGATTCGAGGGCCCTAGAGTCGTGGCATGGGAATTCGCGACGGCGATCGTGCCGTAGACGTCCGGGACGTTGTGGCCGCGCAACTGCCCGACTATCGGATCGACTCGGTAGCGCTGCTCGGGGAGGGGGAGGACAACGTTGCGTATGAGATCAATGGTGAGTTGATCGTGCGCTTCAACAAGGAACCCGATCGCGAAAGCCGAGCCGCGCGGGTGATCGAGGAAGCCGGTCTGCTGGCCGCGGTTGCCGATATCTCACCGCTGCCGGTTCCCGAGCCGTGTTTCGAGGTTGGCGAGCAGGGTTGCCTGGCGTATTTCAAACTCCCCGGCCGCCCGCTGATCGACCTGCCCGCCGTGCGGCGATCGGCACATGTGAGGTCGATCGCCGCTGTGCTCGGTCGATTCCTCGCCGCTCTGCATGCCGTTCCGGTCGACCGGATGGCCGACTTGGTGGACACCGACGACCAGCCCGAAGCAGTGTGGCTGGACGAGGCCGCGCAGACCTACGAGACGATCGCCGACATGGTGCCCCGGGCGCATCGTTCGGCCGTGGAGGAATTCCTCGGCGCGAAGCCCGTGATGGACCGCTGTGACCTGGTGTTCTCCCACAACGATCTGGGCATCGAACACGTTCTGGTGGAAGCGGTTTCGGGAACGATTACCGGCGTCATCGATTGGAGCGACGCCGCGATTGTCGATCCCTCCTATGACTTCGGCCTCATCTACCGCGACCTCGGCCCTGTCGCTCTGGACATGGCATTGGACAGTTACCGGACCCGTGCGCACGACTTGCGGGCGATCCGGGCGCGTGCTGCTTTCTATGCCAGGTGCAGCGTGCTGGAGGATATGGCCTACGGGCTCGAGCACGGGCTGCGGAGGTATCTCGACAACAGCCTCGCGGCACTGACGTGGCTGTATCCGATTCCAGCCCACTGGCAGGCGGTAAATTGACGGCGTGAACGGTGGTGGAGAACCTGAGCCGGGGCAGTTCCGTCCTGAGCGGCGATACCGGCCGGGTCGCTGGCGTCGTCTCGAGAACGTCGTCATGACGGCGCTTACCCGCGGCGGTTTGGTGCCGCATTCATATGTGTTGACTACCAAGGGGCGCCGAACCGGCCTGGCTCGGCGCAACCCGGTCACTGTGGTGGAGTACGACGGGCGGATGTGGCTGGTGGCCCCGTACGGGGCAGTGCCTTGGGTGCACAACGCCCGTACCGCCGGGCGAGTGATGCTCACCCGCCGCCGAGCGACCCGCGCCTACACGATCCGCGAGGCGTCGGCGCAGGAGGCCGGGCCGGTGCTCCAGCGCTATGTGCAGATCGCCTCTGCCACTCGGCGCTACTTCCAGGCCGACCGAAACGATCCGGTCGAGCGGTTCGTCGCGGAAGCCGGGCACCATCCGGTGTTCGAGCTCATCTCGGCCGCGGCGGGGTAGCTCTCCTGCTGGAGGGTCGCTACCGCAGGCAGCGGCGAGCCTACGTTCGTGAGATCAGGTCAGGACAACGGCGTGCCCCGCTCGACGCCGCTGTCGAATCACCTCGAAGCCGACCCGAAGGCGCTACGGTCCGAAGTGGGTGCACGGTGCCCACCCCCTGCGGGTGCCCACCCACCCGGGGGGTGGGCGCCCTCCACCCCCCGGGGCCCCAAAAGGGGCTCATGTGGGCTCGGCCTGCACCGATTCGGTCAGGCCGGCACCCCCGCGCAGTCCCACGCTTCCACCGGGTCGCGGGAATACCAATGCCCGGTCCATTCCCGCCCGGCCTCGAGGGCTGCGTAGAACTCCTCGTCATCGGGCAATTCCGGACCATGGGCGTAGACAACACCGGGACGGTCCCCGTGGAAGCGGCGCGCCCGCTCCACCGCGCGCGCGGAACGCTCGGCGAGATAGGCGCGCTGAGTGATCAGCCATTCCTCGCTCGTGCGAACTCCTGGGCCGCCGTAGTCCAGCGGGTAGTGCGACTGGTATTCCAATCGCGCCAACTGCTCACCCGCGTGCTCATACAGCCACACGATCCACCCCGGAACCTCCGGCTGCGCGGCCAGCGCACGAACAGCGAATCCTGCGCGCGCAGTCTGGCTTTCCGGATCACGCCGCGACGCGGCGGCGACACGAGCGACCGCCGCGAAGTCGATGCTGCTCCGCTCCCGATCTTTCCGATGCCTACCACCCATAGCCGATAACTCTAGAGCTCGGCGGCGGTCGGCGACCAGGATTTGCTCCAAGTTGGCCCGCGACCGGCCGTCGCGGTCCGTCTGCCTACCAGCGCCTACGTGAGAAACGAAGCCGAGGCGCGAAGTTCGTCGATCGGACGCACCCGGCGTCCCGCTGTTGCGCAATGCATCGGCGGCGGACATCGCATCGGAGCGGGGCGTCCAGAACGGCCAACCCGTCTGTGGCGAGGCCGCCGGTCCAGCCGCCCCGCAGCGCGATCCGTTCGCGTTCCTCGGCGACGCTCGGTTGGTCGGCTTGTGGACGTTGTTCGGCCTGGTGCCCACGGTGATTCAGACATTCTTCCACTGACGACGGGCCCGAGACGGTGTGAACTCCGGTAGCCGGGCTGCGCGAATTTCTTCCGGTGGAGGAGGATTTGCGGCGCAGCATGCCGGTGAGCCGGGAACATCACCCGGCCCGGGTGCTGCGAACTTCTCGTGACGCCGAGGGGAGTGGTCCCACGTGACAAGCCTCGGTCGCGGGAACACTGGATTTGCCGCTTGCATGCTGTTGCTGGAGCTTCACCCGAATCCGGGCGGGGGAAATCCCGCTGATCGGCGGCGGAGCACGGCAGAATGCGGCTATGCGTACATTTGCCCGGTTGTTGCAGTGTGTCGTATTCGGGGCGCTGATCGTGGTGGCCGGTCACGGCGTCGTGGCCGCTCCCGCCGCAGGAGAGGTCCATGTTCGGTTGCCTTGGCCGACTCCTGAACCGGACGGAGTGCAGGCGTCGGGAGCCATCTTGGCGGACGGGATCACGGGCACGGTGCTGTGGTCCCGGCAGCCGCACACCTCGGTCCCGATAGCCAGTATCACGAAGGTGATGACGGCACTGGTCGTGATCGACACCGGCGACCTCGACCGAGTCATCACCGTGCCGCGTGAAGCCATCGCCTATTGCACCGAGCACGACGGGAGCAACGCAGGCCTGGTCCCCGGCGAGGTGCTCACCGCACGACAACTCCTGTACGCGCTGCTGCTGCCGTCCGGCTGCGACGCCGCCTACACCCTCGCGGAGGCCTACGGGCCCGGCCAGGACGGCTTCATCGCCGAGATGAACAACACCGCGATTCACATGGGCCTGGCAGGAACACATTTCACCGATCCGAGCGGACTGCCCATCCCCACCGACCACTCCACCTACTCCACGCCGGCGGATCTGGTGGCTCTCGGCATGCGCGTGATGAGCCTGCCGGTGTTCCGAGAGATCGTCGGCGCGCAGAGCTATCACCTGCCCGCCGGCCCGGGCAACCGCGCTCACCTCTGGCGGACCACGAACTCGCTGCTGCACGACTATCCCGGCACGATCGGCATCAAAACCGGATGGACCGGCGCGGCGGGAACGTGTCTGCTGTTCGAGACGGTCAGAGCGGGAATACCGCTGATCGGTGTGGTTCTGCACAGCTCGGCCGACAGCGACGTCGCCGCGAAGGACGACGCCGAGCGCATGCTGAACTGGGCCTACCACCCGATCCTGAGCGTGCTGCCGATCGGTTAGCGCCGGATGCGGGAGAACGGCTCCATCCCGGCACAGACCGAGACGACACGGTGACCGCGTCCGCCATCCGGACCTGATGCGCCGTAATATCGCCCATCGAGCGATCGCTCGGACGCAACCTCACACCGCACTATCGCGACGATGGTCGCTCATACGCCATCCCTGTCGTCGCGACCGATGGATCGACCGGGCGGGCACGCCGCGGCTTGCCCTCTGCCCTCGTGTCGGCCACCTGCCCAGACCCGGACCAGCTCTCTCGGCGTGCCACCGCCTGAACTGGGTATCACGTCTGCGCAGCGGACATCGCACAGGCGAGCGTTCGGATATGGCGGTACGCCACTGCGGCACGGCAGCGGCCTGGACGATGGGAGGAGAGCGGCATGGCGGCGCGACACCGTACCTACCTCGTTCGTCTCGACCCGTACCTACGCGACGAAAGTGCGACACCGAAGGGTGTTCGAGGCGCGTTCTTCGACTGGCTGCAGACCGTCGACGCCGAGCCCGTCGAGCTCTGCGGCGCCGATCGCGTCGTCATCTTGTGCTCGCCGGAAGCCGCCGACCGCATCCGAGACCTCGAGTACGTCCTGGATGTCGAACAACGCGACTAGACGCCTGTGCCGAAACGTCGCCCGGGCGGCGCCGGCGGCCCGGCTCCTGGGCGCCCCAGGGTGGCAGGATGAGTGGTTCAGCGATCCACACCGGAGAGGGTGCAGATGACCATCCTGGTAACCGGGGCCACCGCAAACATCGGCCGCAAGGTTGTCGACCACCTGCTCGCATTGGGGGCCACCGATATTCGCGCGCTCACCAATAATCCGCGGAAGGCCGCGCTTCCGGCCGCGGTGCAGGTGGCCGAGGGTTACTTGCGGCGACCGGACACCTTGCCCGCCGCGCTTTCAGGGGTAGAGCGGATGTACCTGGCGCCGACACCCGACAGCGTCACCGAGGTGCTCGCGCTGGCCCGCGCGGCGGGTGTCCGGCACGTCGTAGACCTGTCCGGTGAACCGGAGAGTTGGTGGGGCAGCGTCTGCACGGCTGTCGAGGACAGCGGCCTGGCCTGGACTCATTTATGGCCCGGCGATTTCATGGAGAACACCTTGATCTGGTCGCGCCAGATCCGCGAGACCGGTGCGGTGCTGGAGCCTCGGCCCGACGCCGCGAGCGCACCGATCGCCATGGACGACATCGCCGCTGTCGCCGCCACCACCCTGCTGAGCGACGCTCATCTCGGCCGGGCCTACCCACTGGCGGGACCGGAGATCCTCACCCGCACCGATCTCGTCCGGTACCTCGCCGATGCACTCGGCCGCGACATCGCCTTCCGGCAATCCACGCGCGAGGACACTATCGCTGCTCTGACCCCCACCATGGGCGACACCGCAACGTGGTACGTCGACAATGTCCTCACCAGTTTCGACGTGCCTCCTACGGCCGTGCCTGTCACCAGCGTCCAAGACGTCACCGGCCGGCCCGCGACGACCTTCGCCCGGTGGGCCGTCGACAATGCCGCGCGTTTCGCTGCCGACTGACCCCACGCTCGCCGGCTGGGCGTTCGCCGACCGCCCAGCTGACGGCACCATGAGAATCCGCCCGAAACACGCGCATCCCGCAACCGAAGCGCCTGCCTGTGCCGCCGGGCCTTCAGCCTGTCGGAACCGATCGCGCGATGAGTATGCCGACGCCGCCGGGAGCGAGCAGGCCCAACAGGAGGCTTCCTGCGACGACCACCACATTGGGTCCTTCATTGGAGTCGACTCCCATCAAGGAGATGACTCCGGTGAATACGAGGCAGATGATTCCGTAGACAATCGTCGCGTAGGTGGCTATCGGCAGATTCTGCGGAAGCGCCAGCGGCACACCTGCCGAGCCTGTCAAGCGAACGGTCCGCCGAACGGCCACGGTCATGCTGGCCGCCATGATCGCCAAGCCGAACACAGGCGTGACGATGCCCCAGGTGAGCGGGCGATCACCGTAGGCGGATTCCAAGTAGTCGAGCGAAGTGGCGATAAGCAGCAGCATTGCCCCGCCGATCATCATGGAGACGACGAGCCCTCCCAATCGGTATAGCGCGCGATCGGGTCCGTGTCCCGCTTGGGCTTCGACATGACCTGCCAGCATCCACGCGACCGCGGCGGACAAAGCCATCGCCCCGACACCCAAAGAACCTGCGGCAGGCATCATCTGGCTCCAGATGAGAGAGCACTGGGCTGCCAGATTCTCGATCGCGGGCTTATTGCCCGCGATGATGCTGTACTCGTAGCTGTCCAGGGCGAGTACGAAAAATGTCGCTGTGACCAGAGCGATGGTCTGGTTGTTGTCTCGGTTCGTTCGCCCGAACAAGAAAACGATTCCGGTGAAGAGGAATCCGGCCAACACACCGGCGAGCTGTGAGTGGGTCGCGGCAGATTCGATAATGCTCCAGCCGTGTGTGGTGCAGTGCTCATCGGTCACCAACGAATAGTCGCAGGACTCACCGGCTTCCGACGGTTTTCTCTCCGAAGATCGGTCGAGGAAGACGAAATTCGATCGATCGGACTACCGCCGCTCGGGCAGACCCGCGCCGGCGGTGCACTGGCCTGACGTGTTATGACGGTGGTTCTTCGTCGAGTTCGCGAGCGAGCCCCCATGCTTTCGTACAGCGGTGGCGCCCGGCCCGGCATCGAGCGCGAAGTCGTCGGAGTAGTGCTGTGGCGCAGGCACATCGGGGGTCGCCCCGAACAGTCGGCAAGGGCGGTGAACATCGCCTCGACGAGGCTGGGCGCGAACTCGAGGCAGCGGCTGACCGATCGGTCAGCTACCCTTGCCCTGCACGCACATGAGAAGAGGGGCAGGATGAAGCAGCTCGCGGGTGGAGGGAACGATCCTTCGCTGGGATCACCGACGCGCCCGGGATCGACGTGGTTCGCGGAGGCCAAGTTCGGGATATTCGTCCACTGGGGATTGTTCTCGGTGCCCGGGTTCGCGCCGAGGGGCCGTTATACCGATGTGCTGCGCGACGATTACGGGCACGCCATGACCAGGAATCCCTATGCCGAGCAATACCTGAACGCGATGAAGGATCCCGGTTCGCCCACCGCCGCGTTCCACCGGCGGCACTTCGGCGATCTGCCGTACGACGGTTTCAAGGCGATGTTCGAGCAGGGGCTGGAGGATTGGCGCCCGGACGCGTGGGCGGACACGTTCCAGCAGGCAGGCGCCCGGTACGTGGTGATGGTGACCAAGCACCACGACGGGTTCGCGTTGTGGCCGACCGGTGTGCGCAACCCGCACAAAGCCGGATGGTGCACCGAGCGCGACCTGGTCGGCGAACTCGCGGACGCGGTGCGCGGGCGTGGGATGAGATTCGGCGTCTATTATTCCGGCGGGATCGATTGGACCTTCCAGCCGAAGATGATGAAGACCCTCGGGGACTACATCTACTCCCCGCGCGGTCGCGATTATCCCGCCTACGCCGACGCCCAGATGCGTGAACTCGTGACCCGCTATAAGCCGGACATCTTGTGGAACGACATCTCGTGGCCTACCGGGCGGGAACAGTTGCTCTCGTTGTTCGCCGACTATTACGACGTGGTGCCGGACGGGGTCGTCAACGACCGCTGGCAGATCGACTCGTGGGCCAGGAAAGTGATGCGCTGGAAACCGGCCAGGGCCGGTTTCGATCTGCTGATGAAGCAGTTGCTCACCGCGCGCCCGGACCTCCTCCACAACGCGGCGCCACAGGCGGTTCCGCACGCGGATTTCACCACTCGCGAGTACGCCCGATTCGACACGATCCAGTCGGTCGAATGGGAGGCGACCCGGGGCATCGGCAACTCGTTCGGTTTCAACCGCGACGAGACCGACGCCGACTACGCGTCATTCGAAGACGACCTCTTTCCGGCTTTCGCCGACACGGTCGCCAAGAACGGCAACCTGCTGCTCGATGTCGGCCCGAGCGGTGGCGCGGGCGTCATTCCGGCAGCGCAACTCGATCGGCTCGCAGCGTTCGGTGACTGGCTCCGGGTCAACGGCCGGGCGATCTACGGCACCACCCCCTGGAACGAAGCGGAGGGCGAGACGGCCGAGGGGCTGCCTGTCCGGCTGACGTGCGACAGCGCCGCCGTCCATGTCCTGGTGATCGGCTATCCGAATGGGCGTGCGGTCACCCTGAAGGCACTGTCGCTTCCGGGATCCACCGGTACCTTGTCGGCCGATGGCAGCCCGGTGACGGTCCGAAGGCGTGGTAGCGACACCGTCCTCGAGTTCACCCGTGACCTGACCGGCATCTACTCCCCAGCGGTGGCCATTTCGCGGTCGTGAATGCGTTGCGGGACCGCACTGATCTCAGTGGAGACGAAGGAGAATAGCGTGAGTGCCGAGACTGCGGAATCGGCCGCCGACGTGCGTCGCGGGCAGCTTATCGATAGTGCGATCGCCCTGATCGCCGAGGTAGGACATGCTCGTACCTCACTGTCGCGGATCGCCGAGAAGGCGGGCGTCTCGAAAGCCGCGGTGCTGTACCACTTCAAGAGCAAAGAGGAACTGCTCGACCAGGTGCTCGACCGCGTGCTCGGCGGCCTGGTCGAGCATGTGGAGGCGGCGGTGCGCGCCGCGGGCACGCCCGCCGACGCGGTCGGCGCGTACATCCGGGCGATACTCGGCCATCTGAGCGCCCACCCGTCGCATATCCGAGCGCTCACCGAGGCCATCGCGATCGGCGAAGCCGCCGGGCGTAGCACGATCCGCGCGGACTCCTCCCGCTGGCGAGTACTGGCGGACCTGTTGGCCGCAGGGCAGGCGGATGGCCGGTTCCGCGCGTTCGACGTCGAGACGACCGCGGTGGTGATCAGCGGCGCGATCGACGGTCTGGTCGGGCGATGGCTGACCGAACCCGAGTTCGCTCTGCGGGCGGCGGCCGAAGAACTGGAAGTATTCGTTTACCGCGCGATTTCTGTCGCCGGTGGATAAACGCGGGGGAGGCGGCGGGCCGGCATGATTCGTTCGGCCGGACCGGTCGCACCCTTCGGTTAATCCATGACGGGTTCCGAGGGCCTCACCCGCTCGTGGAGGGTCAGCAGGAGATGATCGAAACGGGTGCGTTGCTGCACCAGCGCGCCGCCCATCGCGACGACGTCGGCGATGAGCTGCTCGGCCAGCGTCCGGATCTTGATATTGGTCTCCTGCGAGCGCCAGCGCAGCACCCGGAACGCCTGATCGGCATTGACGCCGTAGACGAACATCACCACCCCCTTGGCCTGTTCGATCACCGCGCGGGCGTCGATCACGTCGGGTAGCAGGTCGTCGAGGGCTTCCTGCCGGTTGTCCTCGAGTGTCGCGGTGACATCGATGAGATAGCCGGCGGAGCCGACCACCGCGCCGTCCTCGTCGAACAGTTGCTCGCCGATGACGATCACGTCGTGCGTCTCGCCCTCGGTGTCGATGATCCGGTGGCGGGTGCAGAACGGCGTAGCGGTCTCGACGGCGTCGGCGAGCGCCTCGGCGACGCGCCCACGGTCGTCGGGGTGCAAGTGACTTTGCATGAGTTCGGCGGACGGCTCCACCTGGCCCGGTGCGTACCCATAGATCGCGGCGGCGTCGTCGGACCATTCCCAACGCTGGTCGGCGAATCGGAAGCGAAAGCTGCCGATATCGGGGCAACCTCCCAGCATCTCGCGTGCAGTCTCCTGCTCGCGTTGTCCCATTTCAGTCACCGGTCCAGTATGGCGCGCGTACAAGCGCAGGTCAGGAGGAGGATGGCGTTATGTGGCCGGCACCTCGCCGACCGGTGTGGCACCCGGACGGTCGCAGGGAGGCAGAAGTGAAACAGGAATATTCGCGAACCCGAGGTCAGCGGGGTGCGGCGCGCCGGAACTCGATGACCGAACCCGGCCGGCGGGTTCCGGACGACGGAGGCAACAGACGATGTCGAAGATCCTTTTCGTGATGACCGGAGCGGACCATTGGACTCTGGCCGACGGGACCGAACACCCCACCGGCTTCTGGGCGGAGGAGTTCGTGGTGCCTTTCGAGAGACTGAAGGGCGCGGGCTACGAGATTGTGGTGGCCACGCCCGGTGGCGTCGTGCCGAACGTGGACAAGAGCAGCCTCGCGCCCGAGGTCAACGACGGCCAGGACACCGCCGACCACCGGGCTCGGGTGATCGGCACGAGTGCCGAGTTGAACAATCCGGTCGATCTGGCGAAGGTCGACGTCGCCGACTACGCGGCGGTGTTCTACCCCGGCGGCCATGGGCCGATGGAGGATCTGGCGGTAGACGCCGATTCCGGTCGGCTGCTCGCCACCGTCCTGGCCTCGGGCAAGCCGTTGGCCGTGGTGTGCCACGGGCCCGCGGCTCTGCTCGCCGCGCGAGGGGCCGACGGGGCGAGCGTCTTCGCGGGCTATGCCCTCACCGGGTTCACCAACGCCGAAGAGACCCAGGCGGGCTTCGCGGACAAGGCGAAATGGCTGCTACAGGATCGGCTCGTCGAGCTCGGGGCCGACTTCCGCGAGGCCGCACCGTGGACCTCGAACGTAGTGGTGGATCGCACCCTGATCACCGGCCAGAACCCCGCGTCCTCCGCGCGGGTGGCCGATGAATTGCTGAAAAGCCTCGCTTGACCTCGGAGCCTGGGGCCCGTGTGGCCACGGGCGCGCTGGGAAAGGCCGGCCGCGGCGCGTGTGCCGCGGCCGAGCGCACTTCTCCGGCTGCCCGCTCTAAGGGTGGTGATATGCCGGTGGCAGGCGGTAACCGCGGTCGGACAGCAGGGCACGCAACACGTCAGGTCGATTGGTGATCAGGCCGTCCACCCCGATATCGAGCAGCGCGGTCATGGTCGGACGGTCGTCGACGGTCCACGGCACCACCCGCATGCCGCGGCGGTGCGCGGCGCGGACGAGTTCTTTCGTGGTGAACGGCTGATAGTCCGGGTCGGTGACCGCGGCGTTCTGCGGCGTGCCGTGTACCGGCGAAACCGCCGCGGCGCCGATGGCCGCCGCGGCCGCGACGTATTTCTCCTGCAGCGATCCCGGAAAGTCGTCGAGGTCCATCCCGCCCAGCCACGGGGATCCGCCGATTTCTCCGGCTCGCAACTTCGGCGGGCCGTCGGTCAACGCGACGACCGGCAGGTCGGGCGCTGCTTCCCGCAACAGCCGCAGGGTGGCGAAATCGAAACTCTGGATGGTGACCTGTGGCGCGATGCCCGCCCGGCGGATCTCCGCCACCACGACGTCGACGAACTGCTCGCGCGGCGCGGTCTGCTCCGGGGCCGGGGCCTCGACCTTGGTCTCGATGTTCAGCATCACTTGATCGGCGTGATACGCGCGCACCAGTTCGACGACCTCCGACAGCAGCGGCATCCGAGCTCCCGGCGCGCTGCGCTGCCCGGGTTGGTCGGTGGACGGCACCGAACCGCAATCGATCGTCCGCACCTGAGCCAGAGTCAGATCGCGAATGAACGTCTTTCCCGGGACATAGGGGAATTTCGGGTCGCCGGGCACGACAGGGGCGGTGTCCACGCACTTCGCCGGACTCGGATCGCGGTCGTGGGTGACCACCGCGTACCCGTCCGCAGTGATCTGCACGTCCAGCTCCAGGGTGCTCACCCCGAGTTCCAGCGCGTTCGCGAAGGCGGGCAGCGTGTTCTCCGCGACCAGCCCCAGCCCGCCGCGATGGGCTTCGAGATCGAACGCGGCGGGACCATCGGCCGCCGCCGGCGGCGCGCCGGCCGCCAGACCACCGGCTGCCAGCATCCCCGCCACCGCGCCCGTCACGCACATCCGCCGCATCGTGTCATCTTGCCGCCGGGCGGTCACGCTCGGGTGAAGAAGCGGTGAACGGCGCATCGGGATGCGACCGAGCGTGCCGCGCTTCAGTGGTCGACCGCGACGGTGACGGCGAGAACGAGACCGGTCGCGGCCTCGGCCAGCCGGTCGCGGGAGACGTCGAGCCGTCCGTCGACCCAATCGAGATACAGCGCGACGAGCGCGCCGCTGAGCGCCGTGCCGGCGAGGGTGATCGATGCGTCGTCGGCCGGTAGCAGGGCGGTGGTCTCGGGCCCGAGCGCCACGGCGAGGGTGCGCGTCATCGCCGAGGCGCGACGGGCGCTGTGCTCGCGCAGAGTGTCGTCGGCGAGCGGCTCGCGCAACAAGACCCGAGCGCGGCGCGGGTCGGCCTCGAAGTAGTCGGCGCAGACTTCCAGCGCGGTGCGCACGGCCGTAGGGAGATCGGCAGCGCCGGGGAGTTCGTCGAGCCGTGCGCGGAGCCCGTCTTCGACCCGGTCGTAGACGGCGGTGAGCAATTCCTCTCGGCTGTCGAAGCTTTCGTAGAAATAACGGGGGCTCAGTTGACCTGACGCGTCACCGCGCGCATGGTGACCGCGGCCGATCCGCCGGTGCCGAGTAGGTCGAAGGCGACGTCGAGCAGTTGCTCACGACGGTCGCCGGACCGATCCTGCGGCGTCTGGCCACGCCACAGCTTGGGAGTGCTCACCGGTCGATCCTCGCATCGGCATGTCGTCCCGCAGCGTGCAACGCCACCCGGCGACAGCGATCGTCGGCCCAGGTCATCCGGCCGACCAACCGGCGTCGACGGGCACGACGGCGTCGTTGACGAACGAGGCGGCGCAGGAAGCGAGGAACACCGCGACCGCAGCCATCTGTTCGGGCGTGGCGAGGCGTTGCTGGTCGAGTTCGATGATCGGTCGCAGCCGGGCGACGCCCGCGGGGTCGAAGTCGGGGCCATGCCGGTCATCGTGGGGCCGGGCAGGATGGCGTTGCAGCGGATGCCGTCGGCGGCGTGTGCCCAGGTGATGTTGCGGGTGATGCCGATGACGCCGTGCTCGGACGCGGTGTAGGCGATTGCGGCCGCGCCGCCGCGGATAGCATGCGTCATGGCGCGGCCGATGCCCGAGCCCGCGCCGGTGACGACGGTGACCGGCTGCTCGCTGATGTCGGTCATGGACAGTCCTTTCCTTCAGTGGGGATGGACGGCCGTTGCGCCACCGCGGGTCGATGCTCGTCGAGCAGCAGCGTGGCGAGTTCCTCGAGTAATGCCGCGGCACGCCGCGCGGCGGTGGGGTCGCCGATGGCATCGGCGAGAGTGGGATCGATGGACCACCTGCGACGGTCGACACCCTGGGTGAGCTGCTCACCGGGGTGGACCAAGGTGCGGCGACGGTCGGCGGGATCGGTGTCGGTGACGAGCAGGCGCCGCTCGGTAAGCCCGGCCACGATCGTGGAGACGTGACTCTGGACGAACCCCGTGCGCTCACACAATTGGCGGATCGAGCAGCCCGGATGCTCGGCCACCTCGCCCAGGATCGCCATTTCTCCCGGGGAGGGAAGGCGGTCGCCGGGCGCGATGTTCGCCTGACACGCCAGCTCGCTCAGCCGCCGAGCGAGGCGATAGAGCTGTCTGCCGTTCACAGGTCTCACCCTACCGAAAAGATCTGTGACAGATGCATCTGGAGACGATGAATCCGTACGGAGGGTTTTCCGCAGCCATGGCGTGGCCGCCTCCGGCGACCCGCGCGCAGTGGCAATATGTTACTGGTGATTACTCTCATTGCTCCATAATCCGTGACATGAAACCCTTGTGTCTGCTGTGGTCGGCCGTTCGGTGGGTTGTGACTGTGCCACGTTGCCTGTGGGGTCTTAATTCGCCATTGTGACGCAGATTCACGGCTGTCCGAGCTGGTGATGGCGCGGTGACCAAGTGCTGTCGGCGAGGCCGGAAGCGGTGGAACGGGGAGCATAACGTCTGTTATGTTAATACTCATTCTGATGTGGTGAGCGCTCGCGGTCTCCGTGATCAGTGCTCGGGCTCAATGAGGAGTGGCGCAGATATGGACGAACTCAGCCTGCGTGGGGCATGGAAGACGATCGCCGCCGCATGTCTGGCCGCGGCGGTGACCACCGGTGCCCACCAACCGCCGAAGGTCGTCGAGGTTGCGAGCCAGGCGGTCCATGGAGTGCACGATCACCCTGTCACCGTCACGCACGAACCCGATCAGCTCCTCCAGCCACGGGCGGGCGGTGTCCTTCCCGGAGGCGGTGTCGATGAAGGTGCGTTCGACGGCGATCCCGTCGAGCTGACGCACGGTGTTCTGGTCGACCGTACTCACCCTGATATACCCCACACGCATAGCAGATCCCTCCGAGACTCGATATGTCGAGTTGAAGTCCAAGACTCAGGCGGACATACCCCCAGGCATAGAAGAATGGACCCCATTCTGACGCTTTTCGGCCCGGTCGCACGCGTGGTGTTGGGGTCGGGGTGGACCCCAGATGCACACGAGTGCGACTCATCTGAACGCCGATCGGCAACCGTGAATAGGGGATCGCATAACCGTAAATAGGTATATGCCCCATGTCGGCCCGGTACCGATTCGATGAGGATAGTTGTCGCGCAGCGAGCAGAACACCTCCCCGCCAACGAACCGGAGCCGCTCATGTCGATCCGCACCACCATCTCCACCGTGGCGCAACGGCGTGTCACGGTCTCGACCCGAGACGGCGTCGCTCTCGCGGTTCGCGAGTACGGTCCGCGCGATGCCGACCGCACCGTCGTCCTCCTGCACGGCCATTGCCTGCGCAGCGAGTCCTGGACCTACGTCCGAGATGCGCTGCTGCGCCGATACCCCGACGCCCGGGTGGTCTGCTACGACCACCGCGGACACGGCGACTCCGCCGCGGCGTCCCGCAAGACCTATAACCTCGCCCAGCTCGGCCGCGACCTGCAGGACGTTCTCGACGCGGTCGCCCCCACCGGACCGGTCGTCCTCGTCGGCCACTCGATGGGCGGCATGACCGTGCTGACCTACGCCGCACGGCACCCGCACGAGATCGGCACTCGTATCGTAGGCGTCGCGCTCCTGGCGACCGCCGCGAGCGGGCTCGCCGACGCGGGCCTCGGCCGGCTTTTGCGCAACCCGGTCGTTTTCGCGTTCCAGGCGGCCGTCCGCCGCGCCCCGGGCCTGATGCACCACACGAAACCTGTGGCCTGCAAACTCTTGGCCCCCCTCATCCGCGCCGCCGAGTTCGGCAATCGCAAGGTCAGCCCGCGCGTGCTGGCGCTGGCCAACGCGATGCGCAACGAGACTCCGATCGTCACGATGGCGAGTTTCCTGAGCGAATTCATGGTCTACGACCGGACCGACGCGCTCGCGGTCCTCTCGCAAATCCCCACGCTGGTGCTGTGCGGCACCGGCGACCTGATGACGCCGCCGTCGCACTCGGTCGCGATGGCCGCGGCCGTCGAGTACTCCGACCTCGTGATGGTCGAGGGCGCCGGGCACTCGGTGATTCTCGAGCAGCCCGACCAGGTGGCCGACGCCATCGCTCGCCTGATGACCCGAGCAGGCGATTCCGGCCAGGTCGTGGCCGCTCATCTCACCCTCGTCGCCTAACCTAATGGGAATCGCGCTGCGCATGAGGCCGGTGAGGCCGTCCACGTGCGCGTCCAGCGACGCGATGGCGGCGGCATGGTCCCGGCCAGCCACGACCACGATCTGGGGTGGGTGAGGTCCTCTCATTCGCGCACTCGCCCATGGTGTTTCGGCCCCGTTCGGGCTGTTTCTCGCGCTTGCTCACCGCTCTACAGCACCACACCACCCGACCCCCGAGCCCGCCACTGGCGGACAGGATGGATCGGAAGAGTCGTCGTACAGAGGGGTGCCAGGATTCCCTGCCCTGAGACTTGGTACGTCCATCGGCCTGCGAGACGGCGACCGGCACTGGCTCGCATGTACCTGCTCCCGCCGGGGTCCTACGAGCGCGCCTTGGCGGGCGGCCTGCTGGCTGTCTAGGCTCACGGATCTTGCTGCCCGATCGCCTGGAGTCTTCTCGATGACGACGTCCCCGTCCTCCGCACACAGTCGCGCACCGCACGGTTCGCCGATCGACACCGACGGCCCGCGAATTCCCTTGTATTCCATAGAGTTCGCGGCGGACCCGCACAGTGCTTATC
>NZ_VUOS01000033.1 GCF_009829325.1 Nocardia sp. CY41
ATGTCCGCCCGACCAGCGCGCGCGGCCCTGACCGCCGGTCAGACCAAGTGATGGTCAACCCAGCAGGGCGACAGTCGGTGGGAGAGACACGACGATCAGAACCACTTCCCATCATCAGTGTCGGTGGTGGCTGCGATACTGAGGATGTCGCCGACACGGATGGCTTCAACGGCGAGGCGATCGGAACAACGACGTTCGGCGTGAACGCGGCGGAGACCTCGGCGCCCGGCCCGGGGGGCGCTCCGGTCACATAGCGGAAAAAGCGAGGTGCAGCGGCTGATCCGCCGCCATCGCGATGCCGTGCAGTCGAGCGCTCGCGGCTACCAGCGCCAAGATGACCTCGCTCAGATAGGCGGCGAACTGTTCGACCGGCATGGCCGGTGGCTCCGGCCGGTTCACCCCCAGCCACCAATCGGTGGCCGAGGCCACCGCGCCGAAGATCGAATAGATCACCAGCTCTACGCTCGCCACCTGCACCGACTCGTCGTCGACCGCGACGGCGAACAGCTCGGCGGCGCGTTCGGCGGACTGCCTGGCCGACTGTAGGGCGCGGTCGGCGTCGCCTGACCGTTGCGTGAAATGGCTGTGCAGCATGAACCGGAAGACGTTCGGCTGCCGCGACACCACCAGCGCGTATTCGGTCGCGGCACGGCGCACCAGGTCATCGGCCGAGTCGCCGGTCAGGTCGAAGCTGGTCATGACCTGCTCCCAGAGCAGGTCGCGCACCCGATCGACAATCGCGTTGTAGAGGTCGGTCTTGTCCTCGAAATGGCGATACAGCTTCGGCTTGGCCGCGCCCGCTTCCTTGGCGATGTCGCCCATGCTGACAGCGGGACCGCACTTGTCGAGCGCGCGGAACGCCGCGTCCACGAACTCTTCGCGCACCTTCCGGCGATGCTCACGCCAGCGCTCGGTGCGCGCGTCCACACGTTTCGGCGGCTGGTGGTCTTCCGTCCGGCCGCGCAGCATCACGAATCCGGATGCTACCTGCTGGCCCGGGTGCCGAGACCCGGCCGTGCGCCGGGTCTCGGCACCCTCAGTGTTTGCCGGAACCGGCACCGCCGTCGCCCGCGGCCTTGGCCTTCTTCTCCGCTCGCTTTTCCTTAAGGGTCTTCCCGGATTTCTTGGACATCGAACTGCGCGGAGATTTGTCGGACAAACGTGGTCCTTTGCTCGGAGAACCTGAATGGTCCCGCTGGCATCGACCGTACGCTACGGCGGCTGCCGGCGACCGCGAAACTTCTCCGGCGACACCCCCAGGAAGCTCACAGCTGAGGCCCAGCCCGGTGGCAGTGTGGCCCTCGACTCTGGTTCGCATGACCGAGACTTCGACCGTCGCGGCGACGGAACGGACCGAGACCACGGGCGCGCCCGTGCTGGACGTGGTGATACCCGTCTACAACGAAGAGACCGACCTCGGCGTGTGCGTTCGCGGACTGCACGCCTACCTGCGCAACGGGTTCCCCTTCCCGGCGCGCATCACGGTCGCCGACAACGCGAGCACCGACGACACGCTGCGGGTCGCCCAGCTGCTCGCTGAAGAACTGGACGACGTGCGCGTGGTGCACCTGTCCGCGAAGGGGCGTGGGCGGGCGCTGCGAGCGGTGTGGGAGCGCTCCGACGCGCAGGTGGTCGCCTACATGGACGTCGACCTGTCCACCGACCTGAACGCACTGCTGCCGCTGGTCGCTCCGCTGATCACCGGGCATTCCGATGTGGCCATCGGCACGCGGCTCGACGCGGCGTCCCGCGTGGTGCGCGGACCGAAGCGCGAGATCATCTCGCGCTGCTACAACTTGCTGCTGAAGGCCTCGCTGCGGGCGCACTTCTCCGACGCCCAATGCGGCTTCAAGGCGATGCGCACCGACGTGGCGCGCCGCCTGCTGCCGCTGGTGCACGACGGGGAGTGGTTCTTCGACACCGAACTGCTGGTCCTCGCCGAGCGGGCCGGTCTGCGCATCCACGAGGTTCCGGTGGACTGGATCGATGACCCGGACAGCCGCGTCGACATCGTCGACACCGCGCGCAAGGACCTGCTCGGCATCTGGCGGCTGGGGCGGGCGCTGGCCACCGGGACGCTGCCGCTCGACGAGCTGCGGCGCTCGGTGGGCCGGGAACCGCTGGTGGCCGGGGTTCCGCTGGGCATGGTGGGACAACTCGTGCGGTTCGCGATCGTCGGCGTGCTGAGCACGCTGGCCTACCTGCTGCTCTACGTGGTGTTGCAGCCGCTGATCGGGGCGCAGGTGGCGAACTTCGCGGCGCTGCTGATCACGGCGGTGGGCAACACCGCGGCCAACCGGGCCTTCACCTTCGGCGTGCGCGGCTCGAACGGCGCCGTGGCGCACCAGTTCCAAGGACTGGTGATCTTCGGGATCGGGTTGGCGCTCACCAGCGGGTCGTTGTTCGCGCTGCATCGGTGGGCGCCGGACGCCTCGGTGCATCTGGAGCTGTTGGTTCTGGTGGTGGCCAATCTGGTGGCGACGCTGTTGCGATTCGTCGGGCTGCGCTGGGTGTTCCGCGACAGCGGCGATCGCGCGCCGAGCGCATCCGCTCGCACCGCCGCCGAGGGAGACCGTTGATGACGGCGACCACGATCGCACCGTCGGTCGTGGCGGAACCGCGACCGAAAGCCCGCCGGAACTGGGAATATCCGGCCCTGGCTGCGCTGCTGCTCGGCATGGCGGTGGCCTACCTGTGCAATCTGAGTGCCAACGGCTGGGCGAATTCGTTCTATTCGGCAGCCGTCCAGGCGGGTTCGGTTTCGTGGAAGGCGTTCTTCTTCGGGTCCTCCGACGCGGCGAATTCGATCACCGTGGACAAGCCGCCCGCCTCGCTGTGGTTGATGGAGCTGTCGGTGCGGGCCTTCGGGCTCGACAGCTGGAGCATCCTGGTGCCGGAAGTGCTGCTCGGCGTGGCCGCCGTGGCAGTGCTGTGGGCGACCGTGCGCAGGCCGTTCGGGCCCGCGGCCGGATTGCTCGCGGGGCTGGCGCTGGCGGCGACGCCCGTCGCGGCGCTGATGTTCCGGTTCAACAACCCCGAAGCGCTGCTGGTCTTCTTGATGGTCGCGGCGGCCTGGGCGATGACGCGGGCGGTGGAGGACGGCCGCTGGCGGTGGCTGGTGCTCACCGGGGCGCTGATCGGATTCGGTTTCCTCACCAAGCAATTGCAGGTGCTGCTGGTGGTTCCGGCGCTCGCGCTGACCTACTTGCTCGCCGGTCCGCCGAAACTCGGCAAACGTATTCTGCAACTCTTCGCGGCCGGGGCCGCGATGGTGGCGGCCGCGGGCTGGTGGCTGCTGGCGGTGGAGCTGTGGCCTGCCTCGTCGCGGCCGTGGATCGGCGGCTCGCACGACAACTCGATCCTGGAACTCACCCTCGGTTACAACGGACTCGGCCGGCTCAACGGCAACGAGCGCGGCAGCGTCGGACCGGGCGGCGATCTTCCGCCGGGCGGCAACGGCATGTGGGGCTCCACCGGCATCACCCGGATGTTCGAACCGGCGCAGGGCGGTCAGATCGCGTGGTTGATCCCCGCCGCGCTGGTCGCGCTCGTGGCCGGAATCCTTCTGCGCGGCAGAGCGGCTCGCACCGATCGACAGCGCGCTTCCCTCGTCCTCTGGGGCGGCTGGCTGCTGGTGACCGGGCTGGTGTTCAGCTATATGGCCGGCATCTTCCACCAGTACTACACCGTGGCCCTGGCTCCGGCCGTCGCCGCGCTCGTCGGCGCGGGCACCGTGCAGGCGTGGCGGCAACGGCAGCGGCTATGGGTGCGGCTGGCCTCGGCGCTAGCGGTGGCCCTCACCACGGCGACCGCATGGATGCTGTTGTCCCGCAGTCCGGAATGGCAGTCGTGGCTGCGCTGGACGGTGCTGGTCGTCGGCGCGCTCGCGACGCTCGCCGTGCTCGTCCCCACACCGCGCAAACTGGCCGTGGTGTCGGCGCTGGCGGTCGCGTTCACGTTCCTGGCCGGACCGGTCGCCTACGCCGTCGACACCATCGCGACGCCGCACGCCGGGTCCATCCCCTCGGCCGGACCGAACGTCGCGACGCGTAATCGGCCGCCGTGGGGCGAGGGCATGCCGGGAATGGGCCGTCGCACGCAGGACGGGACCGGAACCACCGGCCGTGGCGGCGCCGCACAAGCCCCGGACGGCGGCGCTCCGGGAACGGGTCCGCAGGGCACGACGCCGGACGGCCGAATTCCGCATCCGGGGGACCGCATTCCGGGCGCCTGGCAGCAGGGCAACGCACCCGGCAGCCCGACACCGAGCGACGGACGCCAGGGCACGACGCCCAACGGACAGACCCCCGACGGCACGGGCACACCACCGGCCTTCCCTCCCGGCAACGCGCCGCAGGGCGGCGTACCCGGCGGGCAGGCACCGGGCGGCGCGATGCCCCCGCAGGGGCAAGGTATGCCAGGAGACGGCGGTCCCGGCGGCATGGGCGGCTTCCTGGGGGCGAGCGAACCGAGCGCGCAAATAGTGTCCCTGCTCGAGCAGAACGGTGGCGACTACACCTGGGTGGCCGCGGCCGTCGGCTCGAACAGCGCGGCGGGGCTGCAACTGGCCACCGAACTTCCGGTGATGCCGATCGGCGGCTTCAACGGCAGTGACCCCTCGCCGACGCTGGAACAGTTCCAACGGTATGTCGCCGAAGGGAAGATCCACTACTTCGTCGGTGGCGGACGTGGCGGACCGGGTTCCTCCGAGTCGTCCCCCAGTGCGCGGATCACGCAGTGGGTCCAGGAGAACTTCACCGCCTTTCAAGTGGACGGCGTCACCTTGTACGACCTGACCGCCACCCACTGAAACCGCGCGATGCGGTTCGGTCGCCCTGCATTCCCTCCGACCGCATCGCCTCCCCGTGTTCAGCGCTTCCCCTGCGTCCGCTGAACACCGCATCCGCACCGGCGCCATACCTCGGCGCCGGTGCGGATCGCGTTCGCGCACCGATTCCGCCACCGGCGCGCGGCCGATTCGGCTTCCCGCTCTTGGCATCCCGCAAAACTCCAGCGATGATGATCGGACCTGTGACGGCTCCCGGCTGGGAGCCGGGCCATCAGGTGCCGTGTCCACGCGAACATGCAGGGAAACAGTTGAACGCTTTCATGAAGCTGGCCGTGACGGTCGTCAGCGCACTGCTCGCAACCGCGCTCGCCGTCGGATTCGCCGCCACCGCGTCGGCCGCGCCCGCCGACCGCGCCGAACCGATCGCCGCCGCCGCGACCGGCGAACCCCCGCAGGTGACCTACATCAAAGCGTGCCTGCCGCCCGGTGACACGATCGAACTGCGCACCGGAATCGGCGCGGCGATCGGGGCCGCGATCGGCGCGCTCGTCGGCCTGCCCGTCTTCTTCGTCGGCGCGATCCCCGGCGCGATCATCGTCGGCCTGATCGGCGCCGCCATCGGGGCCTCCTCCTACGCCATCGATTCGGGACGGCTCGAGCAGCAAGGCCTGTGCTGATCGCCACGGCGTGACGCGACGCCGGACCCGTAGGCGCGACCGACGTCAATCGCTCCCGGCGGTCAGCGCTCGCACCAACCGGTCCAGCGCGGGGCGTGGATCGAAGTCCGCTTCCGGGTTGACCAGCTGATGCAGGATGATCCCGTCGAGCTGGTCGACCAGGGGCCGCGCCGCGGTCCGATCCGCCCCGGCACCCGCCAGCAGCGTCGCGGCCCATTCGGTCAGGCGCAGGTGTCCGCGCCGGACGCTCTCGCGCAGCGCGGGAATGGACTGTCCTTCCAGGAACAGGGCGTAGCGGGCCAGGGTGCGCACCCGGTCGGCGCCCACCGCGTGCACCGCGAAAGCGGCCATGCCATCGACGAGTTCGTCGATCGACCCGGGTGCCGGTCGCCGCAGGAGCGCCTCCCAATTCGCGTAGTCACGTGCCTCGAGGCGCTCGGTGATGCCGATCAGCAGCGCTTCCCGGGTGCGGAAGTAGTTGGAGGCCGATCCGGCGGGCATCCCCGCGGCCTCGTCGACCGCGCGGTGGGTGAGCGCGCGGGTGCCGCGGGATCCCAGCAGGTCGATCGCCGCGTCCAGGACGAGTTCACGTTTGGAGGACACGCTTTGATACTACGTAAGTAGTGATTCAGGTTACGGTGTAATTCCTGGTCGGCAACTCCTGTGCCCTGCACACTCTCGCCGCGATCGTCTCACTTCGCGCCCGCCATCGGGCCTCGCGACGCCACAGTCTCCGACTCGGTATCGAATCGCGGTTCAGCGGGGTGCGTGCAAGGCGGCGTGCAGCGTGGCCGCCCATTGCTCGACTATTCGCTTGCGACGGGCCGAATCGTCGGTGAGGACGTCGGCGAGGCCCAGACCGCGCGCCATGTCCAGGGTCGCCTGGACCAGGTGGTGGGCGACCGGGTCCGAGTCGTCCACGCCAAGGGCTTCGACCGCGCGGCGATGGGAGGCGCGCCCGAAACGAGCCTCCAGCGGGACGATGCGTTCGCGCAGCGCCGGGTCCGCGGCGGCATGGGTCCACACCTGCAATGCCGCCTTGAACAACGGGCTGGTGTAGGACTCGACCAGCCCCGCGACCACCGCCTCGGTGCGGGCGATGCCGTCACCCAGGTCCGTCAGCGTCGCCGCCTCCTGCACCGCCTGCCCGCTGCGTGTGTCGAACATGTACTCCAGCGCGGCGGTGATCAGATCCTCCCTGGTGGGGAAGTGATGCTGGGCCGCGCCACGCGACACCCCGGCCCGTTCGGCGACGACGGCGACCGTCGCGGCCGCCCAGCCCATTTCGGCCAGGCAGTCGATGGTCGCCTCGAGCAGGCGCTGCCGGGTGGCGCGGCTGCGGTCCTGCTTCGGTTCGTGGGGTGTCGCCATGGTCGTTATTCTGCCCAGTTCGGCGGGCGGCGCTGCAAAAAGGCCAGCATGCCCTCGTGCACTTCGGGGGTGCCGAAGAAACTCGCCGAACGCCGCGCGAGCTCTTCGGCGGAGGCGTCGAACTCGGCGAGGATGCCCGCGTTGACCAACCGCTTGGCCTCGGCCAGGCCCTGCGGGGAGCCCTTGCGCACCTCCCCGCACAGCCGTTCCACTTCGGCGGCCGGATCGTCGGCGGTCACCGTGACCAAGCCGATCTCTCGAGCCACGGTCGCGTCGAACTTCTCGCCCGTGAGGTAGTACCGGCTGGCCGCGCGCGGGTCGAGCCTGGGCAGCAGGGTCAGCGAGATCATGAACGGGGCCAGCCCGATGCGCACTTCGGTGAGCGCGAAACTACTGCCCGGACCGGCCACGACGATGTCGCATCCCGCCACGATGCCCATGCCGCCGGCCCGCACATTGCCGTCGATCCGCGCGATCACCGGCTTGGGGATCTCCACCAGCCTGCGCAGCACCCCGATCATGACCCGGGTGCGCTCATCGGCGGCCACGGCCGGATCGGCGTCGCTGGCCTCGCTCAGATCCGCGCCCGCGCAGAAAGTGTTGCCGGTGTGCGCGAGCACGATGACGCGCACCTTCTCGTCGGCGGCCGCGTCGTCGAGCCCGCGCAGCAGCTCGGCGACCAGCTTGGACGACAGCGCGTTGCGGTTGTGCGGCGAATCGAACGTGAGCGTCGCGACGCCGCCGCTCACCTCGTAGCGGACGAACGGGCCCGTCTCGGTCATGCGCGTCCTCTCAGTACGACTTCGGCAGGCCCAGCGAGTACTGGGCGACGAAGTTCAGGACCATCTCCCGGCTCACCGGCGCGATGCGGCCGATGCGCGCGGCGGCGAGCATGGCGGCCAGCCCGACGTCCCTGGTCAGACCGGCACCACCGTGGGTCTGGATGGCCTGGTCGAGTGCCTTGATGCTGGCTTCGGCCCCGGCGTACTTCGCCATGTTGGCCGCCTCGGCGGCGCCCATCTCGTCGCCCGCGTCGTAGAGGGTGGCGGCCTTCTGCATCATCAGCTTCGCCAGCTCCAATTCGACCTTCACCTGGGCCAGCGGATGCGAAATCCCTTGGTGCGCGCCGATCGGGGTCTTCCACACCGTGCGCTCCTTGGCGTATTCCACGGCGCGTTCGATGGCGTAGCGGCCCACGCCGACGGCCATGGCCGCGCCCATGATCCGCTCCGGGTTCAGGCCCGCGAACAGCTGCATCAGCGCCGCGTCCTCTTTGCCGACCAGCGCGGCGGACGGCAGCCGGACGTCGTCGAGGAACAGGTTGTACTGGTGGTCGGGCTCGATGATGTCCATCTCCTGCGCCGTCTTGGTGAAGCCTTCGGCGTCGGTCGGCACGATGAACAGGGCGGGCTTGAGCTTGCCGGTCTTGTGGTCGGAGGTCCTGGCCACGATCAGCACGGCCGCGGCCTGGTCCACGCCGGAGATGAAGATCTTGCGGCCGTTGAGGATCCAGTCGTCGCCGTCGCGGCGCGCGGTCGTGGTGATCTGGTGGGAATTGGAGCCCGCGTCCGGCTCGGTGATGCCGAACACCATCTTGCCGGAGCCGTCGGCGAGCTTGGGCAGCCATTCCCGCTTCTGCTCGTCGGTGCCGTACTTGGTGATGATGGTGCCGCAGATGGCCGGGGAGACCACCATCAGCAGCAGGCCCGCGCCCTGCGCGGACAGCTCCTCCATCACCAGCGACAGCTCGTACATGCCCGCGCCGCCACCACCGTACTCCTCGGGCAGGTTCACGCCGAGGAAACCGAGTTTGCCCGCCTCCTGCCACAGTTCGTCCAGCGGCTCGTTCTTACGCGCCTTCGGCAGCACGTAGTCGCGGTAGTTGTACTTCGCGGCCAGCGCGGCGACGGCGGCCCGCAGCGCCTTCTGCTCGTCGGTTTCGATGAACGACATCAGTTCTCCTGGGTTTCGGTGTTGTCGGCGGCGGGGTCGACGACCGCGAGCACGGCGCCGACGTCGACCTGCTGGCCGACGGTGACGTTGACGGCGCTGAGCACGCCCGCGGCGGGCGCGGCGATGGTGTGCTCCATCTTCATCGCCTCCAGCCACAGAATCGGCTGGCCCTGTTCGACCCGGCTGCCGACCTCGGCGCCGAGCCGGATCACGCTGCCCGGCATGGGCGCCAGCAGGGAGCCGGTGGCCACCTGGTCGGCCGGGTCGCTGAAGCGCGGCAGCCTGCGCAAGGCCACCGGGCCGAGCGGCGAGTCGACGTAGACCTGGTCGCCGTAGCGGGCGACCTCGAACTGCCTGCGCACCCGACCGCGTTCGCCCGGAACAGACAGCACCACGCGGTCGGGAGTCGCTTCGACGAGTTCGAGACCGTCGTGCCCGTCCACGGCGACACCGGTGCGGCCGAAGCGGTAACCCACCTCGTGCGTCCCGGTGGCACGGCTCTCGTAGGACTTACGCTGCGACTGGGACGGCAGGTTCCGCCACCCGCTGGGCAATCCACCGCCCACCCGCGCGCGGCCGCGATTGGCGGCGGCGTCGGCGAGCGCAGCCGCCACGATGGACAGCGCCTCGTCGGATTCCGACACCAGCGGCGCGGCGAGCACGTCCAGCCCGTGCGTGGCGAAGAACGCCGTGTCGGTGTCACCGGACAGGAACGCCGGATGACGCAGCACGCGCACCAGCAGATCCCGGTTGGTGACCAGGCCGTGGATCGCGGCGCGATGCAGCGCCGAAGCGAGCAATCGCGCCGCCTCGGTGCGCGTCTCGGCGTAGGAGATGACCTTGGCCAGCATCGGATCGTAGTGCACGCCGACGACCGAGCCGTCCACCACGCCTGTGTCCAAGCGCACGCCCGGCCGGTCGAGCAGGTCGAATTCGGCGCGGATCGAGGGGATCTCGATCCGATGCACGGTCCCGCTCTGCGGCTGCCAATCCTGTGCCGGATCCTCGGCGTAGAGCCGCACTTCGATCGAATGTCCGCGCATCGGGGGCGGTTCGGCGGGCAGCGCGCCGCCCGCGGCGACGTCCAGTTGCAGCCGGACCAGGTCCAGGCCGGTGGTGCACTCGGTCACCGGATGCTCGACTTGCAGGCGGGTGTTCATCTCCAGGAAGAAGAACTCGCCCTGCTCGTCGGCGAGGAACTCGACGGTGCCCGCGCCGGTGTAGCCGATCGCGCCCGCCGCCAGCCGCGCCGCCTCGAACAGGCGCGCCCGCATCCCTTCGGTGCGTTCCACCAGCGGAGACGGGGCCTCCTCCAGCACCTTCTGGTGGCGGCGCTGGATGGAGCACTCGCGCTCGCCCACCGCCCAGATGACGCCGTGCGTGTCGGCCATCACCTGGACCTCGATGTGCCTGCCGGTCTCCAGGTAACGCTCGCAGAAGACCGTCGGGTCGCCGAAGGCGGATTCCGCCTCGCGCCGCGCGGCCTCGATCTGCGGCGCCAGATCGGCCAGCGCGCGGACCACGCGCATGCCGCGCCCGCCGCCACCGGCGGACGCCTTGATCAGCACCGGCAGATGCGCCTCGGTGACCTCGGCCGGGTCCAGTTCGGCGAGCACCGGCACGCCCGCGGCGTCCATCATCTTCTTCGAGGCGACCTTCGAGCCCATCTGCTCGATCGCCTCGACGGGCGGGCCGATCCAGACCAGCCCGGCGTCGAGCACCGCCTTGGCGAATTCGGCGTTCTCGGAGAGGAACCCGTATCCGGGATGGATGGCGTCGGCGCCCGCGGCGAGCGCCGCTTCGATGATCAACTCACCACGCAGATAGGTTTCCGCCGGCGTGTTGCCGGGCAGACGCACCGCGGCGTCCGCCTCGGTGACGTGCGGCGCGGCGGCGTCCGCGTCGGAGTACACCGCGACGCTGCCCAGACCCATCCGGCGGCAGGTGGCGAAGACCCGGCGAGCGATTTCGCCACGGTTGGCGACCAGAACATTCATGATTTCCATCCCCGGCCTCACATTCGGAAGACGCCGAAGCCGTCGGCGCCTTTGATCGGGGCGTTGTGAATGGCCGACAGGGACATTCCCAACACGGTGCGAGTGTCGCGCGGATCGATGACGCCGTCGTCGTAGAGCCGCCCGGACATGAACATCGCCAGCGATTCGGCCTCGATCTGCGCCTCCACCATGGCGCGCATCCCGGCGTCGGCCTCCTCGTCGAACGGCAGGCCCTTCGCCTCGGCGGCCGCGCGGCCGACGATCGAGATGACGCCCGCCAGCTGCGCGCCGCCCATCACCGCGGATTTCGCACTGGGCCAGGCGAACACGAAACGCGGGTCGTAGGCCCGGCCGCACATGCCGTAGTGGCCCGCGCCGTAGGACGAGCCCATCAGCAGCGAGATGTGCGGCACCTTCGAGTTGGACACCGCGTTGATCATCATCGCGCCGTGCTTGATGATGCCCTTCTGCTCGTACTCCTTGCCCACCATGTAGCCGGTGGTGTTGTGCAGGAACAGCAGTGGCGTGTTCGTCTTGTTGGCCAGCTGGATGAACTGGGTGGCCTTCTGCGACTCCTCGGAGAACAGCACACCGCGCGCATTGGCCAGGATGCCGACCGGATATCCGTGCAGCTCGGCCCATCCGGTCACCAGGCTGCTGCCGTAGAGCGGCTTGAACTCGTCGAAATCCGAGCCGTCCACGATGCGTGCGATCACCTCGCGCGGGTCGAACGGGATCTTCAGGTCCGACGGCACGATGCCCAGCAGGTCCTCCGGATCGTAGAGCGGCTCGATCACCTCGGCGCGCGGAGCCGGACCCTGCTTGCGCCAGTTCAGCCGCCGGACGATGGAACGGCCGATGCGGATCGCGTCCTGCTCATCGACCGCGTAGTAGTCCGCGAGGCCGGAGACCCGCGCGTGCATGTCCGCCCCGCCGAGCGACTCGTCGTCGGACTCCTCGCCGGTGGCCATCTTGACCAGCGGCGGACCGCCGAGGAACACCTTGGAGCGCTCCTTGATCATCACCACGTGGTCGGACATGCCGGGTATGTACGCGCCGCCCGCGGTGGAGTTGCCGAACACCAGCGCGATCGTCGGGATGCCCGCCGCCGAGGCCTGGGTGAGGTCGCGGAACATCCGGCCGCCGGGGACGAACACCTCTTTCTGCGTGGGCAGATCCGCGCCGCCGGATTCCACCAGCGAGATCACCGGCAGCCGGTTCTCCCGCACGATGTCGTTGATACGCAACGTCTTGCGCAGCGTCCACGGGTTGGAGGTCCCGCCGCGCACGGTCGGATCGGGCGCGACGATCATGCACTCGACGCCCTCCACGACGCCGATCCCGGCGATGGTGCTGCCGCCGACGTGGAATTCGCTGCCCCAGCCCGCCAGCGGGCACAGCTCCAGGAACGGCGAGTCCTCGTCGACGAGCAGTTCGATGCGCTCGCGCGCGGTCAGCTTGCCGCGCTTGCGATGCCGCGCCAGCTTGTCCGGTCCGCCGCCCGCGATGGCCTTGGCGAACTCCGCCTCGACCTCGGTGAGCTTGGCGGTCATGGCCTCCGCGGCCGCCTCGTACTCGGGCGCGGCGGTGTCCAGGGTACTGCGCAGGATGGTCATGACTGATACCCCAATCGCTTCGCCGCCAGTCCGGTCAGGATCTCGGTCGTGCCGCCGCCGATGCCGAGGATGCGCATATCGCGGTACTGGCGTTCGATCTCGGATTCGCGCATGTAGCCGAGGCCGCCGAACAGCTGCACGGCCTGGTTGGCCACCCACTCGCCCGCTTCGACGGCGGTGTTCTTGGCGAAGCACACTTCGGCGATCAGGTCGGTCTCGCCTTCGGCGCTGCGCTGCACCACGTCGCGGGTGTAGACGCGAGCGACGTCGATGCGCCGCGCCATCTCGGTGACCGTGTTCTGCACCGCCTGCCTGCTGATCAGCGGGCGACCGAAGGTCTCGCGGTTGCGCACCCATTCCAGGGTCAGGTCCAGGCAGCGCTGCGCGCTGGAGTACGCCTGCACCGCGAGGCCGACGCGCTCGCTGACGAACGCGCCCGCGATCTGGAAGAAGCCGGAGTTCTCCGGGCCCACCAGGTTCTCCACCGGCACCCGGACGTCGACGTAGGACAACTCGGCGGTGTCGGAGGCCAGCCAGCCCATTTTGTCCAGCTTGCGGCTGACCGTGAAGCCGGGCGTGTCCTTGTCGACGATGAGCAGCGAGATGCCGCCGGAACCGGGGCCGCCGGTGCGCACGGCGGTGACCACGAAATCGGCGCGCACGCCGGAAGTGATGTAGGTCTTGGCGCCGTTGACGATGTAGTGGTCGCCGTCGCGGCGCGCCGTCGTGGTGAGGTGTCCGACGTCGGAGCCGCCGCCGGGCTCGGTGATCGCGAGCGAGCCGATCTTCTCCCCCGCCAGTGTCGGCTTCACCCAGCGCTCGATCTGCTCGGCGTTACCCGAGGCGATGATGTGCGGCACCGAGATGCCGCAGGTGAAAAGGGAGGCGAACAGCCCGCCGGACGCACCGGCCTGGTGCATCTCCTCGCAGACGATCATCGCGTCCACGCCGTCGCCGCCGGAGCCGCCCGCGGATTCCGGGAACTGCACGCCCAACAGGCCGAGCGCGCCCGCCTTCTTGTGCAGTTCGCGCGGGATCTCCCCGGCGCGCTCCCAGCCGTCCAGGTAGGGCAGGATCTCGCGTTCCACGAATCCGCGTACCGTGGAACGCAATTCGCGTCGTTCCGGCGTCTCCCAGAGTTTCGTCATGCGGTGTCCTTTCTCGCATGACCGGGGGCCCTGCGTGGTGACGCGAGCTGCCGCCTCCGGACCTGACCGGTCATGCGGTGTCCTTTCTCGCATGACCGGGGGCCCTGCGTGGTGACGCGAGCTGCCGCCTCCGGGCCTGACCCGGTCATGCGAAGAGCTCCACTGGAATGTCGAGGTGACGAGACCGCAGCCATTCGCCGAGTCCCTTGGCCTGCGGATCGAAGCGGGCCTGATACGCCACGCCCTGACCGAGCAAGCCTTCGATGATGAAGTTCAGCGCCCGCAGATTGGGCAGGACGTGCCGGGTGACGGTCAGCGAAGCCGCTTCCGGCAGTAGTTCTTTGACGCGGGCCACGGTGAGTGTGTGCGCCAGCCACCGCCATTGCTCGTCGGTGCGCACCCACACGCCGATGTTCGCGTCACCGCCTTTGTCACCGCTGCGAGCCAGCGCGATCGTCCCCAACGGGACGCGGCGCGTTTCCCCGGCGGGCAGCGGCTCCGGGGCGGGCGGCTCCGCGACGTCGGCGAGTTCGGTCGTCTCCGTGGCCGGCGCGACGTCGACGCGGGTGCCATCGGGCAGCACCGCCGTGTGCGGAACCTCCGCGGCGTCGACGAAACCGGGCGTGAACACGCCGTAGGGAGATCCGTTGCCGGGCAGCGTCGTGAAACTGCATCCCGGATAGCTGGCCAACGCCAGCTCCACGGCGACGTTGGAGAACGCGCGCCCGACCTTGTTCGGGTCCTGGTCGCGGACCACGCAGCGCAGCAGCGCGCTGGCCTGCTCCTCGGTCGCCGCGTCCGGCCGGTCCAGGCGGGCCAGCGTCCAGCTCAGCTCGGCGGGACGGGTCGGCAGCCAGGACTCCAGCTGGCGTTGCGCGAGTGCGGCTTTGGCCTCGATGTCCAGGCCGGTGAGCACGAACTCCATCTCGTTGCGGAAGCCGCCGAGGGTGTTCAGCGAGACCTTGAGCCGGGGCGGCGGGGCCTCACCGGTGACGCCGCTGATCCGCACCCGATCGGGACCGTCCTGGTCGAGCCGGATGGTGTCCAGGCGGGTCGTCACGTCGGGGCCTGCGTAGCGGGGACCCTGGATCTCGTACATCAGCTGGGCCTCGACCGTGTCGACGGTGACCGCGCCGCCGGTGCCCGCGTGCTTGGTGATCACGCTGCTGCCGTCGGCGCGGATCTCCGCGATCGGGAAGCCCGGCCTGCCCAGATCGGCGAGCTCGGTGAAGAAGGCGTAGTTGCCGCCGGTGGCCTGGGTGCCGCACTCGATCACGTGCCCGGCCACCACCGCACCGGCCAGCCGGTCGTAATCCTTGCGGTCCCAGCCGAAGTGCGCGGCGGCCGGACCGACGATCACCGACGCGTCGGTGACCCGGCCGGTGACCACGATGTCCGCGCCCGCGTTCAAGCATTCGACGATGCCCCACGCGCCGAGGTAGGCGTTGGCGGTCAGCGGCGCGCCGAAACCGAGTTCACCGGCGCGCGCGAGCAGGTCGTCGCCCTCCACGTGCGCGATCTTCGCATCCAGTCCGAGATCGGCGGCCACCTTGCGCAGCTTGCCCGCCAAGCCGGCCGGATTCAGGCCGCCCGCGTTGGCCACGATGCGCACGTTGCTTTCCAGCGCCAGCCCGAGGCAGTCCTCGATCTGTTTGACGAAGGTCTTGGCGTAGCCGAGGTCCGGGTCCTTCATGCGGTCCCGGCCGAGAATCAACATGGTGAGTTCGGCGAGATAGTCCCCGGTGAGGACGTCGAGCTGCCCCCCTTCCAGCATCTCGCGCATGGCACCGAGCCGATCACCGTAGAAGCCGGAACAGTTGCCGATCCGGAGCACATCCGGGTCGGCGGCCAGCATACTCATCAGCGGGAATGCCTCCTGTGCGGCGAACCGTCAGGATGAGCCGCATGCCGCACCCGTGAAGTCCGCTTTCCACGACCAGCATCACACCCGGGCCAGAAAAAAGCAAGCATGCGTGCTTGTTACTTGGCGACGGGGAGTTCGCGACCCACGCGCCCGCCGCCGAGCGGGCTGGAGCAAGATGGGCACGGTGTCCAGCGACGTCAGCGTGATCGTTCTGTTCGCCTTGGCAGGCTTCCTGCTCGGCGGCGCCTACACCACCTGGAAGACGGCCCGGCCGCTGTCGATCGCGTTGGCCGTCTGCGCCGTTCTGGCGGCGGGCGGCGCGCTGGCCTGGTGGCTCGGCTAGCTCTTCGACAAACGGAAGATCCGCAGGTCATCGGGGACGCCGTTGAGCGGAGCGGCGAAGAGGCCGCGGCGATACGGCTTGACCACCAAACCGAGTTCCGCCAGTGTCTCCGGCCGCAAACCCTGCAGCGTCACCTCCGACAGCATGGTGTGGCCGTTGCCGCCCGCCTCCATGACCCGCGCCGCGATCGTGACGTCCACGCCGAGCCAATCGCCCCCGATCTCGCGGGGGGAACCGGTGTGCAAACCGATGCGCATGTGCGGGGTGTAACCGCGCACCTGCACGTCGGCCAGGTTGCGCTTGGCGGTCACGGCCGCGCGCACCGCCCGGTCCGCCGAGGGGAACACCGCCATCACACCGTCACCCATGCGCTTGACCACCTGCCCTCCGCGTTCGGCGATCGGCGGCTCGATGGCCTTGGCCACCTTGCGCAGCAGTTCGAGGGTGGCCTCGTCACCGGCCGAGAGAGACCAGCGCGAGAAGGCCACCAGGTCGGTGAACATGACAGTTACTTCTTGGCTACCTTTGCCGCGGCCCATTCGCTCCAAGGCGGCCTGCCAGACCTGCAAGGCGCCGAAACCGATCTCGCGCGCGGCGCTGGGGGCGCCGCCGACCAGCTTGTCCGCCGCCCGCGCGACCGCTCGCGCGCCACCGGGCCCGGACACCGACAGCGGGTCGCCGAAGGCAGGGTCACCGGGTAGCTGTTCGCGGGCCTTGCGCAGCACACCGATGAGATCCGCACGCTGGTTCGCGGCGTTCATCAGCGCGGACAGCTGGCTGCGGCGCGATCCGCCGGAACGGCGGGAAGAATCGAACCCGTCGGACGGCTCCAACGGAATGACCACCTCGGGCGGTTCGCCACCGGCGGCCTCGCGCCCCGACTCCGGCTCCGTACCGCCGGAAGGTCTTTCGTTCACGCCCCGAGGGTATCTCAGCCGATCTGCCGTCGGCAGATTACCGATCATCGCCATCTCTCACCTCCGCGACGAACACGGCGAGCACGTCGGCGGGCTCCGCGTTGGATAACGAGCTGGTTGCTGAACCGAGGCTACTCGGCACAGCACAGGTCTCGGAACCGGCAAGCGGCATAGTTTCCTCGATGTTCACACGCACGATCGGCCCGGCGCGAGGACTCACACCGGGCCGATCGCGGCACCGACCGCCGGGCAGTGGCGACGGTGGGCGAAGCGCCGGACCTCCCGACAAGGTCGGCGCCCCACAACCCGAGTGGCGAGGGAAGGCGACTCGGGTGGCTTCGCGCTAAGCGTCGCGCTGGTTCACCACGACCAAGGCCGCGCCGAAGACGATCGCGACGAAGACGGTGAAGTACAGCAGGCTGCCCCACGGCCCCCAGTGCCAGTTGGCCGTGGACACGGAGGCGCTGAAGAAATGGTTCGCGTTCGCGAACGGCAGGAACGGCGTGACATTGCGGCCGAAGCTGCCGAACGCGCCGAGCAGCCCCTCGATGAGCAGCGGCCACAGCACGATCAGGGAGATGGCCGCGGCGGACTGCCGCACCAGCACGCCGACGCCGATCGCCAGCAGCACGCACAGGAACGCGTAGATCGGGATGCCGTAGACCTCGCGCCAGTCCTCCGCGCTGGACAGCGTGAGGGCCGCGCCCGCGTCCGGGCCGCTGATGGCCTTGGCCACCGCGTAGGCCAGGAACACCAGAACGAGGGTCAGCACCGCGCCGTACACGCCGACCAGCCCGGCCTTGGTCGCGATCACCTTGGCCCGATGCGGCGTCGCCTGGTACGTGGTCCGGATGATGCCGAAGCGATATTCGCTGGTCACGGTCAAGGTGGCCATGATCATCAAGACCATCACGCCGAAACCGCTGATGCCGGCCACCGCGGTGGAGACGGTCAGGTCGATCGCGCCGTCCTTGCCGTAGGACGCGCGCGCCACCGAGGCGAGCAGCGCGGCCATGCCGAGCGCCAGGGCGATGACGATCGCCGAGCACCACCAGGGCGACCTGGTGGAGGTGAGCTTGATTCGTTCCGCTGCCAGCACGCCCATCAGAGCGCACCTCCCATAACTTGATCGAAGCCTTCGCCGTGGTACTGCACGGCGCCGCCGGTCATCCGCATGAACGCCTCTTCCAGCGACGCGCGCTGCGGGGCCAGCTCGAACAACGTGATGCTGTGCTCGCCCGCCAGCTTGCCGACCGCGTCACTGGACACTCCCGCCACCACCAGCGCGGGGCCGTCGGCTCCGGCCCCGTCCTCGCGGACGGTCATGCCGTTCGAGGTGAGCACGCTGCGCAGCTGGTCGAGCTGCGGGCTGCGTACCCGCACCGACTGCTCGGAGGCGCGTTCGATGAATTCCTGGGTGGTCGAGTCCGAGATGAGCTTGCCGCGCCCGATCACCACCAGGTGCTCGGCGGTCTGCGCCATCTCCGACAGCAGATGGCTGGAGACCAGCACCGTGCGGCCTTCGGCGGCCAGCCGCTGCATGAACCGCCGGATCCACAGGATGCCCTCCGGGTCGAGGCCGTTCACCGGCTCGTCGAACAGCAGCACCTCCGGGTCGCCCAGCAGCGCGCCGGCCAGGCCGAGCCGCTGCGACATGCCCAGCGAGAAGCCGCCCGCGGTCTTGCCCGCCACCTCGGACAGGCCGACCAGCCGCAGCACCTCTTCCACCCGGGACTTGGCGATGTCGTTGGACGCGGCCATCCACTCCAGATGGGCGCGCGCCGATCGGTTCGGATGCACCCACTTGGCGTCCAGCAGCGCGCCGACGGTGCGCAGCGGATGGTCCAGCTCGTGGTAGGACTTGCCCTTGATCAGGGCGGTGCCCGCGGTGGGCCGGTCCAATCCGAGGATCATCCGCATGGTGGTCGACTTGCCCGCGCCGTTCGGTCCGAGGAACCCCGTCACCTGCCCGGGCCGAACGGTGAAGGTCAGATCCTGCACCGCTACGGTCTGCCCGTAGTGCTTGGTCAGGCCTCTCAGCTCGATCATGCGCCCAGCATTCCGCAAATCACGGCCGCGCGCGTCGGTAAATGGTGGCGAGTCGGATCATCCTCGAGGATGAGGAAGAGGTGTCCGGGTGGGTGCGATCCCGTACGGGGCGGCCGGCGAACAGCTCACGCGGTGTCCGGCGGGCGGTCGTAGGCGTCGATCGCGGCCTTGGACGTCGATGAGTCCTGGAGCACCAGCTCCCACGGTCCGGAGTTGATCTCGAAACTCTTGCCGAACCCAACCCACTTGCCGGCCATCCGCGCGCCGGTCAGCTCGATCAGCAGTTGGATCGCACCGTGGTAGTAGGCACCGCGGTAGTAGCCGTCTTGCGCGGTGTGCTCGCGCCACGTGCCCGTAGCCACATGCCCGTCCACCGTGAGGTCCATCTCCATGGACGACTGCGCGGAGTTCGGCAGGCTGCGCACCGTCAGCCGGTTGTCGTGCTGCAAGACGACGACATGGTGCACGGCTGTGAACGTCGCATCCCGTCCGGACGAGTAGTACTCGTACCGCGAAAGCCAAATACCTGAGTAGTTGCCTGGTGTCCTCGACCGCCGCGCGGCGGCGAACTGCTCGGGCGCGACTTCGCCGATAGCCGAGTCCACCACGGTTCCGTCCTCGCCGCCGGAGAGGCTGCGGCCCGCCATCACGGCACCGAAGCCGAGAGACTCGATAGGTAGTCGCATGACCTTCTCCAATGCTCGCGCGTGCGAGGGCCGCGGGTTGGTGGTGAGGCCGGATTCCCAGCGCTGCACAAGACGTTTCGTGGCGCTGGCGCATCCCGCTTCCCGGAGTGCCCGTGCTAGATCGTCCTGGCTCATCAGACGCGCGTTCCTGGCCGCGCGGAGAGCCGTGTTAGGTGCCGAAGCCATGTCGCCACGCTAGTCCTTTGACGCCTATATGTCGCCTTGGATAGAGACGGATTGACGCCGCTTCCGTCATCGCGGGGACATGGCCGGTCGACCGAGTCTGAAGGTGGCCCCGACGTCGGGTAGACGCCGAATCCTCGGCGTCGGGTGCCTGCCAACCGCACCACAACGCGCGAAGGAGTACAGCAATGCCCACCGACCTCGCAGTGACTTTGATCATCATGGCCGCTGTCGGCGGCCTCCTGATCCTGCTGTTCTGGGTGTTGCCGTGGCTACTCGAGCGGGGTGGCGATCCGGACGAGCGAGTTCCCTTCCGCGACGTGATGGACCGCATCGAACGCGAGGAACAGCGATGACGCTGCGGGGCAGTTGGATCCAGGACTACTGCGAGGACAGCAACTGGCCCGCGGATGAGAAGCACGCACAAGGCTTGCTGAAACTCCATGCCACCTGTACGCCACCGTGTCCGCGCAAGCTGTCCGCCGAGCGGTGGCTCCGGGGGCGCGGCATAGACGGACCGGATAGTACGACCAGCCAGGCGTAAAACGGGACAGCTATTCTTCGACTCAGCCGGCCCCCGCGAGATGAGGTCGGAGTTCGAGCCGCGGGGTCAGCGCAAGGTCCGCCGTAGTCTCAGCGGCCCAGCAGTTCGGCGACGTGCAGTAGCGGTGCGGCGTAACCGGGGATCGCGCTCGGATCGCGCAGCGCCGACGATGTTTTGACGAAAGTGAGCAGTTCGGCCCCGGCCAGGCTCCAAGGCGGAACCGTTCTGGCGATGTGCGCGTCGATCAACGGCGGACCCACCAGTGCCTTCGCGTAGCTCGGATCCGCTGTGACGATCCGGTATTGCGAGTCGAACAGCACATTGCCGGTCGCCGTCGGCTTGTCGCCGAACATCGCTCGGCCGAGCTGTGACAGCAGGCCCCGAGGGAGCACCTCGATCGGCGGATACATCCGATCGAGCAGGACCACCACGACGATGAAGTGATGTGTGGTGGTGGTCGTGCTGGTCGTGCCCGTCGCCGAGGTACTGCTGGACGACGTCGTCTGGTACGAGTACTCCGCCACGGTCACGCAGCGGCCGCCGAGCTGCCGGCTCATGGTCACGCCGAGTCCGCGCGAGTTGCGGCCTGGTAGGCGTGCGGTCCACTGGGCGCGGCCGGACTCGGCGAACGTCCAACCGTGGGCCGCCGCCCACTGCCCCAGCATCGCCTTGCGGGCCCGTTCGGCGCGGACGGCCAGCGGAATCGCGACGGCGAGCAGCACAACGAAGGACACGAGAACCGTCACGATCAGCACGCCCATGGCCTGTCCCGCTTCCACTTCCGATTCCTCCAGCGCAGACGCTGTCTACCGGTCGGCGACCCTTTCAGGAGTGTGGGCTCGCGACCTTCCCGGAGGCTTGGACAATCCTTGTGATGCGGCTTCGAAAGCCTCTGTACAGGATCGCGCCGGGATCCCAGGGCGTTTACACCGCGAGCGCGAGCACGGCGGCGAGCGCGGCGGCCGCGTCCAGCAGGGCGTGGGAGCGAGCGGTGATGCTCGCGTCCCGGGCCGCCAGTGCCGCCTCGACGTCATCGGATCGGTGGCCGCGCGGCAGGTCGGGCATCAACGCCTTCAGCGTGTCGACGCGGTATCCGGCCCTGCGGAGCTGATGGACGATCCGGGCGTCGCGGACCTGGGCGGGCGAGTACCGCCGCGTGCCCTGTGCGGTCGCGCGATCCGGGACGACGAGTCCTTCCGCGTCCCAATGCCGCAGTGTCGACGGGCGCACGCCCAGCGCGGCGGCGAGTTCGGCGACGCTCATCGCATCCGACGGCCGTACGTCGGCGATCGGCTCTGCGGAGATCACCTCCGCCGCCCGCTTGGCGAGTGCCAAATCGGCGCGCTCCCGGTCCAGCCCGGCGTGTGCCGCATCGAGCAGGGCGAGCACCTGGGAAAACGGTCCCTCGTGGACGGCGCGAACGATGCGCTTGGCCTCGACGGGGCCGACGCCCGCCGCCAGCGCTCGGTAGGCGAGCGCGGAACGCACGTGCACCTCGCCGTATCGGCGATAGCCCGTCGGGGAGCGGAGCGCTGTCGGCAGAACGCCGTCGCTTTCGAGGTTGCGAATTTGCTGCACGGAGTACCCCGCCCGCCGCGCCACGTCGGCCGTGCGCAGTGTGGAGTTGCGAGTTGGCACCCTGATTCACCTGTATATCCGGCTCGAAGTCTCCACGAGCACCTTAATGAAACGCTGGAATCATGACCATCGACGAGATCATCGACTTCGTCTCGGCCCTCGACGGAGTCCTGACGCTGCGCCCCGGCCCAGGTGACGGCTCGCCCGAAATCAGCTGGGGCGACACGTTCTTCTACTACTCACCGGACGGCGTCGTGCCGACGACGACCCAGCCTTTCGCGACGATCGTGACGAAGAATTACCCCGGCGACGAAAGTTCCCGCCTGGACCGGCCCGACACGTTCCGCGTCAACATCGCCGCCGGAAAAGAAGCCTTCACCCACTGGACCGGCCACACCCCTCGCGAATCATCCCCGCCCGATGATCCGAGCGCGGCGGACACGGTGATGCCCCACCCGATCTACGCATCCGCAGGATGGCTAGCGGTCGTCAACCCCGGCCCCCGAACCGCCGAACCCACCCGCGCCCTCCTCCGCACCGCCTACGAACTCGCCCGCGCCCGCCGCGAACGCCGCCCAGCTCGCCCATAGCGGACCGCGAGTGGCACATGGTTACGGCGAAACGCGGGAAGCTCCTCGACCATGTGCCACTCACGGAAACGGCTTCCGCACTGTTGACATGGAGCGCGCTCCAGCACCTAGCGTCGGGGCCGACGAATTCGAGTGCAGGAGGTAAAGCATGACCGACATCCCCACCCGGCAGCTCGGTGAACTGGCGGTTTCCGCGCAGGGCCTGGGGTGCATGGGTATGAGTCACGGATACGGCGCGGCGGACGACGAACAGTCGATCGCGACGCTGCACCACGCTCTCGACCTCGGGGTCACCTTGCTGGACACAGCCGACTTCTACGGCGCCGGGCACAACGAGGAGTTGATCGGGCGCGCCATCGCGGGGCGGCGCGACGACGTGGTGCTGGCGACGAAGTTCGGCTTCGCCAACCGGCTGGGCGAACCGACCCGCATCCGCGGTGACGCCGCCTACGTGCGTGAGGCGTGCGAGGCTTCGCTGCGCAGGCTCGGAGTCGACCACATCGACCTCTACTACCTGCACCGGGTCGACCCGCAGGTGCCGATCGAGGAGACCGTCGGCGCGATGGCCGACCTGGTGCGGGCGGGCAAGGTCCGCCATCTCGGGCTTTCGGAGGCGAGCGCGGACACTCTCCGGCGCGCCCACGCGGTGCATCCGATCGCCGCGTTGCAGAGCGAGTGGTCGCTGTGGACCCGCGACCTGGAGGCGGAGATCCTCCCGGTCTGCCGCGCGCTCGGCATCGGCCTGGTGCCGTTCTCCCCGCTCGGGCGCGGATTCCTGACCGGCAAGTACAGCTCGGTCGAGGGTCTGGCGGACAACGACGTGCGGCGCAGCCAGCCGCGTTTCGCCGACGGCAACCTCGAACGCAACCTCGCCATCGTCGCGAAGCTGAACGAGCTGGCCGCGGCCAAGGGCGTCACGGCGGGCCAGCTCGCGTTGGCCTGGGTGCAGCACCGCGGCGACGACGTGGTCCCGATCCCCGGCACTCGGCGGCAGCGCTACCTGGAGGAGAACCTCGCCGCGCTGACCATCGAGCTGTCCGCCGACGAACTCGCCGCCATCGAGGCCGCCGCTCCGCCCGATCAGGTCGCGGGCACCCGCTACGACGCGACGAACCTCACTTTCGTCAACGGCTGAGCGCCCACCGCCCCGGACTCGCCCGCCGAGCGGTGGCCTCCCCGCGATGACGTGCGAGCCTCACGTTGTCAACGGCTGAGCCCGCACGGCCCACCGCCCCGGACTCGCCCGCCGAGCGGTGGCCTCCCCGCGATGACGTGCGAGTCTCATGTCGTCGACGGCCGAGTCCGGGGCGGCCCAGCACTCCATGCCCCGGACTCGCCCACCGTGAGGTGTCGTCACACGCCTCGTGCCCGAACGGCTCGAGGATTCCGGCCGCCGTCACCGACTACCGGACGCGGGCTCGGCCCCTCACAGCGCCGGGGACGACGCCTGGGCCCAGAAACGTTTGGGGATGCGTCCGGCCAGCCGCGCCGCATGACCGGCGCGGACGGCGTCCGCCATCGCCGCGGCCATCAGCTCGGGGCGGCGCGCCCTGGTCACGGCCGTGGCCAGCAGCACCGCCGAGCAGCCGAGTTCCATGGCGAGAGCGGCGTCGCTGGCCGTCCCGATGCCCGCGTCCAGGATGACGGGGACGTTCGCGCCGGCGACGATCATCTCGATGTTGTGCGGATTGCCGATACCCAGGCCGGTGCCGATGGGCGCACCCAGCGGCATCACCGCCACGCAACCGGCGTCCTCGAGACGACGGGCCAGCACCGGGTCGTCGTTGGTGTAAGGCAGCACGACGAACCCGTCATCGACGAGTTGTTCGGCAGCGGTGAGCAATTCGATCGGATCGGGCAGCAGAGTGCGCTCGTCCGCGACGACCTCGAGCTTCACCCAGTCGGTGTCCAGCGCCTCGCGCGCCAACTGGGCGGTGAGCACCGCTTCGGCCGCGGTGCGACAGCCCGCCGTGTTCGGCAGCGGCGCGATGTCCAGCCGTTTCAGCAAATCGAGCACGCCGGTGCCGCCCGCGGCGTCGACGCGCCGCATGGCCACCGTGGTCAGCTCGGTGCCGGAGGCGATCAGCGCCTCCTCCAGCACGGCCAGGTTCTCCGCGCCCCCGGTGCCCATGATCAGGCGGGAGCCGAACTCCCGGTCGGCGATGCGCAGCGGAGCGTCGGCCGGTCCGGATGCCTCAGCCACCTTGAACCGCCGTCAGCACCTCGATCTCCCAGCCGCGCCCGACCGGTTCGTCCCAGCGCGATTTGGGGAACACCGCGCCGTCCACCGCGAGCGCGACGCCCCGGCACGGCAGCCCGAGGCGTTCCAACAGCTCGCGCACGGTCAGCGGCTCGGCGAACTCGTGCTCGTCGCCGTTCACCGTGACACCGACGGGGACGGATGACAGCGTCATCTGATTCCTCCTACAGTCGTCGAAAACCGTTGCGGATCGGCGGCTTCCGCTTCGGACAGCACTGCCCCGCCGAGCAGGCCGAGCACCGCGTCCACGGTGAGCGGCACGGTCAGCATGCCGTTGCGGCCGTGCCCGGTGGCCGCGACGATCCTGTCGGTGAGCCGGCCGATCAGCGGCAGGTTGTCCGGGCTGCCCGGCCGCGAACCCGCGCTCGCCTCGGCGAGCTCGTATTCGCCTATGCCAGGGAACACCGCCTCCGCGTCGGCGATCAGGTCGCGGACGCCCGCGACCGTGACCGCGGTGTCGAAACCCGCCTCGTACTGCGTGGCGCCCACAACGATCCCGTCGGCGCGCGGCACCAGGTAGACCGCTCTCCCGTGCACCCGGGCCCGGATGACCCGGCGCGGCGCGGGGGCGACACCTGGGCGGTGCCGCAGGCGCAGGATCTCGCCCTTCACCGGGCGGACCGGCAGTTCCGGCCACAACGTGGCCGAGGCGGCCCCCGCGGCGAGAACGATCTGGTCGTGCGGAAGTTCCGTCAGCGAGTCCACGGATTCGGCGCGCACCACGACGCCTGCCGCCTCGGCGGCCTGCCGCAGCGCGGCGACCAGTTTGCGATTGTCGATCGCCGGTTCGGCGGACGCCAGCAGCGCGGCGCGCACCGTCCTGGCCAGGTTCGGTTCCTTCTCGCGCACCGCGGCGCGGTCCAGCAGGTGCAGCTCGTGCCCGCGGCCGCCGACCCAATCGGCCACGGTGCGCAGGTCGGCCGCGTCGGCCGCGTCCAGCGCGACGGTCATGGTCTCGTCGGCGACGAAGACCGAGACACCGGTCGCGGCCGTCACCCGGGCGGCGAAGTCCGGCCAGCGGGCCAGCGACGCCGCGCCGAACTCGAGCACCCGGTCCTCGCCGGGCCAGCCCTCCGACAGCGGCGCGAGCATGCCCCCGGCCACCCACGACGCGCCCGAAGCCACAGCGGGATCCAGGAGCGTGACCGACCAACCGGTCTCGGCGGCGCGCCAGGCCACGGCCAGTCCGATGGCCCCGCCACCGACGACGGCCAGAGTCCGCATCCCGATCCACCTGCCTCCTGTTTCGCATCCCCACGGTAGCGCGGCTACGGTCGAAGGCGTGCAACCCTCCCACCCGAATCGACCCGCCTCGCCGCGGGAACGTCTGGCGAACGCGCGGCTGTATCTGTGCACCGACGCCCGCCGGGAGAAGGGCGATCTGGCCAAGTTCGCCGAGGCCGCGTTCGCAGGCGGAGTCGACATCATCCAGCTCAGAGACAAAGGGTCACCGGGCGAGGCCAAGTTCGGCCCGCTGGAGGCCAGGGCCGAACTCGGCGCGCTCGCCGAACTCAAGGCCGCCGCGCGCAGGCACGGCGGGCTGGTCGCGGTCAACGACCGCGCCGACATCGCGCTGGCCGCGACCGCCGACGTGCTGCACCTCGGACAAGGCGATCTGCCGCCCTGGTACGCGCGCCGGATCCTCGGGCCCGACGTGGTGATCGGACGATCCACGCACAACCGCGCCCAAGCCGGGCTCGCCGCGATCGACGAGCACATCGATTACTTCTGCACCGGCCCCATCTGGGCGACTCCCACCAAACCCGGCAGGCAGGCGGCGGGCCCCGAATTGATCCGCTCCACCGCGGAAGCCCATCCCACCCGGCCGTGGTTCGCGATCGGCGGGATCGACGCGGGCAACCTCGGGCAAGTGCTGGAAGCCGGGGCGACGCGGGTCGTCGTGGTGCGCGCGATCACCGAGGCGCGCGATCCGGAAGCCGCGGCGCGGCAGCTGAAAACGGCGCTGCTCGCGCACGCGTGAGCGCCGTGGTCAGGAAAGCAGCTGCCCGCGGGTGAACGACAGCGCCGTCTCCACCGCCGTATTTCCGCTCGGTCCCGGCTCCGAGATCTGCGCACCCGGCTCGTCGACGATCCTGGCGTAGTCCCCCGGCCCGGCGGGATCCGAATGCAACCAGACGAAACCGAGGTCGGCGAGGTCGAGTGTGCGCGGCAGCGCGGCGGCGACGGCGTGGTCGTCACCGATCTCGGCCGGCAGCACCCGCGCGGGGGCGGCGCGCAGCGTGGGCCAGGACGCGGCGAAGCCCGGATGCAGCGGACGGGCCTCGACCTCGTCCTCGGGGACCCAGACCAACTCGACGCTCTCGCCGTTGCCGATGGTCGGGAGGGTCATCACCGCGTCGGCGACGACCGTGGTGTAGGTCCAGCCGCTCAGGGCCGACGCCGTCACCCGCTCGCCGCGCACCCGGACGTCGGCGGGATCGATGCCCGCCTCCTCCCACGCCTCGCGGACCGCCGCGTGCACGGGCGTCTCGTGACTGTCGCGCGCCCCGCCGGGCAAGGCCCAGGTCCCGCCTTGGTGACTCCACGGAGCGCGGTGTTGCAGCAGCACCGCCGAACCGCCTGCGGCCAGCGGAGCGCGCAGGAGAAGTCCGGCCGCGCCGAAGCGACCCCAGTGCCGCAGTCCGTCCGGGCCGCGCGACCAACCGTCACCGTCACCACGCATCTCGTACCATCCTCGTCCGGCTACGGCAGCACCCCACCGCCGTTGCCTCCCAACCGGGGGTGTTTCACACGCCGCGGCGTCCGTACGACCACAATAAACTCCGCACCAACACGCACGGGTCGATCGAATATTCGGTCCAACCGTCGAGAAATCCGCGTACGCGGCCCAAACTGGGGAGGTGGACATGGCTAGCTCCGAGCCGACGACGGCCGAACTCCGGCCATCGTCCGCGCCCGAGACCGCCGACGGGGACGAGCCGGGCGGGTTGAGCGTCGCGGTGGTGCGCGAACGTCTCGACCTGGCCAATCTGCGGTCGTTCGCCAATTCCTCACCCGGACGGCTGATCGCGCTCGGACTGCTGCTGATCGGGTTGTGCCTGGCCGCGGGCTCGATGACCGCGGCGACCGTCGGCGACCGGCAGCAGAGCCTGGACGTCTTGCTCTACGACACCGAGCCGGACGCGCATTCCGCCCACCGGCTCTACACTTCGCTGTCGATCGCCGACGCCGCGGCCAGCACCGCGTTCATCGCGGGCGGGCTCGAACCGCAGGCGGTGCGTGATCGCTACACACAGGCGCTGGGCGAAGCGGCCGCGGAATTGGTGACCCGATCCGACCGCGACGTCGGGCCGAACGCGGCGCTGGACCCGGATGCCCGGCTGCGCACGGGCATAGTCACCGGCCTGCCGGTGTACTCCGGTCTGGTGGAGACCGCACGCACGAACAATCGCAGCGGATATCCGGTGGGCGCGGCGTATTTGAGCGAGGCGTCCAATCAGATGCAGACGACGCTGCTACCGATGGCCGAAGAGCTGCACAATCATCGGTCGGCGGCGGTGGCCGACGCGCAGCGCAATCACGTGCGCCCGCCCTGGGCCGCGATCGGACTGCTGATCCTCACCCTCGGCGTGCTGGTCTGGGTCCAGCGGGATCTGGCGCAACGCTGGCGGCGCGTGCTCAATCCTGGCCTGCTGCTCGCCTCGGTGTCCATGCTGATCCTGCTGGCGTGGACGGTGATCGCGGGGTCGGTGTCGGCGACGTCCATGATCAGCGCCCGCGACGACGGCGCGGTGCCCTCCTCCCGCCTGACCGAGAGCCGGATCCTCGCCCAGCAGGCGCGCGCCGCGGAGACGTTGAAACTGGTGCGCCGGGACGCGACCGGCGACTACGACCGCACCTACGACGCGGACATCGAACGACTGGCCGATCTGATCGGCAACTATCCCTCCTCCGCTCCGGCGGCGGACGAGGTGCGCAACGCCGTTCCGGCCCTGGCACGCTGGCGGGTGGCGCATCAGCGCATGAACGACGCGCTGGCCAAGGGCGATTTCAACAGCGCGGCCGTGGTGGCGACCGGTCCCGGCTCCGCGGACGCCACCGTGCAGGTGGAGGCGCTGGATCGTTCGCTCGAGCAAGGCATCGCCGAGACCAGGGACACGCTGCGCAGCGAGATATCCCAGGCCGCACGGGTCCTGGACTTCCTGGGCGCGGGAGCGATGGTGCTCGGCATTCTGGCGGCAGGCTATGTCGGACTGGGCATATGGCCCCGGCTTCGGGAGTACCGATGAGATCAGCGCGCGGCATTCTGGTGGCCGCCCTCCTCGTGGTGGCGCTGACAAGCGGTTGTGCGAGCGATTCCAGCGCGCCGGTGTCGACGAAGACGCCGAAGTACACCGATCCCCCGTTTCCCGCCAGAGCGGTTCCGGTGCTCACCGATTCGCCCGTCCCGCCACCGCCCGGTGCACCGCGATGTGGCGACCCGACGGCCAGCCTGCGCCCGACCGGCGCGGGAGCGGGCGCGCGCGGACCCACGATCGATGCGATCCGGGCGCGCGGGCGGTTGCTCGTCGGCCTGGACACCGGCAGCAATCTGTTCAGCTACCGCGAGCCGGTCTCCGGCGCCATCGTCGGTTTCGACGCCGACATCGCCAGGGAGCTGGCCCGCGACCTGCTCGGCAGCCCGGATCTGATCGAGTTCCGCAGCCTGGGCTCCGCCGAGCGCGAGACGGCGTTGCAGAACCGCACCGTGGATTTGGTCGCCAAGACCATGACGATCACTTGCGAACGGCGTGAGAAGGTCGCGTTCTCCACCGTCTACCTGCACGCGAATCAGCGGGTGCTCGCGGTGAAGAACTCCGGCATCCGGAGCCTGGCCGATCTGGCGGGCCGCCGGGTGTGCATCGTCACCGGCACCACGTCGCTGGAACACATGCGCCGCGACCAGCCCGCCGCGACCATCCTCACCGTGCCCACCTGGGCCGATTGCCTGGTCGTCCTGCAACAGCGCCAGGTCGACGCGGTCAGCACCGACGACGCCATCCTGGCCGGGTTGGCCGCGCAGGACCCGTACACCGAGTTGGTCGGCAGCAGCATCAGCGAAGAGCCGTACGGCATCGGCATCACCAAGGGCAACGACGATCTCGTGCGTTTCGTCAACGGCACGCTGGAACGCATCCGCAACGACGGCACGTGGGTCGGGCTGTACCAGAAATACCTCACCGTCCTCGGTCCCGTTCCCGCCCCGCCCGCCCCTACCTATCAGGATTGACCGGCCGATGAGCACACGGCCCGCCCCCGAGCCCGACCCGGACGAGACCGCTCCGGGGCGGCCCGGCCCGGCCGAGGTGTTCGAGGGCGGATGCACCGGATCGGCCGGTCGCCATCCGGATGCGGCGGCGAAACCGCCGCGCGCTGGTCACACGGGCACACGGCACTCGGACAGCCACGCTCCAGCAGCAGGCCGACGGTCGGGCTCGATAGATCCGGAAACGACTGTCCCCGAGGACCTTCACCACACGGCACTCACCTCGGCCGACCGTACGGCTCCCTCGCTCGGCACGGTCGCCTGGACCCGCACCGAGGACACAGCCCCGCCGGGTGCGGCGCAGGCGGCGTGCGGCACCGCATCTGCGAACTCCGGCGAAGCAGCGGGCGGCACCGGCGAAGAACAGCCCACCGCACCGCCGCCCGGCACCCCGGTTGCCGGGCGAGAAACACCGCCCACGGAATCGGCGCAGACGGCGGCCGAGCCGGACTCGGACGCCACCCGCACGCAGGTCAACCATCCAGGCACACCATCAGGCACACCGGAACACACTGCCGCCGAACAAGACTCGGACGCCACCCGCACGCAGGTCAACCGCCCGGGCACGCCGTCGGGCACGGTCGCATGGACGCGCGCCTCCGGACCGGAGAAGCCACCGGCGCGCGCGGCGGAAGAAATCCCCGGCACGGAGAAGGCGCGCGAGCAGCCCCGGCCCGCGGCGGCGGAAGACGACGAAACGCGCCGAACCTCCTCCGGTCCCACGTCGTCCCCGCAGCGCACTTCCGGACGCAGCGTGCGCACCGCGCGAACCCGCCCGGCGGTGCGGCGGCTCGGCGCGGGGCTCGTGCCGATCCCCTCGGTGACGCCGGCGGATCCCCGCGACGCCGTGCTCGCCGACGCGGTGGTCTCCGAGGGCAGGCGATTCTGCTGGCGCTGTGGCAAACCCGTCGGCCGGGCGACGGCGACCCGTCCCGCGACCACGGCCGGCGCATGCGCGACGTGCGAGGCGCCGTTCGACTTCCGGCCCACGCTGCACGCGGGCGACATGGTGGCGGGGCAGTACGAGATCCAGGGATGCATCGCCCACGGCGGACTCGGCTGGATCTACCTGGCGATCGATCGCAACGTCAGCGACCGCTGGGTGGTGCTCAAGGGCCTGCTGCACGCCGGCGACGGCGAAGCGCAGGCGGTGGCCATGGCCGAACGCCAATTCCTGGCCGAGGTGGCGCATCCCAGCATCGTCAAGATCTACAACTTCGTCGAGCACACCGGTGCGGACGGCACACCCGTCGGCTACATCGTCATGGAGTACGTGGGCGGCCGTTCGCTGCGCGACATCCTCGACTCCTACGAGCGGCCGAAGCGCATGCCGGTCACCGAGGCGATCGCCTACCTGCTGGAGATCCTGCCCGCGCTGGAATACCTGCACTCGACCGGTTTGACCTACAACGACCTCAAGCCGGACAACGTCATGGTCACCGAGGACCAGGTGAAGCTGATCGACCTCGGCGCCGTCGCCGCCATCGAGGCATACGGGAACCTGTACGGCACGAGGGGATTCCAGGCGCCGGAGATCGCGCGCACCGGCCCGACCGTCGCCTCCGACATCTACACCGTGGGGCGCACGCTGGCCGTGCTCACCCTGCACATGCCCTCGGAGCACGGACGCTATCTCGACGGGCTCCCCGATCCTGCCGACGAGCCGGTGCTGGCGCGCTACGAGTCCTTCCATCGTCTGCTGCTGTGCGCCACCGACCTGGATCCGCACCGCCGCTTCCCCTCCGCGCGTGCGATGTCCGCCCAGATGTCGGGCGTGCTGCGGGAGATCCTCGCGCTGGAGACCGACACCGAGCATCCGCAGCTGTCCACCGTCTTCACGCCGCCGCGCGCCAGTTTCGGCACCGAGGAACTGATCAGCCAGACCGACGCCTACACCGACGGCCGCCCCCGCAGCAGCCTGCTGGACGCGCTCGAGGTGGTGGCGGGGCTGCCGATCCCGCTGCTCGACCCGGCCGATCCGTCGGCCCCGTTGCTCGCGGCCGCGGTGCATCCCGAGCCGTCCCACGCGCTGGAGGCGCTGCGCAACGCCCGCGAGCGAGCCGACGCCGATCCCGGCAACGCCCCGGAGACGCTCGATCTGGAACTAGCCCTCGCCGAGGCGCGCGTGCGACTCGATCTGCGGGAGTCGGCGACGGTGCTGGATCTGCTCGGGCGTCTGCCCGAACGAGAGTGGCGGGTGAGCTGGTATCGCGGCATGGCCGAATTGCTCGACCGGGAGTACGAGCGCGCCTTCTCCAATTTCGACGAGGTCTTCCGCATGCTCCCCGGCGAGCTCGCCCCGCAGCTCGCGCTGGCCGCCACCGCGGAACTCGTACTCCAGCACTGGGATTCGCCGGATCCGGAGCAATGGCGCGCTTACGCCGAGAAGGCCTACGAGACGGTCTGGCGTACCGACCGCACCGTGGTGAGCGCCGCCTTCGGGCTGGCCAGGCAGTTGGCCGCGGACGACCGGGTGGAGGAGGCCGTGCAGGCGCTGGACGCCGTGCCCGCGGCGTCACGGCATTTCACCACCGCGCGGATGACCGCTGTGCTGTTCCTGCTCACGGCCGCGCCGGTGGCCGACCTCGACGAGGCCACCCTGCACATCTCGGCATCGCGGGTGTCGAGTCTGCCCGCGGGCGAGAGCCGCGCGGTGCAGATGCGGGTGCTGGTGCTCGGCGCGGCCTTGGCGTGGCTCCAGTCGGGCAACAAGCCGAAGCGTCCCGATGCCACACTGTTCGGCGCGCCTTTCACCGAGCGCGAACTGCGTGCGGGCACCGAGGCGGGTCTGCGCTCCCTGGCGCGCGGAGCACCCGATCGCAAGCACCGCTACGCGCTCGTCGACTTGGCCAACGCGATCCGCGCGAAGACCTGGGTCTAGCCGAGCCGCTCGACTACCTGCCGGGCGGCACGCGCGATGGCCAGTTCCTCGTTGGTGGGCACCACGAGCACCGCGACCGGCGCACCGGGCGGCGAGATGCGGCGCGCGGCACGATTCTGCGCGGTGTTGGCCGCCGGATCGACTTCGATGCCGAAGCCGGTGAGGCCGGTCAGCGCGTCGGCGCGCACCTGCGGGCTGTTCTCGCCGACTCCGGCGGTGAAGGTGATCGCGTCGACCCCGCCGAGTTCGATCAGATAAGCCCCCAGATAGCGCCGTAGCCGATGGATGTACACGTCGTAGGCCAGCTGCGCGGCCTCGTCCCCGCTGTCGATGAGTCGCCGCAGTTCGCGGAAATCGTTCACGCCGGACAGGCCCTTGATGCCGGAATCGCGATTGAGCAGGGTGTCGATCCGGTCGATGTCCATGTGCGCGGACCGGGCCAGATGCGCGACGATGCCGGGATCCAGATCACCGGACCTGGTGCCCATCACCAGGCCTTCCAGCGGGGTGAGTCCCATGCTCGTGTCGACCGGCCGCCCGCCGCGGATGGCCGAGGCCGACGCGCCGTTGCCCAGATGGAAGACGATCTGGTTCAGCTCACCCGGGTCGCGCCCGAGCAGTTCGGCCGCACAACCGGACACGTACTCGTGCGACGTGCCGTGGAAGCCGTACTTCCGGATACCGTGCGCGGCGGCCACCTTGGCGTCGATGGCGTAGGTCTTCGCGGCGGCGGGCAGGCCGTGGAAGAACGCGGTGTCGAACACGGCGACCTGCGCAACGCCCGGCAACAGCGCCCGCGCGCTCTCGATCCCGGCGACGTTGGCCGGATTGTGCAGCGGCGCCAGCGCAGCGAGGTCGGAGATCGCGGCAACCACGTCGTCGTCGATCAGCGTGGGCCGGTAGAACACCTCGCCGCCGTGCACCACCCGGTGCCCGACCGCCCGCACGCCCTCGCGCACCAGGTCGTGGCCCGTCGCGGCGAACGTATCGAAGACCAGCCGCAGTCCGGCGGCGTGATCGGCGATCGGCTCCCGTCGCTCGGTGGTCTCGCCGTCGGCGCGGTGCTCGAGCCCGCCCTCGTCCTCGCCGATCCGCTCCACCATGCCGGAGGCCGCGACCACGCTCGAATCCGGGTCCAGGAGCTGATATTTGATCGACGAGGAACCGGAGTTGATCACCAGCACCATGCCCTCGGCCGTCTTGCTCATCGCGCCTCCTGTATCCCGCGGGCTCGCCGCACTCGCTCGGCAACCACGATCACGACGCGATTGTTCCGCGCCGCGACCGCGCCGCAGCGGTGTGCGCGCGCATCAGCTCTCCTGTGCCTGGATGGCGGTGATCGCCACGGTGTTGACGATGTCGGCCACCAGCGCGCCCCGCGACAGATCGTTGACCGGCTTGCGCAGCCCCTGCAGCACCGGGCCGATCGCGATCGCCCCCGCGCTGCGCTGCACCGCCTTGTAGGTGTTGTTGCCGGTATTGAGATCGGGAAACACGAACACCGTCGCGCGGCCCGCTACGTCGGAATCGGGCAGCTTGGCATCGGCGACGGTCGGTTCGATCGCGGCGTCGTATTGGATCGGCCCCTCCACCGGCAATTCCGGCGCGCGTTCCCGCGTCAGCTTGGTCGCCACCCGCACCTTGTCCACGTCGGCCCCGCTGCCCGAATCGCCGGTCGAATACGACAGCATCGCCACGCGGGGTTCGATGCCGAAGCGGTCGGCGGTCGCCGCGGAGGAGATCGCGATATCGGCCAGCTGCTGCGCCGTCGGATCCGGTACGACCGCGCAGTCGCCGTACGCGAGCACCCGGTCGGCCAAGCACATCAGGAACACGCTGGAGACCGTGGACACGCCTTCGACCGTCTTGATGATCTCCAGCGACGGCCGGATGGTGTGCGCCGTGGTGTGCGCCGCGCCGGAGACCATGCCGTCGGCGATCCCCTTGTACACCATCATGGTGCCGAAATACGAGATGTCCGCGACGGTCTCGCGGGCCCGCTCCAGCGTCATGCCCTTGTGCTTGCGCAGTTCGGCGTACTCGGCGGCGAACTCGTCCAGGTAGCCGGAGGTGCGTGGGTCGAGCACCTGCGCGGCGGAGATGTCCACCCCGAGTTCGGCGGCCCTGGCGCGCACCGTCGTCTCGTCGCCCAGGATGACCAGGTCGGCGATCTTGCGTTGCAGCACCCGTCCCGCCGCGCGCAGGATGCGGTCGTCGTCGCCCTCGGGCAGCACGATCCGCTTGCGATCGGCTCGCGCGCGTTCGATGAGCTGATATTCGAACATCTGCGGCGTGACCACCGGGCTGGGCGGAACGTCGATGCGCCGCAACAACTCGACGGCGTCAACGTGTTCTTCCATCAACGCCAGCGCGGTGTCCACCTTGCGCGGGTTGCCCGCGGACATGCGGCCGCGGGTGCGGTAAGCGGCGCCCGCGGTGTCGTAGGTGCCGAGCTCGGTGGTGAGGATCGGCAGCTTCGGCTTCAGGCCGGTCATCAGCCGCGCCACCGCGGGGTGCGGCAGCAGGCCGCCGTTCATGATGATGCCCGACAGCGACGGAAAGCCTTCCGCCTCATGCGCGTTGACGACGCTGAGCAGCACGTCCGAGCGATCACCCGGCGCGATCACCACGACGCCCTCCACCAGCCGTTCCAGGATGTGCTCGGCCGTCATGCCGCCGACCATGATCCGCAACGCCTCGCGGTGCAGCAGTTCCGGGTCGCCGCTGTACATTTCGCCGCCGATGGCGGCGCACAGCTCGGCCATGGTGGGCGCGATCAGCAACGGCACCTCGGGCAGCGTCCAGGAGGGGACCGCGAAGCGGGCCAGCGCCGCCGCGACCTCGTCCAGCCGCTGCGGGTCGCACCGATTGGCGACGATGGCGACCAGCTGCGCGTGCTCGTAAGCCAGCTCGGCCGCGCACAGTTCGGCCAGCTGCTCGACCTCGTCCGGGGTGCGTCCCGCGCCGCGGACCACCAGCAACACCGGTGCGCCCAAGTTGACCGCGATCCTGGCGTTGAAGCGCAGTTCGCTGGGGCTGGCCACGTCGGTGTAGTCGCTGCCGACCACGACCACCGCGTCACACAGCTTGGCGACCTCGTGGAAGCGCAGGACGATCTCGCTGATGGCCGCGTCCGGGTCGGCGTGCACTTGCTCGTAGGTGGTGCCGATCGCCTGCGCGTAGTCGATATCGGCCGTGCTGTGCTCGAGCAACAGTTCGAGGATGTAGTCGGGCTCGGTGGTCGAACGCGTGATCGGCCGGAACACCCCGACCCGCGCGGTCGTCGCGCACAGCATCTGCAATACCCCGAGAGCCACCGTCGACTTACCGGTGTCGCCCTCGGGAGAGGCGATGTACACGGCGGATGGAGCGTTGTCGGCCATGTCCGAGAGCTTAGTGAACCAGCGGCAACCGAGCCGCTCCGCGCGACGGTCGTCACCCCGGTCCCCCACGCCGCTATAGTCCGGACATGGCTGAGCATTTTCCGGATCGGCAGTGGGGTTCGCGCACCAATCTCTTCGCCCGCGCGGCCAGCAGATTCGCCGCGACCAAGCCCGGCTCCCGGCTCGTGCGCGCCCTCACCCCACTGGACCGCGCGGTGCTGGAGCGCACCGACGCCAAGTACACCGTGCTCGGCCCGATCGGCGCGCCGGTCATCCTGCTCACCACCGTCGGCCGCAAGTCCGGCCGACCGCGCACGCAGCCGCTGCTGTACGTGCACGACGGTGACACCCTCTACGTGATCGGCAGCAATTTCGGCCAGGCGCACCACCCTGCCTGGACCGCCAACCTCTTGGCGAACCCCACCGCGACGGTGGCCATCGCGGGCGAACGCATCCAGGTGACGGCAACCCCGGTCCAGGACTCCGACAAAGACGCCGTCTTCCAACGCTTCGTCGACATCACCGGCGCCTACGCCGCCTACCGCACCCGCACCACCCGCGATCTCCGCATCTTCGCCCTCCGCCGGGCATAGCCGCACGAGCGGCACACCATTGCGGCATCGGCCGAGAAGGCCCCTGGCGGGGTGTGCCACTCGTGGCGGTCAGGCGAGGGCGCGCAGGCGGGGGGCCAGGTCGCGCTGGAAGAGGTCGAGGAAGCGGCGCTGGTCGTGCCCGGGGGCGTGGAAGACGAGGTGGTTGAGGCCGGCGTCGAGGTAGGGCTTGATCTGTTCGACCGCCTGGTCGGGGTCGCCTGCGACGATCCAGCGCTTGGCGATCTGCTCGATGGGCAGCGCGTCGGCGGCGGCCTCCATCTCGATCGGGTCGGTGATGCTGTGCTTCTGCTCCGCGGTGAGCGAGAGCGGCGCCCAGAACCGGGTGTTCTCCCTGGCCAGCTCCGGATCGGTGTCGTAGGACAGCTTGATCTCGATCATCCGGTCGATGGTGTCGACGCTGCGCCCCGCTTTCGCCGCGCCCTCGGCGACGGCCGGCATCAACTTCTCGGTGTAGAGGTCCATGCCCTTGCCCGAGGTGCAGATGAAGCCGTCGCCCGCGCGTCCGGCGTATCGCGCGACCAGCGGGCCGCCCGCGGCGATGTAGATCGGGATGCCGCCCTTGGGCACGTCGTAGATGGAGGCGCCGACGGTCTTGTAGTACTCGCCGTCGTAGTCGACGCGGTCGCCGGTCCACAGGGCGCGCATCAGGTCGACCGCCTCCCGCAGGCGCGCGAAACGCTCCTTGAATTCCGGCCACTCGCCGGTGTATCCGGTGGCGATCTCGTTGAGCGCCTCACCGGTCCCGACGCCGAGCATGACGCGATCCGGGTACAGGCAGCCCATGGTGGCGAACGCCTGCGCGATCACCGCAGGGTTGTAGCGGAACGTCGGGGTGAGCACCGAAGTGCCGAGCTGGATGCGCTGGGTGCGCTCGCCCACCGCGGCCATCCAGGCCAGCGAGAAGGGCGCGTGCCCGCCCTTGTGCCGCCAGGGCTGGAAATGGTCGCTCACCGTGGCGCTGTCCAAGCCGTGTTCTTCGGCCAGCACCGCGATCTCGACGAGTTCACGGGGGCCGAACTGTTCCGCCGATGCCTTGTATCCGAGCTTGAGTCCGCTCATCTGCCACGCTCCTCGCGTTTTGTTTCGCCGCCATCGCGATCCGTCCTCGACAGTAGTCAACGCTGCCGCTTCCGCGCCGACGGCATGGCGCGGATGATCTACCCAGCGGAGAACGCCGCGCCGGGGGCGAAATGTTTCTCCGAAGAATGCCGCAGCCGGTCGGCGCCGTTTCCGTGGCGGAGCGATAGCGGATAATGGCCCGCGTGACCGCAGACGATGAGCCGATCCTGTCCTACTTGACCGATATGGACGGCGTGCTGGTGCACGAGGACCATCTCATCCCGGGCGCCGACAAGTTCCTCGCCGAACTGCGCGCCAACGAAACGCCGTTCCTGGTGCTGACGAACAACTCGATCCGCACTCCGCGGGATCTGCAGGCACGATTGCGGCACACCGGGCTCGACATCCCGGAAGAGGCGATCTGGACCTCGGCCCTGGCCACCGCCACCTTCCTGAACGAACAGCGCCCCAACGGCACCGCCTACGTGGTGGGCGAATCCGGGCTCACCACCGCGCTGCACGAGATCGGCTACGTGCTGACCGACAGCGATCCGGACTACGTCGTCCTCGGCGAGACCCGCACATACTCCTTCGAAGCGATCACCACCGCGATCCGGCTGGTCGAGCGGGGCGCTCGTTTCATCGCGACCAACCCCGACCCGACCGGGCCGTCCCGCGAGGGTTCGCTGCCCGCCACCGGGTCGGTGGCCGCACTGATCACCCGCGCCACCGGACGCGACCCGTACTACGTCGGCAAGCCCAATCCGCTGATGATGCGCTCCGCACTGCGTCGCATCGGCGCGCATTCCCAGTCGACGGTGATGATCGGCGACCGGATGGACACCGATGTGATCTCGGGCTTGGAGGCGGGCATGCGCACCATCTTGGTCACCTCGGGTATCTCCACCCGCGCGTCGTTCGAGGCCTTCCCCTACCGCCCCACGATGGTGGTGGACTCCGTCGCCGACCTGATCGGAAAGACCAAGTCCCCGTTCACCGACTGAGCGGGTCGCCCGGCCGACACGGCTACCGGCGAGAGCATCGCACGCCGCCCACCACCGCGTGCGACGAGATCCGCCGACTTGCCGCCTGGATACCCACTACACCGACCAGCGGGGTCTCGGAAGTCGCCCAGCGCCGCCGGACAGACGCCATCCGCGGCAACCCTTGTCGAGCGGACGGCGAGCCGGGCTCGAACGGCCTTCCGTGCCCCGGCCCGCGATGCCACACGAAACGGCGATGTGCGCTGCCGTCGCACGCGATTCGCCGGTTGCCGCGGCTAGGTACCGTCCGCGGTGATCGCCTCGATCGCGGAGGACAGCGCGGTGAGCGCCTCGACCGCGCGCGCGAGCTGCTCCCGGCCGAGCTCGTCCACGAGCCGTTCGGCCGTCACCTTGTGTTGCGGATTGATGCGGCCCACCGCGGCCAAGCCCGCGTCGGTGATGGCGACGAGTTTCGCGCGCCGGTGCGCGGGATTCGGACGGTATTCGGCGAGTCCCTTGTCCACCAGCAGATCCGCGATGCGCTGGACACTCTGCCGGGTGATGCCCATTTCGCGGGCGATGCCCGCGACGGGCAGCGGCGCGCGCGTCACCGCACCCAGCACCTGCCACCACGCGGCGGTCAGGCCCGCCGGGCGCGCCAGATCCTCGGCCACCGCGAGGAATTGGCCGTTCAAACGGAACGAGGTGATCGCCGCCGCGGCGAACAGTTCCTGTTCAGGGGTCATGCGTCGCCTCCCGCTGCCGGTGATCCGGCCGGATCACCGGCGATTATCGCTCACGCGTGCTGCGCGTCGTACTCCGCGAGCACCGCCCAGCCGGCCGGATCGGCGTGTGCGAACAATCGATACCAGCCGTCCAGCACGTGCGGCTCGTACACGCCCAGCCTGCCGAGCACCTCGCGCGCGAATTCGAACGGCGCGCTCGCGCTTGCGGTGATCACGTCACCGTCGGTGACCGCGGGCGCCTCGACGTAGTGGTCCGCGCCCGAATATCCGCTGTAGACGAGGAATTCCGCGACGTTGCTGGTGTGCTTGCGGGTGTCGAGCAGACCCGCCTTGGCCAGCCCGAACGTCGCGCCGCAGATCGCGGCGACCGGAACGCCCGCGCCGACGAATTCGCACGCCTTGCGCGCGAACGGATCCAGCTCCGGCCCTTCCCAGGTCTGCGCGCCCGGCAGGATCAGCATCGCGCTGTCCGCGGGCGTGAGGTCGGCGAGCGCGACGTCCGGCACGATGCGCAGCCCACCCATCGTGGTGATCGGCTCCGCGGTCGGGCCGACCGTCCGGACCCGCCACGTTCCCGGCTCTCGATGCCAGCTTGGCTTGTTGATGTGCGCGGTGGCCGCGCCCACCTCCCAGTCGGCGAGCGTGTCGTAAACGGCCATGTGCACTGTCTTCATTGCCATGACAGTATGCTGTCATATTTGACAGCATACTGTCAATAGCCATGGCCGAAGGCGAACCGATACGACGGACCGGCAACTACGCTGAGGGCATGCGGATTTCGGTGGCGGCGGACGAGCGGGTGGGGGTAGCCGCGGAACTGGTCGACGAACTCGGCAAGCGCGGGCACGAGATCGTGCCGCACGGGGCGCTGTCCGACGAGGAGCGCGACGACTGGGCGTGGGCCAGCGAGGCGGCGGCCCGCGACGTCGCTTCCGGCCACGCCGACCAAGCCGTCGTCTGCTGCTGGACCGGCACGGGCGCCTCGATCGCGGCCAACAAAGTCGCCGGCGTCCGCGCCGCACTCTGCGCCGACGCCTCGACCGCGGCGGGTGCCCGCACCTGGAACGACGCGAACGTCCTCGCCCTGAGCCTGCGCTCCACCTCCAGCGCCGAACTCCGGGAGATCCTCGACGCCTGGTTCACCACCGACCCGAGTTCGTCCCCCGATGACCAGGCCAACATCGCCCATCTCGCCGACATCGAACGCGCCGCCGATGCCTGACGACGAACACTGCCGTCTTCGCCCGGCACCCGGCGGCACCGCCGAGCTCCGGTGAGCGACGACCGCCCGCCCACACTCTCGACGCGACCCAGGCGATACGGTCGAGACATGTCCGCGCAGAGCGCCGGTGGCGCGTTCGGGAACTATTCCCTGGAACGCTTGCTGGGTCGTGGCGGCATGGGTGAGGTGTGGTTGGCACACGACCACGACGGCCGTGCCGTCGCCCTCAAGGTGCTGTCGGCGGCGTTCACCGCCGATTCGCTCTACCGGCAGCGGTTCGAGCGGGAAGCGCGCGCGGGTACCCGGGCGCGCAACCCGCACATCGTGCCCATTCACGCGTTCGGCGAGGTGGACGGTCATCTGTACTTGGAGATGGCCTACATCGAGGGCATCGACCTCGGCACCCGATTGAAATCCGGCCCCCTTCCACCGAACCGGGCCGTCGACGTCATCGCCCAGGCCGCCGAGGCGCTGGATGCCGCACATGCGGCCGGACTCGTGCACCGCGATGTGAAGCCGGGCAACATACTCCTGCACACCAGTGGTTTCGTGTACCTGATCGACTTCGGCATCGCCCGCGCCGCCGACGGCACCGCGCTCACCGCGACCGGACTGGTGGTGGGCACGCTGGGGTACATGGCGCCGGAGCGATTCACCGGCACGGCCGATGCGCGTTCCGATGTCTACTCACTGGCCTGCGTCCTGTACGAAACCCTCACCGGACAACCGCCCTATGGTGCGGGCGACCCCGCGCAGCAGATGCGCGCACACCTGATGAGCGAACCACCGCGCGCCTCGCGGGCCGTCGGCGGTGTCCCGGCCGCGCTCGACGACGTCATCGCCCGGGGAATGGCGAAAGAGCCGGACGCACGCTACGGCAGCGCGGGTGATTTCGCCGCGGCGGCGTCGGCAGCCCTGAACCGGTCCGCGCCCGCGCCTCCGAGTTCGCCTGCCGTGCGCTCCACGACAGCGACCGGCCGACCGGCCACCCGGATCATGCCCGCCGACACCTCGGCACAGCCGACGCCCGGGGACTGGTCACCCGCGCCGGGGCCGCGCGATCGTCGGCGGAAGAGCCGATGGATACCCCTCGCCGCCGGGGCGGTGCTCGCCGCCGCAGGGGCGCTGTGGCTGCTGGGCGGCGGCATCGACATCGGGTCCGCACCTGTCGCCGGTCCGACGACGCCCGAAGCCGCCACACCGCCCGACCCGTCGCTGCCCTCGACCGGCGGGCAACCCGCCGATCCGGGGCCCGCCGTGCGCGACGGAAATTTCGCTTTCACGGTGACCGGCGCGGCGACCGCGGACGGTTCCCGCACCACCGTGACGCTGACCGTCACCAACGTGTCCGACCAGGAACAAACCCTGGTCATCTCGGATCAACGGTTGGTCACCACCGGCGGCCGCTCCGTTCCGCCCGACGCGGCGGGCACCGCCGAACTTAATCCGTCCGGCGACGATTTCGCGCGAATCGCTCCCGGCCGCGTCGGCACGATCCGGCTGGCCTTCGACCTGCCGGGCAACAAGAACAAGAACGGCAAGAAGAACGACAAGAAAGACGAGGCGGCCAGCCACGTGGTCCTGCACGGCGCCCCGTCGTCGCCCGGCGTCACCCTGCCGGTCCGCTGACCGATCGTGCGACGTTCCGGTCAGGAAAGGGCGTGGTCGAGGTCGTCGAGCAGGTCTTCGACGTCTTCGAGGCCCACCGAGATGCGCACGACGCCGTCGGTCAGGCCGATGGTGGCCCGGCCTTCGGGGCCCATGGCGCGGTGTGTCGTGGTGGCGGGATGCGTGATCAGGGACTTGGCGTCGCCGAGGTTGTTGGAGATGTCGACGATGCGCAGCCGGTTGAGCACCTCGAAAGCGCGCTTCTTCGCCTGGTCTTCGGGCGCGTTCAATTCGAAGGTGACCACGGTGCCGCCTCCGCTCATCTGGCCGGTGGCCAGCGCGTGCTGCGGATGTGATTCCAGGAACGGGTAGCGCACCCAGCTCACGGCCGGGTTGCTCTCCAGGAAGCGGGCGATGCGCAAGGCGGACTCGGTCGAATGGCGGACCCGCAGCGGCATCGTCTCCAGGCCCTTGAGCAGCGTCCACGCGTTGAACGGGCTCAGCGCCGGGCCGGTGTGGCGCATGAGCGTTTTCACCGGGCCGTCGATGTAGTCCGCGGCGCCGAGGATCGCGCCGCCGAGCACCCGGCCCTGGCCATCGATGTGCTTGGTGCCCGAGTAGACCACCACGTCGGCGCCGAGCTCGAAGCCGCGTTGCAGCAGCGGAGTGGCGAACACGTTGTCCAGCACGACTTTCGCGCCCGCCGCGTGCGCCAGCTCGGTCACCCGGCGCACGTCGACCAAGGTTTGCATCGGGTTGGCGGGCGTCTCGAAGAACACCGCCTGGGTGGGCACCGACAGCGCCCGCTCCCACTGGTCGAGGTCCTCGCCGTCGACGAAGACGGTCTCCACGCCCCAGCGCGGCAGGATCTCGTTGCACACCACGAAGCACGAACCGAACAGGCTGCGCGCGGCGACGAGCCGGTCGCCCGCGCCCAGCAACGCGCCCAGCGCGGTGAACACCGCGGACATGCCGCTGGCGGCCGCGAAGCACGCCTCGGCGCCGTCGAGCAGGCGCATCCGCTCCTCGAACATGGCCACCGTCGGGTTGCCGTAGCGGGAGTAGACGAAGTGTTCGACCTCGCCGGTGAACGCGGCCTCGGCGGCCTCGGCGCTCTCGTAGACGAAGCCGGAGGTCAGATAGAGCGCCTCGGCGGTCTCCTCGAAACCGGAGCGCCGCAGCCCGCCGCGCACGCCGAGCGTCGCGGGACCGACGCCGTCGGGCAGCGGCTTGTCGAACGCGCCGCCGGTGATCACGACTGCCGCCAGGGCAGTCCGAGCGCACGCCAGCCCGCGCCGCCCCGATGCCCGAATTCGTCCAGCGGACCCTCGAAGCCCTCGAGCACGTTGTAGGAGGTGCGGTAACCCGCCGAGGTGGCGGTGATCGCCGCGCCCACGGAACGCTGACCGGAGCGACAGAGGAAGACGACGGGAGCGTCGGGGTCGTGACCATCGAGCGCCTGCTTCAACTGCTCGACGAACGCCTCGTTGCGCGCACCGGTGGAATCGACCCATTCGATCAGCACGGTCGGCCGGTCGATCGAGCTCGTGTCGGGGACGCCGACGAACTTCCATTCCGCTTCCGTCCGCACGTCCACCAGGACGGCTTCGGGATTGTCGCGCAGCAGCTCCCACGCCTGCTGCGGAGTGATGTCACCGGCATAACTCATGTGCACCTCCTGCGAATCCGCACTTGCCGCGCCCGGGACCGGGGCGCCGCCAGGTCGTCACCCGGAGCACCCCACCGCGGAGGAGGGTTGCCGACCAGCAATGCCGGGGCTTGACACTGGTTCTCATGACCTTCGACTGAGATTGCACCGACCCGGGTCACCCTGTCAAACGGTGGCCGGTACCGTGCGAGCGCTCAGGTGCAGACCAGCCACTTGTCGCCCGACCTGGTGAGATTCCAGGTCGACGTCGCCTCCCGGCCGCCCACCGTCGTGGTCACGGTCGCCTTCCCGCGGTCGCCGTCCACCATGGGGTTGTCGATTTTCGTGATCTCGACCGGCTTTCCGGTGCCGTCCTGGCCCGCCAGCGGCGAGCGGCTCGCGTCGAAATCCCGGCACGCGGTGCCGGGCGGCGGCACGGCGTCGCTGCGGTTGGCGCCGTCGACGAAGTTGCGCACGGCCGCCGCGATGCGGTCGGACTCTGTGACATTTTTCTCAGCGGGCGACAGCACACCGCCGAGCACGATCGCGATCAGCACGATGGCCGCCACCACGGCGGCCGCCACGAACGGGACCACCGAGCGCTTGTCGGTCTGATCGACGCGGACGATCTCGTCCTCCGGCTGCTGTTCGGTCATGACTCGATGATCCCTGGTCGGCGCCGGTATCCAGCGCTCGGCCCCTGGCTGCGACCGCGACGGCGGGAGCAGGCGAATCTGGTCGGCCGCGATAGGTCGCACCCGAGCGGGTAAGCCACGATTGTGGCTTTCGATGGCATCCGCCGAGTTCACGCACCGACGCGGGACGGCATAGACCATCCCGATAGAATCGCGGGACGGCGGCCTGCTGTCATAGCGAATCGGCAGCTCTTCGCCGCGGCGAACGGAGCACCGTGCAGCTACGAGCCGGCATCGCCGACGTCCGCACCGGACGGGTGCGAGAGAGCCGGTGCGTCAACTTAGCCTAAGCTAAGCCTGACGTCCTTAATTGTTTCGACCATAAAGGTGCGCGTAAAGAGATGACCGAACAGAGTGCAGCCCGCCCGCTCCGCATCGCGATCGTGGGCGCCGGACCGGCCGGGATCTACGCCGCCGACGCGTTGATGAAGTCGGACGCCGATGTGAGCATCGACCTGTTCGAGCGCATGCCCGCCCCGTTCGGGCTGATCCGCTACGGCGTCGCGCCCGACCATCCGCGCATCAAGGGCATCATCACCGCCTTGCACAAGGTGCTGGACAAGCCGCAGGTCCGCCTGCTCGGCAACATCGACTACGGCACCGACATCACCCTCGACGACCTGCGGGCGTTCTACGACGCGGTGATCTTCTCCACCGGCGCCAACGCCGACCGCGCCCTGCCCATCCCCGGCATCGATCTGGAGGGCTCCTTCGGCGCCGCCGACTTCGTCTCCTGGTACGACGGCCACCCCGACGTCCCCCGCACCTGGCCGCTGGACGCGGAGAAGGTCGCCGTGCTCGGCGTCGGCAACGTCGCCCTCGACGTCGCGCGCGTGCTGGCGAAGACCGGCGACGAACTGCTGCCCACGGAGATCCCGCCGAACGTCTACAAGGGCCTGAAGGCCAACAAGGCCGTCGAGGTCCACGTCTTCGGCCGCCGCGGACCCGCGCAGGCCAAGTTCACTCCCCTGGAACTGCGTGAACTCGACCACTCGCCCACCATCGAGGTCATCGTCGATCCCGAGGACATCGACTACGACGAGGGCTCCGAAGCCGCGCGGCGCCATTCCAAGCAGGTCGACATGGTCGCCAACACGCTCGAGCAGTGGGCCATCCGCGACGTCGGCGACCGGCCGCACAAGCTGTTCCTGCACTTCTTCGAGTCCCCCGCCGAGGTGCTCGGCGAGAACGGCAAGGTCGTCGGCCTGCGCACCGAGCGCACCCAGCTCGACGGCACCGGCAACGTCAAGGGCACCGGCGTGTTCAAGGACTGGGACGTGCAGGCGGTGTACCGCGCCGTCGGTTACCTGTCGCAGAACCTGACCAACCTGCCGTTCGACGACCAGGCGGGCACCGTGCCCAACGAGGCGGGCCGCGTGATCGCCGACGAGAACGCCGACGGCGCCGCCCGTTACCTGCCCGCCACCTACGTCACCGGCTGGATCAAGCGCGGCCCGGTCGGCCTGATCGGCCACACCAAGGGCGACGCCAACGAGACCATCGCCTGCCTGCTGGACGACGCTCCGGGCTTCACCCCGGCCGAACGTCCCGAACCCGAGGCCGTCACGGAGTTCCTGGAAAGCAAGGGCATCCCGTTCACCACCTGGGCCGGCTGGTACCGCCTCGACGCGCACGAGCGCTCCCTCGGCGAACCCGAAGGACGCGAGCGCGTCAAGGTCGTCGAGCGCGAGGACATGCTGCGCGCGAGCGAACCGCACAAGGTCTGATCACACCGCAGCGCCAGATTCCGCTGCCATCGCCACACCCTCGGTGTGGCAGCGGAAAATTCGACCCTGAGGCATTCTGTACAAGTGTTCGATGCCCACCTGCACATCTTCGACCCGCGGTTTCCGCTGGCCGAGAACGAGGGCTACCTGCCCGACCCGTTCACCATCGCCGATTACCGCAAGCGCATGTCGCGGTACGACGTCGCCGGCGGCGCGGTGGTCAGCGGGTCGTTCCAGGGAACGGACCAGAGCTACTTGAAGGCCGCGCTCGCCGAACTCGGCGAGGGCTGGGTCGGCGTCACCCGGCTCGACCTGGACGCCACCGACGAGGAGATCCTCGAACTCGACCGCATCGGCGTCCGCGCGCTGCGGTTCAACCTCAAACGGGCGGCCACCGACATCACCGGGATGACGTTGCAGGCGCTGCGCGCGTACGACCTGGCGGGCTGGCACGTCGAGGTCTACATCGACGGCACGATGCTGGCGTCGCTGCAACCGGTCATCTCCAAGCTGCCCGCGCTGTCGGTCGACCACCTGGGCATGTCCGAGGAAGGGTTGCCGTTCCTGCTCGACCTCGTCGACCGCGGAGCCAAGGTCAAGGCGACCGGTTTCGGCCGGGTCGCGATGAACGTCGCCGACACGCTGCGCCGCATCCACGCGGTGAACCCCGAAGCTCTCATGTTCGGCACCGATCTGCCCGGCACCCGCGCCGGACGCCCGTTCCGGGACTCGGACGTCGATCTGCTCTGTGACGTGGTGGGCACCGACATGCATGCGGTGCTGGAGGACAACGCGCGCGCGTTCTACCGGCTGCCCGCCCGCGAACGCGTCGTCCGCGACGATCCGGCCCCCACCCTGCCGCTGTATCGCCCGGAACCGCCGACGCTGCGGCTGCGCCGCGACGAATTGCCGGAAAGCCAGGCGGGTGACACGATTCCGTTCCCCGCCATCGAGCGGTAGCAGTCAGACCGCGAAGACACCGGCGAGCCAGACGCCGGTGGCCAGCAGCGCGCCGAAGAGTTCGATCAGCATGGACAGCCCGACGCCCTTCAACGCGTGCATCGTCGCCTGCCACGCCTGCCGGTTGGCGCGCAGCCGCTGGAGTTCCGAAAGGTACACGCCGAGAACGAAACCCAGGAACAGGCCGACCACCGGGATCACGAAGAAGCCGACGACGCCGAGCACCGCGCCGAGGAACAGCGACCTGTTCGACACCCCCGCGTCCTTCAACCTGCGGCCGGGCCAGGTGTATTTGACGACGCCGGAAATCACCAGCAGCAGTGCGCTGATCGCGAAAACCGTCCAGGCCGTGGCACCTCCGGTCAGGAAAGCCCAGACGGCGATGGCCGCGAAGATCAGGATGACACCGGGCAGGATCGGCACCACGATCCCGACCAGCCCGACCAGAATCGCGAGGCCGGCGAGAAGGTTGTACCACCCCTGATCAGACAGCGCTTCCACACGTGCAGCCTAGAGCCGGGCACCGGCCAGGGCGAGCTGTAGCGGCGCGGCGTTATTGTCATACTGTCAATACATCCCTCCCGGTCCCGTCCGGGAGGACGCACCGGCCACCGGTGCGCTGGATCAACGACGAACCGAGGTAGGGCGTGAGTACTCCATCCACCGCCGAGCAGGGCCCGCTCGCGGGCATCAAGGTCATCGAGTTGGCCGGCATCGGCCCCGGTCCGCACGCCGCGCTGCTGCTCGCCGATCTGGGCGCCGACGTGGTGCGGGTGCAGCGCGCCGGCCAGTTGCCGGGCGGTTTCGACCGTCCCCAACTGCGCGGCCGGACCATCGTCGAGGCCAACCTCAAGGACCCCGCCGACATCGAGAAGGTGCTGGGCCTGATCGAGAAGGCGGACGTGCTGATCGAGGGCTTCCGCCCCGGCGTCACCGAGCGCATGGGTCTCGGCCCGGACGACGCGCTCGCCCGCAACCCGCGCCTGGTCTACGGACGGATGACCGGCTGGGGCCAGGAGGGCCCGCTGGCCGACCGCGCCGGTCACGACATCAACTACATCTCCATCACCGGCGTGCTGCACGCCATCGGCCGCAAGGGCGAACGCCCGGTTCCGCCGCTGAACATGGTGGGCGATTTCGGCGGCGGCTCGATGTTCCTGGTGTTCGGCATCCTCGCCGCGCTGGTCGAGCGGCAGCAGTCCGGCAAAGGCCAGGTGATCGACGCGGCCATGGTCGATGGCGCGCTTGCCCTTTCGCACATGATCTGGGGCATGCGCGGCGTCGGCGCGTGGTCCGACGAGCGCGGCGTGAACCTGCTCGACACCGGCATGGCGTTCTACGACACCTACGAAACCTCCGACGGCAAATACATGGCGGTCGGTGCGATCGAACCGCAGTTCTACGCGCAACTGCTCGCCGGACTGGAGATCGACGCCGACGGCCTGCCCTTCCAGCTCGACCCCGCCGGGCAGGAAACTTTGAAAAAGCTGTTCGCCGAGCGGTTCCGGACCAAGACCCGGGACGAATGGGCCGAGATCTTCGTCGGCACCGACGCGTGCGTCTCTCCGGTGCTCACGTTCGACGAGGCGACGCGCAACGAGCACATCGCGGCTCGCGGCTCCTTGCTGAAGCTGGACGACATCACCCAGCACGCCCCCACCCCGCGATTCTCCCGGACTCCGAACGGGATTCCGACCCCGCCGCCCACCACCGCGAGCGCGATCGAGTCGGTCTGGGCCGACTGAGCACCTGTGGGGTGCCGTGGCGCAGCCGCCACCGCACCCCGCCGCTCACTCGATGCCTTGCCGCGCACGATAATTGAAAGTTGCAACAGACCAACCGGTTCGACAGTGCCGCACCGGCCCTGCCATACTGTCTCCGAGCAGGCGGCTTTCGGCAATTGCGGACATTCCCGGACATCGTCCGGTCCGCTCCTTGACCGCCGCTCTAGTTGGAGGCCTCGGTGCCGTGCGAGCTTTCGTACGCCGCCCGAACACGAGGTGGGCCAGTCCCGAGGGGTGACCGGCCATTCGTGCCCGGCGGCGCTCGGAGGGGAGTGCCGCCGGCGGAGGCTCTCCCCAACGGCACAGTGCCCCCGCGCGGCGGTGAGATCGCCTCAGTAGCAGGTCAACGGCGTCAAAGGATCCGCGGCGCGGGGCGTCAGCGCCGCATAGGCGGACGCGATGGCCTTGACCGCCAAACGCAATTCGGGCTCCCGGTGGGTGAACGGCAGCCGGAGGAACCGTTCGAACGCGCCCTGCACGCCGAATCGAGGCCCGGCCGCGAGCAATACGCCGTGGTTGGGCGCCGTGGCGGCCAGCGCCGTGGAGACCGAGGTCGGCAGCTGCGCCCACACCGACATGCCGCCCGCGCCGACGGTGACGCGCCAGTCCGGCAGTTCTTCGGCGAGCGTGTCGAGCAGAGCGGCGCGCTGCGAACGCAACTGGTCCCGGCGGCGGTCGAGAATCGTCTCGGCGTGCTCGAGCAGGTGCACGGTGGCCAGCTGGTCCATGACCGGGGTGCCGAGGTCGACGGTGGAGCGAATGCCGAGCAGCTTGGTGATCAGCGCCTGATTGGTCCGGATCCAGCCGACGCGCAGACCGCCCCAGAACGATTTCGAGGCCGAGCCGATGGTGACGATCTCAGAACCTTTGGCGAAGGCCGCGACCGGCGGCGGTGTGCGCTCCGCGTCGAGCCCGAGATCCGCCATGGACTCGTCGATCACCACGGTCATCCTGGTTTCCCGCGCGATGGCGGCCAGTTCGGCTCGGCCGCCGGCGTCGAGCAGCAGGCCGGTCGGGTTGTTGTAGTCCGGCACCAGGTAGGCCAGGCTCGCCGCGGTCTGCCGGGCGGCGCTGCGGATTCCGTCCAGATCCCAACCGCCCGCCGGGTCCTCCGGACGCAGCGGCACCGGCACCGGCCGGGCGCCGACGTCGCGGATCGCCTCGATGGCGTTCGGATAGGTCGGATGGTCGATGAGCACGCGAGCGGCGGGCGCCGTGAGCACGTTCAACAGCAGCCGCAGACCGTGCTGGGCGCCGAGGGTGACGAGGATCTGCTCGGGCTCGGTGGGCAGCCCGCGCGCGGTGTAGCGGCGGGCGATCGCTTCACGCAGCGCCAGCACACCGACCGGGTCCATGCCGTGCGTGCCGAGGTAGGCGGGGATTCCCTCCAGGGCCGCCGAATACGCGTCCTGCATCTCCAGCGGTGCGGCCATGGCGGCATAGGTCATGTCGATGGTGGGCAGCTCCGGCGAGCCCATCATCGCCAGGATGCTCCTGGCCGGTTTGACGCCGTCGTGCTGCACGTCGCGGGGCAGCGCCACCGTGCTGCGCGACCCTTGGCGGCTGATCAGGTAACCGTGCTCGCGCAGCAGCGCGTAGGTGGAGGTGATGGTGGTGCGGCTGACCCCGAGGGTGGCGGCGAGATCGCGCTCGCTGGGCAAGGCGACGCCCAGCGGTGCGCGACCGTCGTGGATCAGCAACCGGATGCCTTCGGCGAGTGCCAGGTACGCCGGGCGGGCGGAGCGCCGACCGGCCGAATCCGGATCACCGTCGTGCGCGTGCCGCCAATGGCCCAGATCGCGGGCAAGACTGCCCGCGCCGATCACTCTTGTCGCCATACGGTCCAGTATCGACCGATTGGATATTTCTTGGCAAGGCCAGTGACGCGCACGCTGGCGGACATGACCGCCCTCGCCACCCTGCTCCTGGTCGCCGTCTTCGGCTACCTGATCCACCGCTTCGCGCCGAGACGCGACGAGCGCACCTTCCGTCTCGAACGCTTCCACCCGGGCACGCCGATGTCCGACCAGCCTCTCTCCTACTACGACCACCAGCGCGGATACTCCGATCTCGTCGCGATCTACGGTCACCGCGACGCGCTGGACCCGGATTCGTCCAGCGGCGCGGAATCACGCCGGACCATCGCGCGGTCGCTCACTTCGATCCGTGGCCGAGCGCCGCGGAATGCCGCCGCGCCCGCACCAGACCAGTGCGGCGGCAGTTCGCGTCCAGCGGCGTGACCTGCGACCCGGGCACGGACTCGACTACCGCAGCCTAAGTCCAGTTCGACAAAACTGGACTGGTCGTTGCGAATATGTCGGTCCCACGGTGCAGACTTGGCTCATGAGTGACGCCCCGAGCCTCGCTGCCGATCGCCCGGCGATCGAGGCCACCGGTCCGGCAACGGAGCCCGTGGTCTCCGGCCATCCCGCGCTGTCCGGCCCGGTCGCGGCGACGCTGTTCGACACCGCGATCGGCTGCTGCGCGATCGCGTGGAGCGGCGCGGGAGTGATTCGATTCCAGCTCCCGGAAGCGAGCCCGGCGGCCACCCGAGCGCGCATCACGCGCGCCCGCGCGGGCGAGAAGCTGCCCGAGGAGCCACCCACCGGCGCCATCGCCGAGGCCATCGCGGGCATCCGTGCCCATCTCGCGGGGGAACTCGACGACCTGCGCTGGATCGCTGTGGACACCAGCGGGATACCGGAATTCCACCGCGCCGTCTACACCGTCACGCGCGCCATCGACCCCGGCCACACCCTCAGCTACGGGCAGGTCGCGCACCGGGCGGGCGCACCCGGCGCCGCTCAGGCGGTCGGACAGGCTCTGGGCCGCAACCCGATCCCGCTGATCATCCCGTGCCACCGCGTGCTCGCCGCCGACCACGCCCTGCACGGCTTCTCCGCCCCCGGCGGCATCGACACCAAGCAGCGCCTGCTGACCATCGAGCGCACCCCCGGCTTCGGCGAACCCACTTTGTTCTGAGCAACCACCAGCCCGAGTGGAGCCCTCGGGTCCTGGTGTCGTGGCCCCGGATCCGCCAATGGTCCGATGAATCTGTCCAGTTCGCTTCGTCCCTACGAGGGAGACATCGGCAGCACCCGCCGATGCGGAACGAAAGTGAGCAGACCATGGAGACTGTGACATCGGCCGATGGCACCGTGATCGCGTTCGATCGGCACGTCGGCGGTGACAACGGAGTCGTGATCCTGATCGGCGGCGCCTTCGGTTTCCGGAAGTTCCCCAAAATGGTCGAGTTGGCCGCGGCACTCGCCGAGCAGCACCGGTTGACCGTGCTCAACTACGACCGGCGTGGCCGCGGTGACAGCACGGATTCGCCCGGCGTCTACGACGTCGACCGCGAGATCGATGACATCGCCGCTGTGCTCGAGGCCGCGGGCGGTACGGCGGCGTTGTTCGGCTGGTCCTCGGGCGCCGCGCTCGCGCTACGAGCCGCCCAGTCCGGCCGAGTGCGGGGCATCACGAAGATCGTGGCCTTCGAGCCGCCTTTCGTGGTCGATCGGGAGGGGTTCGTGCCGGAGCCCGGCCTGGAAGCGCGGCTGCACGAACTGATCGCCGCGGATTCTCGCGGCGACACCGTTCGGTTCTATATGACCGAAGCAATGGGGATGCCGCGTGTGATGACCGCGGTCATGCGATTCACCCCCTTCTGGAAAGGCTTGTGCGCCACGGCTCCCTCCACCGCCCACGACTGGGCCGTGATGCGCGACTTCATGCGCGGCGAGCCGCTGCGGCCCGAGGACTGGTCCGGAGTCGGCGTTCCCACGCTGGTCATCGCAGGTGGCAAATCCGACGCGCTACTCAGGAAGGGAGCCCGCGCCGCCGCCGCGGTACTTCCCGACGCTGCTTTCCGCGAGATTCCCCGGCTCAGCCACAATCCGAACATCGGGCTGCTCGCCCCGGTCGCCGGTTCGTTCCTCACCGGCGCCGAGCAGCCCGCCGGGTAGTACACGGTTCAGTCGATGGGATGCGTGCGGAAGAACTCGCACGCATCCCCGGTGATGTAGCCGTCCTCGCAGCCGAAGTAGGTCTGGATGCAGGCGTTCGTCGAGCAGCCCAGCTCGATCAGCTTCTGCCGGATCCGGGCGCTGCGCTCCTGGGGCGTCTCGGTCTTCGGCGAGACGGTCGCCGAGGGACGCGCCGAACTGGTGACCGGTTGCGGCTGCCCGTCCGAGCACCCGGCGGCCAGGACCACTCCGGCTGCCAGCGCGCAGATCAGAGCGGCCGAACGCGCGGTCATCCCCCGGCCCCCGACTCACCGCGCATCAGCGCTCCGAGGGACTCGCGATCGGTGACGTCCATCTTGATGCAGGCCCGGTAGAGGTGTCCCTCCACGGTGCGCACCGAGACCGTGAGCCGGTCGGCGATCTGCCGGTTGGACAGGCCGGCGGCGACGAGATTCGCGATCTCGCGTTCCCGCGCGGTCAACGGGAGGGGCTGGGCGGCCTGCCGCAGCGCCGGGGTGCTCGCTCCGCCGCAAGCGGCGGCGAGCCGGTTGGCCGTGGCGGCGGACTCCAGCAAGCGGCGCCGATCCCCGCTCCGCTCGTGTGCGGACGCGGCCTGCGCCGCGGCGTCGGCGGCCGACAGCAGCACCCCGAGTCGCTCGAATTCGGCTGCGGCGGCGTCCAGCGCGGGTCCGTCGTGGGCGACGAGCGCCACCGCATGCCGCGCCTGCGCCTGCACCAGCCGCCCTTCCACCCGCTCGGCCAGCTCCACCAGTCGTCCGGAGACGGAGTGGTCGCCGAAGCGGGCCGCGGTGTGCAGTGCCATGGCCTCGATCGCGTGCTGATGGGAGCGTGCGGCCGCGTCGGCGGCGCCCACCGCGATCCGGATGGCCGGAGTCACGGTTCCTTCGGCGGCGGCCAGCCAGGCGCGCGCCACTTCCAACTGCGGTTCGTACACCGCGCTGTGCCTGCCGCCCCGCGCGGTGGCGTGCCCGATCGACTCGGCGGCGTCGGCGGCGCGACCGAGTGCCGAATACGCCTCCGCCAAACGGATTCTGGCGGGGAACATCCAGGCGGCCGCGCCCTCCGCGGCCAGCGCGGCCAGCGCCTGTTCCAGATTCTCGATGCCGTCCAGGAACCGGCCCTGCGCCACGTCGACGGTGCCTTGCAGGATCTTCGACATGCCCCAGGCCAGATACTGGCCCGGCGATGAGTAGCCGACGAACGCTCCGGCGCAGCGCCGGGCGGCCTCCAGATCGCCCGCGAAGGTCAGGGCGAGTACCTCGGCGTGCGTGGACATGAAGCGGTTGAGCCCGTCGATGTGCCGTTCCACCTCGTGCCCGCGCGCCGCGTACTGCCTGGCCGCCGCGCTCTTGCCCAGCAACGCCGACGCCAGGCTGCCGCCGAACGCCGCCCACCACACCGCCCACGGCGGCGCGCCGTCGGCGGACATCACCGCCTCCGCCTCGGCGATCGCGTCGTCGACCCGGTTCTCGTTGACCAGGCTCGCGGACGCCAGACCGGTGAAGATGGCCGCTATCTTCGGATGCCGCACCTTCCCGCGCACCAGCTTCAAAACCTCGTCGGCGCGATCGGCGTCGCCCATGGCCCACAACAAGTTCGCCACCCGGGTGCTGCCCCAGCGCGCCAGCTGCACCTCGTCGAGCTGGTCGGGGTCGAAGCTGGCCAGGGTGCGCTCGGCCTCGATCCGATGCCCCTGCCACAGCAGCGCGCGCGCCAGCAGGTCGGCGGCCTCCACGCCGCCGCGCCGTTCCACGGCGGCGCGGGCGAAACGCTCGCCCAGCGGCAGATTCGCCAATCCGATCGCGTCGGCCGCGGCCGCCTCGAACAATTCCAGGTCCGCGGATTTGTCGCTGTCGAGCGCCAATTCGGCCAGCCGGATGCGGTCGGCGGCCGAATTTATCCGGCGCTCCTTCAGCGACGAATACAACCTGCCGCGCAGCCGCCGCGCCGAGGCGATGCCCAGCCTGCGCCGAATCACCTCACCGAACAGCGGGTGGTTGTATCGCACGATCAGATCTCGGGAATTCTCCACGACCCGGATCACACCGCGCGTTTCGGCGGCTTCCACCGCGTCCTCACCCGCCAATTCGGCCAGGACATCCAGATCGATCGGCTCACAGAAGGTCAGCAGTTCCAGTACCCGCAGTACCGGCTCGGGCAGCTGCTCGACACGGTCCTCCAGGAGCGCGGCCAGCTCCGAGGTCACCGCCGCGCGCCCGCGCAGCTGCCACACGCCGTTGACCTGGCGCAGCGTGCCCGCCTCCAGCGCGCCCTCGACCAAATGCCGCAGGAACAGCGCGTTTCCGGCGGAGGACTCCCACATCAGATTGGCGGTGAACCCCTCGAGCTGCCCGCCGAGCATGGATTCCACCAGCTCCACACTCTGGCGCTGGGTGAACGGGCGCAGGTCGATCCGGGTCAGGTGGCCGTCTTTCCACAGTGAGGTGACCGCGTCCGGCACCGGTACTCCGCTGCGCACGGTCACCACGATGTGCGCGGCTTTGTCGATCGCCAGCTGCAGCAGCAACGTGGCGGAGAGCTGGTCGAGCAGATGCGCGTCGTCCACGCCGATCACCGTGTCCCCGTCGGCGAGCAACGCCTCACGCGCCGCCGACATGAAGGTGACCGGATCGTGCGCCGTATAGACGCCGACCATGTGCGCGAACACCCCCAGGGGAATACTGCGCGCCGACTCGGTGCCAGCCACCCACCGGACGTTGCCGCCGATCGCGGAGGTGGCATGACGCGCCAGGGTGGTCTTACCGACCCCCGCGTCGCCGGTCAGCACCACGCCGACGTGCTCCGGACCGGTCAGCGCCGCACGGATCGCCTCGAATTCGCTCTCGCGCTCGATCATCGGCCAGTTCCGAGCCATGCTCTAACTGTAGTTCTTCACCGATCATGATCGAAGCCGAGCGAGCACGATAGATGTGGCCAATTTTCGGTGATATTGCCGAATTTTCGCTGGCCCACGCAGAATACGAACAGGTTCTAGCCGAGTACGTCGTGCCGGACGATGGTCTGATCACGCCCCGGACCCACGCCGATGCAGGAAATGCGGGCGCCGGAGAGCTCCTCCAAACGCAACACGTACGCCTGGGCGTTGGCGGGCAGCTCCTCGAAGGTGCGCGCGCCGGAGATGTCCTCCCACCAACCGGGCATTTGCTCGAAAATAGGCTTCGCGTGATGGAATTCGGTCTGCGTGGTCGGCATCTGCTCGACCCGCTCGCCGTCGACCTCGTAGGCCACGCAGATCGGCACCGTCTCCAGACTGGATAGAACGTCCAGTTTGGTGAGGAAGTAGTCGGTGATGCCGTTGACCCGGGTCGCGTAGCGGGCGATCACGGCGTCGAACCAGCCGCAGCGGCGGGCGCGACCGGTGGTGACGCCGACCTCGCCGCCGGTCTTGGCCAGGTAGGCGCCGAACTCGTCGAACAGCTCGGTCGGGAACGGGCCGGAGCCGACCCGGGTGGTGTAGCACTTCAGGATGCCGAGCACCGTGTTGATCCGGTTGGGGCCGATGCCGGCGCCGACCGCCGCGCCGCCCGAGGTCGGGTTCGACGACGTGACGTACGGGTAGGTGCCGTGGTCGACGTCCAGCAGCGTGCCCTGCGAACCCTCCAGCAGCACCGTCTCACCGCGCTCCAGCGCCAGGTTCAGCTTCAGCCGGGTGTCGGCGATCCGGTGCTTGAAGCTGTCGGCCTGGGTGAGGACCTCGTCGACCACCTGCTGCGGGTCCAGCGCGCGGCGGTTGTAGATCTTGACCAGCACCTGGTTCTTGAACTCCAGCGCCGCCTCGACCTTCTGGGTGAGGATCTTCTCGTCCAGCACGTCCGCGACGCGCACGCCGACGCGGGCGACCTTGTCCTGGTAGCACGGCCCGATGCCCCGGCCCGTGGTGCCGATCTTCTTGTTGCCGAGGAAGCGCTCGGTGACCTTATCGATGGCCACGTGGTACGGCATGATCAGGTGCGCGTCGGCGGAGAGCAACAGTCCGGTGGTGTCGACGCCGCGCTCCTCCAGGCCCGCCAGTTCGGCGAGCAGCACGCCGGGATCCACCACGACGCCGTTGCCGATGACGTTCGTCACGCCGGGGGTCAGGATGCCGGAGGGGATCAGGTGCAACGCGAAATTGTCACCGTTGGGCAACACGACGGTGTGGCCGGCGTTGTTGCCGCCTTGGTAACGGACCACCCAGTTCACCCGACCGCCGAGTAGATCGGTTGCTTTGCCCTTCCCCTCGTCGCCCCACTGGGCGCCGATCAGGACGATTGCCGGCATGGTCGTGTCTCCTACGGTTCGACAGGCAACACTGGTGTGTTGCAGCTACCTGCCGTACTGAGGCGGTGGCCGGAAGCACAGTCTAGCCGACCTGTCCGGAGCGGCATCGCAGCGGATCTCGTCGTAGGCTCGACAACCGTGTGGTCGCGGCCGGGCAGGGCTATGGTTGCACGGCACGCCGAGCGGCAGCCCGGTGCGCACGGACGAGCCGCAGCGGGTTCGGCCGCGATGGCGAGGGGCCCGACGGTGTCGGCTCGAACCGAGGAGGGTGTACGGCAGCTTGAGTACCCATGTTCTCCGCTGCGACGGCGCACCCGTACCCATCGCGCTCGCAGCACTGCCGACCACCCAGACGGCCGCCATCCCCGCTCCCGCAGTGATCGACGAGCTACTTCCCGTGCTGGCCGCCGACAGCCTGCCCCGGCTGATCGTGCTGGGTGTGGACGTGGCGCTGGCCGCGGTGCTCACCCATCTGATGCGCACCGAACGCCTGCACGTGGAGATCGGCTACGTGCCGGTCGAGCGGACCTACGCGTCGCGCGCCTACCAGACCGGCACCGGCAACGCCGCCGCCAAGCGCGCCATCGAAGGCCGCGCGGTGGAAACGCCGCTGGTACGCGACGACACCGGCAAGGTGCTCGCGGGGCGCGCGGTGATCACCGGCGTCGGCGGCGAGAAGCTGGATGGCGAGGCGTACGTCGACGACACCCTGCTGTTCTCCGGGCAGGTGACGGCCATGCTCGTCTCGCCGTGCCTGGAACCGCCCGGCGTGCGGGCGAGCGTGCGCAAAGGCTTCCGCAAGCGGCGCTGGCTGGAGGGACGAGCGGCGCAGCTGGGCACGCCCGGCGCGATCGTCACCCGGGACGGCGTCCAGGCCGATCGGCCGGTGCCGCGCTCGAGCTTCTACCGCCATCACGAACCGTGGCTGCTCGTGCGATGAGCGTTCCGATCCATCGCAGGTCGCGCGCGGTGCGGCCGAGCCCGGTGTTCCTGCTCGTGATCGCCCTGACCGCGGTGGGCGGCGCGCTGGCCTGGGACGCACCGCTGGACTCGACCAGGGCCAAGGCCGGAGTGTTCGTCTTCGTGGTGGCGGGCTGGGTGGTGTCGCTGTGCCTGCACGAGTTCGCGCACGCCTACATGGCATGGCGCGCGGGCGATCGCGAGGTCGAGTTGCGCGGCTACCTGACGCTCAACCCGCTGAAGTACAGCCATCCCTTGCTGTCGATCGTGTTGCCGATGGTGTTCATCGCGCTCGGGGGGATCGGTCTGCCGGGTGGGGCGGTCTACGTGCACACGCACAATGTCGCGCCGCGTACGCAGCGGATCATCAGCGGGGCCGGCCCCGCCGTGAACGCGCTGTGCGCGGTGCTGCTGCTGGTGACCGTTCGTGTCCTCGGCAGTTCCAGCGCCCATCCCGCGTTCTGGTTCGGCGTGAGTTTCCTTGCGTTCCTGCAGATCACCGCGACGCTGTTGAATCTCGTCCCGCTGCCGGGACTGGACGGCTACGGCATCGTCGAGCCGTCCCTGAGCTACCAGACCAGACGCTCGCTGGATCAGTTCAAGCCGTTCGGCATGCTGATCCTGTTCGCGCTGCTGTTCACCCCGGCCATCAACGAAGTGTTCTTCGACGCGGTGTACGCGCTGTTCGAATTGTCCGGCGTGCCGTCGAACTGGTCGCGCTACGGCGGCTATCTGACGCGATTCTGGACCTGAACCTCGGCGATTCGCGCCTGAGGTCGATGGTCGGTGTGTGGCGCGAGGCCGCCCGGTCGGATCGGCCGGGCGGCCCCGCTACTTCGCACGCTTCCGATCCGCCCCGCCTTCGGCCATCACACCCCTTGGCCGAGGGTCCTTTTCGTCCACGTGCGAAGTGGTCGACCGCGATACCCCGCGACTCGCGGTCACAAGGCAAAGTTATGGCGGAAGACCGCCCGGAACGCGAGTAGCGGACTACCCGAAGATCGAAATCTCGACTCGCAGCGCCGGACGCGGACCACGTGTCCGGCACGGATGTCCGAATACCGCTGAGTAGTAAGGGTTCAGACCTGGGGCTGCACGTAGGGGTTCTTGACCGTCGGCGGCAGCAGGGCAATCGCCGAGATACGTTGCACCCCGCACACCTGCATCAGATCTACCAGCGTCGAACGCACCTGCGCGAAGACGACGTGCGCCGAAAGCCCCGCCCCGGCTACCAGTTCCGGGCGCGCGCCCTTGGCGACCGAGCGCAGTACGCGGGCGGCCTCGGCCTGGTCGGGCTGCTCACCCGGATCGGCCAGCATCATCCGGCGCACCACGTCCACGGCTTGGCCGAGGCGCTCCACCTCGTCGATCAAACCGGGATCGAGGATCTCGTCGTCCCGCACCAGAGTCAGCGAGCGCCGCAACAGGACTCGGGTGTTGCGGATGGCGTTGTCCAGCGGGTCGGCCGTGGCCCTGATGCGTTCCAGACGCGGACGGGAGTTCCAGTACAGCGGCGAGATCCGGCTGATCTCGCGGCCGCCCTCCAGCGTGGCGCGCAAGGAGTCGATCTGCGGCTGGGTGGCGCGCATCGCGGTGAGCGCGTGGTGCAGCTTCTCCGGATCCTGCTCGAGCAGTCCGTCGGCGCACTGGGTGATCGACTTCCCCATCACGCCGAGGATGTCCGCGGCCAGCGTCCGCGCTCTGCGCACGGGATGCAGGGGAATCGCGGCGACCACGACCACGCCGACCAGACCGCCCACCAAGGCGTCGATCATGCGGGAGAGCCCGCCGCCCGCCGAGGGCGGCAGCAACGTCGCGACCAGCACGGCGGAACCGGCCGCCTGCACGGTGATCACCGAACCGCCGTCCAGGAACACCGCCGCGGCCATGGCGACCGCGACCACCAGCGCGATCTGCCATACGCCGGTGCCCGCGCGGGAGATGAACAGGTCGCCGATGCCGATGCCCACCGCGACCCCGACCACCAGTTCCACCGAGCGACGCAGCCGCGCGCCGAAGGAGATGCCCATCGACACCACGGCGGCCGTCGGCGCGAAGAACGGCAGGGCGTGACCGATGACGTGATGCGCGAGGAACCAGGCCAGCGCGGCGCCGACCGAACACTGGATGATCGGCAGCATCGACCGGCGCAGCCGCGCCCACGACGTGCGCAACCTCGCCATGCTGTTGGCACGGGTCACGCTGATCCGGGACATCGGGTCGAACGCACCCCTCACCCGGACGCCGTTGCTCATCGAGTCGCTACGCGGTGCACCGATCACTACGACTCAGTCGAGGCCGAGCTCCGCGGCCGCCCGGGGGTCGCAGTCTTCCAGCAGGTCGAGGCAGCGGGCGTACTCGTCGGTCTCGCCGATCGCCTTTGCGGCGCGGGCCAGCGCGCCGACGCTGCGCAGGAAGCCGCGATTGGGCTCGTGGCTCCACGGCACGGGACCGAAGCCTTTCCAGCCGTTGCGGCGCAGCAGGTCCAAGCCGCGGTGGTAGCCGGTGCGGGCGAACGCGTACGCGGCGAGGATGTCGTGGTTGATCGCCTCGTCCTGGGCTTCGCCGCGGGTCAGCGCCGCCTCGGCGAGATACGCCCAGGCGATCGAGGCGGCGGGGTGCTCCGCCGCGACCCGCACCGGATCGACGTTGTCGAGGAGCGCGTCCTCGGCGTCGGAGATTTCGGGTAGCAGTACCGGCTGCGGGCCGAGCAGGTCACCGAACGAGGTCATGCGGTTCATTCTGCACCGCGCGACGGGTTGCTCGACAGGCGGCCGTACTGGTGCGCCGTCCCGCCGCCGCCGCGCACGCGAGCGGCTCGGAGTCCATTCGGATCGACGTGGAGCGATGCCGGACTTCGCCGGGCGGCGACCATTAGGCTGGCCGTCGAGTTCAAACAGTTCCGCTTTGACGAGGGGTGTGCGTGTCCGACCCGAACGACGAGAAGAATCCGGCGCCCGACAGCGCCGAACCGGCCGACGCCGCCCGGGCCGACGCACGCCCCGGCGCTGCCACGGAACGCATCCCGGCCCCCGGCAAGGACGGCCCGGCGGCGTCTGCCGCGCCCACCGAACGCATCGCCAAGCCGCAGCGGCCGACTACCGCGCCATCGGGCACCGGCGATTCCGCCTCGGGTGCGGCCGCGTCGGCGACCAGTCCGAAGGCGGCGACGAGCCCGAAGGCGGAGGCGGGCACCCGCGGCCCTGCTCCCGCCGCGCCGCGAGCCGAAGGTGCGAAAGAAGCGCCCGCCGGCTCGGGCAGCGGTCCGGTCTCGGCCGAAGGCACCGGCGCACCGTCGAACACGGCGGGTGCGAAACCAGCGAACGGCCCCGCGGGCAAGACGAACTCACCGGCCCCCGCACCGGCGGCAGGCACCGCGAAGAGCGCCAACTCCGCACACCCCGGCGACCAACCCGCAACCCCGGACAACCGCACGAGCCCCCCAGCCCGACCTGCCCCCGCGAACCCTCCGGCAGCAGGCACCGCGCCGAGCGCGAACTCCGTAAACCCCGGCGGCAAGCCCGCAACCCCGGACAACCGCACCAGCCCCCCAGCCCGACCTGCCCCCGCGAACCCTCCGGCAGCAGGCACCGCGCAGAGCGCGAACTCCGCGCAGCCCGGCGGCAAGCCCGCAACTCCGGACAACCGCACGAGCCCCGCGAACCGGCCTGCCCCCGCGAACCCTCCGGCGGCAGGCACCGCGCCGAGCGCGAACTCCGTAAACCCCGGCGGCAAGCTCGCAACCCCGGACAACCGCACCAGCCCCCCGGCCCGTCCTGCCCCGGCGAACCCTCCGGCGGCCGGGCCCCTCGCTGGGTCAGTCGCGCCCGATGGCATGAGCGCCAAGGGCACACCCTCCTCCGGCCCCGGAGCGAAGGCTCCGTCGCCGAGTTGGGCCCCGAAGCCCGCGGGCGGCGCACCCGGCTCGGCGACCGGCGGCACCGGTGATCCGAACGCTCCCGCCACCGCCCGTCCCCAGGTGAGCCGACCGGCCGCGCAACCCGAGGGCGGCAAGAGCACGCCCGGCGGCTCGGCCGCGTCGAGCGCGCCAGGCATCAAGGGCACGGCGCCCGCCGGACCGGCAGGCCCCGGCCAGGCGAACCCCCCGGCGGGCCAGGCCGGTGAACCGGGGCGTTCCGGCGCGGGCACGTCCGAACCGAATCGGCCCCCGAACGCCGATGCGGAGACCGCCGAAATCGGCGGCAAGGCCGCGCCGAAGCAGCCGGAGGCCGGCGCGGCGAAGCCCGGCTTCGCACCGAACCAGCCGGGCGAAGCGCGCACCGTGGTGATCAAACGGGATCAGATGCCGTCTGGCCCGGCGCGCGGATCCGCGCCGGGCGGGGCCCCTGCAAGCGGTTCCGCTCCGAAAGACGCCGCGCCACAATCGACTCGGCCCACGCAGGACAAGGCCGCGCCGGAGTCCGGCACGAAAGCGGGCCCGGCGGCAGCGGCCGCGAAGAAGGCGGGGCCGGGCGCGCCAGGTGACGCCACTGCATCCGGCGTGCCCACCGGCTCGGAGTCGCGGAACGCGGCTGTCGCGCCGGGCGTCGAATCCGCGACCGTCGTGATCCGCAAACCCCAGCCCCCGGCCGGGCCGGCGGCTTCCGCGCCGGAGCAGACCGGGGAATCCGGCGATCAGCAGAACCCGCCCGGTTCGGAAGACGTGACGATGGCGATGCCGGTGGTCAGCCGGGACGACGCAAAGACCGTCGCGCTCCCCGTCCAGCGCCCCGCCGACGGTGGCAGGCCGGGGACCGATCGTGTGGTCCCGCCCTCGGCGGGACCGGTTCCGATCACGAAGCCGCCGAGCACGCCCCGTCCGGCGGCCGGTCCGAAGCAGCCCGGCCCGCACGGCCCTTCCGCGCCGCCGCAGCACGGACCAGGAGTCGAGGAGACCCGACCGTCACCGCCGCGTCCCCAAGGCAGGCCGCGCCAGGTGGCGACCGCGCCGTCGCCCGCGGACGTCCAGCAGACGGTGCCCGCGCAGTCGATGTCGGGTCCGCGCGCGCCGCAGACCCGGCCCGTCGCGCCGCCGCAGCGGATCCCCCCGGCTCCGCAGCCGGGCGCCGGGGCGTCCGCCACCGGCCCGGCTCGACCCGATCGACGGCTGATCGTGCTGGGCGCGGCGGGCGCGCTGGTGCTCGCGCTGGTCGCGGTGGTCGTGGCACTCGTCACGATGTCCGGCGACGACTCCCCCGAAGCGCAGGTGCGCGGCGCGATCACCAGCTACACCGACGCGCTGAAGGCAGGCGACCTGGACGCTCTGCGGTCCACCACGTGCGGTCCGCTGCACGACTTCTACCAGGGCATCCCGAGCGATCAGTTCGCCGGCGTGCACAAGCAGTCGGTGGAGCGCAAGACCATCCCGGTGGTGGACAGCATCGACGCCATCCGCATCACCGAGGACACCGCCATCGCGCAGGCCACGGTGTACACCGACGCCGATCCGGCGAAGCGGTCCGCACGCACCTTCGACCTGCAGCGCACCGACGACGGATGGAAGGTCTGCGACCCGCCCGGCAGCACCCAGTAACCAACCGGCCACGCGATAGCCGATGAACATCGATGCCGGTCGCGCCCGTCACATTCACCTGGTCAATGGTCCGGATCGCCAGTAGCATGGCCCGGATCATGAGCAGGGAGCAGACGATGGCACGGCCGGACATCGATGTCGTTCCGGCGACGCAGGCCGGACGGCGATTCCGGGTGCGGGACCATTACGAGGTCGGCAGGGAGAAAGTGCGGGAGTTCGCCCGCGCGGTCCAAAACCACCACGCGGCGCATCAGCGCGAAGCCGACGCGCGCGCGCTCGGGTATCCCGGGATCATCGCGCCGCCGACCTTCGCCTCGGTGATCGGGATGACCGCGACCAGGGCGCTGCTGGACTCGGTGCTCATCCAGTACGACCTGTCCCAGTTCCTGCAGACCGATCAGGTCTTCGAGATCTACCGGCCGATCCTGGCCGGTGACCGGATGCGCAGCGAGATCGTCATCGAGTCGATTCGCCAGTTCGGCGACAACGACTTCATCGTGGTGCGCTTCGCGCTGAGCAACCAGCACGGCGAGGTCGCCATCGTCGGGTCGACCACGATCGTCGCGCGCCGCGGCGCCGAGGTCGACGCCTCCCTGAGCGATGTGGTCGACAACATCATGATGCACGGGCGCCCGCTGGAATCCCCGGCAGCCGCCGCCGATACGGCGCACGATGACGCGCTGGTGCCGCTCGGCGTCGGCCCGTTGGTCGAGCCGGACGGCCACGAGATGACGACCGTGCACACGGCGCCCACGTTCGACGAACTCACCGCAGGCGATCGGCTTCCCGACGGCGCCTTCCGGCTGACCCGCGGCGACCTGGCGAACTACGCGGGCGTGTCCGGGGACGCCAATCCGATCCACTTCAGCGACCACGCCGCGCAGCTGGCCGGTCTGCCGACCGTGGTCGCGCACGGCATGCTGACCATGGGCTTGGCCGGTGGCTACCTCGCCGCGTGGTTGGGCGATCCGACCGCCATCCAGAAGTTCAGCGTGCGGTTCTCCGGCTTCGTCCCGGTCGCCGCCGACGCGGCGAGCACGGTCGATTTCTCCGGCCGGATCAAGTCGCTGGACCCGAGTGCGCGCACCGCGACCATCCTGCTCGGCGGCACCTCCGAAGGGCGGAAGTTGTTCGGCCGCGCGGTGGCCGAGGTCCGGCTGCGCTAGCGCGGGGGTCACTCCCCGAGCACGGAGTGCATCAGGTAGACGTTGTAGTCGCTCCAGGTCGACAGGGTGAAATAGAAGTCCGTCCCGGACGACCACGGGTGGATGAACCCGCCGTACAGCTCGGGATAGCTCAACGCCGACACCGTCGGCGTGCTCTCCGACCACACGCCCTGCGGTGTGTCCGATTCCCGTACGACGATGGCGGCCTTCGTCGTGTCCAGATAGCTCATCTGCCAGACGCCACGGGCGGCGTCGTAGCGGACGGACAGTTCACCGGCGGGACCGTCCACGATCGGCGTGGCGGAGCCGAATCCTCCGACGGGAGTCCACGCGCCGTCGCGCCAGTACTGGTAGGCCGTGGTGTTGAGCAGCTGGTCCTCCGGCACGCGGGCCAGCCCGACCGCGCCGAGGCGGGTGTTGGGCGTACCGAACATGTAGACGTGACCTTCGTGCGGAACCATCGCGCTGACTTGGAAATTCGCCAGACCGAAGATGTTGTCCCAGCGCGCGTGCGGGTCCTTCGTCCAGGTCTGGCCGTGGTCGTCGGAGTAGGCGATGCCGCCGTAGTTCGTGAAGAAGGTGCCCGGCAGGCTGTTCCAGGTCCGAATCGACATGTAGCTCAGGTACTGCCGCTCGCCGAGCGCGAAACCCGAGGTGGGAATGGTGGTGACCTCGACGTTGTCCAGCTTGCGGCTGGAGAGCACCTCGGCGGCGTGGCACCGATCGTCGGTGACCATCCGGTCGAAGGTCACGCCGTCGGCGAGGTCGCGATCGGTGCTGAAGGCCAGCACGTTGCTCCGCCAATCCAGCCCCATGCCACCGGGCGGATGGAAGCCGCGGCCCACGGTGTCGCCGAACGCGGTCGCGATCTCGCCCGGCGCGCTCTCCCACATGATGCCGAGGTCGGTGCCGTCCACCTGCCACCGTTTGTCGGTGCGGTTCACCGAGTTCGCGCCGGTCAGCTTCGCCACCTCGCGGGCGGGGCCCAGCCGCGGCGCGGGCCGGGCCGGTGACTGCGCCGCGGGTTCGACCGGCGGCCGCACCGGCGCGGGCGGCGGCGGCACCTGGCCGGGGTCCGGACCGGGACCGGGAATCGCGAAGTGGAACGGCTTGGGATTCAGCAGGATCTCCGGGATTCCGAGCTGAGCCGCGAGACTCGGTGGCGCGCCGGGCAGATCGGTGAGATCCGGGCAGGGGTTGACGCAGGGGTCCGGCGGTAGCTCCATCCGCGTGCGCTTCGGCGTGGGTTCGGGGGCATTCGCCGGGAGCACGGTGACCACCGGATAGGGAATCGGCACCTCCAGCGTTTTCGGCACCAGTGGCTCGTGAGTCGCCACCGGGTCGGTCGCGCACGGCCCCACTCCCGGAACAGCGGCGGCCGTTTCGGGCGCGGCCGCGGCGGGCCCATCGGCGTAGACCAGCATTGCCGCGCCGATCACCACCGCACCGACGGCGGCCGGCATTCGCATCGCCATAGCAAACCCCTCGGAATCCATTGCGGACACGAACCTTGCGGACACGAACCAGCGGAACGACCCTACCGCGTTCGACTTTCGGAGACCGGCAGACCGACACGCCCAATAAAAAGCATGAATTTGCTTCATTTGCACCGGCCGCGGCGTCCAGCGTTGCTAGCGTCCACTTCGCGACGACTCCAGTCGGGGAGAGTGGCCGTCCGGGGCACCGCTCCGGGTCATAGTTCGAACCCGTTGCCGCCGAGGCCTTCACCGTGCCCGGCGCCGACCGAGAACGGATCACATGAAGAACACACTCCTGCGCACCCTGCTCGGCGTCGGCTCCGCCTGCCTGCTCACCACCGCCGCGCTCACCCTCGGGTCACCCGTGGCCGCAGCCGACCCGCTCACCGACCTGCTCTGCGCCTCCGGGTCCGCGCAGTTCTGCCCACCGCCCGCGGCGCCGCCGCAAGCTGCCCCACCTGCCCCGAACAATCCGCAGCAGCCGAATCCGCCGCAGCGGAACAACCCACCGGCGCAAGTCCCCCCGGGCGGCCCCTCCTACAAGAACTGCACGGAGGTCCGCAACGCCGGCAAGGCTCCGCTGTTGCGCGGGCAGCCGGGTTACGCCCCGCACCTGGACCGGGACAACGACGGCGTCGCCTGCGAGTGAATCGCACCGGCGCACCGGCCGATCCCGGAGCAGGATGGAAGGCGTGACCAAGTCAGTTCTCCGCATCGCGCCCGCGATCGGGGCGGCGCTGCTGGCGGCCGGAGCGAGCGCGCTTCTGCCGCAGGCGGCGTCCGCCCTGCCTGCTCCGGCCGTCGCGATCGCCGGACCGCACGAAGACCATCCGATCCCGCACAATCGCTCCGGCCCGAAGGGCGACAGCGAGCGACCCGAGGAACCCGCCGAGCGATCGCCGCGGATCTACACCGATTGCGACCAGGTGCGGGCGGAGGGCGCCGGGCCGCTGTACCGCGGGCAGCCCGGCTTCAACGCGCGGCTGGACCGCGACGGCAACGGAATCGCCTGCGACTAGCGCAGCGCCTGGAAGACCAGGATCGTCCCGCCGATCCGGATCTGATCACCGTCGGCGAGCAGCGCGCCACTGTCGATCGCCTCGTCGTTGACGAAGACGCCGTTGGCCGAATGCAGGTCCTTGATCAGCAAGCCGGCGCGGCTCGGCATGATGTGCGCGTGGTAGCGGCTGGCCCGCGGATCTTCCAGGACCAAGTCGTTGTCGGTCATCCGGCCGATGCGCAGCCCGCCCTGGGCGATCGCCACCACGCGACCGTCCGGCATCCGCAGCTGTCCGCTGCGCACCGCGCGCGGCACCTCGGTGACCGTCTCGGTCATCGCCGCGGCCAGCCGCTCGACCTGCCGCAGTTCGACCGTGCTCAGCGGCTCCTGTCGCAGCACGCGCTGCTCCAAGTCGATCAGTGCCGGTCCGGGGTCGATGCCGAGTTCGTCGGCCAGCACCCCCCGCACCTTCCGGCACGCTTCCAGCGCGTCCGCCTGACGTCCGGACAAGTACAACGCGGTGATCAGCTGACCCCACAGCGGTTCACGCAGCGGCTGCTCATTGGTCATCGCGACCAGCTCGCCGATCACCGAAGAAGCCCGACCACAAGCGATTTCGGCGTCGATGCGAGCCGAGGCGGCCAGCAGCCGCTCCTCGTCCATCGCGGTGGCGAAGCCGTCGGCGAACTGCAGTCCGGCCAGGTCGGCCAGCGCTCGGCCGCTCCATTCGCGCAGCGCGGAGCCGAACAGCTGCGCCGCGCCGGCGTGATCGCCCGCGTCGGCCGCACGGGCGCCCGCCTCCCGCGCCGCCTCGAATCGACCCAGATCGCATGCGGTCTCGTCGATCTCCAGCCGATAGCCCGACGATTCCGTACGCAGCACCGTTGCCGGGTCCACCCCCGAATTCCGCAGCGCCTTGCGAATATTCGAGACGAAGACCTGCAGGCTGGCGGCATAGGAGTCGGGTGGATCCTCGTTCCACACCAGGTCGGCGAGCGCGGCCGAGGACACCGCGCGCCGCCGATTCACCGTGAGCGCGGCGAGCAGAGCTCGCGGTTTGGGCCCGCCGACCGCCACCGGTTCACCACCGACGAGCAGTCGCACGGGCCCGAGCACGCGCACATCCAGACTCATGTGCACTCGGCCCCTGACGGGTGTATCAGGGTCAGGCGCTGATCGAGCGTCCGGCGGAGTGCAGGTCGTTGCACGCCTCGACCACGCGCGCCGCCATCGAGGCCTCGGCCTTCTTCAGGTAGCTGCGCGGGTCGTAGGCCTTCTTGTTGCCCACTTCACCGTCGATCTTCAGCACGCCGTCGTAGTTGGCGAACATGTGCCCGGCGACCGGCCGCGTGAACGCGTACTGGGTGTCGGTGTCCACGTTCATCTTCACCACGCCGAAACGCAGCGAGTCCTCGATCTCGGACTTCAGCGAGCCGGAGCCGCCGTGGAAGACGAAGTCGAACGGCTGCGCGTCGGCGCCGAGACCGAGCTTGGCCGCCGCCACGCGCTGGCCCTCGGCGAGCACCTCGGGCTTGAGCACGACGTTGCCCGGCTTGTACACGCCGTGCACGTTGCCGAAGGTCGCCGCGAGCAGGTACTTGCCGTTCTCGCCCGCGCCGAGCGCGTCGATGGTCTTCTCGAAGTCCTCCGGCGAGGTGTAGAGCTTCTCGTTGATCTCGGCCTCGACACCGTCCTCTTCACCGCCGACGACACCGATCTCGACCTCGAGAATGATGTTCGCCGCGTGCGTGGCCTTCAGCAGTTCCTTGGCGATCTCGAGGTTCTCGTCGATCGGAATCGCGGAGCCGTCCCACATGTGCGACTGGAACAGCGGGTTCCGGCCTGCGTTGACCCGCTCCTGGGAGATCGCCAGCAGCGGCCGGACGAAGGTGTCCAGCTTGTCCTTGGGGCAGTGGTCGGTGTGCAGCGCGATGGTCACGTCGTACCTGGCCGCGACCACGTGCGCGAACTCGGCCAGCGCCACCGCGCCGGTGACCATGTCCTTCACGCCTTGGCCGGAGCCGAATTCCGCGCCGCCGGTCGAGAACTGGATGATGCCGTCGCTGCCCGCGTCCGCGAAGCCCTTGATGGCCGCGTTGACCGTCTCCGACGACGTGCAGTTGATGGCCGGGAAGGCGAAGGAATTGGCTTTGGCCCGACCGAGCATCTCGGCGTAGACCTCCGGAGTCGCGATGGGCACAGTAAGACCTCCGTGTTGTGCGGCAAAGACCTATTTTGTCAGCCTTCACCCTAAGGCAGCGGTGTTTCGCCTGGTATGCAGGGAGGGAGTGCGCGAAGTTGACCCACCGGTAATTTTGCGCACAGCACGAGCATTCTCAGGCGGAGCCGGTACTGTGGGGCCGGTAATTTGCGCTGGCAGCTTCCGACGCGGTGGCAAGCGATTCAGCCAGCCGTATCGGGACAGGAGGCCACGTGATTCTGCAGGCAGCGACAGAATCGGTGACGAGCAACCTCGCGCTGACCGAGTTGCTCGACCCGATGCACCTGCTCACGGAGACGTGGCTGAAGAATGCGGTGCTGCCGGCCATCCTGGTCATCGTCTTCATCGAGACCGGCCTGTTGTTCCCGATCCTGCCCGGCGACTCCCTGCTGTTCACCGGCGGCCTGCTCGCCGCGCAGCCGAATCCGCCGGTGTCGATCTGGGTGCTGGTGCCCACTACCGTCCTCGTCGCGTTCGCCGGCGACCAGTGCGCCTATTGGATCGGACGGGCGATCGGGCCCGCGCTGTTCCACAAAGAGGACACCCGCTTCTTCAAGAAGCATTACGTCACGCAGACCCACGAGTTCTTCGAGAAGCACGGACCGAAGACGATCGTCCTGGCCCGATTCGTGCCGATCGTGCGCACCTTCATGCCCGTGCTGGCCGGTGTCTCCCGGATGGACTACCGCAAGTTCGTCGCGTTCGACATCGTCGGCGCCCTCCTGTGGGGCGGCGGCGTCACGGTGCTCGGCTACTTCCTGGGCAACGTCGCGTTCATCCGGGACCACGTCGAGGCGATCTTCCTGCTGATCGTCTTCGTGTCGATCCTGCCCGGCATCACCGCGGTGGCGAAGAAGCTGATGAACCGGAAAGCGCCCGCGGACGATGCGGTCGAGGGCGAGCTGACCGCCTCGACCAGCGAGCCCACCCGCTGAAGCCGGTGACGACGGAATCCTCGCCCCTAGCCGTGGGCAGTTTCGATCCGCTGCTGTCGGCGGGCCCGGCGCTCGTCTGGACGGTGGTGCTGACCTTCGTCTTCCTCGAGTGCGCGGTGATCCTCGGCCTGTTCCTGCCCGGCGACTCGATGCTCATCACCGCGGGCATCGTGATGGCGTCGCACGCCTCGGGCGAGGCGCACGTGTGGGCGCTGTCGCTGGGCGCGATGGTCGCGGCCATCGCGGGCAACCAGGCAGGCTACGTCATCGGGCGCCGGACGGGACAGCACTTGGTCGCCCGGAAGAACGGCAGATACATCAACGTGCGCAACCTGCAGCGCGTCGCGGAGCTGCTGCACCGGCACGGATTCGTCGCGGTGCTGATCGCCCGGTGGATCCCGTGGGTGCGCACCCTGTGCCCCACGGTCGCGGGCGCCGCGGGCATGGAACATCGCAAGTTCACCGTCGCCAGCACCATCGGCGCGATCGTGTGGGCGCCGGTGCTGCTGCTCATCGGGTACTACGCGGGCAACTTCCTGCAGCGGGTGGAATGGCTGATGCCGATCGTGATCGGCACGCTGGTGGTGGGCCTGGTCGTCGGGACGGTGCTCGGTGTGCGGCACTACCGGCAGGAGATGGCCCAGCCCGCAGAGGACTTCGCGCTCGAGACGACTCCCGGCGCGGTGCTCGAGCCGGAGAGCTGACCCTCACAACCCCGCGGCGTTGACCTGGTAGGCCGCCTCCATGAGCAGCCAGCCGGACAACTGCACCGAGAGGTCGCGTCCCGGCACCTTCGACGAGGTCACCGAGCCGCCGGAGGTGAAGTAGCCGGCTCCCGCGCTCCCGCCGGGCAGCTGCGCCGGCTTGCTCCAGTCGTGCCCGAACAGCGGCTCGCCCTCGACCTGAAGCCGGTTCCGCCACGCCGCCGTGGCGGACGCGGTGACGATCGCGGCTGCCGCGCGGCGGTCGGCGACCTGTTCGGAGTCCTCGCCGGGCAGCATCACCGCGACCAGCGCCAGGTACCGGGCCAGGATGCCGTTGAACAGTCCCCCGTCGCCGCCACCACCGCCTGCGATGACGCCGTCGGTGGTCATGTGCTCCTCGATCGCCGCGAGCAGCCGGTGCACGCGCTCGGTGTGCTTCGGATCGCCGGTCTGCACGGCCAGCTCGGCCTCCAGGCCGAGCACCACGCCCTGGCAGTAGGTGAACACCGGACGCTCGATCTCGCCGGAGGGCAGGTGGATGCCGTCCAGGATCAGCCCGGTCTCCGGATCGCGCAGCGTCGCGTCCAGCCAATCGGCCATCTCCTGGGCACGCTGGACGCGCCCGAGGCGTAAAAGCGCGATCGCGGCGGGCCCGTTCGCGGGGGCGTTGAAGTAGTCCGCGCCGATGCGCCAGGGCAGGCCACCGCCGACCTGTGGCTGCCAGCCGTCGTGCAGTTGTTTCTCCAGCGCGGCCAGCGCGCTGCGCACGTCGGCGCCCTGGGTGCGCTCGGCGCGTTCCAGCGCGATGGCCAGCCAGGCCATGTCGTCGTAGTAGCGGTTGGTCCAGCCGGTGATGTTGCGGATGCGGTGCGAGCGCGCCAGCGCGGCGATCCGCCTGCGGCGCACCGGCGTCGGCGCACGGTTCGCGGCGTCGGTCGCGCACTCGATGAGATGCGCCTGCCACCAGTAGTGCCACGCGCCGAAGACCCGCTCGCGCCTCGTGGCGGGCCAGCCGACCACGCCGAGTTCGGTCCCCGGCAACGCCCACAGCGCGCGGAGGTGCCGCGAGACGACCGCCGATTCGGCCATGTCGGCCCGTTCCGACCACAGCGTCGCGGGCGCGGCGGCGTCCCTGCCCGCCTGCGCCCGTCCGATCGGCGGACGCGGTGCCGCGGAGCCGTTCTCGGCGTGCTCCACGCTCGGCACCTCGATGTCGTCGCTCCGCGAGGTCATGGGTCAATGGTGCCAGGCCAGAACGCATTTATGCGCCCGATTTGTTACGAAAGCGATGTGCAATCGTGCCGGTGCGCCCCGGGGCCGGAAGATCTCCAGCTCACAGGGCCCTGCGCTGGTCCGGTGATCACCACGCCTGAGTGAGATCGGCGTGTTGCCGGATCCACGCGTGCATGGCGATGCCCGCGGCCACGCCCGCGTTGATACTGCGGGTGGAACCGAACTGCGCGATCGACACCGTCATCACGGCGGCCTGCTTGGCGTGCTCGGTGACGCCCGGCCCCTCCTGGCCGAACAGCAACAGGCAGGCGCGCGGCAAGGTGACCGTCTCCAGCGGGACAGCGCCCGGCACGTTGTCGACGGCGACCACGGTGAGCCCGGCGCGCTCGCTGAACGCCAGCAGTTCGCCGATGTCGGCATGGTGCCGGATGTGCTGGTAACGATCGGTCACCATGGCGCCGCGGCGATTCCACCGCCTGCGCCCGACGATGTGCACGGCCGCGGCGGCGAAGGCGTTCGCCGTGCGCACCACGGTGCCGATGTTCGCGTCGTGCCCGAAGTTCTCGATCGCGACGTGGAAGGGGTGCCTGCGCCGGTCGATGTCGGCGACGATGGCCTCGCGGCTCCAGTACCGGTAGGCGTCCACCACGTTGCGGCGATCGCCGTGGGCCAGCAATTCCGGGTCCAGGCGCGGATCGTCCGGCGGCGGCCCGGCGTGCTCGTCCGCCCACGGACCGACGCCGTTCGGGTGCTCGCCCCACTCCGTCGGCCCGGGTAGGTCCTGCTCCGCCGCGTCCGGCACTGGGTGACTCACGCCGACGATGCTAATTCCGGCTGCCGTGCCTGCGACGGGTGGCTCAGTAGCTGGACGAACTCCCCGCGAACGCACCGACCAGCCCGAGCACCAGGAACAACAGGAGGAACACCAAACTCAAGACCATCAGCGCGGTGGCGATGATGCCGCAGATGTAGCCCGCGTTGACGTTGCCGCGGCCGCCGATGGTGCCGCCGGACGCGTCGATCTCGTTGAGCGCCCGCTTGCCCATCACCCAGGCGAAGGGTCCGATGAACTGGCACAGCACGAGGCTCAGGATGCCCAGGATCAGGATCGTGGTGGATTGCGGGTGGTCCGGAGGTCCGTAGGCCCCATAGGCTGGATAGCCGTACGGCGGCTGCTGCGGCGGGTAGCTCATCAGCAGGATCGTAGTAGGTGTGGCGGGCTACACCACATTTTCGGCGGACAGCTCCATCGAACCTCGAATCGGGCGCGACCACCATGGATCTCATGACGGAGACACACGCCGAACCGACCCTCGTGCTCGACCTGCCGCCTGATGCGCCCGAACCGGGCGAGCACCTGCTGCGCACGGTGCTGCTCGCACCGGTGCGCGCTCGGTTCTGGAAGGATCTCGTTTACGTCCTGACCGTTTTCGTGATCGGCTGTCTGGCCGTCACCTATCTGTTCTTCGGCTTCGGCGGCGGGCTGTATATCGCGATCACCGTCATCGGCCTGCCGGTATCGGCCCTGATGCTGCTCGGCGGGCGGGTGTGGGGCCGGATCTACCGCGCGCTGGCGAAAGACCTGCTCGGCGTCGCCGTCGCGCCGCCTCCACCGTTCGCGCCCGCGCCCGGCCTGATCGGCTACCTCAAGAGCGCGTTCACCGATCGGGCGAGCTGGCGTGCGGTGGTGTTCCTGCTCGCGCAGGCGGTGCTCGGGGTCGCGGTGGGGTACTTCGTGCTCGTCGCGGTGGCGATGACCGTGTTCACCGCGCTCTCCCCGATCCCGTGGGCGCTGGTCCGCCCGACCAACGTCGACGCGTCCGGTGTCGAGCACACGTCGATGGTCCAGTTCGGCGAGTTCTACGTCGACAGCTGGCCGAAGGTGCTCGGGTTCGCGCTGGTGGGTCTGCTCGGCTGCCTGGCCTTGCCGTGGCCGCTGCGCGGCGTCTGCTGGTTGCACGGGTTGCTCACCGTCGCGCTGCTCGGTGCGACCGATCGCGACCGCCGGGTGACCGAACTGCAGGAGAGCAGGCGGACCGCGGTCGAAGACTCCGCGGCGACACTGCGCAGACTGGAACGCGATCTGCACGACGGCACCCAGGCCAGACTGGTCACCATCGCGATGGCGCTGGGCCGGGCCGAGGATCGGCTCGCCGCGGGCGGCGACCCCAGCGACCTCATCGCCGACGCGCGCGCGAGCTCGAAGGAGGCGCTGACCGAACTGCGCGAACTGGTGCGCGGAATCCACCCGCCCGCATTGGAATTGGGGCTCGAACCGGCGTTGGAGACGCTGACGGCACGCTGCTCGGTGCCGGTGGAGCTGCGGGTGCACCTGCCCGAGCGACCGAGCCCGGCCATCGAGGCGATCGCGTACTTCTCGGTGGCCGAGCTGCTGACCAACGTGGTGCGGCACGCACAGGCCACCGGCGCATGGGTGTCGGTCCTGCCGGGTGACGGACGGACCATCGCGGTGACGGTGCGCGACAACGGCATCGGCGGCGTGGTGGCGCCGGTGGGCGGCGCGCTCGGCGCGGGCAGCGGATTGTCCGGCCTCGCGGCGCGGGCCCGCACCGTGGACGGGACGCTGACCGTGCGGAGCCCGGCAGGCGGACCGACCGTGGTGACCATCGTGCTGCCCCTGGCCGGGTCGCGATGAGCGACGGTCTGCGCATCGTGATCGCCGAGGACAGCGCCATCCTGCGCGACGGGCTGGCCGGACTGCTCACCGAACGCGGCCACGAGGTGGTCGCCATGGTCGGCGACGCGACCACCCTCGCCGAGGTGGTCGGCACGCACAACCCGGATGTCGCCGTGGTGGACGTGCGGATGCCCCCGAGCTACACCGACGAGGGACTGCTCGCCGCCATCGAATTGCGCCGCAAATATCCGATGACCGGCGTGCTGGTGTTCTCGCAGTGGGTCGAGACCCGCTACGCCACCGAGTTGCTGGCCGGCGGTGCGAGCGGCGTCGGCTATCTGCTGAAGGACCGGGTCGCCGATGTCGGGGACTTCGTGGACGCGCTGCACCGCGTGGCCACCGGCGGCACCGCGCTCGACCCGGAGGTGGTGAGCCAACTGATGGGAGCCTCGCGTCAGCAGGATTCGCTGGCCCGCCTGACCCCGCGCGAACGCGAGGTACTCGAGCTGATGGCCCAAGGCCTGTCCAACAGCGCCATCGCCGCCACCCTGACCGTGACCGAACGCGCGGTGGAGAAGCACATCGGCAACATCTTCATCAAGCTCGACCTGCCGCCCTCGGAGACGCACCACCGCCGGGTGCTGGCGGTATTACGACTCAAGGGCTGAACTCGCGCCTGCCCCGCACGCCGTGTGCAAGACTTCCCAGGGGATCGACACGGAGGGGGCGCTGTGACCATCGGATCGTACTGGCCGGATCACCTTCTGACGCTCGCGGAGTGGAACGCGCTACCTGAGGACAACAGTCGTTTCTACGAACTCGCAGAGGGTGTTCTCATCGCGTCGCCGCGCCCACCGTCGCGGCACCAACGGGCGGCCCTTGCGACTCGCCATGCAGATCGAGCCACAGCTGCCTTCCTGCTACAGCGTGCTCATGCAGTCAGAAGTGGTGGTCGACGACGGTCCACCACCGACCGTGCGTGTGCCGGACGTCCTCGTGGGCCCGAGCGCGGATATCGCCGCGAACCTACCGCCCTGGAACGCCCGCGAAGTGCTGCTCGTGGTCGAGGTACTCGCCGATGGCACGCGCCGGACCGATCGACGGACCAAGTTCTTCGAATACGCCGCAGCCGGTATCAGGCATTACTGGCTCGTGGACCTCGAGCCGGTCGGCGTGACCGCCTATACGTTGATCGACGGGGGCTACCAGTTGGCCGCGAACACGTCCGATGCGGTGGCACTGGAACTGGCCGAAACCACCGTCACCCTCGATCCTGAAGCCCTGACCAGCAGCCGAGCGGGCCGATAGCCCGTTCCACCGCGTGGTTCGGGCCTATCCTGGAGGTCTGGCACTCGGGGTGGAGGCTGGTATGGATCACGAGCGGATACTGCGCACGGTGCTCGGGGTGACCGCCGGGTATCTGATCCTGCTGGCGCTGTGGCTGGGGTGGGTGGTGCAGCGGACGCCGCCGGGGACCGTGCCGTATCAGATCGTGGCGTTGGTCGGACTGTTCGGCTCGTGCCTCGGCATCGGGATGATGCTGGCCGCGCGGCCGTCCAAGGCGGATCGCCAGTTGTGGCGGCACGGCTTGGAGGGGTGGGCGACGGTCGAGGGTGTGCACCCGCTGCAGCACACCGACCATCACACCGAACTGACCGAACTGGATCTCGAACTGACCGTCCCCGGCTCCGAGAGCTACCGCGGCACTGTTGTTTTCGACGCCACCCCGGCCGACAAACCACGGCTCGCGGTCGGCGAGATCCTTTCGATCCGCGTCGACCCGGCGAACCGGGACCGCATCATTCTGGTGCTGTGATCACCGGCGGAACGTGCGCGTTCGGATCGGCGAGCAGGTACTGCGCGGCCGCGTAGGTCGCCAGGATCACGCCTTCGGTCACCCGGCGGACCCGCCGACCGCGCGCGAACAACCGCCGCAGCACGATCAGCCCGTCGGAGACGGTGAACAGCAGTGCCCCGAGGCCGAGGCGAGTGCGCGGATCGACACCCGGAATATTCAGCCCCGCGATGTTTTTCGCGGTGGGCGCGAGCGCCGGGTCGGACGCGAGCACGGCCGCGGCGCCCAAGGTGACGCCGTAGGCCGTCAGCGGTGCGGCCACCGTCGGCGCCTTCCTGCGCAGCAACCCGGCCGCGCCGAGCCACGCGATCACCCGCGGTACCGCCACCCGCGCGGCGGGCCTGCCGCCCATCCGCCACCACAGCGTGGCGTATCCGGCCTGCATCACCGCGAACGACGACGCGCCCGCGATGAGCCTGCGGTCGTCGTCCGGATCGATGAGCAGAATGTCACCGACGGTGGCCGCACCGAGCGACCCGATCAGCACTGTGCGCTCGGTCGACGGCAGCTGCTTGCCTTCGATCGCCACGTCGGCCGCGAGCAGCGGCATCAACAGCGGCTTCGCGAGCCACTGCGCCTTCTCGCGCCCGGTGACGGCCCCGTAGACGGTGACCGCCGCCGCGGCGAGGAACCCGGCTCGGAACGGGCGCATTCTAGAAGCTCGGCTCGGCCGGTGCGGGGGGCAGCGTGACAACTTGGCCCGCGTAGCTCAGGCCCGCGCCGAAGCCGAGCAGCAAAGCCGTCTGCCCGCCCTTCGCCTTACCGGTGACCAGCATTTCCTCGATCGCCAGCGGAATGGACGCGGCCGAGGTGTTGCCGGTGTTCTCGATGTCGTTGGCCATCGGGACCTCGTCGGCCAGTCCGAGGTTCTTCTTCATCAGCTCGTTGATCCGGGCGTTGGCCTGGTGCGGGACGAAGACCTCGATGTCCTCCTTGGCCACGCCCGACACCTCGAGCGCGGTGGACAGCGCGCGCGGCAGCGTGACCGCGGCCCAGCGGAAGACCCGAGGACCTTCCATCCGCAGCGACATCCGGCCGACCGGATCGGCAGCCGGGTCGAGCCCCTGCATGGACTGAGCCCGGTGCATGTACTCCAGGAAGTCGATGTCCTGCATGATCGCGGCCGCGTTCTCGCCGTCGCTGCCCCACACGGTGGGCGAGATGCCGTTCTCGTCGCTCGGGCCGACCACCACCGCGCCGGCGCCGTCCCCGAAGATCATCGCGGTGCCGCGGTCGGTGGGGTCGAGCCCGACGGTCATCGTCTCGGCGCCGATCAGCAGCACATATTCGGCGGAGCCGGACCGGATCATGTCCGCGGCCACGCCGAGGCCGTAGCCGAAGCCGCCGCAACCGGAGGTCAGGTCGAACGCGGGGACGCCGTTCATGCCGATGTCGTAGGCCACCTGTGGCGCGCCGTGCGGGGTGAGGGTCAGCCAGCTGGAGGTGGCCAGGATCACGGCGCCGATCTTCGACCGGTCGACGCCGCTGTTGACGATCGCGCGCTCGCCCGCCGCCGCCGCGATCGACCGAAGCGTCTCGTCACCGCTGATCCAGCGCCGGTTGCGGACGCCGGTGCGTTCGTAGATCCACTCGTCGGTGGAATCGAGGACCTCGCAGACCTCGGCGTTGCTGACCAGGCGCTTGGGTCGGTAAGCGCCGATTCCGAGCATCGCAACGTTTTCGCGACTTCTGTTGACTGCAATGCTCACCACTGGTGACTCACACGACCCTTCACCTTCGAAGACTTAGACCGCGCTCCAGGCTATCCCAGGGCGAGATCCTTCAAGCCGAGGATCGACCGGTACTCCAGCCCTTCCGCGGCGATCACCTGGTCAGCGCCGGTTTCCCGGTCGACGACGGTGGCGACGCCGACGACGGTGGCGCCCGCCGCGCGCAGCGCCCGCACCGCGGTCAACGGCGAATTCCCGGTCGTGGTGGTGTCCTCGACCACCAGCACCCGCTTACCCACGATGTCCGGGCCCTCGATCTGGCGCTGCATGCCGTGCGACTTCGCCGCCTTGCGCACCACGAACGCGTCGATCGGGCGGCCGGGCGCGTGCATCACGGCCAGCGCGACCGGATCGGCGCCCATGGTGAGACCGCCGACGGCGTCGAAATCCCAATCCGCGACGAGCTCGCGCAGCAGCTTGCCGATCAGCGGGCCCGCGCCGTGGTGCAGCGTCGCGCGGCGCAGGTCGACGTAGTAGTCGGCCTCCTTGCCCGAGGACAGGGTCACCCGGCCGTGCACGACCGCGAGCTCGCGGACCAGCGCGGCCAACCGGTCCCTGTCGTTGGTAATCACGTCGATCATGTCAAGTCCTTCCGCGTGCGTTGAACAGCCCGCGATTGAGCCGGGCCCCCAGGGTTCGCGGGATCGCTCCGGCGAGGGTGGTGAGCGCTTTGTACTGCATTCCGGGCACGCTGAGCACCCGGCCCTTCTCCAGATCGCGCAGTGAGCCGGCGACTACCTGGTCGACGCTCAGCCACAGCGCTTCGGGCAGCGAGGGCATCTCGATGCCGGCTCGCCGGTGGAATTCCGTGCGGACGAATCCCGGGCACAAGGCTTGGACCCGGACTCCGGTTCCGGCCAGTCCCCCTGCCAACCCTTCCGTGAAGGATACGACGTAGGCCTTGGACGCCGAATACGTCGACCCTCGTCCGGGGATCAGGCCCGCCACGCTGGCCACGTTGACGACGCAGCCGTTCGCCGCCGCGATCATCGGCGGCAGCGCGGCTCTGGTGAGCCGCACCACCGCGGTGACGTTGACGTCCAGTTGCGCCTGCAACTGCTCGGGCGGCACCGTCCAGAACTCGCCGGAGTGCGCGAAACCGGCGTTGTTGACCAGGAATTCGACGCCGTCGGTCAGGCGCGCCGCCACCTGCTCGCGGTCCTCGGCACGGGCCAGGTCGGCGACGAGTATCTGCGAGCGGGTACCGAAGCGGTGCTCCAGGTCCGTCGCGAGGGCCACGAGACGCTGCTCGTCCCGGGCGGCCAGCACCAAGTCGTAGCCGAGCGAGGCCAGCCGGGTCGCGTAGCCGCGGCCGATTCCCGAGGTCGGGCCGGTGACCAAGCCCACCGGCCGAGTGGTGCCGGGCAGTCTCGGATGCGGATGCTCGGTCATGACGGCGCGATCGGTCGCAGTCGCGCGGCTGCGACTGCGGTGGGCGCGCGGCCGATCACTTCGGCACGGGTCCCTGGTAAGGGCGGAATCCGGGGTGGAAGGGCCCGCCTGGCGGGTCGGCGGGACGCTGCCGCGACTCACGATCGGGGCGACCCTCGTCGCGCTCCTCGCGCGGCCGCGGCTCGGCGTCCGCCCGCCCGCGGGCACGCGCGTTCGGCACGACGGCGAGCGAGGGGCGGCGCGCCGGTTCCGGGCCCGGCTCGTCGGCGTGGACGTCCTCGCCGGATCGCTCGTCGTCCTCGGCCTCGGCGTGCGGCCGGTCGTCCGCGTCGTCCTCGACGTCTGGAACATCCTCGCCCCGCTGACGTTCGCGGGGGCGCGGACGGCCCGGCTCACCGTCGAAACGCGGCTCGCTGACCGGCGGCAGCACGTGCAGCAGCCCGGACAGGCGCAGCACGGCGTCGATCGCGCTTTCCCAGTCCTTCGAGGTGGTGCCCACCAGCAGCATGCCCAGTGTCCAGTTGCCCTCGCTCCAGAGCATCTGCACGGTGTCGGGAAGGTTCTCGATGAAGGCGACCATGCGCTGATCGACGGCGTGCCTGGCGATTTCGGGGTTCGTCGCGAACACCACGCGGTCGCCGATGGCGCCGAGCAGTTCCAGATCGTGGTCCTTGGGCGGGCTGGCGGTCTTCAACCGCATGTCCACGTCGATGTCCGAGCCGATCTGGCGGCGCACCGCGACCAGCGTCGCGGAGTCCTCCAAGTCGAACAGCACGAACTTCTCGCCCTTACGGATGCCGGAGACCACGTCGACCGCGGAGAGATAGCCGAGCTTGGCCAACGCGCCTCGCCGCCATGTCGACGCCAACGCGGGTTCCACGGACACGTAGGTATAGCCCTGCGACTTCGCCCAGACCTGTCGCGCGTGACCGGTCCGCTGCCGCTGGAGCCGATCGAAATACAGCAGCACGATCGCGCCCACGAGCGCGATCGCCGCCAACCCGAACCACATTGCCGTCATCGACGCCTAGCCTAATGGTCCCGGACGGACATGGTCCGTCATTACCCCCGCGCCGAGCCGAGCGAACCGGGAGCGGTCATCGATCCCGCTCACCGGGCGAATGCGCGGTGCTCCGCTTCGACGGCGGTCCGGGCGGCTCATCGTCCGCCGCCGGGCAGCGAAGTACCGATGATGACCTTGGCCTGAATGGATCCGTCCGGCGCCTTGTCACCCTGGATCAGGACCAGCTCACCGGCGGCCAGATCCGACACCTTGGTGCCGGACAACGCGATCACCTGGGTGTTCGCGTCGGTGCGCACCGTGATGGTGTTGCCCATCACCGAACTCACCGTCAAGGTGCCTCCGTCGTTGGCGGTGATGGTGCCCATGGTCGCGCCGAGCCCGTCGACGTCGCCGAGGCCGGGCACGCTGGGCAACCCGCTCGGCGGGCTCGGTTGCGTGGTCCTGGGCGCAGGCGCGGGCCGTGTCGTGACGCGCGGCGTCGAGGCCGCCGCGGTGTCGGACGAACCGGAGTCGCTGCCGCCCAGCAGCACACCCGCGACCACCCCGATCGCACCGATCAGCACGACGACGCCGAGGCCGAGGGCGATCCAGAGACCGGTGTTGCGCCGCGGCGGCCCCGGCGGCGGTCCACCGCCAGGGGGCATCGCGCCACCCGGCGGCCCCGCCGTGCCCTGCCAACGATCAGCGCCGCCGTCCGGATACGCGGGCCATTGGGAGTCGTAGGCCGGGAATGCGCGCGTCGCGTTCGGCCCCGGCGGCGGCCCCCAGGACCCGTATTGCTCCGTCGGCGGATACTCCGACGGAGCGCCTGCGCCGTATGCCTCGGAGTACTCGGCGGTGTGCGCGGGGCCACCGTACCCGGATTTGCCCGGCGGACCCAGGTGCTCGGTCGGCGCATCCTCCGGCCGCTGTCCCCACGGATCGTTCGGGTTGGTCATGCCTTCCAGCGTAGGCTTTGTCCGCTCGCTCGCGCCCGCACCTCGTGGGCGGGTGTGCCTCGCCCGTGCGGAAGCCTGCTGGGAGACGCACGCCGGCAATCGATCCACATCCAGCACGCTCGCCCCCTGTGGGCGAAACATACTGCGCGCTAGAAGCATTGATGATCACCACCCTGCCGCGCCTCACGACGAAGGCAGTATCCCCTTCGCAGACATCGCCGAGACCGCCGACGGCGCGGCGAAGACGGACGCGGATCCGCGCAAGCGATCCTCGCGGACGACCTCAGCCCGCCGACCGCTGCCGTCGACCCGCGTGGCTGTAGGACGCGTTCGACGATCTCCTCGACCGACCCGGCGGGTCGATGGCCTCGCTCCGAGCACTGCCCGGAGCGAGGCCGCTCGCTCACCTGCCGATGATCAGGCCGTCACCGTCGGGGCTGACACTCACTTTGACGTTGTCGCCGTCGGTGATCTCGCCCGCGAGCAGTTCCTTGGCGAGGGAATCGCCGATGGCCTGCTGGATCAGCCTGCGCAACGGGCGCGCGCCGTAGGCGGG
>NZ_VUOS01000034.1 GCF_009829325.1 Nocardia sp. CY41
ACCGCAATGGGCACCTACGTCACCAAAATCTGCCGCACCGAACTAGGCACCTACCCCGACTACGAACTCGCCCAACGCTATCGCGCATGGCTCGCCGCAGCATGACTTGACACAAATAGGAGCATCAGCCCCGGGGCCGCCTTCGCGATCTCGCGGTCGGGTCGGCGCAGTATCGCCTCTACGTGTTCGGCCTGCGGCGTAGGCCCTTGAAAGGTGTCAGGGATGGCGTGTTCCACCGGAATCATCACCGAGCCCGAGCACCGCTCGCCCGCTGCGCCATCGCTCGGCATGCGAGGTCGGTCGTACGCGAGGGAGCACGAACGGTCGAAACTTCGCGGACGGTTCAGCGGTCGCGCAGCAACCGCAGCGACCGCACGAAGGCACTCGTCCGGTCGTCGAGCGGCGCGAAGAACTCCGCGTCACACGCCTCGACCGCGACGATGGCCCGGTTGGCCAGTGCGACGCCGGTTTCGGTGGCGACCAGGGCCTTGGCCCGGCGATCGCTCGGATGGTCGCGGCGTTCGATCAAGCCCTTCTGCGCCAGCGCGCGCAGCACCTGAGAGGTCATCATCGGGTCGGTGGCGGCGTAGTCGGCCAGGTCACGTTGCCGCACCGGATCCGCGCGGCCCGCCGCGAGATAGGTGAGCGACGCCAGCAGCACGAATTGCACGTGGGTCAGGTCGAAAGGGGCGAGCGCCGCCCGCTGCGCGGCCTGCCAGCGATTGGTCACCTGCCACAACAGCAGACCGGGGCTTTCCTCGGCCGTGCCGAACCTGGAGCGCAGCTTTCCGTCCCCCGCCTCGTGCATCGGCCTCCCTCACTCGTCCGTCATCGCCCGCGCGATCAGCGCGTAGTCGTGCGGGCTGAGTTCTACCAGGCCACGGCGCAGGATCATCCCCCAATTCGGCGCCCTGGTGAACTCCAGGTCCCCGCGCAGCGCCTCGATCGGAGTCTCACGCGCCCCGGCTCGGTAGCTCACCGCACGCCGCCAGGGCTGGAAGCAGCCGCCGTCCTGCGGGCCGGCCTGCCAGGCCGGCCGGTCGTCGATGGCGCCGATCGCGGTGAACGAGCGCACCGGAGGTCCTGCGCGCATGCCCTCCCGTGGCGAGTAATAGACCAACCCGTCGCCGGGGCGCATGCGTTCCACCGCTGCGCGCTTGCCATGGTTGGCTTGCGCGATGCCCAACTCGACACCGCGCCGGACATGTTCCCTGGACACGACCGCCAGCCAATATCTCGTGTTCGGGCCGGAACAACCGCCGGCGGCGGCCGGACGCCCTCTCCGCTCCTGAGTCCCCGCCTCGGGGTGACCGGCCCCGCTCCGCCGCGCCTCGCCGACGCGGGAACCCGCCCCGGTGACGGCGGCGTCCGTCCCTCGCCCGTCGCTCACGCCGCGACCCCCTCGGCGACGGCGACCAGTGCGTCGAGGTCGGGTTGCACGGATCCGGCCAGGCCCGCGCCCAGGATCCTCGTCCACAGCCATCGCAGTGGTCCGTCGATCGAGACGGTCACCGTGATCGTGGTGCCGCCCTCGGCGACGGTGACCTCGTGAGCGAAGGTGAGCCGCGCGCCGAGCAAACGGGAGACGTCGACGAACTCGCGGTCGGTGAGACGGGCGACGACGAACCGGATGTTCGGACCGCCCTTCGGCCGCAACGTCCCGGTGGCGCCCTCGGCGAACGGTCCTTCCAGGCGCACCCACTCGATGTCGGTGTTCCATTCCGGCCAGGTGGCCATGTCCGCCCAGCGAGCGAAGAAGGCGCTCGGCGGCGCATCGGAGGTGGCGTGCGCGGTCGCGATGATCGTCATGCATTTAGTATGCGCGCATACTAAATGCAGGCGCAAGACCCTCCGAAAAGGTTCGAGTTGGAACAGTGAACGGCTCTCCGGCGTTGCAGTGTCCGTGACTGACGCGAATCCCACCCTGACGATGTACTCGACCACCTGGTGCGGCTATTGCCGCAGGCTCAAGAAGCAGCTGGACGAGGCGGGCATCACCTACGTCGAGATCGACATCGAGGACGACCCGGCGTCGGCCGAATTCGTCGGCAGCGTGAACGGGGGCAACCACGTCGTGCCCACCGTGAAGTTCGCCGACGGCTCCACCGCGACGAACCCGTCGCTGGCGACCGTCAAGCAGGTCCTCGCCGGACTGTCCTGATCAGCCGACGCGCGCGGGTCGCATCGCCCGCGCGCGGATGCGCTAGTCGAGCGCGGCCCAGGATTCGATGATGGTGCGAGCGATCGAGATCGAACCGGGCAGCAGCAGCTGGGCGCCCTCACCCCGCTTCGACCAGTCGCCCACCGCCAGCGCTTCGCGCACCTGCGCGCGCGTGAACCAGGCGGCCTCGGCGATCTCCCCGTCGGAGAAGACGAGCGGCTGTTCGGGATCGGCGACCGCCGCGAAGCCCAGCATGAGCGAGCGCGGGAACGGCCACGGCTGGCTGCCCAAGTAGCTGATCTCGCGCACGTCGAGACCGACTTCCTCGCGCATCTCCCGCTCCACGCAGCGCTCCAGCGACTCGCCCGCCTCGACGAATCCGGCCAGCAGCGAGAACAGCGATTCGGGCCAGGCGTGCTGGCGGGCGAGCAGCGCCCGGTCGCCGCCGTCGTGGATCAAGCAGATCACCGCCGGATCGATGCGCGGGAACTCCTCGTAGCCGCTCTCGGTGACGCGCGACCAACCGCCCTTCGCCGAGGTGGTCACCGTGCCGTCCGCGCCGTGGAAACCGGCCTTGTCGTGCCAGTTCAGCAGCGCGATCGCGGTGGACAGCAACCCGGCGGTGCGGTCGTCGACGGCGCCGCCCGCCAGCACGCGCAAGTCGGTGAGCGTGCCCTCCAGCTCCGGATCGCGCACCGCCCAGAGATGGATGCCGTCCTCGACCCCCAGGAATACCGCGGCCGGGCTCGGCTCCGCGGACAACTCCAGGGCCGGTTCCAGGAGCAGCACACCGTCCTCCAAGCGCACCTGCCCGCGGCGGTCGACCCGCAATAGTTTCGCGTCGGCCCAGCCCTCCTTCAGAGCCTGCGCATCACCCCGGATCAGCTCGGCGCGATCGATCACGGAACGGGACAGCAACGGAACACCATTGAGCTGAAAAGCCGGCACGCTTCGAGACTATCGCGCCCGAGCTACCGCCCGGCTCCCGGTGGGGTCACTTACCCGCCCGGCGGATGTACAGCAGTTTGTCGCCGGCGTCGACCGCGTCGACTTCCGGCTCGCCCACCCGGTACAGCACCCCGTTGCGCACCACGCCGAGGACGATGTCGCTGAGATGTCGTGGCGAACCGCCGATCTCGGACGACTCCACCTCGCGCTCCGCGACGGCGAATCCTTCCTCCGGGGTGAGCAGGTCTTCCATCATCTCCACGACCGTGGGCGTGGTGGTCGCGATGCCGAGCAACCGGCCCGCCGTCTCCGACGACACCACCACCGAGTTCGCGCCGGACTGCCGCACCAGGTGGGTGTTCTCCGCCTCCCGGATCGACACCACGATCTTGGCGGCCTTGTTCAGTTCCCGGGCGGTCAGAGTGACCAGCACGGCCGTGTCGTCTCGATTGGTGGCGACCACCACCGACTCCGCATGCTGCACGCCGGCCAGCCGGAGCACGTCGGATTGGGTAGCCGACCCGTGCACCGTGACCAGGCCGGCGTTCGCGGCCGCCTCCAACGCGACCACGTCGGTGTCGACCACCACGATGTCGGCGGGCTGCACTCCGTCGCCGAGCATGGCGTCGATCGCGGTCCGCCCCTTCGTGCCGTATCCGACGACCACGGTGTGATTGCGCACGGTGTGCCTCCATCGCTGAATCTTGAAAGCCTGCCGGGAACGTTCGGTCAGCACGCCCAATGTGGTTCCGACCAGGACGATCAGGAACAGGATGCGCAGCGGGGTGATGATGACGATGTTCGCCAGCCGCGCCTCGGGCGTCACCGGATGGATGTCGCCGTATCCGGTGGTCGACAGCGACACCGTCGCGTAATAGAACGCGTCGAGGAACGACAGTTCGTTACCCGAGTTGTCGTGGTAGCCCGCGCGCCCGAGATACACCACCAGCGCGGCCAGGAACAGCAACGTCGTCGCGAACAGCACGCGCCTGGTCAGCGAGATCCACGGGCTGCTCTGCACTTCCGGGATGCGCAGCACCCCGACCAAGGCGAAATCGGGACGGCTGGCCAGCCCCAGGCCGCGCGCTCGCTCACCGAACACCGGACGCACCCGTCATCTCGTCGCTCGTGTCGGTCATCCCCGGTATTCCTTGTCCCTCCGGCACAGCAGGGGAGCCTACTGTGTTTGGTTCTCCAGCGCTGTGTCGGTTTGCCGCGACTACGTCGCGGCGTGTTCGCGGCCCCTGGTGGCTCGCTCGGAAGACGTGGTTGCGGTGCGCGGGGGCGTCGGCGCTCGAACTCGTATGTGGGCATGCTGTCGAAGCGGCTGTCCGTCGAGTCGTCGCGTTCGCCGCTTTCGCGGTCGCCACTCGAAGGAAGCCGAACCGCGAACGGCTGATGCACAGGGGATGCATAGGGATCGCTTCGCTTGAAACCCGCGGCGGGGTCGAGCAGGGCTCGTGTGCGGTCGGAGATCGAGACATGGCACGGTCGTCGGCCCTCCGGCTCATGCGAAGGGCGCCTGGTCGGTATCGCACGGCACGAGAAGGCTTGTTCGGCGGACGTGCGGTGTATCGGGGGCCCGCGAGGCTGCGGGTGGCCCGGGTTCGACGCGCAGCGGCGTAGATGTGAGGGTGCCTCATGGCTGAAAATTCGCTGACATCCGTATCCGACGACGGGCGGCGGCCTGCGCTGGTCCTCGCCGGCCTGCTGTTCGGGGCCGGAGTGTTGCATTTCGTCCGGCCGAAGCCTTTCGATTCGATCGTGCCGCGCTTCCTGCCCGGCAAGGCTCGTGACTACACCTACGCTTCCGGCGTGGCCGAGATCGGCGTCGCCGCCGCCCTGGCGATCCCGCGTACCCGCAGCTTCGGCGGACGGATCGCGGCGCTGCTGTTCATCGCGGTGTTCCCGGCCAACGTGCAGTTCACCGCGGACATGCTGGCCAGCGAGAAAGCGCCGCGGTTGCTGAAAGCCGGCTCGGTCCTGCGGCTGCCGCTGCAAATCCCGCTGATCACTCAGGCGCTGGCGGTGAGCCGGCGGGCGCGGCGTTCCTGATCAGCTCGGCCAGTTCCTCCGGACCGGCCAGGTTCACCGGCGCGATGGTCCGCCCGGTGCACACGTAGTGGAACGCGGCGCCGATCCGGTGCAGCATCTCGTGCTCCGGCCGTCCTTCCCGCGCGGCCATCAACCGCGCCCAGGCCAGGCGATAGACGGCCAGCTGCATGGCGACCGCCGGTTCCTCGGCGGCGCCGGGTTCGGCGCCGGTCTTCCAGTCGACGACGATCCAGCGCCCGCCCGGTTCGGCGAACACCGCATCCATCCGGCCGCGGATCACGGTGCCCGCGATCGAGGTCTCGAACGGGATCTCGACCTCGATCGGGCTGCGATCGGCCCAGCGAGAATTCAGGAACGCCTGCTGCATCGCGGTCAGCTCGGCGTCCAGCCCCGCGTCGGCCGCGCCGCTGTCGGCCGCCCCCGGCAACTCGTCCAGACCCAGCAGTCGCGTGGAGCCGAACCACCGCTGCACCCAGGCGTGGAAGGCGGTACCGCGACGGGCCAGCGGGTTCGGCGGGTAGGGCAACGGGCGACGCAGGCGAGCGGCGAGTCGCGCCGGGTCGGCGCGCAGCTCGACCAGGGCGGTCGCCGCGATCTGTCCGGGTAGCTCGACCTCCTCGGCGGCCGTCGCGGCCGCCTGGTGCTCGGCCAGCAGGGCATCGACATCGGCGGCCCAGCCTTCGGGATCGTCGGGATCCGGGGCGGGCTGGATGTGCTCCGGCCGATACGGGTCCTCGGGTGGCGGCGGCGCGAAGCCGGTCGCGGCGAATGCACGGTCGTCGGACAGGTACTCCTCGACCGGGTCGGGTCCCGGGCCGAAGTAGGGCTCGAGGTCCGCGTAGGGGTCGGCGTACTCGGTTGCCGTGAAATCCGCGAAATCCTCGGGCGGATACTCATCGTCGGGCGGGTAGTAGAACGGTTCATCCGCTGAACCACCCGTCTGGTCGCCAGGCGGAAGGTAGATCGCTCGGCTCGCGGGCTTAAGCGCGTCGCGCGACGGGGACGAAGCCGCTGCGTCCATGAAGCTCGGATCATCGTCGGCGGGTGCAGAGCGGTCCTGGGTCCGGCGGTTCGGGCCCGCACCGGGCTCTTGATCGCCGCGTCCGGCATCGGCGGGGCGGGCGCGGAGGTCGGCGAGGGCGGCGCGGACCAGCGCGGCGCCCTGTTCGATCGGGTCGCGGCGGGTGCTGAGCGGGTCGCGGGGCCACTCGGCGGTTGCGGGGTTGTCGGTGAACGGGTTGACGGCGTCGGCGGCGGGCGGGTCGTCCCAGCGGTCGATTGTGAGGACGCCGTGCGCCGGGCTGCCGGTGTCGTCGTTCGCGTGCTTCAGTTCCAGCAGGAAGTCCGAGGGGCCCTTCGGGGTATTGCCGGTCTCCGCCCAGTAGTGCGCCGAAACCAGCAGCACACGTTCGGTTCTGGTGAGCGCGACGTAGAACAGGCGACGTTCTTCGTCGATCCGGCGGCGCTCCAGCGCTTCCTTGTGCGCCTTGATCGCGCGATCGAGGTCCGCCCGGTCGTACAGGTCGGTGAGATCGAGCACCGGCACGCCCTCGGCCGCGTCGTCCTGCTGACGGTCTCCCCGCAGCGAGGTCGGCAGCTCGGCGAGCGCACCCAGCCACGTGCCGGAACCGACCTTGGACGGGAACACGCCCTCCACCACGTGCGGGACCGCCACGATCTCCCATTCCAAGCCTTTGGCGGCGTGCACGGTCAACACCTGCACCCGGTCCTTGGCGACCTCGACCTCGCCGGGCTCCAGTCCGTTCTCGACCTCCTCCGCGGCGGCGAGGAACGCGAGTAACCCGCCGATCGAGGCGCCGGTGTCCGCGGCGTACCCGGCCACCACCTCGGCGAACGCGTCCAGATGCTCGCGCCCGGCTCCGGTGCCCGCCATGGCGCGCCGGGTCTGGGTCTCCACCCCCACGCCGATGGTGCGCTCGACGTCGGCGACCAACTCCGCCAGCGGCTGCCCGCTGCGTTCGCGCAAGGCGGCCAGCTCCCGGCCCAGCGCCTCGATACGGGCGAAGCCTGCGGGCGAATAGTTCTCCGCCGGACCGGGATCCGCGATCGCGTCGGCCAACCCGGCCTGTTCGGCGGGCTCCGGCGCCACTTCGCGCAACGCCTCGTCCAGCGCGGCGCCGTCGGTGATCTCGGCCGGGCCCTCCGACCCCGGACGCCGGATGGACAGGTCCCTGGCGCGCCGGGCGAGCGCGGCGATGTCGGCGACTCCGATGCGCCAGCGCGCGCCGGTCAGCACGCGCATGCCCGCGCTGCCCGACCCCGGTTCGGCGATCAACCGCAGGGTGGCGACGATGTCGGCGACCTCCGGTGTGGCGAGCAACCCGCCGAGCCCGACGATCTCCACCGGCAGTCCTCGCGCGCGTAGCGCTTCCGCGAGCGGCGCGGCATCGGCATTACGACGCACCAGTACCGCCGACGTGGGCGGCTGCTGTTGCGCCGCCCGCCGGGCTGCCCACTCCGCGGCGATCCGCTCGGCCACCCACTCCCGTTCGGCGGCCACGGTCTCGGTCGACGCCAGCGCGACCATTCCCGGCCCGGCGTCTGGTTTGGCCCGCAACGCGTCGACCGTCACGCCGCCGCCCTCCAGCGCCTTGCGCCGCAATGGTTCCGCGACGAGATTGGCCAGCGCCAGCGCTTCCGGCGGATTGCGCCAGCTGGTCAGCAACGCCAGCGTCGGAGCGGGCACGCCCGCCGCGCTGGGGAAGTCGGTGGCGAACCGGGGCAGATTCGCCGCCGAAGCGCCGCGCCAGCCGTAGATCGACTGCATCGGGTCGCCGACGGCGGTCACGGCAAGGCGCTGGGCTTCGTGCGGGCCCGGGGTGTGGTCGCGTCGCCGAGGTGCGGCGTGCGGGTCGTGCGCACCGGCAAACCTCGGTTGCCCTGCTCTTTCCGTATCGACGTCGAGGTCGTGCCGCGGAGAGTCACCGGCGCGAGCGTCGGCAGTCTGCGAGAACCCGATGCCCGGTGACGCATTCGGATCGCGCTTGCCCTCGGCCGACCGCTGCGCACGGCTATCCTGCGCAGGCCGGTCGGTGGCCGGAGCCAGAGCGTCGTCCGAGGACCACAGTTGCCCCGCAGACGGCTCGAGATGCGCCGCCCGCCAGACATCGGCGGGAACGTCCGCGTCAGCCGAATCTCGCCCTCCGGCAGCACCCAGATCACCGTGCGCGGCTTGCGTCGGTGCCGCCGAGTCCGGCGCACCGCCGAACAGGGCGGCGAGCAGAACTCGCTGCGCGTGACCGGTGTCCTGGTACTCGTCGAGCAGGACCAGGCGGAAGCGCGCGCGTTCGGCGGCGGCGACCTCCGGATGCTCGGCGGCCAGGCGGGCGGCGAGGGACATCTGCGCGCCGAAGTCCAGTGCGCCCCGGCGACGCAATGCCTCGGCGAGCTCCTGAACCAGGGGCAGCAGTGCTACCCGCTCCCGCTGCACCTGCACGATGTTCAGCAGCGTCTGGCTCGGTCCGCCCCGCTGCCGCGGACCGGCGGGCAGTGTGTACACCAGCTTCGCCAGTTCGGTGTGCGCCTCGGCCAGATCCTCGGGTTCGACCAGATGCTCGGCCAGTTGCCCGGACAACGCGAGCACCGCCTCGGTGACCGACACCGGGGTGCGCTCGGTCTCCAGGTCGCCGTCCCAGGTGCGAACTACCTGGTGGGCGAGCTGCCAGAGCTGGGTCTCGGTGAGCAGGGTCGCCGAGGGTTCCACCGGAAGCAGCAGGCCGTGTTCGGTGAGCAACCTGCCCGCGTACGAGTGGTAGGTGCTGATCTCCGGTTCCGCGCCGCTCAGCTGGGCGCGCAAGCGGCCGCTGGGGTCGAGTTCGCGCAGCAGCGGCGCGCCGGCGAGCCGGGCCAGTCTGGTCCGGATGCGGGCGGTCAGCTGCTGGGCGGCTTTGCGCGTGAAGGTCAGTCCGAGCACTTCGTCCGGGAGGACGAGCCCGTTCGCGACCATCCACACCACTCGCGCGGCCATCGTCTCGGTCTTGCCCGCGCCCGCGCCCGCCACCACCAGGGTGGGGCCGGGCGGCGCGGCGATCACGGCGGCCTGTTCCTCGGTGGGCGGTGGCAGGCCCAGCGCCTGCGCCAGCTGCTGCGGCGTCACCCGCCCGGTCATGGCGGCGCCCCGGCGACCGGCCGCGGCGAGACCGACGGCGCGCTCACTCGTCGGTCACCTGCCTCCCGCGGTCCTGCACGGGGCAGCTGCCCGCCACCGGGCAGTGGCGGCATCCGTCGTTGCGCATGGCGAGGTAGCCGGGGCCCTGAGTGGACGCGGCGGCCTGATGGATGGTGTCGCGCCAGTGCTCGAGCGCCTCGGCGTCCAGCGGCGGCTGCATGCGCTGAGTAGCGCCCTCCGCCTTGCTCGGCTTCGCGACGTACACCAACCGCGCACCACCGGGTTCACCGGTGCCTGCTTCCGCGTCGGCGGAGCCGGATTCCGCCGGTGCGTCGAGAGCGCCCGCGGCGGCCGCCACCTGATAGGTGGCCAGCTGCGCGTGATCGACGGCGGCCTGCTTGGTGATCGGGGACTTGCCGGTCTTCACGTCGACGATCACGAATCGGCCTTGCGCGTCGCGCTCCAGCCGGTCGATGCGGCCTCGGATCCGTACCGCGGGTTCGTCTTCGGTGCGCCCGGGCAACACACAGTCCACCGGCACCTCGACGCCGGCCTGGGTGAGTTCGCCGCGGGTGTTACGGACCCAGGCCAGGAAGGTCTCCAGCATCGCCTCGGTGCGGCGCAGCTCCTGGCGGGAATGCCAGCCTGTTCCCGGATCCACCGCCTGCCAGGCGCGATCCAGCGCCGCGTGCACTTGGTCCTCCGGCACCCGGCCCGCCAGCGCCTGCACCAGCGTGTGCACCAGGTTGCCTTTGACAGCGTGCGGATTGTCGCCGTCGGTGCCGCCGTGGCGTTCCAGCGCCCAGCGCAGCGGGCAGGTGCGCAGCAGTTCGACGGTGGAGGGCGACAACGCCACCGCGCCGTCGTCCTCGGTCCACAGCGGACGTCCGGAGCTGAGTTCGGCGGTGCCGTACCAGTCGTCGGGGTGGGTGCCGCGCACGCCCGCGTCCGCCAGGCGCGCGAGCTGGTACGCGGCGCGCCGCCTGCGTTCCGGGTCGGCCTCGGGATCGCAGACGACGCCGCGCAATTCGGCGACGAGCGAGTGCATCACCAGGGCGCGGCCGGGGTCGACCACCGGAAGCGCACCGGGCTCGCCGTCGTCGTCGTGGCCGAGCAGTTCGGCGAGAAAGCGCGAGGGCACCAGGTCGCGTTCGCCCGAGACCGACTCCACGGCAGTGACCAGCAGCGATCGCCTGGCCCGGCTGCACGCGACGAGCAGCAGCCTGCGCTCCTCGGCGAGGATCGGCGCAGCACGGCTCACCCACTCCCCCGCGTCCGACACGCCGGCGGTGAGATCGATCAAATCCTCGGTGTGCAGCAGGGTGCCCCGGGCGCGCGGGTTGGGCCAGATGCCCTCCTGGACGGCGGCGACGGCGACCACATCCCATTCCCGCCCGGCGGCGGCGTGCGCACTCAGCAGCGCCACGGCCTCGCCCGGCAGCGTGCGCGGCGCGGCGTCCTGCGGAATCTCTTGCTGAGACAGGTATTCGACGAATCCTTCGATGCTCGCGCGCGGCAGCCGGTCGACGTAGGCGGCGGCCGCGTCGAACAACGCGACCGCGGCGTCCAGATCGCGATCGGCCTGCATGCCGACCGCGCCGCCGCGCTCCGACTGCGCCACCCAGCGCCGCTCCAGCCGGGAACCGGTCCACAGCGCCCACAGCACGTCTTCCAGACCCGCACCGCGCCCGCGCGCCTTGCGGGCCCGGTGCAGTGCGTCCAGCACCCGGCGCAGCGGCGCGGCTTCGACCTCGGTGAGCCGGTTCAGGATCCCCGGATCGCCGGTTCCGATCAGCAAGTCACGCAGGACCAGTGCGGAGGGGCGGTCGAGGTCCGCGTCGCGGTCCGGATCGTCGTCGATTTCCCCACTTCTCACCCCGGCGCGTACCGCTTCCAGCACCGCGCGCCGGATGCCGCGCCGCAGCCTGCGCAAGGCGATCTGGTCGGCACCGCCCAGCGGCCCGGACAGCAGGTCGAGGGTGTCCTCGGGTTCGAACGCAGTCTCCGCGCCGTGCTGCGCCGCTTCACCGGCCAGGACCGCGCGCAGCGACAGCAGCATCCAGGCCGCCCCGCGCCTGCGCGCCAGCGGAGTGTCCAGCGCGGGCTGCTGCACCGGCACGCCCGCGGCGAGCAAAGCGCGCCGCAGCGGGGCCAGCGACAGCGGCACCGAACGGACGATCACCGCCATCCGCGACCACGGCACCCCGCCGGTGAGATGCGCGCGACGCAAGTGGTCGGCGATGAGCGCGGCCTCCTTCGCGGGCGTGGCCAGCACGCGCACCCGCACCTCGGTGCCGTCTTCCAGCGCAGCGGCGTGTTCGGGCACGGGAATGCGCTGAGGCTCACTGCCCGGCAGACGTGCCGCGATCCGCGCGACCGCCAGCTCCACCTGACCGCCGAACCGATGACTGTCGCGCAGCACGATGCGCCGCTCGGGCGGCACGTCGAGCTCGGCGACGAACCGCGCGTCCGCGCCGCGGAAGGCGAAGACGGCTTGATCGGGATCACCCGCGATCACCGTGGTCCGCGCGCTGTGCCCGATCGCCTTGATCAGGATCGCCGCCTGCGGGTCCAGGTGCTGCGCGTCGTCGACCAGCAGGTATCTGATCCTGGCGCGTTCGGCGGCAAGCAGATTCGGATCGGCGGCCAGCGCGTCCAGCGCCGCGCCGACCAGTTCGGCGGCGTCCAGCGCGGGCGCGGTGGCCTCCGGCGCCTCGACCCCGACCGACCAGCGCAGCAGCATCGTCTGCTCGTAGCGGATGGCGAACCGGCCCGCCGCCACCCACTCCGGCTTGTCGTGTTCCCGGCCGAGTCGCACCAGGTCTTCCGGCCCGATGCCGCGTTCGGTGGCGCGGAGCATGAGATCGCGTAATTGCTCGGCGAACCCGCCGAGCGCGAGTGCGGGCCGCAGCCGCTCCGGCCACAATCCGCGCGCGCCGTCGGCCATGTCGGCGAGATCACCGCGCAGCATCTCGCGCAGCACCGCGTCCTGTTCGGCCCCGGTCAGCAGACGCGGCGGCGGGTTGCCGTGCGCCGTGGCATGTCGGCGCAGCACGGAGAAGGCGTAGGAGTGCAGGGTGCGCACCAACGGTTCCCGGGTGGCGCCGGGCACACCGCCCTCGGCGCCGGGCTCGGGTCCGCTCAGCCGCGTGGTGACGGCGTCGCGCACGGCACTCGCCGCCTGCTTCGAATGGGCCAGTACCAGCACGGATTCCGGGTCTGCCCCGGCCGCGATGCGCTCGGCGGCGAGATCGACCAGCAAAGCGGTCTTGCCCGTGCCCGGCCCGCCGAGCACTTGCCAGGGCCGCCACCCGGGACGCGTGGGACCGGCCGCGGCCGCGGCGTCCAGCAGCGCGCGAACGTCGGCGCCCCAGTCTCGCGGCCGGGGCGCCACCACATTCCGGCGAACCAGTCGCACCGCGCCATCCGATCGCACCACGCGGGCTATTGCAACAGACACGACCGACACGCCGGTACACGCCTCCGCCCGACCGGCGCTGCGGCCGATCGCGACGCAGGTCAGAATGGACCGGTGTCTGTCTTGAATGTCCACCGGTTCGGTCCGACGACGGGACCGGTGGTGCTCGCCCTGCACGGTGTGACCGGTCACGGCAAACGCTGGGAAGACCTGGCGACCCGGCACCTGCCCGACGTCCGGGTCCTCGCACCCGATCTACGCGGGCACGGACGCTCCACCTCGCTGCCGCCGTGGAACTTCGAAACCATCGTCGAGGACCTGGTCGAACTGGTCGGCACGGAGGCCGACGGCCCGGTGGTGGTGGTCGCGCACTCCTTCGGCGGCGCGTGCGCGCTGCACCTGGCGCATCGGCATCCCGAGCTGGTGCGCAAGCTCGTACTGCTGGATCCGGCCATCGCGCTGGAACCGGAATGGCTCAACGAGATCGCGCTGTCCACCCTGGTCTCGGCCGACTACGACAGCGTCGAGCACGCGCGCCAGGACAAATTGGACACCGGCTGGGGCGACGTCGAGCCGCGGCTGCTCGAAGCCGAACTCGACGAACATCTGATGCCCACGGCGGACGGGCGCTTCGGCTGGCGGATGAGCCTGCCCGCCGTCAACTCCTACTGGGGCCAGCTGGCCCGGCACTGGGTGCTGCCGCCCGCCGATCTGCCGACCGTGCTGGTGCAGGCGATGAAGGTGCACCCGCCGTTCGTCACGCCGGAGTTCCGCGCGGCGCTCACCGAGCACATGGGCGCCAACTTGACCGTGCTCGAATGGAACTGCGATCACATGGTCGCCCAGGCGTATCCGGCGCAGACCGGTGAGCTGGTGCGCTCGGTGCTCTGAGCCGATGCCGACCACCGACGCCCAGATCGAGCAGGTCCGTGCCCTGGTGGCGGCGGTGCCACCCGGCCGGGTCGTCACCTACGGCGACATCGCCGCGGCCGCCGGGCTGTCCACACCGCGCACGGTGGGCTGGATCATGCGCACCGACTCGGCCGACCTGCCCTGGCATCGCGTGCTCGGCGCGAGCGGCAGACCCGCCGCGCACCTGGCCCATCGCCAGTTGCGCCTGCTCGCCGCGGAGGGCGTACCGATCCGGGACGGACGCGTCGACCTGCGCGCCGCGCGCTTCCCGTTGCCCGATCTCCCGGGTGCGTGAGCGCCCCTCACCGAAATTCCTCCCTGCCGCAACGGCGGCCAGTACCGTTGATCCATGCCCACCCGCCTGGCATGTGTCGTGTTCGACGCCGACCGGCCGCGTCCGGTCGCGGATTTCTGGGCCGAACTGCTCGGCTGGAGCGTGACGCTCGACCGTCCCGACGAGGTGAACGTCGCGGCCCCCGACGCCGACGGCGGCGAACTGGCGCTCACCTTCCTGCCCGCGATGCGGGCCAAGGTCGGCAAGAACCGCCTGCACCTCGATCTGGCCACCCGCTCGCTGGACCACCAGCGCACCCAGGTGGACCGGGCGCTGGCCCTGGGCGCGCGAGCGGTGAACATCGGCCAAGGCGCGGTGCCGTGGGCCGTGCTCGCCGACCCGGAGGGCAACGAGTTCTGCGTGCTCGAGCCCAGGGAGGAGTACGTGGACACCGGAGCCGTCGCCGCGGTCGTGGTCGACACGCGCGACCCGCAGCGCCTCGCCGAGTTCTGGTCGGCCGCCACCGGCTGGCCCGCCACCCGGCGCGGCGAGCGGCTGGCCGGGCTGCGTTCACCGACCGGTCTCGGCTCCTGGCTCGAGTTCGTGCGCACCCCCGACGCGGGATCCGGCCGGACCAGACTGCGCCTGGATCTCACCTCGTTCCCGGCCGACGACCGGGCCGCCGAGGTGGCCCGGCTGCAGGCCGCGGGCGCGACGACGGTCGACCGGGGCGCACCGGCGCCGGACCGGCACACCGATCTGGTCCTCGCCGACCCGGAACGCAACGAGTTCCGGCTGCTGCCACCGGCCCGCTTCTGGTCGAACGCCTGATCGACGCCGTCCGCTGCCGGGCTTCCCGGCGGTGACGAATTAGCATGGCCGCCATGGTGTACCTAGCTCGAGGTCGTGGCGTGTGACCGCCGCCGACGCGATCGTGCTCGCGGGCGGCCGGGCCAGCCGGATGGGCGGTGTGGACAAACCGGCCATCGTCATCGGCGGCCGTTCCATGCTCGAGGTGGCGCTCACCGCCGTGGCCTCGTGCGAGCACACGGCGGTGGTGGGGCCGCACCGGCCCGAGCTGGCGCCGGAGATCATCCAAGTTCGCGAGGTGCCGCCCGGTTCGGGTCCGGTGGCGGCGATCGAGACCGGTCTGCGCGCGCTCGGCTCCGCCGCCCCGCTGGTGGTGGTGCTCGCCGCCGACCTGCCGTTCCTGTCGCCGTGGGCGGTGACCGAGCTGATCCGGCACGCCACCGAATCCGGCGCGGACGCGGTGTTCGCGGCCGACGAGTCGGGGCGGCCGCAGTACCTGATCGGGGTATGGCGGCGCTCCGCGCTGGCCGCGGCGCTGGACGAGCTCGGCGCGTTGGTCAACCAGCCGATGAAGGCGCTGATACCCGCCGCCGCGGCGATCATCCCGCTCGCCGGCGTCGGCGACTGCGACACCGAGGAGCAGGTGCGGCAGGCAAGGGCGGCGGTCGACGTACCGCGGCAGCAGCCACCGATGGATCTCGCCGAGGCGCGAGATATGCTGCGCCACAGGCTTTCCCGGCTCACCGCCTACGAAGCCGACCTGCGTTCGGTGCTCGGCGCCGCGCTCGCAGGCCCGCTGACGGCCGCCGGTCCGCTGCCTCGTTTCGACGTCTCGGCGATGGACGGATACGCGGTGGCGGGCGACGGACCGTGGCGCCTGCGCCGCGACATCGGCTTCGCGGGCGGGCGGCGACCGGTGGGGTTGCTGCCCGGCGAGGCGGTGCGCATCGCGACGGGCGCGCACGTCCCCGACGGTACGACGCGCGTGCTGCGCGACGAGTTCGCGCATATCGCCGACGAAACGCTCTACCGCCTGCCGGACACCCCGCTGCGCGACGACATCCGCCGCCGCGGCGAGGACCGGGAGGCCGGTGATCCGGTCGCGCCGGAAGGCACGCCGGTGACCGCGGCGCTGATCTCCGCGGCCGCCAGCGTCGAGGTCGGCGCGGCGCCGGTGCGCGGCCCGGTACGCGCGCGCATCGTCATGACGGGTGACGAGATCCGCAGCGAGGGACCCCTGCAGGCGGGGCAGACGCGCGACTCGATCGGCCCGATCCTCCCGGACCTGTTGTCCTGGTGCGGTATTCGCACCACCGATCGGGTGCACCTGCGCGATACCCCGCACGGCTTCGACGAGGTCCTGACCGTCGCGCCGGATTGCGACCTGCTGACGATCGTCGGCGCGACCGGCGGCGGGGCGGCCGACCAGCTCCGCGCCGCCTTGACCCGCGCCGGAGCCGAGATCGTGGTGCCACGGCTGCGGCTGCGGCCCGGCGGTTCCACCGTCGTCGCGCAGCTCGTCTCGGGCACCACGGTGCTCGGCCTGCCCGGCAACCCCTTCGCCGCAGTGGCGACGCTGCTGGCGCTCGCGCCCGCGATCGTCGAGGGCCGCACCGGCGCCTCTCCCGCCCGCCCGCTGCGCGGCCCGCTGCACAACGCCGCGGAGATCGCCGCGCCGGTACCGCGCATCGTTCCGGCACGCGCCGCAGACGAAGGCGGCTGGATCGGTGACCCGGCGATCCGCACGGCGCATCTCGGGGGCCTGGTCGACCGCGACGGCCTGGTCGTCGTCCCACCCGGCGCCGAGGACGGCGCGATCGTCGAATTCCTGCCGCTGCGCCGCTGAGCGCTCGAGCGGCGGGCAGCGAAACAGATTGCGTCCCTTGACTATCAAGGCGACCACGAGCGCGCGGGAAGACGAGACACCGCCGACATCTCGGCGATCTTGCCGAAAGTCGTTCTGTCGCAGCATGTTCCGTCGCCCCGGGTAACGCCACTCGCATCGCATGTCCGCGTCCCCGCGACAGCGGAATTCAATTCGACGCAATATGCCGACAGTGCCGAACCAAGCGATATCGAAACTAACGGCCACACGTCTGCCGCGTTTGTTCCGAGTCACTCGATATCAGCCCGCCCACAGCCGTAGCAGGAAAATCCGACGCGCGGTAGATGCGAGTCTTATTTGTTATTCAAAACCGCGTCTCTAGGCACTTCACCTGGGCATATGCACGAACCAGCCGCTCATGGCCATATTTTTCAGTTCCCCTTCCAGAAGCCATACCCGCTCGCTATCGTGAGTTCGTTAGGCGAATATCAATCCCCCGGAAAGGACCGTGTGGAGATGACTGAAAAGTCGAAGAAAACGCCTAAGAAAATGCCGAAGCAGATGCCGAGGCAGCAGCAGCAACAGCGCCAAGAGCAGGACATGCGCGAGGGCGCGGACATGGAAGGCCGTCGGGGCATGAAGAACGATATGCCCGACCGGCGCGGCGAGCAGGAGCGCCGCCGCTAATTTCATCTGCGCCACCCGCGCCGCCGGCCCCACCTCCTCCCGGGACCGGCGGCAGCGGTCGTTTCGGACCGGCGTGCTTACCCCGAAGGTAATTGTCACCCGCGCAAGGCGGACCTACCGTCGATTCGACGCCATTCCCGGTGTCATCGAACGAAGGAATGCCAAACGCCATGCCCGCCTATGGCTTCGCCCACCTCCGCAGTCGCAGGCCCCATCCCGACATCCTCGAGTACCTGGAACGCATCCAGGCCACCTTGGACCCGTTCGGCGGTCGCTTCGTCATTCATGGCCCGCCGGCCGAAGTCGTCGAGGGCAGCTGGCCCGGCAGCATGGTGCTGATCGAGTTCCCCGGGATGACCGAAGCCCGGGAGTGGTACCACTCGCCCGCCTATCAGGAGATCCTGCCGTTGCGCGCCGAGCACATCGACGGTGACCTGCTGCTCATCGAGGGCGTCGACCCCGGCTACGACCCGCGCAAACGCGCCGCCGAGCTGCGCGCCGCGGCCGGCTGACGCGATTTCGGCGCGCCGTCCCCGTCCGATACCGTTGACCAGGCACGACACGCTCGACGGGATAAGGACGCCTGATGGACGACAGCTCTCTGGTCTGGGACGACGGCGCGCTCGTCACCATCGACCAGCGCGGACTGCCGCACGAGCTGCGCAAGCTGCGGCTGAGCACCGTGGACCAGGTCATCGACGCGATCCGGACGCTGGCCATTCGCGGCGCGCCCGCCATCGGCATCGCGGGAGCGTTCGGCGTCGTCCTGGCCACCGCGGCGCACACCGCGGACGGTGTGGTCGACGAGGTGGCGGCGCAAGCCGAGGCGGACCGAATCGCCGCGGCGCGGCCGACCGCGGTCAATCTGGCCTGGGCCGTGCGAAGGGTCCGGGCGAAGGTGGGCCATGGCGCCGACGCGGTCCTGGCCGAGACGCTGGAAATGCTCGCCGAGGACGGCCGGGTCAACCGGGCCGCCGCCACCAACGCCGCCGACCTCGTACTGGGCCTGTGCCCGGACCGGCCGCTGCGGGTGCTCACCCACTGCAACACCGGAAGGCTAGCGACCAGCGCGTTCGGCACCGCCATCGGCACGCTGCGGCTGCTGTCCGAGCGCGGCGCGCTCGCGCAGGTGCTGGTGGACGAGACGCGCCCGCTGTTGCAAGGCGCGCGGCTGACCACGTGGGAACTCGCCGAGGCGGGCATCCCGCACCGGCTGACCATCGATTCCGCCGCCGCCTGGGCGATGGCGACGGGACAGGTCGACTGCGTGCTGGTCGGCGCCGACCGGGTCACCGCCAACGGCGACGTCGCCAACAAGATCGGCACCTACGGTCTGGCGCTGGCCGCCCGCCACCACGGCATCCCGTTCGTCGTGGTGGCCCCGGAGTCCACCCGCGACCTCTCGATGGCCACGGGCGGGGAGATCGTCGTCGAAGAACGCGCGTCGGCCGAGGTGACCGGATTCGGCGGTGTCGCAACGGCTCCCGCGGATACCGAGGTCTTCAACCCGGCGTTCGACGTGACGCCGGGTGAGCTGGTGACCGCGGTGGTCACGGAGAACGGCGTCGTGCACCGCAGCGGTCCGTCACGCGGGCCCGCGGCCGCGAGCACCGCCCCGGAGCTCGGATCCGATCCGTCGCCCGGCGCGGCCATCGCCGACCTCGCCCGCGAGCTGTACCGGCGCGGCTGGATGCCGGGCACCGCGGGCAACATCTCGGTACGCACCGGCGCCACCGCCGTCGTCACCGGAAGCGGTTTGTCCAAGGGTGAACTCACCGCGGCCGACATGGTCACCGTGCGCGTGGCGGACTCCGCGCCCGTCGCCGGCCACGGGCGCAGACCTTCCGCAGAGACGACGATCCACACCGCCGTCTACCGGACCCGCCCGGCCCAGGCGGTCGTGCACATCCATCCGCCGTTCGCCACGGCACTGGCCACCCGCTCGGCGGTCCCCGGCACGCTCGGCATGCTGCGGATCACCGACTACGATCTGATCAAGGGGCTCGGCGGCGACGATCCGGCTGTCGCGGAGATCCCGGTCTTCCCGAACTGGCCCGAGGTGCCGCGCATCGGAGCGGACATCGAGCGCTACCTGCTCGACCATCCCGGCGCCCTGCCGGTCCTGATCATCGCCGGGCACGGGATCACCTCGTGGGGCGCCGATCTCGCCCAGGCGCGCGATCGCGCCGAATGCCTGGAAGCATTGTGTGAGCTGGTGTCCCGCACCGGCAGTCCGGCCGCTTTCGGCCCACGCGACGAATTTCTCGAGATTGGACTGACATGACCCTCCTGCAGGTGATGGCCGCGGCCGACGCGGCCGACGTGCGCGTACGCACCAGCGACGACGAGGTGATCGGCGCCGAACTGGCCAGGCACGGCATCACCTTCGGCCGCTGGCCGGTGGTCGAGAACGCCGCGTCGGTGCCGTCGGAGGAATTGCTCGCGCACTACGCGAAGAACGTCGCGGAACTGAACGAATCCGGGCGCTACAAGCACATCGACATCGCCCGCATCCACCCCGACGACAGCGACCCGCAGTGGCCGGAGACCGCCGCGGGCGCGCGCGGGAAGTTCCTCGACGAGCACCGGCACGCCGAGGACGAGGTGCGCTTCTTCGCCGCCGGGCGCGGCTGCTTCTACCTGCACCTGGGCGAGGAAGTCCTCGCGGTGGTGTGTGAGGGCGGAGACCTGCTTTCGGTGCCCGCGGGCACGCTGCACTGGTTCGACATGGGCGAGCGCCCGGATTTCATCGTCATCCGCTTCTTCGAAGAAGAGGACGGGTGGGTCGGCGACTTCACCGGTGACAAGATCAGCGCGGGCTTTCCCACCCTCGACGAGCTGCTGACCGCGCCGTGATCCAGGCCGTCGTCGTCGACATCGAGGGCACCACCAGCCCCACCGCCGCGGTCCGCGAAGACCTGTACGGCTATACGCGGGAGCGGCTTCCGGCGTGGCTGGCCGCGAACAGCTCCGCGGCCGCGGCGCCGGTGCTGACCGCGACCAGGGAACTGGCCGGGCGTCCGGACGCGGACCCGGATGAGGCCGCCGCGATCCTGCGCGAATGGCTCGACACCGACGTCAAGGCCGAGCCGCTGAAGACCGCGCAGGGTCTGATCTGTGCGGAAGGCTTCCGCAACGGCGCGCTGCACGGCGAGTTCTTCCCGGACGTGCCTGCGGCGCTGGCCGCGTGGCACGAGGCCGGGCTCGCGCTGTACGTCTACTCGTCGGGATCGGTTCGCAACCAGCAGGATTGGTTCGCCTTCGCACGCGGCGGCAGCCTGTCCCCGCTGATCAGCGGATACTTCGATCTGTCGACGGCAGGCGGCAAACGCGAATCGTCCTCCTACGACAAGATCGCCGGAGCCATCGGCACGCCCGCCGAGCACATCCTGTTCCTGTCCGACCACCCCGACGAACTCGACGCCGCCGTCGCTGCCGGATGGCGGGTCGTCGGCTTGGCGCGTCCCGGCGAGCCGAATCCGCCTCGGCCTCCGCACCGCTGGGTCGGCACGTTCGCCGACATCGATCCCGCCGACCAGGTCTGAACGGGCATACTCCTTCCGGTGGTCCAGCCGGGCCCTCTTTCGCCCGCATGATCACGTGCGGAACGGGGCCATGATCAGCTGACGCTCACCGTGATTCGGCATCCGAACACCGGAGCAAGCGTCCGCCGTCGCCGGGCAGAGTGGCACTGGTGACGAAACCGCAGGCCCGGAACCGGCGAACCGCGGCGGCGCAGCCGACCACGAGGCAGTTCGTCTCGGTTGATTCCGGAACGTGGGTTGCCTCATCGCAATTCAGCGACGCGCCGCGGACACGAACCTGCGTCACGCTCGACCACCACCACCGTGTGACCGGGAGCCGGCGGCCGGTCGACCGCGCGGCCGGTTCCCGTCCACCCCCGCTCGCCCCGATGACAGCGTCATCCAGCCGGTGGTAACCAACCGGCCACGACGACCGCCGCCCCACCGCGGCACAGGCGACGCCGGATCGGGCGCAGCCCGGCGCCCACCGCAATTGATCGACGCCAGGCGAAATTTCAGCGAATTGTGATTACGCTTACAATACATTGCGGGGAAACCGCGAGCGAAACTCACCGGGACGGATAAAACACACCCCGGAGACGGCCGATCCGATGTGTTAACAAATGTAAAGCACTGGAGAACCAGCCGTTTCCAAAGCATCACCGACGCACCTGCGAGCTGACCCCTCGGATCCGGATCAGGCCAGTTCAGAGCATTTTTCCCCTGGTCGGCCCACTGCATGCCACGCGGAAACCGCGCGTTACCGTGACCGTGACGTTGCGCCGATCTCACAACTCACCACATCATCGAATGGGCTGTGAGAAAGAGGTTTGGCCAGCCGTGCACGCCTCTTTACAGTCGGAACATCAACCCGATCGCACAGCTCGAAGGGGACGTCGTGGTTAATTCGCGTACCCAGGGTCACGTACCCTCCGCCCCGGCCACCGACGCCGGGGACGCGCTCCTGCGGCTGGGGAAATACTTCCACCGGGGCGAAGTATCGTCCGATCACCGGACGCTGCACAAGGTCGGCGGGCGCAGCGCCGACGAGTTCTACCGCGACCGCTGGTCCCACGACAAGGTGGTGCGCTCCACGCACGGTGTGAACTGCACCGGGTCGTGCTCGTGGAAGATCTACGTGAAAGACGGCGTGATCACCTGGGAGTCGCAGCAGACCGACTACCCGTCGGTGGGCGCCGACAAGCCGGAGTACGAGCCGCGCGGCTGTCCCCGTGGCGCGTCGTTCTCCTGGTACACCTACTCGCCGGCCCGGGTGCGCTATCCCTATGTGCGCGGCACGTTGCTCGAGCTGTACCGGGACGCCAAGTCCCGGCTCAAGGATCCGGTGCTGGCCTGGGCCGATGTCGTCGAGGACCCGGAGAAGGCGCGCAGCTACAAGGCCGCCCGCGGCAAGGGCGGATTCGTGCGCGCCGAGTGGTGGGAGGCGGCCGAGATCGCCGCCGCGGCACACGTTTACACGATCAAGCAGTACGGCCCGGACCGGGTGGCGGGGTTCTCGCCGATCCCGGCCATGTCCATGGTCAGCCACGCCGTGGGCGCGCGGTTCATCTCGCTGCTCGGCGGCTCCATGCTGTCGTTCTACGACTGGTACGCCGACCTGCCGGTGGCCTCACCACAGGTGTTCGGCGACCAGACCGACGTGCCGGAGTCCGCGGACTGGTTCGACGCGGGGTACCTCATCATGTGGGGCTCGAACGTGCCGGTCACCCGGACGCCGGACGCGCACTACATGACCGAGGCCCGCTACCGGGGCCAGAAGGTGGTCGTGGTCTCCCCCGACTACGCCGACAACACCAAGTTCGCCGACGAGTGGGTGCCCGCCCGTCCCGGCACCGACGCGGCCCTGGCCATGGCGATGGGCCACGTGGTGCTGAAGGAATTCTTCGTCGAGAAGTCGACGCCGCGATTCCTCGACTACATCAAACGCTTCACCGACCTGCCTTTCCTGATCACGCTGGACGAGCAGGACGGGGCCCATGTCCCCGGGAAGTTCCTCACCGCCGCCGACCTCGGGCGAACCGGTGAGGGCGTGGAGTTCCAGACGGTCCTGCTGGACGCGCAGGCACAGCCGGTCGTGCCCAACGGGTCGCTCGGTCATCGGTTCGGTGAAGAAGGAACCGGACGCTGGAACCTCGATCTGGGGGACGTCGATCCCCTCCTGAGTCTGTACGGCCGCACCGACGACGCTGCGGCCGTACGGATTCCCCGCTTCGACAGCGACACCCCCGGCGTGCTCACCCGCGGCGTGCCGACCACGACCGTCGCGGGCAGGCGCGTCACGACGGTCTTCGATCTGCTGCTGGCGCAGTACGGCGTCGGTCGCGACGGCCTGCCCGGGACGTGGCCCAGCGGCTACGACGACGCGGACGAGCCATACACCCCGGCCTGGCAGGAGGCCATCACCGGCGTGCCCGCCGTGCAGGCCCAGCGCATCGCGCGGGAGTTCGCCGACAACGCCGACCGTTCCGGCGGCCGCTCGATGATCCTCATGGGCGCGGGGACCAATCACTGGTTCCACTCCGATCAGATCTACCGCGCGTTCTTCACCTTGACCCTGCTGACCGGCTGCCAGGGCGTCAACGGCGGCGGCTGGGCGCATTACGTCGGGCAGGAGAAGTGCCGCCCGGTCACCGGCTGGTCCACCCTGGCCTTCGGCCTGGACTGGCAGCGGCCGCCGCGGCAGATGCAGGGCACGGTGTTCTGGTATCTGACCAACGATCAGTGGCGCTACGACCCGTTCACCGCGGAGTCGTTCGCCTCGCCGCTCGGCGCGGGCAAGTTCGCCGGCCGCACGGCCGCCGACAACATCGCGCTGGCCAGCCGGCTCGGCTGGATGCCGAGCTATCCCACCTTCGACCGCAATCCGCTCGACCTGGTGGACGAGGCCGAGGCCGCGGGCAAGACCGCGCCCGAGCACGTGGTGGACGGGCTGAAGTCCGGCGACCTGAAGTTCGCCTGCGAGGACCCGGACGCGCCGGAGAACTTCCCGCGCTGCCTGACCGTGTGGCGGGCGAATCTCCTCGGCTCCTCCGGCAAGGGCAACGAGTACTTCCAGCGCCACCTGCTCGGCGCCGACTCCAACCTGCAGACCACCGACGCCACCGGCGTGCGGCCGCAGGAGCTGAACTGGCGCGAGACCGCCGCCACCGGCAAGCTGGATCTGCTGCTGTCGCTGGACTTCCGGATGACCAGCACCACGCTGTTCTCCGATATCTTGCTGCCCGCCGCCACCTGGTACGAGAAGCACGACCTGTCCTCCACCGACATGCACCCGTTCGTGCACGCCTTCTCCCCGGCCATCTCGCCGCCGTGGGAGGCCAAGACCGACTTCGACGCGTTCCACCGGATCGCGCGCGGTTTCTCCTGGATGGCCGAGAAGCACCTGGGCAAGCGCAAGGACATCGTCGCCGTGCCGCTGCAGCACGACTCGCCGGACGCGACGGCGCAGGCGGGCGGGCGCGTGCTGGACTGGAAAGCCGGTGAGTGCGAACCGATCCCGGGCAAGACCATGCCGAAACTGGTGGTCGTCGAACGCGACTACCCGAAGCTGGCGGAGAAGATGGCCGCGCTGGGGCCGCTGGTCGACACCCTCGGCGTCACCACCAAGGGTGTCACCACCTACCCCGACCAGGAGGTCGAGTACCTCGCCGGGGTGAACGGCACGGTGGTGTCGGGTGTGGCGCAGGGCCGCCCGTCGCTGGCCAAGGACACGCACGCGGCCGAGGCGATCCTCGCCTTGTCGGGCACCACGAACGGCCGCCTGGCGGTGGAGGGCTTCCACGCCCTCGAGCGCCGCACCGGCACCAAGCTGGCCGACCTGGCCGCCGAGCACGAGGGCAAACGGATCACCTTCGCCGACACCCAGGCCCGTCCGGTGCCGGTGATCACCTCGCCGGAGTGGTCGGGCAGCGAGACCGGCGGCCGCCGGTACTCGCCGTTCACCATCAACACCGAGCGGCTCAAGCCCTGGCACACGCTGACCGGGCGGCAGCACTTCTACCTCGATCACGACTGGATGATCGAGCTCGGTGAGCAGCTGCCGATCTTCCGTCCGCCGCTGGACATGACCGCGCTGTTCCGTGAGCCCACGATCGGCGAGGTCGGCGACAAGGGCGTCACCGTGCGGTATCTGACCCCGCACTCGAAGTGGTCGATCCACTCCGCCTACCAGGACAACCTGCACATGCTGACGCTTTCGCGCGGCGGGCAGACGATCTGGATGTCCGATCGCGACGCGGCGAAGATCGGGGTGGCCGACAACGACTGGATCGAGGCGATCAACCGCAACGGCATCGTGGTGGCGCGCGCCATCGTCAGCCACCGCATGCCGGAGGGCACGGTGTTCATGTACCACGCCCAGGACCGCGCGGTCGACGTGCCGCGCATCGAGGGTCTCGGCGAGGACACCAAGGGCCGGGGCAAGCGCGGCGGCATCCACAACGCGCTCACCCGCATCATGATCAAGCCCTCGCATCTGATCGGCGGCTACGCGCAGCAGTCCTTCGCGCTGAACTACCACGGCCCCACCGGAAACCAGCGCGACGAAGTCACGACGATCCGCAAACGGTCGCAGGAAGTGGAGTACTGACATGCGCGAGGGCGGAACGAAGACGCACGAGGCACTTACCGACGCAAGAAAGCGGTACTGACATGCGCGTCATGGCACAGCTGGCCATGGTGATGAACCTGGACAAGTGCATCGGCTGCCACACCTGCTCGGTCACCTGCAAGCAGGCGTGGACCAACCGCGGCGGCACCGAATACGTCTGGTTCAACAACGTGGAAACCCGTCCGGGACAGGGGTACCCGCGCCGATACCAGGATCAGGAGAAGTGGAAGGGCGGCTGGACGCTGAACAAGCGCGGCAAGCTCACCCTGAAGTCCGGGTCCCGGTTGAAGCGGCTGCTGAACATCTTCGCGAACCCGGATCTGCCCACGGTCGAGGACTACTACGAGCCGTGGAGCTACGACTACGACAACCTGCTGTCCTCGCCGCCGGTCGACACGACGCCGGTCGCGCGGCCCAAGTCGCTGATCACCGGCCAGGACACGAAGGTCACCTGGGGCGCCAACTGGGACGACGACCTGGGTTCGGGTCCGGAGCAGGTCGGCAAGGACCCGCTGCTGGCGAAGCTGTCCGATCAGGTGAAACTGGAGTTCGAAGAGACCTTCATGTTCTACCTGCCGCGCATCTGCGAGCACTGCCTCAATCCCTCGTGCGCGGCGTCCTGCCCCTCCGGCGCGATCTACAAGCGCGCCGAGGACGGCATCGTGCTGGTGGATCAGGACAAGTGCCGCGGCTGGCGACAGTGCGTGTCGGGCTGCCCGTACAAGAAGATCTACTTCAACCACAAGACGGGCAAGGCGGAGAAGTGCACCTTCTGCTACCCGCGCGTGGAGGTCGGCATCCCGACGGTGTGCTCGGAGACCTGCGTGGGACGGCTGCGCTACATCGGCGTCATGCTCTACGACGCCGACGCGGTGCTGGAGGCCGCGTCGGTCACCGAGGACAAGGATCTCTACCCGTCCCAGCTCGGTGTGTTCCTGAACCCACACGACCCCCGGGTGATCGCGGAGGCGGAGCGCGCCGGGATCTCGCCGGAATGGCTTCAGGCCGCTCAGGATTCGCCGGTCTACAAGCTGATCGTGGACTACCAGATCGCGCTGCCGTTGCATCCGGAGTACCGCACCATGCCGATGGTCTGGTACGTGCCGCCGCTGTCGCCGGTGGTCGATGTGCTCAGCGAGACAGGCCACGACGGCGAGAACGTGTCCAACCTGTTCGGCGCCATCGACGCGCTGCGTATCCCGGTGGAGTACCTGGCCGAGTTGTTCACCGCGGGCGATGTGGGGCCGGTGCGCGCGGCGTTGCAGCGGCTGGCGGCGATGCGCTCGTTCATGCGGTCGGTGAACCTCGGTGAGGAGCCCGATCCCACGATCGCGCCGTCGGTGCGACTGGAGCCGGAAGAGATCGAGGCGATGTACCGGCTGCTGGCCATCGCGAAATACGAGCACCGCTACGTCATCCCGACCGGCGCGGGCGCCCGTGCGCACGAACTGGACTCGCTGGCCACCGGATGCAGTCTGGACACCGACGGCGGACCGGGTATGACGGCGTTCGACCAGATGGTGGAGAAATTCCACCTCACCGACACCAATGGGGCCGCGCCGCAGGAGAAGTCCTCTCGGATCAACCTGCTGAACTGGGACGGCAAGAGCACCGAAGGCTTGGTGCCTGCCGGTGCCGCGGCGAACGGCAACGGCAACGGAGCTACCAACGGCCATGCGAACGGTGCGGCCGACGGGCCTGAGAACGCCGCCGCGAACGGGCGTACGAACGGCACGGCCGACAGCAACGGAAACGGCGACGGGCACGCCGACGCGACCGCGACCGGAGACCCGGCCGCTCGGACCGGAGCCGGGCGATGAGCCTGCTGAAACTGCGCCGCCGCCCGGAACCGGCGGTGCAGCTCGCACAACGCGACCGTCAATTGGTCTGGCGGATCGCCGCGCTGCTGCTGGACTACCCGACCGAGCAGACGCTGGCCATGATCGACCAATTGACCACGGCCGCGGCCGCGTTGCCGGACGAGGTGCGCGCCCACCTGAGCGGATGCCTCGATCACCTGCGGACGACCCCACCGCTCGAGCTTGCCGCGGACTACGTCGCGACCTTCGACATGCGCCGCCGCGCCAGCCTGCACCTGAGCTTCTACGCCTACGGCGACACCCGCAAGCGCGGGATGGCGTTGCTGCGGTTCAAGCACGCCTACCGGCACGCGGGTGTCGAACTCGGCGACGAGGAACTGCCCGACCATCTGCCGGTGCTGCTGGAGTTCGCCGCCACCGTCGATCCGATCGGCGGCGAGCGGCTGCTCGGCGAGCACGTGCCGGTGCTGGAGCTGCTGCGGCTTTCCCTGTCCGACAACGGCTCTCCCTACGCCGGAGTGCTCGCGGCGATCGGGTCCACCCTGCCGCCGCCGACCACCGCGGACCGCAGGCGCATCGCCGAGCTCGCCGCGCAGGGCCCGCCCGAGGAGGAAGTCGGGCTGGAACCCTTCGCGATGGACCCCTCCCTGTTCGACGGATCGGAAGGCCGACGATGAACGCAACGCCGCATCTGCCCACCTCGCTGTGGCTGATCCTGCCGTACGTCGCGTTCACGTCGTTCGTGCTCGGGCACCTGTGGCGCTACCGCAACGACCAGTTCGGCTGGACCACCCGTTCCTCGCAGATCTACGAGAGCCGTCTGCTGCGGCTGGGCAGCCCGCTGTTCCACTTCGGCATGCTGGGGGTGTTCGGCGGTCACGTACTCGGCGTCCTGATCCCGGAGTCGTGGACTTCCGCGGTCGGTATCTCCGAGCACGTCTATCACGTGATCGCCGTTTCGGCGGGGTCGGTGGCCGGACTCGCCGTGCTGGCAGGCGTCGGCATCCTGCTCTACCGGCGTTTCACCGTTACCGCCGTCCGCAAGGCGACGACCGGCAACGACAAGCTGATGTACGTGCTGCTGGCCGCCGCGCTGATCACCGGTCTGCTCAACACCTGGGGCAGCAACCTGCTGTGGGGCACCTACAACTACCGCGAGACGGTCTCGCCCTGGTTCCGCAGTCTGTTCACCCTCGCGCCCCGGCCCGAGCTCATGGTGGACACCCCGTGGACCTTCCAACTGCACGGCCTGGTCGTGCTCGCGTTGATCGGGCTGTGGCCCTACACCCGGCTGGTGCACATGTTCAGCGCCCCGGTCGGCTATCTGGTGCGGCCGTACGTGGTCTACCGCAGCAAGGAGTACGACGCCGCCGACAAACGCCGTTACGCCCGCGCGTGGGACGCGCCCGTGACACCCGAACGCTGGCGCTGACGACGCCGTCGCCCGAGAGCCCGCCCGGACAACGGCGTCCGAGCGGGCTCTTCGGCATGCACGGCGCCGGACCGATCAGGCGTTGTCGTAGGCGTCCTGGAGAACCGCGAGATCGAGCTTCGACATCGACCGCAACGCGGTGCCGACGGCGATGGTCTTGGCGGGATCGTCACCGCTCATCAGCTTCGGCAGCGCCGAAGGCACCACCTGCCAGGACAGGCCGAAGCGGTCGGTCAGCCAGCCGCACGGCCCGGGCTCGCCGCCGTCCGCGGTGAGGGCCTCCCACAGGCGGTCGACCTCGTCCTGGGTGTCCACGACCACCTGCAGCGACGCGGCATCGGTGAGCGGGTGGTCCGGGCCGCCGTTCATCAGCGTGACCGCCTGACCGTCCAAGTCCAGGGCGACGATGAACGCCGAGCCGTCGGAGTTGCGGGAGACCTCGACCACCCGGGAGTCGGGGATCACCGACGCGTAGAACGCGGCGGCTTCCTCGGCGGCGTTGTCGAACCAGAAGAAGGTGTTGACGGACATGATGTGCTCCTGTGCTCTGTGGTGACCTGCTGTCACCTACTGGTCGGAGCCGGCGGTTAGTCTTCGACGTACTTCGCGAAGTTTCCGAGAAATTTTTTTCCGCTGTGCCGACTGCCAGGGCCGAATGGTCGCTGACAGCATTCCGACCGCCCGGTCTTTCGGGTCTTCTCGCAGGCAGACCCATCGACCCATTCGGTAACCAGGAATACGCTGATGTTTGGCCACTGCGATGTGGTCTACCCCACTTCTGAGGACGTCAAGTCTCGGCGCCCCGGCTCCGCCGGTGGGGTTGCCGTCGAGGCGAGCAAGGAGTGAGCAATGAAGGGTGGAGGAAGAATTGCGTTAGGGGTGGGCATCGGGTACTTCCTGGGCCGCACGCGCAAGATGCGCTTCGCGATGTCGCTGGCGGGCGCCGCGATGGCCAGGCGATCCGCCGGAGCACCCGGGGGCCTGCTCGAGCGCGGGACGGAACTGCTCCGATCGACACCGGAGTTGACCCGGATCACCGACACCGTGCGCGGCGAGTTGGTCGGCGCGGTGCGCTCGGCCGCGGTCACCGCGGCGAGCAACCGCATAGACGCGCTCAGCGACCGGTTGCAGCAAGGTGCGACGCTTTTGACAGACCAGGGCCGACAGAGTTCCCGGGAGACGGATTCCGACGAGGACGAGTACGAAGACGAATCGTCCGAGTACGACGAGCAAGCGCCGGAGGACGAGGACGAGAACCAAGCGCCCGAGGACGAGTACGAAGGCGAGGATCAAGCGGCCGAGGACGAGTACGAAGACGAGGGCGAGGACGAAGACGAAGAGCGAACGCCCGACAACGAGCTCGAAGACGAAGCCGAGGACGAGGACGAGGACCGAACGCCCGGCGACGAGGAAGAATCCGACCAGGGTGCGGCGGAGGACGACACCGAGCGGCCCGCGGCGCGGACACGCACTCGCCGGTCGAGCACCGCTGCCAGGCGCGCGGCGAGCTCGCGTTCCGCGGACCGTGCGTCCGACTCCGCGGATCGCAAGCCATCCGGGACCGGTGGCCGCCGTAGTCGCACCGAGGCCGGTCAAGCGCCGGTGCGTCGGACGAGGAGGTGACCGGCGATGGCGAAGATTTTGCGCGACGCGACCGCAGGAGTCGGCAAAGTGGCTGCCGACACAGCAGGCCGGGCCACCAAAGCCGCGACGGGTGCGGGATCCTCCGCCAGAAAGGCCGGATCGTCCGCCAAGAAGGCGGGATCATCCGCCAAGCAGAAGGCGCCACCGCCCACGCCGACCGGCATCTTGCAGGAGTCGGTGCAGAACCTCACGGGAGCACTGGCCGAACGCGCGGTGGCCGGGTTGACGAACCAGGTGTCGAAGACCGCGGGCCGGTTGAACGACTACGCCGCCGGTAATCGCGGCAATCTGCTGTCGGCGCTGACCGGCGTGGAGAAACTCGCCGGTGGCGCGTCGCCGCTCAGCACGGCCATGAGCATGGGCAAGACCAAGATCGGCGCCACACTGCGCGACCAGTTCGAGACGGTGAAGCAATCGCTCACCGGTGGCAAGGGCAAGGGCGGCGGCAAGAAGATCAAGCTGACCAATATCGTCGAGCACATCGATGTCGGCGTCCCGGTCGACCTGGCTTACGACCAGTGGACCCAGTTCGCGGACTTCCCGAAGTTCACCAAGAAGCTAGAGCAGGTGGAGCAGGTCGCCGACGAGAAGCTCAGCTGGACCGGCAAAGTGTTCTGGTCCCGGCGCACCTGGGAATCCACGATTCTCGAGCAGGTGCCGTTCGAGCGGATCGTCTGGCGTTCCAAAGGCCACAAGGGCTACATCGACGGCGCGGTGACCTTCCACGAACTCTCACCGGGCTATACGCGCATCCTCGTGGTGCTGGAGTACCACCCCAAGGGCTTCTTCGAGAAGACCGCCAATATGTGGCGCGCGGCCGGTCGGCGCTGCCGCCTGGAGCTGAAGCACTTCCAGCGGCACGTGATGACCGAGGCGGTGTTGCACCCCGACGACATCGTCGGCTGGCATGGCGAAATCCACGAGAGCAAGGTCGTCAAAGACGACGAGACCGCCCGTCGCGAAGAAGAGGAGAACACCGAGGAAGACCACGCGGACGAAGAGGAACGCGAGCCGGACGAACAGGAGCCGGACGAGGAAGAAGACGAGACCGACGAGCAGGAGACGGACGAGCGAGACGAGGATCGGCGTCCTCGCCGGCGACCGGCCGCCCGCCGCCGCAGCACGGCGCCCCGCCGGTCGCGTGAGAAGCGAGGAGCACACGCATGACCATCGAACCCGCAGGAGGCGGCGGCGGTGGCGGAGCGGGCACCATGGCGCGCCCGAATTCCTCCAGCCTGGCCGACGTGATCGACACGATTCTGGACAAAGGCCTGGTCATCGACGCGTTCGCGCGCGTGTCCCTGGTCGGCATCGAACTGGTGACCATCGACGCCCGCGTCGTGGTGGCCAGCGTCGACACGTATCTACGTTTCGCCGAAGCCGTCAACCGGCTGGAGATCTCCACCAGCGAACCGAAGGGACTGACCGACATCGTCGGCGACGTCACACAAGGCGCGGCGAAGCACAAGACCCAAGGCGCGCTCGAGGCGGCGGGCGAGAAGGTCATGGATTTTCTCGGCGACGTGCAGGACAAGCGCCAGACCGCGAGCAGGCCCAAACGTAGGGAGGGCTGATGACCACCACCAGTGGATCCGCCGTCTACGTGTACGGCATTGTGCCCGCCGACGTGGAGCCCGAGCCGCACGCCAGCGGTGTCGGCGACCCCCCGGGCGAGGTGTCGGTGGTGCGGCACGGCGAGATCGCCGCGCTGGTCAGCACGCTCGCGTCGGACCGGCCGCTGGGTACGCCCGACGACCTCACCGCCCACGCCGAGTTGCTCGACGGGTCCGCCGCCGTCGCCCCGGTGCTGCCGCTGCGGTTCGGCGCTGTCATGACCGACGCGGAGGCGGTGGAGAACGAACTGCTCGGCGCCAACGAAGACGAGTTCCGCTCCGCACTGGAGCAACTCGAAGGGCGCGCCCAGTTCGTCGTGCGGGGACGCTATGTCGAAGACGCCATCCTGCGCGAGCTCCTCGACGAGAACGCCGAGGCCGCCCGGCTGCGCGACGCGATCCGCGACAAATCGGAGGACGCCACCCGTAACGAGCGCATCGCGCTGGGTGAGCTGATCAATCAGGCCATCGAGGCCAAGCGAGCCGAGGACACCCGCCGGGTGGTCAGCGAACTCGAAGCGTTGGACCCGCTCGTCAACCAGCGCGATCCCACCGACGAGGAGGACGCCGTCCACGTCGCGGTGCTGGTCGAGCTCGCCCGCCAGGAAGAGCTGGAGGACACGCTGCGCCGGCTCGGCGAAGACTGGGACGGCCGAGTGGAGCTGAATCTGCTCGGTCCCATGGCGGCCTACGACTTCGTGACGAAACGCACGCCCGAGGAGTGAGGCATGGGCCTGTTCTCAGCGATCCTCTCGTTGCCCGTCGCTCCTGTCCGCGGCGTGCTCTGGTTGGGGGAAGTGATCCAGGACCAAGTGGAGCAGAAGATGCGAGATCCCGCCGTCATGCGGCGGGAACTCGAAGCCATCGACGAGGCCGCGGCGGCCGGTCAACTGTCGGAGGAGGAGCGCAGACAAGCGCAGCAGGCGGTCCTGGATCGCATGACCGGTCGGCGGGCGTGACCGCGACCGACCGGAAGGAGTGAGGCGCGTGGCACGCAAGACGACTTCGGAAGACGCCCAGGGCGTGCACTCGGCCTCGGACGAACCGCCCGGGCTCACCGCGGCCCAGGCCGTCGCGGCGGCGGCCGAAAACCTCGTCGAGCTGACCTCCAAGCAAGTGGAGGGCGTCACCTCGATGGAACCGACCCAGGACGGCTGGCTGGTGGAGATCGAGGTGCTCGAGGACCGCCGCATCCCGTCCTCGGCGGACATCCTCGCGCTCTACGAGGTGGAGATCGATCTCGACGGAAACCTGCTGGCCTACCGCAGAACCAAACGCTACGGCCGCGGCAGTACCGATATCGGCGGAAGGGATCGGCGATGACGGTGGTCGGCGGCGGATCGTCCGCACCCCAGCCCTACGGCGGCGGACAGCATTCGACGAACCTCGCCGATATCCTCGAGCGGGTGCTCGACAAGGGCTTGGTGATCGCGGGCGACATCCAGGTGAACCTGCTCGACATCGAACTGCTCACGATCAAGCTGCGACTGGTGATCGCGTCCTTGGAGACGGCCAAGTCGGTGGGCATCGATTGGTGGGAGACCGACCCTTGGCTCAACAGCAAAGCCCGCACGCTGGAGCGGCAGGATCGCGATCTCGAACTGGAGAATCAGAAGCTTCGCGACCGAATCGCCCAACTGGAGGCCGCGCACGAACAACCTCGGCCCGTCGAGCGACGCCGCGCGCCGAGGGAAGATCGATCGTGACCGAAGATCTCGGCGTCTGGCTGTACGCGGTGACGCCCAGCCTGGGCGATGCGGCGGACCTCGGCGAGCTGACCGGCGTCGCGGGCGAGCCGGTGCGCGCCGTGGCTTCGGACGATCTGACCGCCCTCGTCGGATCGGTGCCGCTGGAGGTGTTCGGGGAGCAACCGCTGCGCAAGCATTTGGAAGATCTCGATTGGCTGGAGGGCACGGCCCGGGCGCATGACGCCGTCGTGTCGGCCGCGGTGCGCCGAGGTCCGGCCGTGCCGCTGCGGCTGGCCACCGTCTTCCTCGACGACGACCGCGTACGCGACCTGCTCGATGAGCGGCGAGCGGACTTCACCGCGGCTCTGGCGCTGGTCAGCGGCCGTACCGAATGGGGGGTGAAGGCCTACGGTGACCGCGCCGCGCTCACCGCGGCCGTAGCCGAGGCTCGCGCGAGCGAAGACAGCGGGAAGGGAACGGGCGCCGCGTATCTGGCCCGCCGCCGCGCGCAGCTGTCCGCGCAGGAAACCGTGGAACGCGACGCGGCGCAGCGCGCGGACGAGATCCACACACGCCTGGTTCGCCACGCGGCCGCCGGACGACGTCAGGCGCTGACCGATCCCACCCTGAGCGGCCGCCGGGACTGGATGGTGCTCAACGGGACCTACCTCGTGGACGACGATCGCGCCGACGATTTCGCCGCCACCGTCGACGCGCTCGGCGACGAATTCCCCGGCATCCGGCTCGAGCTCACCGGCCCGTGGCCGCCGTACTCGTTCGCCGGCGTGGAACGGGAGTCGGCATGAGCCGGGCTACCCGTGAGGTCGACGACGAGCGGCGCGTCGCGCTGGTCGACCTACTGGATCGGGTGCTGGCAGGCGGCGTGGTGATCTCCGGCGACATCAAGCTCGCCATCGCGGACGTCGACCTCGTGCAGATCTCGTTGCGGGCCCTCATCTCCTCCATCAGCACTCTGACCGGCCCGGTCCGCGCGCTGGAACCACCCGCCGATGACTGAGTTCGGCGGCATCCCACCGCGTATCGACACCGAACCCGAATCCGTCGAGCGCGGATTGGTCAGCCTCGTCCTCACCTTGGTGGAACTGCTCCGCCAACTCATGGAGCGCCAAGCGATCCGCCGCGTCGACGCCGGCGACCTCACCGACGACCAGATCGAACGCATCGGCACCACCCTCATGCTCCTGGAACAACGCATGGAGGAACTCCGCGACCACTTCGGCCTCACCCCCGAAGACCTCAACATCGACCTCGGCCCCTTGGGCACCCTCCTCCCCCGCGACCCGTCCTGAACCTCGAGATCAACGGCACATGAGCGAGAGATCGTCTCGGCAACGCCACAGCCATGTGCCGTCGATCTCGGGTCCATCCGACTTCGGCGGCCGGCCCTCGATGCGGGCGTCCCGGCCGGCTCGAGGCAGGATTGCGGTCGGCATGTTGGACAACGGCGGTTTCTTCCTCACCAGCCGACGGCGGCACATCGCGCGGTTGGCGCTGTTCGCCGTTTTCCTGGTCGGAATGTTTTATCTTGTCGCTATTGCCGGTGTGATCGACGTCGAGAGTGTGCGCGACGGGATCGCGGCGACCGGACCCGCGGCTCCGTTCGCCTACGTGGTGGCGTCGGCGGTCCTCGGCGCGATCTTCGTTCCCGGACCGTTGCTGGCCGCGGGAAGCGGTCTGCTGTTCGGGCCGCTGGTCGGCACGTTCGTGACGCTGGGCTCGGCGGTGGGCACGGCGACCATCACCAGTTTCCTCGGGCGGCGGGCAGGCCGCGAGAGCGCGCGCGGGTTGCTCGGTCCCGAGCGGGCCGAGCGCATCGACGCGCAGATCCAGCGGCGCGGCCTGTGGGCGGTCGTCGGGCAGCGCTTCGTTCCCGGCATCTCCGATGCGCTCGCGTCCTATGTGTTCGGCGCGTTCGGAGTTCCGTTGTGGCAGATGGCAGTCGGCGCCTTCATCGGATCCGCGCCGCGCGCGTTCGTCTACACCGCGCTGGGCGCATCGATCGGTGACCTGTCTGCCCCTTTGGCCTATACCGCGATCACGGTATGGTGCGTCACCGCGATCATCGGAGCTTTCGCCGCACATCGCGGCTACCGGAGTTGGCGCGGCTGGGGTCCACGTGCCGAGGGAGCCAGGGTGCCGGACCGCCAGCCCGAGCGGGAAGACTGAAGCCAAGCCTGCGGGCGGGGCGGCGTTCCCGGTTACGCGCCGAGATCCTTCAGCAACCGGCGGTAGGCGGCGGCGTCGAGCAGTTCGTCATCCGAGACGCCCTCCGCTCGCCTGATCTTGAACAGCCAGGCCGCGTACGGGTCGTTGTTCACCTGCTCGGGGTCATCCACGATCGCCGGGTTGACCTGGACCACTACGCCGCGGGCCGGGCTGTACATCTCGGCGATGGCCGAGACCGCCTCCACGGCGCCGACGGCCTCGCCGGTGCCGACGAACATGCCCACCCGGGGCGTGGTGACGAAGAGGATCGTGCCCAAGTTCTGTTGCGCGTGGTCGGTGAGTCCGACCGCCAGCGTGCCGTCAGGCTCCCGCCGCGCCCACATGTGCGCATCGGTGTACATCAATCCAGCAGGAATCATCGACATATCTGGTCTCCATCCGGAAGTCGATGCACCGGGAATCGGGCGCTGCGGACGATCACCACACAGCTTGCTACGCCACCCGCGGCCGTCGAGTCCGCACACACCGACCCGGAGACAGCGTCGCCGAATCGTGCTCCTTTGTTCCCACGGCGCGAACGTACGCGCCCCGGGCCGCCATCGTCGCCGGTCCCTCCCCGAACGGCCACCGTCACCGGTCTCTCCCCGAACGGCCACCGTCACCGGTCCCTCTCCGGGCGGCCACCGTCACCGGTCCATCCCCGGGCCGCCATCGTCGCCGGTCCCTCTCCGGGCGGCCACCGTCACCAGTCCGTCCCCGGGCCGCCACCGTCACCGGTCCGCCGCAGGGCCGCCACCGTCGCCGGTCCCTCTCCGGGCGGCCACCATCACCAGTCCCTCCCCGGGCCGCCACCGTCACCGGTCCGCCGCAGGGCCGCCACCGTCGCCGGTCCCTCTCCGGGCGGCCACCATCACCAGTCCCTCCCCGGGCGACCACCATCACCAGTCCCTCCCCGGGCGACCACCATCACCAGTCCCTCCCCGGGCGACCACCGTCACCGGTCCGTCGCGGGGCATCGTCGTCTACCCGACCAGGCGATCGGGACAACCGCTTATCCGGCCGATCGGATACCTCCGGGAACCGCCGGAACGCCGAGTCCGACCGCTCGGCGTAACCGACCGAGGATTCGCGCGATCGAGGGAGGGGCTCGCTACGCGCAGGGTGGGGCGGGGGCGTCGATGAACAGCGGCTCGCCGGCGGGTGGGGCGTAGACGACGTCGAGGACGAGTGGTTCGGCGCCGAGGTTCAGGCCGACGTGGACGTTCCATTCGCCCGCGGGCTCGTAGATGAACTCGCCGGTGCGGTAGACCGGAGCGTCGCAGTCGGGGCCGGGATGGGTCAGCGTGCCCGATCGGATGAAGCCGAAGACGGGGCCGACGTGGTAATGCCAACCGGTGGAACCACCGGGACCGATCGTGATCTCGCGGACGACCAGATCCGTCCCCGCGACGAAGGGCACCAACCCCGCGGGAATCCGGGCCTGCCCGAGGGTGACGGCGGTGATGTCGCTGCCGGGCGTCGCGTCGGCGGGAGCCGCGCTCACCAGCGCGCCGGCGAGCACGACCGGCGCCACGGCGACGCGGAGAAAGAGCGTCATCCCCGCAGCTTAGCCACGGGCGTGCCGCACCGGAACCTCGTTGCACCGAACCGGCCGTTGACGGCCTCCGGTGACGGTCGCGCCGGCGCGCACCGGCAGCCACACGCGGTCGTGGCGAGTATCCGCGATCGGATCGCTGGATTACCGTACGTACGTGGCCCGGACAGACGAAGGAGATTCGGCGGCGAAGATCATCGACGTCGTCCTGTCGATGCTCGAGTCCGAGGGTTACGACGCCGTCCAGTTGCGGGCCGTCGCCCGGGACGCGCACGTCTCCCTCGCCACGGTCTACAAGCGGTATCCCACCCGGGACGACCTGCTGCTCGCCGCGGTGGAGCGATGGATGGCGACCAATACCTACGCCACTCCCGCGCGGCCGATCGAAGGCGAGCCGCTGACCGATGGCCTGATGCGTCTGCTGCGGTACGTGTTCGAACCGTGGGAACGGCATCCCCGGATGCTCGAGGCCTACTATCGCGCGCGATCCAGTCCCGGCGGCCGGCGACTGGACGCCCAAGGCTTCGACGCCGTGCTGCCCGCCGCGAGCGCGCTGCTGGCCGGCGCCGATCCCGCCTACATCGCCGATATCGCGCTCGTGCTGACCAACATGATCTATGCGCTGATCGGCCGCTTCACCAACGCCGACCTCGACATCGCCGAGATCCTGCCCGCGCTCGAACGGACGGTGCGCAGGCTGACCGCGAACAACGAACCGCTGGCAGCCGCCGCCGAATGCCAGCCGACGGGCACGCCGAGTTTCCCTTGGGGCGCTTCACTCATGTCCCCGTTCTCCCCCGGTCCGCCCTCGGCGGGGAATCGGTCGCCGAATCCCTCGGCCGCGACGGATCGGTCACCTGAGTAACGCGCCCTGCTTCGCGAAATACGTTCAGCCATCGCCTATTTCCCACATTTCCGACAAATGCCCCGAATCGTAGATGCCGAAATAGACTGTTCACGGGGTATTCCCGCCCCCGGTGCGGTGTCGAGTTGCTCCGTGCGCCAGGCCACGACAGCATCTGCGGTATGCCGTCCACACCGCTGAATCCAGCAGGCGACATTCCGGACACCGGAATTCCCGGCCAGCTCGCTGCCCACATGACCATGACCGAGCAGCACGAATGGCACCGTGCCTACCTGCGCCGCCGTCCGGTGTCGCGGCGCAACATCTTGCGCGGCGCGGCGGCGGCCGCAGCGGTGGCCGCGGTCGGCGCCACACCGTTCGGCGGGCGAGCCTACGCCGACGACGCCCAGCTCGCGGTGGGCGGCCGGCGCGTGGCCTTCGGTCAGGACGCGGCCAGCCAGTTGCGTTTCGCGGCACAGCTGTCGCGGCGTCCGGCAGGCGCCACGGTGTACCTCGACCACGGACCGACACCGGCCCTCGGCGCGACGGTCGAAGCCGAGGTGCGCAACCTGCTGACCCAATTGCCCACGGCCGACGGCGGTGTGCTCGCGGCCGAACAGTTCTACGCCCACGCCCCGGTGGACGGGCTACCCGGCCGGGTTCCGCACTTCTACCGCTGGCGGACCTCCGACGGATTCGTCGGCGACATCCGCGCCGCCGCGCCCGCGATGCCCAGCGCACGACCGGCGGTTCTTCCGTTCCGCTTCACCATGATGGGCGACCAGGGCACCGACCAGACCCCGGCGCTGCCGGAGGGCATAGCTCCCGGCGACTACGACGACAAGTACTACAAGGCCGACAACGATCCGGCCGCGCCGCACGCGAGCAACGTGTTGCGCCAGATCGCCGCGGCCCGGCCGGATTTCCACATCCTCGCAGGCGACATCGCCTACGCCGACCCTTCGGGTGCGGGCAAGCCGGGGCAGTTCGTCACGCACGGCGCGCACGCGGCGAGCGGGTTCGACAAGTACAACCCCTACGTCTGGGACGTCTACTTCAACGCGATCGAGACCAGCGCCGCGCAGACGCCGTGGATGTTCGCCACCGGCAACCACGACATGGAAGCGACCTACGGCGAGCACGGCTACGGCGGCCATCTGGCGCGGCTGGACTTCCCCGGCAACGGTCCGGCGGGTTGTCCGTCGGCGTACTCGTTCACCTACGGCAACCTCGCGGTGCTCTCCCTGGACGCCAACGACGTCTCCTACGAGATCCGCGCGAACAGCGGCTATTCCAGCGGGGCGCAGACGAGCTGGGTGGAACGCACCTTGGCGGCCTACCGCGCCGACCCCGATATCGACTTCATCGTCTGCTTCTTCCATCACTGCGCCTACTCGACCACCGAATCGCACGCCAGCGACGGCGGCGTGCGGGACGCGTGGGTGGGCTTGTTCGACCGCTACCAGGTGGATCTGGTGTTGCAGGGCCACAACCACGTCTACGAGCGCACCGATCCGCTCCGCGGCGGTCGGGTGACGAAGGTGGCGGGCGACAACTCGATCGTCTATCCGGAGACCGACGGCACCGTCTACTACACCGTGGGCGGCGGCGGACGCCCGCGCTACGAATTCCAGCCCGGGTCGCGAGAGACCTTCCGTGGCGACGAGTTGCCCGACACCTCGGTGCCGAACAGCTACGTCTGGACGCCGGGCGGCGGCAAGCAGGACGAAGCCGCGCCGTGGTCGCGGGTCCGGTTCCGCAACTACTCGTTCCTGCGCGTCGACGTGCGTCCGGGCGTGTTCGCCAGCGAGATGGACGTGGTCGCGGTGGACGAGTACGGCCGCGAATTCGACCGCGTGCTCTTCCGGCGGCAGGTCCGCCCCTGAGCGGGATCAGTTCTTGTTCTTCTTCGGCGGGAGGGTCCGAGCGTAGGCGACGCCGCGCTCGACCCATTCCCGCAGCACCCCGTCGTCGTCGACGGCGGTGACCCGCAGCCAGCCGGCCATCTCACGCCCGCCCATGACCATGGGCTGCACGGCGTCACCGAGCAGCCGCTCCCCCTCGTCGGGGTCGACTCGCACCAGCAGACCACCCTGTCCACTGGCGGCCACCGCCATATTGCCGCGGATCAAGAAGGCGAGACCGCCGAACATCTTCCGCTCGGTGAACTCGGGCCCGGGTGGGATCAGTTCCCGGATTCGCTCGGCCAACTCCTCGTCGTATGCCATAGCGGCATTGTTCACCCGGTGTACGACAAGCCGGGTGATCCGCGATCGAGAGCGGGCCGCGTGTCCCTTTCCGACACCCGCCGGGGCGGAGGCGGTCGAGCAGCCACACCCCGATGAGACGGCATGCCCTCGTCCGGTGACCTCGCATACGAAACACACTGAACCACAGTGAGTTTGCTGAGCATCACAGGTAGCGGGTGGAGGTACTTACGTACACTCCCGAGCCGTTTGGATGTCATTGGACGTTCAAGCGGATGTTTCCGTACCTGTCTGTAATACAGGCGTGAGACGGGGCGGGCAGTGCCATCGGCGGTCGCGCGCAACCCGTTTCGGAATTCGCAGTCGACTGCGCCCCCAAGACGGGACGAAGGACGCTTCCGTGCACATCCCAGCGGTGCGACCACGCACTGTCCGCCCGGGTTCATCCCGGCGGAGATCGTTTCCAGCTCTCGATATCCGCTCCGCCGCCGCGCGCGCATTCCGCGGTGATGTGCCGCACCGGTGGCCGCGTTCCGGATCAGGCGCTTGGCGGCGGCGGGTCATCTGGATCGCCCTCACCTTCTTCGCGCTGTTCGTCTTCCCCGGCTTCGTCGGTGCGCTGGCCACCGCCCAGGACGCGGCGGGCGCCACGTCGGGCACGTCCGGGATCGACGGGCTCAGCTGGATGAACATCCACGACTCGTCGGGGATCGCGCTGTCGGACTACCGCTTCGCGACCGGCGACGAAAGCTTGTTCAAGCCGCGCGCCACCATCTTGTGGGCGGTCCTGGGCTTCGAATTCATCGGCTACATAGCCATCGTGACGACGGCGATCTGGTTGATCGGTTACGCGTTGAGCTTCCGGTGGCTGGACATGTTCAGCTCGGCGCTGCACGGTGTCGCCGACGCGTTGACCGCACAGATCGCGACCCCGATCATGCTGGTCACCGCGGCGACCATCGGCGCGTTCTTCGTCGGATGGTTCATGGTCCGCGGCTACCACGCGAAGGCCACCATGCAGGTGGTGACGATGGTGGGCGTGGCGTTGCTCGGCCCGCTGTTCCTGGCCGAGCCGTTGGCGGACGTGCTGTCCTCCCACGGGTTGCTGGCCCAGGGCCGCGACCTCGGCATCTCGGTGGCAGCCGGCCTGAACGGGAACTCCCACCCGAATCCCACCCAGTTGGTGGCGACGATGCAGAGCGATCTGGCCGACAATTTCGCCCGGCAACCGCTGCAGGTCTGGAATTTCGGGCACACGGTGGACCAGCGGCCCGCCTGCCGGTCGGCGTGGTCGGCGGGCGTGGCGGCAGGTGACGACAACCGGGTGATCAACGGCTTGAAGTCGTGCGGAGACGCCGCCGCGCACGCGAAGGCGGAGAACCCTTCCATGGGGCAGGTCGCCACCGGGCTCATGCTGCTGACCTGCGGCGGCATCCTGCTGGCTTTCGCGATGTATCTCGGACTGAAGGTCATCAAGGCGGCACTGGACACGATCTATCACGGGTTCATGTCGATATTCGGCTTCGCCGCGGGCGGATTCGTCTACGGCCCCACACAGACGTTCTTGGTGCGCAATGTCGTCGACAGTTTCGTCGCGGCGGCGCGAATGACGGCCTACACCATATTCCTCGGGGTGTATGTGCTGTTCATGGGCAACCTTTTCGCGCAGGCTCGCGGCCAGGTCATGGCGGTGATCATCATCGCGGGCACGGTCGAGATCGTCGCCATATTCCAGCTCAAACGCCTCAGCAGCGGCCTCAGCCGCGGCAACGACTGGATCGCCAACCGATTCGGACTCGCGATCCAGGGCAGCGGCAAGTCCGCTGGCGGCAGCGGCACCGCTCTCGGCATGAGCGGTGGTGGCGGGAAGTCCGGGCCGGGGATGGGTTTGGTGAACACGCTCACCACGCTGAACGCCATCAACGCCTCGCCGGTGACGGCTTGGCTCGCGGGCGGCCGGGTCAATCCGTTGAACCCGCTGGCCAGCACCCGAAGGAGAATCGAGCGCTCCACCAGGAGAATCCTGGCCAGTCGCGAAGAGGGATACATCGAGCACCAACTGTCCCGCACGAACTGGCGTGGCGTGGCGGTCGACGCGGCTACGGCGGTGGGCGGCATACACACCCAACTGGGTGTCACCCGCGCCCTGAAAGTACTGCGCGACAACAAAGTTCCCGATTCCCGGATCCATTCCGTGCTGCTCTCCTCCGGCGCCACCAACGAGCGGGTCACCAACGCGTTCACGGCGTACTCGGTCCAGGAATCGACGGCATCGCAGAATCCGTACAGCTTCGCACCGTTGCAGAAGGCGATCGCGGCGGCGTGGGCGGTCGACAACCACGTCGGCCACGAGGCGCACGAAGCCTTCGCCGCTCAGGCGGTCATCGCGGCGGACAGTTTCGTCCGGCACAGCAACGCGCCCGCGCCCGGGGCCGACATCGATCAAGCGTTCGTGCGGCGGGTCGAGCAGAACTGGCATTCGGACCGGGCGCTGCGCGCGGCGATCACACCGGACGAGTGGGACAACGCGGGCCGCGACACCCGATGGGCGATCGGTCACCGCGTCGCGACCATGCACCAGCAGGCGGCCCGGGATTACTACGAGAATCCGAACGATATGACAAGAGAAGCACTGATGCGATCGGCCAGACGCGTCGCGAACCTCGATCACCTCGATCCCGAGGGTGGACTCGACCCCTGGAATCCGTAGCGAACCGCATCCGCCGGTGACCGGGACGGCCCAGCCATGCCGCCGGGCCGCCCCGGTCAGACGCCCAGCGCGCCGGCGAACAGCGGCCAGGACTCGTGCACGTCGTCCTGCCAATACATCCAGGCGTGCGTGCCCGCGGGGCGGAGATTCGCCGTGAACGGGATGCCGAGAGCGCTCAACCGGTCCACGAAGGCGCGGGTGCAGCCGTTGATCACCGTCTCCATGGCCCCGCCGACCAGCAGCCGATCCACCAGCCGGGCGGGATTGCCGTCGATGCTCGGATCCGTGAGCGCCTCGTGGGCTCCCGGCGCACCGGTGCCCGCCGAGATGTAGAGCGCCACACCGCGCAGCCGGTCGGCTTGCACCATGGGGTCGTTCGCCGCCCAGAGCGGGTCGCCCGGCGGACCCCACATATTGGCCGGGTCCGCGCCGAACACGCCCAGTTGCGCTCGCACCATCGCCTGACCCATCGGGTCGCTGGTGCGCGGGCACCCGCTGTAGGCGCCGACCGCCCGATACAGGCCCGGCGCGCTGATCGCGAGATTCAACGCGGAGGTCGCCGACATCGACAGGCCCGCCACGGCGTTGCGGCCGTTCATGCCGAATCTGGCCCCGAGCACCGGCGGCAGCTCCCTGGTCAGGAACGTGGTCCACTTGACGCGACCGAGCGCGGGATCGTCACGCAGCCAATCGGTGTAGTAGCTGGCGCGCCCGCTCAGCGGCACGATCACGTTGACCGGTTTGTCGGCGAAGAAGGCCGCGACGTCGGTGCGCCGCGTCCACGGCCCGCCGTCCTCGCCGCCGTCCACGGCGTTGAGCAGGTACAGCGCGGGAGCGCCCGCACCCGGATGCGACATCCACAGTGTGATGGGGCGGTCCATCGCCGCCGAGTGGACCACGACTTCGAACTCCCGCCCGCCCAGCGGGCGCACGTCGAGGATGCTCGCGCCGGGGTCGGCGGTGGTCGTGGCCGGGACGAAGGCGGCGCACACCGCGAGAAGGGGAACCAGGCATCGCAGGAGCCGGTACATGGAACGAGTTTCTACCACGCCCTGCTCGGCGCTTCCGGCATTCGGCAGGCGTGTTCCCTATCGACATGAAATAGCTGGTCACCGACGATTCACAGCGACAGTGTCGAATCGTGCATACGAGGGCAATCAACCAGCTATCGATTCGGATGGGCCGGTGCGTCCGCAGATCCGGGCAACTCACCTCGGATGCTCGTCCGGGAGAGCCTGCACCTGCCGCCTATCTGCCGGTCACGCATCTGCGCGCGAAGCCCGAACCGAGCGGGCACCTGCACTCCGCAAGCCACGGCGACATGACCGTCTCCGAGGCACGACGGGCGGGGCGACGCTGCGATACGGGACGGAAGCGATGACGTGGAGGCGCGCCGGATATCCGAGCCCGGTGCGCCGAATCGCGGCCGACGACTCCGCGCACCTGCCGCGCATCCCGGTCAGGCCGCGCGCACGACCTGCGCGAACACCTCGTCCGGATCGGACGCCTTCAGACCGAAGGTGTCGCGGACCGCCGAGTCGTCGACTGTGAAAGGCGCGTGCGACATGTGGTAGGTCTCGAACAACTCGGCCCAGAAGGGATCGGTGAGGCCGAGCAACGTCAGCTCCCGCTCGCTCATGACCGCCAGCCGCGGCTCGGGCGCCCCGGCGGCCGCGGCGAACCGTCCTGCCAGCTCCCGCACGGTGGCGGTGATGACAGGGGCGTGCCAGGGGCGGCCCCACGAGCGCTCGTCGCGGGCGGCGACGACCGCTGCCGCCGCCGCGTCACCGACCGCGGTGTACGCGTGCGGCAGGTCGAGTTCCTGCGGCAGCAGCGCCAACTGCCCGGACCATATCTTCGGCTGTGCGATGAGGGAGAACAGGGAGATCGCGCCAGGCCCGATGAATTGCGAGGCCCTGACCTCGGTGACGCGCACTCGTCCCGCCCGGTGCGCTTCCTCGGCTTCTCGCCACATTCTCGCTCGCACAAGACCTTTCGGCCCGGTGGCGGCGAGCGGCGACTGCTCGGTGACCGGACCGTCGGCCGGACCGTAGCCGTACAGATTGCCCAGCATCACCAAGTTCGCGCCGGTCCGCTCGGCGACGGAGCGGATGGAACCGAATAGCGGCGGAATGGTCTCCGGCCAGGTGTGATACGCGGGCATGGCCATGTTGAACAAGGTTTCGGCACCCTCGGCCACGGCGGTCAGCGCGGCCGTATCCAGCGCGTCCAGTGCGATTCGCTCGATGTTCGGGTGCTCGGGCCCCGCGCCACTGCGGCTCACCACGCGCACCCGGTCGCCGGACCCGGCGAGTAGCTCCGCGGTGGCCGAAGCGGTGGCGCCACGTCCGACGATGACCTGCGTAGGCATGCGATTTCTCCTCTGCGACAACGAAATACAACGACCGGCGGGCACACTCCGCGCCATTCGCCGATCGCGTGCCATCGAGCCTGCCGTGGCGCGGCCGGGTAGGCTACTGGCCGGACTGCCAACTATCCCAAGGATCAGGCCATGCATACTGTCGCCGTCGTCGCGGTTCCTCCGGTGAAAGCTTTCGACCTGGCCATGCCGGAAACGGTGCTCGGCGCGGCCATCGTGGACGGCGAACCCGGTTATCGCATCCTGGTGTGCACCGCCGTGCCCGGCGTCCTGCCCGCGGGGCTGGGCGGTTTCGATGTGGTCGTCTCCCGGGGACTCGACGCGATCGAGGAGGCGGACATCGTGATCGTGCCGAGCACCGGCAGCCGCGCCGACGCCGACGCCGCCACGCTGGCCGCCCTGCGTCGCGCGATGGCCGCGGGCAAGCGCGTCACCTCGATCTGCAGCGGGGCCTTCGTCCTGGCGCAGGCGGGTCTACTGGCCGGCCGCACCGCGACCACGCACTGGGGCCTGGCCGACGAACTGGCGGCCAACCATCCGGACGTATCGGTCCGCAGCGACGCGTTGTTCATCGAGGACGGCCCGATCACCACGGCTGCGGGCGCGGCGGCCGGAATAGACCTGTGCCTGCATCTGATTCGCGCCGACTACGGCGCGACGGTGGCGAACGCCGCGGCCCGCACCGCCGTCGTCACTCCGGTGCGGCCCGGCGGGCAGGCGCAGTTCGTGGACGCGCCCCTGCCCGCCGAGAACGGCATGACGCTCGCCGAGACCCGCGCCTGGGCGCTGCGACGACTGGACACACCGCTGTCGCTGGACGACCTGGCCGCCCACGCGCGCATCAGCGTTCGCACTCTGACCCGCCGCTTCCACGAGGAGACCGGGCTCAGCCCGCAGAAATGGCTGCTGCACCAACGCCTGCAACGCGCCAGGGAACTGCTGGAATCCACCACGCTGCCGATGGACCAGGTCGCCAGGCACAGCGGCATCGGCTCGGCGGAATCGTTGCGCCAGCACATGATCCGGCATGTCGGGGTGCCACCGAGCAGCTACCGCGCGTCGTTCACGCGTTCGCCCGCAGGCCCGGGCCGCGACGAAAGGGCGGTCGGCGCAGGAGGACCGACCACCGATCGCCGGTGAAGCAGCCGCCACGCCCGTGGGCAAGTCGAACGCGAACTACGGACAGCGGGCTTGTGCGGGACGCGCAACCCCCATCAGTGCGTTCCATTCGGCGTCGGTGAGATCGGTACCGGCGTGCTCGCAGGCGGTCCGAATCAGGCCGTCCGGTGAGATGTCGCGTTCGATCAACGTTCCATCCGCGCCGCCGGAGAATGCGGGACCGGGATTGACCGTCACGAGGTACCGTCCGTCAGCGGACACGGCGACCGCAGATTCGACGTGCCAGACGGCATCCGGTTCCAGCTCTCCGAGATTCGTGCCGTCGGCGGCGAAGAGAGTCAATCGGCCTGTCGCGCCTTTCGCGACGACCACGGTCGCGTCCGCGGCGGCGGCGATCTGCGGGTTCGCGGTCCCATCGCCGCGGAAGACGATCGTCCGCTCACGAGTCGAGCCGGTCCGATCCCATAGCTCGATGCTGTCCTTGCGCTGGATCAGCAGATGCCGCCCGGCGAACTCGATTGCCTGCACGTCCTTGCCGTCGATGTCGTGCGTGATCTCCTGTCGCGACAAGTCGTAGACCGATATGTCGTCGGCATCGCGCATGACCAAGAATTCTCCGGCCGCATCGATCCGCGCTTCCGAGATATTGTCGGTGTCGACCGCACCGCCCAGCGGGATGAATTCCGTCTCGACACCACCGGTGGCCAGGTCGTGCAGGAACACCCTTCCTCTGTCGTCGAAAGACACGGCGGTTCCGGATGCGGACAACACGCCGGCCGCTCGGACGGTGTGCGAGGGTGGTGGCGACGACAGCACCGCCACCTCGAATGGCGTCTGCACCGACGGCCGGTGGGCAGAGACGCGACGGTCGTAGCCGGATACCGGATTCGCGGCGAGCACCAGCATGCCGCCGTCCGCGCGCCAGGAGAGAATTCCGGACAAGCCCGGTATGGAGAATTGACGGGACGAGTCCGGCCGGAGCTGCTGGATGATCACGACGTCGCTGTTCAGCGCCGAACTTCCCGGGTCCTTGGCCTGGCCTGTGATGGCCGCGGTGCGTCCGTCCGGGGACAGGGACAAGCTGGGCGGACAACGATTGCATCCCTTGACGATCGGCACCGGGACGGATTTCGCCAGCCGGTCGCGCTGCGCGAGATCCCACAGGGTGATCAGTCGCCCGGACGCCGAAACCAGTTGTGTCTCAGAGGTCCCGAGGAAACGCAGTAGCTTCCGGCCGAAGTCGACAGCGGCACCGGTGATCAGGGGTGGCGGCTGTGGAGGTGTTATCTCGCCGGTCACGGGCGCAACGTATAACCCGGCGTCAGCGCTGGGTACCGCCGCCGTGCGCGCCGAGCGGCTGAGCACGGCGGGAGCCGACCGGCTGGGCATGACGACACCTACATATCCGGGCTCCGGGCGGCCCGCGTCCGGCGTCGGACGCGGCCGGAGAACCGGCACCGGAATACCGGGCAAGACCGCGCACGTGAACGACGACCCGTCGGCCGACAATTCTCCGACATCTTGGCCGGTGCCACAGGCGTTGTCGGTGTCGAGGGGGGAAAGATCTACGACGGCGCCGTCGCGCAGCGAGATCTGTCGCACGCTGCCGTTGGTGTCGAGGAGACGCAAGGTAGCGCCATCGGTGAACACCATGCTCGTCAGTGCCCGTTCGGTCGGATGTGACGCGAGAACCCGCCCAGCGGCGATATCGATGAGGTCGACCGCCCCTGGGGTGCCTGCCGCCGCCGTGGTATCGCGGCGATGAACCGCACCCACCTTCCCGGATTCGGATATGGCGACAAGATCGACCTTCGTCGCGTCGGGCACGTCGAGGTCCGGACGACCGGAGTTTCCACCCCACAATGCGATCGAGTCGCCGTCCGTGGCGAGGACGGTCCGGCCGTCCGCTGCGACGGCCAGTGACCGGATCTCACCGGGCAAACGCCCGACCGAAGTCGTCGCCGGATCACCGGGCGCCCAGGTCACGACTTGCCCGTCGGCGAGCCCGGCAACGACGGCTCGACCGTCGGCGCTGCTCTGCAGAGCGGTGACGTCCGCGGGCGTCGCAACGTAACGAGCGACTTTCGAACCGGCCAGATTCGCGCGGAGCAGAGCGGCATGGTGACGTGCGCTCGGGTCGAGACGGTACGCCGCGACGGCCAGAAGCAGGGCCGCGCGGACATCCGTGGCCATCCTCGTGTCCGAGACGGAAGCCATGAGCCGCGCCGTGGCGATCCTGGCTTCCTCCTCGGCGCGATTGCTCTGCACCAAGGCGATGAACGCTGCGACCAGCGCGGCGACCAACAGCATGGCCAATGCGCCGACGGCGACATTCGCCACACGCAAGTTTCGCTTGGTCTGCTGATAGCCCTCGGATTTGACGTCGGCCTCGGAGACGCCGCGAATCACCGCGGCGATACCCACCGCGATGGCGTCGATGTCCGGCCGGGGCACGCCATCGTTGTCCTCGCGCCATTTGATCGTTTTGTATACGGGTTCGGACGCGAAAACCCCGAACAGGCGAGGCGGTAGCGCGGTGGAGCGCGCGCGGTCCCAATCCCCGGCTCCCTCGTCCCAGACCAGGGACCCGGCACTGAGAACCAGCAGTATCGTCTCGGGAGACCGATGCGCCAGCCACCACTCGATTTCGCGGTCCACCCATATGGAGCCGGCCGCCTCGGGCGAAGCCACCACGACGAGCCACTTCGAACGCGACAGGCCTGCGACGATCTTGTCCCGGAGTTCCGGCCCGATCGAGACACCGCTGTAGTCGAGGAAGATGCGCAGGTGCGGAAAGCGGTACCACGGCCGTGGCAGTTTTTCGATCGCGTTCTGGACCAGCGGAAGCACCGCCCGGTCCCGGTCGCCGCTGTAGGACAGGAACGCGCCGTACCCGGTGTCCGCACGTGTGGTACGACGCCTCGGCACCACACTCACAATCGTGCCTCGCGTCCTACTGCGTTCGCGCCTGCCGTCGCGCCGCCGAGATGTCGCAGAGCACGCCGATGAACACGAGAACTCGACCCGCCCGCACCCTCGCGACCTAACACCTCCCGCGTCGCCATACCCTTCGACGCGTCCGGTACCGACGTTCCGAAGTTCATCGCCGCCCGCCATTGCGAACCGGCTTGCACACCTCCGACCGGCATCAGGCCCTCCTCGCCGACTGCCGAGGTTCCGGCACTCCGATTCAACCATCGCGCCTGCGTTCCGTACCGGAAACAGAAGAATATGTCCCGCAAATGATTTCGGGTGTGACGACCACCGCGACACTTCCGGCGACACATCGGCGAATCTTCGCCGGGTCGGTCGGACGATCGCTGTGCGACTCGCCACTGTGACGACGGGTTTTCGTATACCGGACGGATTCATCGGTAGAAGTTGTCCATGACCAAGATTCTCGTCACGGGCGGAACCGGTGCGCTGGGCAGGCTCGTGGTCGACCGGCTGCGCGAAGCGGGCGATGACGTACGAGTGCTGTCCCGTCGCCCAGGGGCGGGCACGCATGTGGGCGACCTGCGCACGGGCACGGGTCTGGCGGAGGCCGTGGCGGACGCCGACGTCATCGTGCACGCGGCCACGGATACCCGCCGGATGGGCGGCTCGGACCTCGCCCAGACCGAGAGCCTGCTGCGGCACGCGCGCGGCGTCCGGCACCTGCTGTACGTGTCGATCGTCGGGATCGACCGCATCCCGTTCCGGTACTACCGCAACAAGCTGGCCTGCGAACGAGCTGTCACCGACAGCGGTGTGCCGCACACCGTTCTGCGCGCGACCCAATTCCACGAACTGATCGCGGCGGTGCTGCAGACCGTCGAGAAATGGCCGGTGGCGCCGCTGCCGCAGGACTTCCGTTTCCAGCCGGTCGCCGCCGCCGATGTGGCGCGGCGGATCGCCGCGTTGGCCGAGGGCGAGCCGCTCGGCCGGGCTCCCGACTTCGGGGGCCCGGAAGTGCGGACGATGGCGCAGTTGGCGCAGGTCTGGCAAGCCACCAGGCAACGCCCCCGCCGGATCGTCCCGCTGCCGGTGCCCGGGCGGATCGGGAGCGCGTTCCGCGCGGGACTGAACACGTGCCCGGATCATGCCGACGGCGTGCAGACGTGGTCGCAGTTCGTTGCGTCGGGGCCGGTGAATCCCTATGCGGGCGACAGAAAGCGTCGATGATCGCAGATCCGCGACAGGACCGACTCTGCACCGAATCGTCCGTGCGTGCTCCGAACGCGTGACTTACCCCAGATCGCTCAACCACCCCAGACCCGCACCGATCGCCTGCGGCCCGCCGCACTCGGTAATCGAGCAGGCTCGACCGGCTGGGCCGGAAACCCGATCGCGGGGCTCAGCGCGCCCGCGCTCGCACCAGCTCCCCCGCCGCGACCCGGTAGCGGTCGGCGATCAACCGGACCACCGCCGGGTGCACGCCGATGGGCTCGGCGACGCCGTCCGCGCCCGACTCGTGCAGGCGCTGCTGGAACAAGCCGTGCGCGAGCAGATAGGAGGCCACGAAGACTCGGCTCGCGCCGCTCGCGCGCAAGTCCGCGACGACATCCGGGACGCGCGGCGCACCGGTGGCGACGTAGCCGATGCGGACTCCTGCGCCGAGGCGCTCGGCCAGCAGTGCGGCCGCGCGCCGGATATCCTGGCGGGCCCGGGCGTCCGAGGAGCCCGCCGCGGCGAAGACCACCGCGTCGCCCGGAGACCAGCCCGCGGCGCGCAGACGCATCGCCATGATCCGCGCCAGCGCCGGATCCGGCCCCATCGCGGGTGTGACCGTCACGGCGGGATGGTCGCTCTCGGCGACCTCACTCGGCACGTCCTGATAGACGTGATAACCAGAGGCAAGGAACGCCGGAACAACGACGGCGGGAACGGATTCCCCGGCCGGAGTCACCAGATCACGCAGAACTTCCGACGGCGAAGGACCGAGCACGTCCACGAATGCCGTACGCACCCGAGGCGTCTCGGTGCCGGGCCCCGAAATCCCGGCACCGAGTTCCTTCGTCACGGCCTCGGCTAGCGCCGCGATCATCTGCACGCCCTTGGTGCTGCGGGTCCCGTGGGCCACCAGCACCAGAGCGGGCGCGTTCACCAGCTCCCCGCAGCCTGGATGTACCGAGGTGCCCGGGTCGGGATTCCGACGCCGGGCACCTGCGGTCCTCCTGTCGCGGTGGGCCGTGGATTGTTGTCGGTACATTCCGCCGGGTCCAGCGCGAGCCGGTAGCCGCGTTTGACCACCGTCTGAATCGCTTTCGGCGTGCCGAGTCCGGCGCGCAGGCGCGCGATGGCGGTCTCCACCGCGTGCGTGTCGTCCCCGCCGCCGGGCAGCGCGGCGAGCAGGTCCTCGCGCGAGACGACGCGGCCGGGCTGGCGGGCCAGCGAGCGCATCAGGGCCATCGGCGCGGGCGCCAGCTGACGCACCTGACCGTCGACCACCACGCAGGCGCCGCGCACGCTGATGATGTGGCCCGCGGCGTGGATCCGGTTGGCCCGCCTGGGCAGTTCCTCGGCGACGTGGCGGGCCAGCGCGCCGAGCCGGGCCCGGCCCGGCATCGAGGTGGGCACCCCGAGTTCTTCCAGCGGCGCGGCCGTGATCGGGCCGACGCAAGCGGGCAGCACCCGGCCGCGCAGCGCGTACAGCAGCCCTTCCAGTAGTCCGGTTTCCTTGGCGCGCATCAACATCGACGCCACGGCGGGCGCGCTGGTGAAGGTGACGCAGTCGATCCCGGAGGTGACGACGGCCTCGATGAGATGATCCATCGGCCCCTGGTCGTCCGGCGGCACCCAGCGGTACACCGGCACCGGCACGACATCCGCGCCCGCACAACGCAATACCTCGCAGAAGTCGGGCACCGGCTCCCACTCGGTGGTGGCCCCGTGCAGCTGCACGGCGATCCGGACGCCCTCCACGCCCTCGGCGAGCAGGTGATCGAGCACTTCGGCGGAGGACTCGGAGGCGGGAGACCATTCCTCGCGCAGTTCCGCGGCGCGGATGGCGCCCTTGGCCTTCGGGCCGCGGGCGAGCATGCGGGTGGTGCCCAGCGTCGCGCGCAGGTCCTCGGCCAGGCCCCAGCCCTCGGCCGCCTCCATCCATCCGCGGAAGCCGATCCCCGTGGTGGCCACGGTGATCTGCGGTGGATCGGCGACCAGCTGCCGGGTCACCCGCTCCAGCTCGTTGTCATCGGCCAGCGGGATGATCCGGATGGCCGGCGCCGAAACGATGGTCGCGCCACGGCGTTCCAGCAGGGTGGCGAATTCCTCCGCCCGCCGGGCCGCCGTGATGCCCACCGTGAATCCGGCCAGGCTCGCGCCCGCGTCAACTGTTGTCATTGGCGTTCATCCATCCGAGGACGCGAGCGCGGAGGTCACCGGCTCGTTGGAAATCGAAACGATGCCGTCGTCCACGCGCACCGCGTACACCGGCAGCATCGCCGATTCGTCGTCCAGACAACGCCCGTCGACCAGGGAGAAGGCCTGCTTCAGCAGCGGGGAGGCCACGACCGGCACCCCGCCGCGATCGCCGACGATCCCGCGCGACATGACTGCCGCCCGGCCGATCGGATCGATATTGCCGACGGCATACAGCATGCCGTTCTCCAGCAGGAACAGGGCGGCTTGGCGGCCGCCTTTCAGCAACACCGCAACGCCGCGGCCGGGGATCAGGTAGTCGAGACGGCAAGCCTGCGTCCACCCCGTGGTGGTTGCTGCGGCGATGCCGGGGGTATCGATCACGGTCATCGGTGTCATCCTCCAAACGCCTTACTCATTGGTACCGACGTTCTGTTTCCAAGGGGTTAAGCGGTCATTTCCCCTGCGTGGCGACCGGGACTTCCGGCAGTCCGAGCAGGACGGGAACCTTCCGCTCCCCGGTTTCGTCGAAGGAAATCGTCGGATCGGCTTCCTCCGGGGCGTTGACGAACGACACGAAGCGAGAGAGCTTCTCTTCGTCCTCCAGCACCGCGGCCCATTCGTCGCGGTAGCCGGCGACGTGCTGGGCCATCGCCGACTCCAGGTCCTCGGCGATGCCGAGGCTGTCCTCGCAGATCACCTGCTTGAGGTAATCCATGCCGCCTTCCAGCGCCTCCTGCCACGGAGCGGTGCGCTGCAGACGGTCGGCGGTGCGGATGTAGAACATCAGGTACCGGTCGATGTACTTGATCAGCGTCTCGTCGTCGAGTTCACCGGCCAGCAGCACGGCGTGCTTCGGGGTGAGACCGCCGTTGCCGCCGACATAGAGGTTCCAGCCGTTCTCGGTGGCGATCACGCCGACGTCCTTGCCGCGCGCCTCGGCGCATTCGCGGGCGCAGCCGGACACCGCCAGCTTCAGCTTGTGCGGCGAGCGCAGACCGCGGTAGCGCTTCTCCAGCAGCACGGCCATGCCGACCGAGTCCTGCTGCCCGTAGCGGCACCAGGTGGAGCCGACGCAGCTCTTCACGGTGCGCAGCGACTTGCCGTACGCGTGACCGGATTCCATGCCCGCGTCGACCAGGCGCTTCCAGATCAACGGCAACTGCTCGACGCGCGCCCCGAACAGGTCGATGCGCTGGCCGCCGGTGACCTTCACGTACAGGTCGAATTCCTTGGCCACCTCACCGATGGTGATGAGCTGCTCGGCGGTCACCTCGCCGCCGGGCATCCGGGGCACCACCGAGTAGGTGCCGTTCTTCTGCAGGTTGGCCAGGAAGTGGTCGTTGGTGTCCTGCAGCGCGGCCTGCTCGCCGTCGAGGATGTGGTCGCTCGAGGTGGAGGCGAGGATGGACGCCACGGTCGGCTTGCAGATGTCGCAGCCCGCGCCCTTGCCGTACTTGGCGAGCAGCCCGGAGAAGGTGCGGATGCCGGTGACCTGGACGATCTGGAACAGCTCGGCGCGCGACTGCTCGAAGTGCTCGCACAGCGCCTTGGACATCTCCACGCCGGACTGCTCGAGCAGCTTCTTGAGCATCGGAACGCAACCGCCGCACGAGGTTCCGGCGCTGGTGCAGCTCTTGATCGCCGGGACGTCGCAGGCGCCGTCGGCGATCGCGCCGCAGATCGCGCCCTTCGACACGTTGTTGCAGGAGCAGATCTGCGCGTCGTCCGGCAGCGAGTCGGCGCCCAGTTCCGCGCCCGCGGGCGAGATCAGCGCGGCCGGTTCGGCGGGCAGCGGGCGGCCGACCAGCGGGCGCAGCGCCGAGTAGGCGGTGGCGTCGCCGACCAGGATGCCGCCGAGCAGCGTCTTGGCGTCATCGGAGACGACGAGCTTGGCGTAGGTGCCCTTGGCGGCGTCGTGCAGCACGACCGACAGCGCGCCCTCGGTGACGCCGTGCGCGTCACCGAAGCTGGCCACGTCGACGCCGAGCAGCTTGAGCTTGGTCGACATGTCCGCGCCCGGGAACTCGCCCGCACCGCCCAGGAGGCGGTCGGCGACGATCTCGGCGGTGCTGTAGCCCGGAGCGACGAGGCCGTAGCACACGCCTTCCACGGCGGCGCATTCGCCGATGGCCCAGATGTTCGGGTCGGAGGTCTGCAGGCCGAGATCGGTGATGATGCCGCCGCGGGGGCCGACCTCGAGCCCCGCGTCGCGGGCGATCTGGTCGCGCGGGCGGACACCGGCGGAGAACACGACCAACCCGGCATCGATCACGGTCTCGTCGGAGAGCGTGACCTTCACGCCCTGGCCCGCGGCCTCGATCGCGGAGGTGCCCACACCAGTGTGCACGTGCAGGCCGAGGTCGGTGACCAGGCGTTCCAGGATCGCGCCGCCGCCCTCGTCGACCTGGGCGGGCATCAGCCGGGTGTTGTACTCGACCACGTGCGGGGTCAGCCCGAGCAGGCGCAGCGCGTTCGCGGCCTCCAGGCCGAGCAGACCGCCGCCGACCACCACGCCCACCGCGCCGGGGCCGGCGGCTTCGGCGGCCGCGCGGATGCCGTCGAGGTCGTCGATGGTGCGGTAGACGAAGCACTCCGGCCGGTCGTGGCCGGGCACCGGCGGCACGAACGGGTAGGAGCCGGTGGCCAGCACCAGCGCGTCGTAGGCGAGGATGTCGCCGGAGGAGGTGGTCACCTTCCGCGCCGCCCGGTCGATGGACTCGGCGCTCTGGCCCAACCGCAGCTCCACCAGGTCGTCACCGACGTACTCGTTGCCGGGCAGCGCGAGCGCGCTCGCGTCCCACGCGCCGACGTAGGACGAGAGGCCGACGCGGTCGTAGGCGGGCAGCTGCTCCTCGCTGAGGATGATCACCTGCCACCGGCCTTCGGTGTCGCGCGAGCGCAGCGCCTCGACGAACCGGTGCCCGACCATTCCGTGGCCGACGACCACCGCGGTCTTGCGAACGACTGTGGGGTTCATCTGGGGGTCCTCCTGGACTGGGTCGGGTGTCAGGCGCGGGCCGAGCCGGCGGACGGGGACTGGGACTGACCGGCCTCGGCTTCGAGGACGAAGGTCTCGGCTTCGGTCACGACATCGGAGTCGGCGGACAGGCCCCGCAGGCCGGGACGGCGCAGGAACACCGCCCAGACCACCAAGGCGCAGAGCACGTAGAAGGCCATGAAGACCCAGAACGCGGTGGTGGCCGACTTGGTGGACGCGTAGGAGGAGCGCAGCACCAAGTTGATGCCCACACCGCCGAGGGCGCCGATCGCGCCGACGAAACCGATCAGCGCGCCGGAGGTGTTCTGCGACCAGGCCGACCGTTCGGCGGGCGTGGCGTCCAGGCTCCTCGACTTCGCCTCGAACACCGACGGGATGATCTTGGTGACCGACCCGTTGCCGATGCCGGAGAGCACGAACAGGGCGATGAAGCCGATGACCAGAGCGGTCATCACGCCGCCGCCGGCCACGCCGTTGTTGTTATCTGCCATCGTGCTCGCCACGGTGACCAGCAAGGCCGCCGCCATCATCGCGATGAACGTCAAAAGCGTCACTTTGCCGCCGCCGATGCGGTCGGCCCACTTGCCGCCGTAGGGCCGGGCCAGCGAGCCGAGCAGCGGCCCGATGAACGCGATCTGCGCGGCGTGCAGCGTGGCCTGCGCGACGGTGTCGCCACCCGCGCGGAAGCTGATCTGCAGGATCTGGCCGAAGGCGAAGCTGTAGCCGATGAACGAGCCGAAGGTGCCGATGTAGAGGAACGCGATCGCCCAGGACTGCGGCACCTTCAGCGCCGTGAGCATGTAGGACAGGTCGGCTTTCTGGTTGGGCAGGTTGTCCATGAACAGCGCGGCGCCGAGCCCGGCGATCGCGATGAGCACCAGGTAGACCGCGCAGATCAGCGAGGCGTAGCCGTTACCGAGGGTCGCGATGACCAGCAGGCCGATCAGCTGGATCACCGGAACGCCGATGTTGCCGCCGCCCGCGTTCAGGCCGAGCGCCCAGCCCTTGAGCCGCTGCGGGTAGAACGCGTTGATGTTGGTCATCGAGGAGGCGAAGTTGCCGCCGCCGAAGCCCGCGAACGCCGCGACCACGAGGAACGTCGTGTACGAGGTGCCGGGCTGGTTGACGAAGTACAGCGTGAGCAGCGTCGGGATGAGCAGCATCACCGCGCTGAAGACCGTCCAGTTGCGTCCGCCGAAGCGCGCGGTCGCCACGGTGTAGGGAATCCGCAGGAACGCGCCCACCAGGGTCGGCATGGCGACCAGGAAGAACTTGCCCGCCGGGTCGATGCCGAATTTGTCGGTCGGCATGAACAGCACCATCACCGACCAGATCGACCAGACGGAGAAGCCGACGTGCTCGGCGAAGACCGACCAGATCAGGTTGCGCCGGGCGATGTCCTTGCCGCCGGCTTCCCAGGCGGCGACGTCCTCGGCATCCCAGTGCTCGATCTGCTGCCTGCGGATCTTCGTCCGTCCCAGCGCTTCCAGACGGTTACGCGTCAGCGTGCTCAACGGGGCCTCCCAATGTCGGTTGGCTCCACGGTAGGAAAGGGGTATTGCCGAAATGCTGCGCGAAATGACCGTCAAATCAACGGTTGCTCACGATTACCCGCGACCCGGGGTGAGTTTCGCGGCAATGTTTCAGGCGTGTGACACAACGGTTTCCGCGCGTCACAAATGGGCCGATATCGAATTCGACGCGCGGTGAGGTGTGACGCGCGCTACTTTCGCGAAAATCGTTGCGCCCATCCTTACTCCGTTCGCACAGCCGCGCAACCGGAGTTGTGAGTTTCGACCGCCGACAGCGCCGGACTCAATTCCAGGTGTCTTCGAGCAGGCGCGGCTTGCACGCCTGCCAGGCGCCCACGAGCAGGACCAGCACGGCCACGGCGAGCATCGCGAACGGGGCGAGCCAGCCACCCGTCGCCGTGTGCAGCACGCCGAACAGCAGCGGACCGACGCAGGCCACCGCGTAGCCGACACCCTGGGTGAAGCCCGACAGCGCGGCCGACCCGGCAGGGGTGCGGGTGCGCAAGTTGATCAGCGTCAGCGCCATCGGGAAGGTGCTCGGGCCGAGACCGAGCACGACGACCCACAGGATCGGCGCGGCCATCGGCGCGAGGAGCAGCCCGGTGAACGCGATGAAGAACAGCACGGCGCAGCCCACCACGACGGGGAACGGATTGCGGAACCGGGCGACCACGGTCGGCGCGGTGAGCGCGGCGACCAAGCCGACCACGGCGAACAGACCGACCATGGCTCCGCCGTACGCTGCGCTCGCGCCGGCCTCACTCAGGATCTTCGGCAACCACGTGAACATGGCGTAGGTGGTGAGCGAGGTCATGCCGAACATGCCCGCCATCCCCCACGCGATCGGTGAGCGCCACACGCGCCCGGAATGCGGCTCCTGCTGCGGCACCGCCGTCGTATCCGCACCGTCGCGTCCGCGCCTGCCGCGCAGCACCGCCAGCCACGGCACCGCCGCGGCGAAGCCGAGCAGGCCCCACACTCCCAGCGAGACGCGCCAGCCGTACGCGTCGGCGACCGGGACCGCGGTGAGGGCGGGCACGACGGTGCCGAGCTGCACCATGACGATGTACAGCGAGCTGATCGCGGCGAGGCGATCCGGGAAGTAGCGCTTCACCAGCGGCGGGATGACCACGTTGCCGATGCCCATGCCCGCGAGGGCGAGCGCGGAGAAGACGAGCAGTTCGGCGGTGCCCGACATCAGCACGCGCAGCGCCATGCCCGCACCCGCCATCAGCATGGCGGTCAGCGCGGTGCGCTCGAGTCCGAGCCGGACCGCCAAGACCGGAGTGAGCAGTCCGGACAGCGCGAACATGGCGGTGGGGATCATGCCGAAGACGCCGACAACGGCGGCGCCGTAGCCGATTTCGGCGCCGATCCGCTCGGCCAGCGGACTGAACGCGGTGACGGCGACCCGCAGGGTGAGCGCCGACATCACGATGGCGGTGAGGACCAGCAGGCGACCCTCGGTCAGCGCACGTCGACGGCGCTCAACCAGGACGGATTCCTGGCGAGCCTCGGTTCCGGGAAGGGTCGCAGTCACCGAGAAATCATAGGATGACCGGATGAAGACCGGCAACGATTTGTGATGGGCGGTACTCTGTCGGGGTGCAACCCGTCCGGCGCACCAGCCTCATCGCCCAGGTCACCGAACAGCTGCGTGCCGAGATCCGTTCCGGCCGTTGGCCGATCGGCGCCCGCATCCCGACCGAGCCGGAGCTCACCGAACTCACCGGCACCGGCCGCAACACGGTGCGCGAGGCCGTCCAGGCGCTCGTGCACGCCGGCATGCTGGAGCGCCGCCAGGGGTCCGGAACCTATGTGATCGCGGCCTCCGACCTCGGCGGCACCCTGGGCAAATACTTCGCCGACGCCGAGGAGCGCGACGTCCTGGAGCTGCGCCTCGCGCTGGACGTCACCGCCGCGGGCCTGGCCGCGCGCCGCCGCGACGACGCCGACATCGCGAATCTGCTGCGCCTGCTGGCCGAACGCGACAAGAAGTGGGACGACGACAACACCGCCGCGATCGAGGCGGACGTCCAGTTGCACCGGGCCATCGTCGTCGCCAGTCACAACGCGGTGTACCTCGAGTTCTACGATTCGCTGCTGCCCATCATCGAACAGGTCATCCGCGCCCGCACCGCCAAGTCCGACGACTCCTATACCGAGGAGCACGCCGCGTTGGTACACGCCGTGATCGACGGCGATCCGGAACGCGCCGCCTCGGCGACGCGCTGCTTCCTGAATTCTCTCATCGCGGAATATCCCGACGCCCGCTGAATCGCGCCAGGTAACCGAGTGGTCACCATGCGGGCGCGCGCGATGTGAGTCGGATTTGCCGGGAACGTCATCGCGGGCCACGGGGACGCAACAAGCGACTCATACCTTTGTCTCGACCGTAGCTAGCACTCGACAGCCGCCGGCGGCGCCGCCGCGATGAGGGCCGGTCGAGCCGAATCGAGAGGAAGCCGATGACCGCCGTAGCAGCCACCGGCCAGCAGTCGCAGACAACGACTTTCGAATATCAAAGACGTGGACGCTGGCTCGACCACTGGGATCCGGACAACGCGAAATTCTGGGAATCCGGTGGCGCGAAGACCGCGCGCAAGAATCTGATGTTCTCCGTGTTCGCCGAGAACCTCGGCTTCAGCGTCTGGGTCATCTGGGGCACCGTCGTGACCAGCATGGGCGCCGCCGGATTCGACTTCCTCGCCGGTCTCGGCAAGGGCAATCCCACCGCCGTGAGCAACGCGCTGCTGCTGACCTCGACCCCCACCCTCGTCGGCGCCGCTCTGCGCATCCCGTACACCTTCGCCATCCCCCGCTTCGGTGGGCGAGCGTTCACCGTGTTCAGTGCCGCCATGCTGCTGATCCCCACGCTCGGTCTGGCCTACTTCGTCAACCAACCGGGCACGCCGATGTGGGTGTTCCTGGTGCTGGCGGCGCTCGCGGGCGTCGGCGGCGGCAACTTCTCCTCCTCGATGGCCAACATCAACTTCTTCTTCCCCGAGGGCAAGAAGGGCGCCGCGCTGGGCATCAACGCCGCGGGCGGCAACCTCGGCGTCGCCCAGACCCAGCTGGTGCTGCCGCTGCTGATCACCCTCGGCACGCACATCATGGCCAAGGACCCGGGCGGTTACCGCTTCGGCATCACGCTGTCGGTGCTGGTGTGGGTGCCGTTCATCCTGGCCGCGGCGTTCGGCGCGCTGCGCTACATGGACAGCATCAGCACCGCCAAGTCGGACGGCAAGTCCTACCGGCTCGCGCTCACCAACCGGCACACCTGGGTGATGGCGGTCCTCTACATCGGCACCTTCGGCTCGTTCATCGGCTTCTCCTTCGCCTTCCCGACGCTGATCAAGGCCAACTTCCCGGATCTGGCCAAGATCGGCTGGATCACCACGCTCGGTAACCTCGCCTTCCTCGGCGCGCTGGTCGGGTCGTTCAGCCGGCCGTTCGGCGGGTGGGTGTCCGACAAGGTCGGCGGCGCGAAGATCACCCTGTACGTGTTCGGCGGCATGGCGATCGCGGTCGGGCTGATCATGGCCGGGCTGGAACTGAAGAGCTTCCCGCTCTACCTCGTCGCGTTCCTGCTGCTGTTCGTGCTCACCGGCATCGGCAACGGCTCGACCTACCGGATGATCCCGACCATCTTCAGCGCGGAGTCCAAGAAGTACGCCGCCGAGCACGGCCTCGACGCGGCCGAAGCCGCCGCGTCGGCCAAACGCCAGGCGGGCGCCGCGATCGGCGTCATCGGCGCGGTCGGCGCCTCCGGCGGCTGGCTGTTGCAGCAGGCGCTGCGGCTGTCCAACACCCACCTGCACAGCATGGCTCCCGCGTTCTGGGGCTACGCCGCGGCGTTCCTGGTCATGGCCGGCGTCACCTGGTGGTTCTACCTGCGGTCCTCCTTCGCCATCCAGCGCGCCCCCTCGCTGGCCTACGCGAACGTCTGACCGCCGCAACCTGTCCCGCGGTCCGGACCCCGCGGGACACGGGCGCGACAACCGCCGTCCCCCTCCGGCGGAACCGCCCTGCCGAACGTCCGCCCATCGCCCGCTCTCGGGTCCAGCAATGGGTTCCGGCCTGCACCGGGACGATGGGCGGACGTTCGGTTTCGTGCGTTCTACGAATCGATGCGGCAACGGCACCCGGGTCTGGGGAAGCAGGCGAGTGCGGCTGGGACAGTCCGGGCATGGATTTTCGCGCACATGCAGATGTGTGGCCGGCGGCGTGGAACGCGCATGACCTCGACGCCATCATGGCGTGCTACTCGGACGAGGTCGACTTCGTGGCTTCGACCGTCGCGCGCCGGTGGGATCGTTCCGATGGGCGGCTACACGGCAAGGCCGAGCTGCGCAAGCATTTCGAGCTCGGGCTGTCTCTGGCGCCGAACCTCGCCTTCACCGAGGAGGCGCTGTTGATCCGGCCGGGCGGGTACGCGTTGCTCTACCGCCGCGAGAACGGAAATCGTGTTCTGGATGTCGTCGAACTCGACGAGGACGGGCACGCCGGTCGCGTGCAAGCCTTCTATGAACACGAGCAGCGGTAGACCCGCGACCAGCTCCGTCGCATGCTCACCAGCCTGCACCCGCGGCTCGGGCGGGGCGAACCCCACGACGACGCCGGGTAACGCGGCGGCGAGCGCCCACACCGCGTCCTCCGATGTCAGTACGGCAGGTGTACTCCCTCGCGCACTTCCTTGACGGTCTTGGCGATTATCTGTTGCAAGGTGCCTGCGATGCGTTCGGCGGTGGTCGGCTTGATCGTGAGCAGGTCGGTGCCGAAGGTGACGTAGCGGCCGTCGTTCTCGACGTCATTGAGCTGAAAGTCCTTGCGACCCTCGATATGTCGATTGTCCACGCTTCCCATCGCGTAGACGCCGACATGACCGATCAACGTCATCGCGCGCATGAAGAACCGCTCGAACTCCTCCCGCGGCGTCGGCCGCCAGGCGTCGCGAACCGGCGGGCGTGGCCGCGTGAGTTCGTCCGCGGAAGCCTGCAATTGTTTTCCCGTCCCCGGGCCGCATGCCGGGAACACGTCGACCACAGCCCGCGCGACCTCACCGGCGGACAGCAACGTCAACACCACGTCACCGCCGTGCTCCGGGTCCGGTCCCGGTTCCTGCACCGCGACCGCGCCGTGCTGGGAGTGCACTCCCGCATGCGCCCGCAGCCTGCGGTCCCTGCGCTTGCCGGCGAATCCGGCCACTTCCACCCGAGCCTCCGGCGCCAGCAACACTTCCACCGCACGCAACAGGTTGTCATCGATGCGCGAGTGCAGCGACTGCGCCGCGGCCTGCCGCAACCGCAGGCTCTCCGACCGGAACTCCGTCGTGTACTGGTGCTGCAAGGGGTAGGGCAGCACGTCCCGGCCTGTGGACTCCCACAACGTCCGGAATTCGAGCGCGGTGAACCGCCAGCTCTGCACCTGAGGCACGGGCGACGTCCTTACCGCTGGCTGTCACCGATGACCGGCGGCACCGTCCGGGGCAGATCGTCGAGCCCTGTGAGCTCATTGCCGTGTTCCTGGGTGATCAGGTAGTCCGGGATCCCCTTGGTGGATTCCTCATCCGACTTGCCGCCGCGCGCACCGGGAGCCATCCCACCCATGCCGCTCATGCCGGCGCGGCCGGGCGACGTGCCGCTCCGCGCGGCAGCCGGAACGGCGGTGGTGTTGTTCGGTGCGCCTTTGGAGGGAACCGAAACACCCGGCGCGTTCGGAGCCGTGGGACTCCCGGGACTCCCCGGACTGCCCGGCGTGCTCAGGTGCGGGCTGCCGGGACTGTTCGGCGATGTACTCGGCGTGGGCGTCGTCGCAGCAGGTGTCGTCGCGGTAGGCGTGGTGGAAGCCGGTGTGGTCGACTCCTCCGTAGTGGACGCCGGGTCGGTAGTCGGCTCCGGTGTTTCGGAGGTGTTGTCCGAAGGCTCGGTGCTCGACGGCGTCGTCGGATCGTCGGTGGAATTCGTCTCGGAGGGATGCGAACCGGGCGACGATGTCCCCGAGGGGTTTCTGCTGCCAGTGCTCGTACCCCGCGGAGCGGTACCGCTCGGGTTCGTAGCCGACGCCGGACGAGGAATCACCGGGACGTTCGTGTCGGACTCCATGACGACTGGGGCATAGACGGTGCTCAACACCCGTACCGCCTCGGCCTTCGCGTTATGCTGCGCCACATCGTCATTACGCCAAGCACGCCCTGCGAAAAGACCTATCGCGTTCTCGAACCCACTGCGATGATCCGGAGCGTGCGGGACCAGTTCTTTGGTCGGCTCCAGCCCGGTTTGCAATTCGGCCAGCTTGGTACTGGTCAGGCGCGCCGCGTTCGATACCTGTGCCCCCTGAGCGGCGTAGTCACTGACAGCGCTGGCCGCCGCATTACGCGCTTCACCGCGCCACACCCCTTCATCGGTGGCACGGGCCATCGCATCGGTGAAGGTTCTCAGCGACTCCTGGTGCCGATCCGCGATGGTGTTCCACGCTTCTACCAGGCCATTGACGGTCGCGAGATCGATTTGGTCGACCTTACTGCGCAGCGTGGCGACGTCGTAGCGTTCGAACTCGTCCACATCGAGAACTTCCCTCGGCCGGAATTCGCCTTGGAAGCTGAGGCCGGCAGCCCGCGAGCGTACGTCGTCCCGCTGCTGATTGTATTTGTCCTGCACAGTGAAGGGATCGGCATCCGGCTGGATGTCGAAGACCCAATTGGAAACGTTGCGGAGCACCGCGGCTCCCACGTCTTTGACCGCTGGGTTACTGAACGGGTTGACCATCAGCGCACCTGCTCGGTGGTGTTGGCGAACTGCGTCGCGTTCTCGATGTCCTGCCCAGTGATGCGCTTGAACGAGATCGCCATGACCTCGCGCATGTTCTTCACGGTCTCGATGTGCTCGAGCACGACCTTGTCTACCGAATTATCGTCTCCGGTGGCCTGTTTCGAAAACTTCCTCACCAGGTCGTCGGCCATCTTGAAGTCACCGAACCCAGCGACGTTTTGTGCATCCTGTGTGAGAACCGCCAGATCTTGAAGTTCCTTCAGGCGCTGGTCACACGCTTTTGCACACGCGAATGCGACCTCTTGGTTGTCAAGGTAGAGTTCCCCCGATCGAGCCGCCCCTGCAAGTCGACTCCACATTCCCGCGCTGTCCTCGCTCATAAATCCCCTCCCAGATCATCTCGGTAGAACCGGCACAATCGACTCGCCAACTCGATATAGGGTCGTGCACGGATCCTCATGGTGGTCGAGACCGGCCAGATTGGATACCCGCAATTGGATGACGCCTTGAGGCGCGGAGAAGAGGACGTCACAAAGGAGTCCCTTCGACGCCCCTTCGACCCTGAACTGCCGACCATCTCGACCAGCTACCGTGATGTCCTGGAATTCGACATTGCCGGGCTTCTTCTCGAACTCGGCCACCGTCCTCCCGGTCGAAAACACGGTCATCGAGTAGCGGCTGCCTTTCCATCGGCAGATTTCCCAGCCTGATTGGTCGACTCCCGCAATACCCTTCTCCTCGGTGGCCGGATCAACCCCAGCCTTCCGCAACGCCTCATCGGGAACCCCCGTGCACGGGTTGAACAAAGCCTGGGCAGCAGTCGTACTGGAACCCGCCGTGGGCGTACCGCTGCTGGTGTCCCCGCACCCGACGACTCCGGCCGCCAGCACACCGATGAGCAGTACCAACGTGATTCGACGACTCATCCCCACCCTCTCGACCCGCGACGACTCAGGTGCGCCAACACTAGCAGACAGTCAGTCGGTGGCCGCCTGTCTGCGCTGGGCGACGAACGTGCCAGATGGCCGGGCCGAGGGCTGACTCAGCGGTCGGATTGGCTCTCGGCGTGGGGATGTCAGGGGGTTTGAGCACGCCTCTAGGGTGGCAGTGCAGTAACGAGTTCGGTGAGAGCTGGGACATACGACTGGGTTGGACTGATTTTCCGAGGAGTTGGAACGATGAAGTTGGGCAAGATCTTGGCCGGGTTTGCGCTTGCTGCTGCGGCGGTCTCTGTTGTTCCCGCCGTCGCCTCCGCTGACGATCCGGAGTTTCCGCGCAACGGTGTTATCCCGCCGGGGACCTATCACATCGGGCGGGGGCCTTCCAATGTGATCGGGTCGCCTCTGGAGAACTGCGACCTGCAAGTGTTTGTGGACGGCAAGACAGTGGTGCTGGTCTGCGGTGGTTCCAGCCGGGGTGGGCAGCAGACGCCGGTCGGGCCGGACGAGACGTATGTGTCGTTCGATTTCGTTCCGTTCGGGCTCGACCTGCATGACATCGACCCCCGGCAAGGGCTCTGGTCGGGAACGGTGAACATCGCCGGGACCCCGATCATCGCTCCGTACCCACTGGCGGCAGTTTGGCTCAGCCGCCGTTGATCCGGACGCGTCGGCAACGCCGACATCCGGCGTGAGCCTGTCAGAAGTCGAGAGAACGACGGCCCGGACGACGGCGGCGCAGCCGAAGCCCGGGCCGTTCGTCGATGTCACAGATCAGAACGCGAATCGAACGCACCAGCCGTAATGCAGGCGGTGAAAGAGCTCCATTGACCCGGCGTGAAGATCAACGCCGGACCGGCCGGGTTCTTCGAATCACGGACACCGACGTGATTGGACCCGAGCCACGCGATTTCGACGCACTGATCGGCCTCGCCGCTGTGGACAGACTTGAACCACTTCGCTCCGGATAGGTCGATGATCATTATTCATTTCTCCTTGCCATATTCCTGAGCAAGTCTCTCGATCGTTGCTCTTCCAGTGCAGCGCCCTTGACGGCTTCGTGAATCACCCGGAAGCGGTTCACATCGCCCTCCTCCTCGAAAATCATTGTCCCTATGGCACCTTCGGTGTAGACAACGGACGGCTCGTTATCTGGGAAGTCGATGATGATGTACGGCGGTACCGCCAACCCTCCGGGGAATCCGGCGGTGAAGGGAACGACTCGGATCGAGATGTTCTCTCGCGTCCCCATGTCGGCAAGGTGACGGTATTGCGAAGACATGATCCGCGTAGATCCGACAACAGTACGCAGAGCTGACTCATGTACCAGGAACTCGGCCTGCATCGGTTTGTGCTTGCGGGTGAGTATCGCTGATCGCCGTATTCTCCGTTCCACGCGCCAGTCGGTCTCTTCGGAGGTGCCCGTCGACGCAGATGGTCGCACATTGCGGGCATAGTCGGGAGTCTGCAATAGTCCCGGTATGATGAGCGTCTGGAAAAAATGCAATCCTGTTGCCGCGGCCTCCAATTGAATATACGTATTGAACCCTGGCCGCACCAGATCCCGGAAGTCCTCCCACCACGGCTTCACCCGCGCTTGCTCGGCAAGCGATTTCAGGTACCCGGTCCGTTCCTCCGATAGCCCGTAGTACTGGCAGATGAACTCGATGTCGCGAACCTTGACCTTCTCGTTCTGCCCCAACTCCAGCCGTCCGAGTGACGATCGGCTGATCTCCAGGACTTCGGCTACCTGCTCGAGGGTGTAGCCGTTGGCCTGGCGCGCGTCGCGCAGTGCGCGGCCCAACTGGCGACGCGGCAGCGTCGTCCGGCTGATGTCCGACTTGCTACCGACCATTTCCGCTGTGTCCTCCCCTGCTCTCCCACGGTGTGGCATGTTTTTTCCCACGGCGAGAATCGATGTGCGCCCAACTCGGGAATCGCTCAGCGTGTATGCGCCGTTTGCCGCGCGCCTGCCGTTTCGAGCCTCCCGTCGTGAACACGCCCGCAGCATATGCACATGGCCGAACACCATGGAACAGAAAGCGATTCCGTCACCGATTCCCGCGCGTCGGAGCCGACTACGCGCGATTTCCGGCCGCCGAGGCACGGCGCTGGACCCCACCGGCACGGCGGTCGTGAAACACCGGACGCCCTGTTCGCCCTGCCTGACAGCTGCTGTCACGCGGACGTGCAGCTGGCGCACGAGCAGATGCGGGCTCATCTGACCTGCCGAATCGAGCGGTGTGCGTGGAAGGCGGCGGCATACCGCACGCTCGTGTTCGCGGGACGGCTGACACCTCAGGCGGTGAGCCACCGTGAACGCGCCGCCGCACGTGGCGTGCGGTTCCCGTCACTCGGCGAAGGTCATAGCGCCGACCACCTCCACGACGTGCCCACGATTCAGGCTGTGCTGGAACGGTTGTCGGCGTTGGCGACGCCACCGGAATCCGCGCGAGGGTGACCCGATTGCATCGCACCACCGCGGGAACCGCGCAGGCCGGATGGCGGATAGTGGGGACCCGCATCGAAATCCTGTTCCTGCGTGACGACGCCGATCCGACCCCTGCCTATCGGCTGCGCAACAACGGCGACACGGTGCCGATTCCGCTGGGCCAGAGCGGGTTCGTCGCGTTCGATGAGCGCGCACTTCCGGACCTGGCACAGGTTCGCGAATGGTTCCCGCGCCACTTCCGGCTGTGGGACGCGGTACGCGCCCAGTTCTGGGCGGTTCTGCTGTCCGCGAGCAGGGCGCGAACACCGGATCCGTCCCCAACCCGGCCCGGCGATTTCGCCTGACCGATTCCATCACCCGTGCGAGTACCGAGAGGGACATGTCCAAGCGACGAAACCGTCCGCGCCCCGAGTGGCGGAAGCCCACGAATTCCACCATCCGATACCCACCCCGCGCCACGATCGATTCGATGCTCACGACAATGATGACCGAGCGCCGCGCAGGCGCCGCCGACACCGACACTGTGCACTTCTGGGGATTCGCCCACACCGAGAGCCGCGCCGCACACGACGCGGCCCACGTCCCGATAGTCCTCGATCCCGACGCCGAACGCTCCCCCATCCTGGATTCCGCCGAATGGCTGATCCGGAGATTCACCCGCCGTCTGTGGGGCTTCGGCCTCGCCTACCTGACGGTCGGCGAGATGTTCACCGGAGCCGACGGCGTTCCCCCGGACGCGATCCAGGCCGCGAAAACAGGCCGACTGAGCGAGCGCGCCACCTCCGACCCTGTCTGCGCCGCAACGATCTTCGATGCCCGCGGACGCGCCTACACCTCGTTGACCTACATCCACCTGCCCGAACTCGGACCGACGCCCACCTGGGTGACCGACACCCGCGAGTCCACCGATACCTGGGTCGCTCTCTTCGACCAGCGCGCCGTCGCGGCACACGTCTGGGCGGCAGCCATAACTCTGGATCCCGACGCGAACCACACCGCCATATCTCGCCTGCGGTCGCACTGAATACCGGAATTCTCGGCAGGATGAATAATGCGTTGGCCCGGCCGAGGTGCGTTGTTATGGTGTGGGCGTGAATTCTCCCGAGGCGTCCAGACGATAGCCGCCCGGCATATGTGCTGGGCGGCGTTGCGGGTCCAGAACTGCCGGTCGTAGTGCGATCGGCAGATTTGTCGCGACGCCGGACGATGTCGGTTTCTCCGCGGTCGGGCGACGGTTCGCCCGGATTCCGCGACCATCCCGGGCGCCGCGCCGAGTCTGCGCGGCGTCCTGTATCCGGGGAGTTCTCCTAATGCCCATTGTCGTGTTCGTGCTGGCTGTCGCGGTGTTCGCGCAGGGCACGTCCGAATTCATGGTGTCCGGGTTGCTGGAGCGGATCGCCGTCGACGTCGGCGTCTCGCTCGGTACCGCCGGTCTGCTGACCTCGCTGTTCGCGGCGGGCATGGTGCTCGGGGCGCCTGCGATGGCGATGGCGGCGGGCCGATGGCCGGTCCGGCATTCGCTGGCGGCGTTCTTGGCGCTGTTCTGTGTGACCCATGTCGCCGGTGCGATGACCAGCGATTTCGCGGTACTGCTGGCGACCCGGGTCGTCGCGGCGGTCACCAACGCCGGATTCCTCGCTCTCGCGCTGGCGGTCCTGCCGCGCTTGGTCGACCCTGCCGTCGTCGGGCGCGCCACGTCGGTGGTGGTATCCGGGGTGACGGTGGCCTGCATCGCCGGTGTACCGGCCGGGACGCTGCTGGGACAGGTCTGGGACTGGCGGGCCGCGTTCTGGGCCGTCGCCGTCATCAGCGGTGCGGCGGTGATCCCGATGTGGACGATGACGCCCCGCGCCGTGGAAGCCGGTGATCGGCCGGCCACGCAGGAGTCCTCCCTGCGGAAGGAGTGGGCGGTCCTCGGCGGACGTCCGGTTCGCACGGCGGTCCTGGTCGCGGTCCTGGTCAACGCGGCGACCTTTGCGGGGTTCACGTTCCTCGGCTCGATCACCGCCGGCCTCGGCGAGGTGGGTGGCCGTTGGGTTCCGGTCGTGCTGGTCTTGTTCGGCCTCGGCTCGTTCGCCGGTGTGACGTTCACCGGCCGCTCGAGCGACCGCCATCGTGAACGGATCATCGAGCTGGGTACGAGCGGTCTCGTCCTCGTGTGGCTGCTGGCCGCGCTCACCGCGCACACGCTGCCAGGGGTGGCGATCATGGCGGCGATATCCGGGGCGGTCGCGTTCGGCGTGGGCTCCACACTGATCTCCACGATCGTGCAGACCGCCGCGCCCGCCGCACCACGGCTCGCGGGCGCGCTGGCCACCACCGCATTCAATATCGGCGCTGTTGCCGGCCCCGCGGTCGCCGCTCTGGCCGTCGACCACACGGGTGACCCCGCGAAGGCGTTGTGGTGCGGCACGGCCTTCACGATGGCTGCGGTGATTGTCGTCCGCGTATCCATCCGGCCGGTCCCCTCGGCGACAGCGGCAGCCACGACCGGAGAACCGATCGAGTGAATGTGGCGAATTACCGCCAATAGACTTGACGGAGCCCATATCGAGATGTCACTATAAACATGGGAAGACACAAGAAATCATGTGTCTATTTTTTGATGTTCCTCGACATCGGTCTCATTGGGGTGTAATTTAAGGGCTTCGCGCCGGGTCGCGTGCTGTCCAACTCTCGAAATACGAATCGACCATGGAAAGTGGCACTGTCTGCGTGCCACCTTCTACCCGTTGTTGTCGAGGCATGTTCGGGCACAGTCCAGCACGGTGCGTGATGAATACCGCCCACAGGACAAGCAGATATCGTGCCGACCACGCGAACGCGTGGGCGGTACGAGGTGCTGGAAGGACGCATCTTGACAGTCTCGACTCAGGCCGATGTCGATGCCGCAATGCCTGCCGACGCCGGTTTCTCCCGGGCGTCGAAGCGGCTCTCGTTCGCGAAAATCCGGGAGCCACTGGAAGTTCCGGGTCTACTGGAGATCCAGCTCGATTCGTTCGAATGGTTGATCGGTGCGCCTGCCCGGCGCGAGCGGGCGGCGGCGCACGGCGAGAGCGCGGGCGGACTGGCGGAAGTGCTCGCGGAGATCAGCCCCATCGAGGATTTCGCCGGGACGATGTCGCTGACGCTCTCCGAGCCGCGCTTCGAAGAGGTCAAGGCCTCGATCGATGAGTGCAAAGACAAGGACATGACGTATGCGGCTCCGCTGTTCGTGACGGCGGAGTTCATCAACAACAACACCGGTGAGATCAAGAGCCAGACGGTCTTCATGGGTGATTTCCCGATGATGACCGACAAGGGCACGTTCATCATCAACGGCACCGAGCGGGTCGTGGTGTCGCAGCTGGTGCGTTCGCCGGGTGTGTACTTCGACCACAGTGTGGACAAGGGCACGGAGAAGGATCTGCACAGTGTGCGGGTCATCCCGTCGCGTGGCGCGTGGCTGGAGTTCGACGTGGACAAGCGCGACACCGTGGGTGTGCGCATCGACCGCAAACGCCGCCAGCCGGTCACCGTGCTGCTCAAAGCACTCGGCTGGACGAACGAGCGCATCGTCGAGCGCTTCGGCTTCTCCGAGGTGATGATGACGTCCTTGGCGAAAGACGGCACGTCGGGCACCGATGAAGCCCTGCTCGACATCCATCGCAAGCTGCGTCCGGGTGAGCCGCCGACCAAGGAGTCGGCGCAGACCCTGCTGGAGAACCTGTTCTTCAAGGAGAAGCGCTACGACCTGGCGCGGGTCGGCCGATACAAGATGAACAAGAAACTCGGCCTGCAGGCCGGCGAAGCGGCCGGCTCACCGGTGCTCACCGAGGAAGACCTCGTCGCGATCATCGAGTATCTGCTACGCCTGCATGCGGGCGACAAGACCATGACCGCGCCCGGCGGCGTCGAGGTCCGGGTCGAGGTCGACGACATCGATCATTTCGGTAATCGCAGGCTGCGCACCGTCGGTGAGTTGATCCAGTCCCAGATGCGGCTGGGGCTGTCGCGGATGGAGCGCGTGGTCCGCGAGCGGATGACCACGCAGGACGTCGAGGCGATCACGCCGCAGACGCTGATGAACATCCGCCCGGTCGTCGCCGCGATCAAGGAGTTCTTCGGCACCTCCCAGTTGTCGGTGTTCCTGGACGAGCGCAATCCGCTCGCGAGCCTCACCCAGAAACGCCGCCTGTCCGCGCTCGGGCCGGGCGGTCTGTCCCGTGAGCGCGCCGGTCTGGAAGTCCGCGACGTGCACTACAGCCATTACGGCCGGATGTGCCCGATCGAGACGCCGGAAGGCCCGAACATCGGCCTCATCGGGTATCTCTCGGTGTACGCGCGGGTCAATCCGTTCGGTTTCATCGAGACCCCGTACCGGAAAGTGGTCGACGGCCGGGTCACCGACGAAGTCGACTACCTGACCGCCGATCAGGAAGACCTGCATGTCGTGGCGCAGGCGAACGAGCCGCTCGACGCCGACGGCCGCTTCCTAGCACAGCGAGTCGCGGTGCGGCGCCGGAATTCCGAGGTGGAGATCATCGACTCCGCCGAGGTCGACTTCATGGACGTCTCGCCGCGCCAGATGGTGTCGGTCGCGACGGCGATGATCCCGTTCCTCGAGCACGACGACGCCAACCGCGCCCTGATGGGCGCCAACATGCAGAAGCAGGCGGTTCCGCTGATCCGTTCCGAAGCGCCGATCGTCGGCACCGGCATGGAGCTGCGCGCCGCGATCGATGCGGGCGACGTGGTGGTCAGCGAGAAGGCCGGTGTGGTGGAGGAGGTCTCCGCCGACTACGTCACCGTCATGCATGACGACGGCACCCGCAAGTCCTACCGGATGCGCAAATTCGCGCGGTCCAACCAGGGCACCTGCGCCAACCAGCGTCCGATCGTGGACGAAGGCCAGCGGATCGAGACCGGGCAAGTCATCGCCGATGGCCCCGGAACTCAGAACGGTGAGATGGCGCTGGGTAAGAACCTTCTGGTGGCGATCATGCCGTGGGAGGGTCACAACTACGAGGACGCGATCATCCTGTCGCAGCGGTTGGTGGAGGAGGACGTTCTCACCTCGATTCATATCGAGGAGCACGAGATCGATGCTCGTGACACCAAGCTGGGCGCCGAGGAGATCACCCGCGATATCCCGAATGTCTCCGATGAAGTGCTCGCCGATCTGGACGAGCGTGGCATCGTGCGCATCGGTGCGGAGGTGCGCGACGGTGACATCCTGGTGGGCAAGGTGACCCCGAAGGGTGAGACCGAGCTGACTCCGGAGGAGCGGTTGTTGCGGGCGATCTTCGGGGAGAAGGCGCGGGAGGTGCGCGATACCTCGTTGAAGGTGCCCCACGGTGAGTCCGGCAAGGTGATCGGGATCCGGGTGTTCTCTCGTGAGGACGACGACGATCTGCCGCCGGGTGTCAACGAGCTGGT
>NZ_VUOS01000002.1 GCF_009829325.1 Nocardia sp. CY41
CCATCGATCAATTGCTCGACGCCCTGCCGGAACTGCGCCTCGCGGTTGCGGTGGACGAGCTCGCGTGGCGTCCGGGTCCGTTCCATCGAGCGCTGACCGCCCTGCCGGTCGTCTTCCCGGCGTCGCCACCGTTGCCGCTGCCGTAGGGCGGAGGCGGAAGTAGGCCGAACTTGAAAGTTAGGCTTGCCGAACTTACCATCTCATTGCATGAAGGTTCGGCTCCACCATGTGCTCGCCCGGTCTCCCCGTCGGTGGGCGGCGGCAATAGTCGTGTGCGTCTCGGCGTTCACCCTCACCGCCTGCGCCGGAAACGGAGCCGGGCGCGACGGCACGCCCACGGTGCTCACCACGTTCACGGTGCTCGCCGACATCGCCAGGAACGTTGCGGGCGAGCATCTGACCGTGGAGTCGATCACCAAGGCGGGTGCGGAAATCCACGGCTACGAGCCGACTCCCGGTGACATCAAGAAGGCGGCGAAGGCCGATCTCATCCTGGACAACGGCCTGAACTTGGAGGCGTGGTTCGCCCAGTTCGTCTCCGACGTGCGGGTGCCGCACGTCGTGGTCAGCGAAGGCGTCGCCGCGGTACCGATCCGCGAGGACGCCTACCAGGGCAAACCGAACCCGCACGCGTGGATGTCGCCGCAGAACGCGCAGATCTACGTCGACAACATGGTGCGCGCGTTCAGCGACCTCGCCCCCGATCACGCGGCCGATTTCCGGGCCAACGCAGATCGGTACAAGTCGGAGCTGCGCAAGGTGCACGACGAATTGACGCACACCTTGAACGCCCTGCCGCCGAACGAGCGCGCCTTGGTGACGTGCGAGGGCGCCTTCTCCTACCTGGCGCGCGACGCCGGACTCACCGAGAAGTACATCTGGGCGGTCAATGCCGAGCAGCAGGCCACGCCCCAGCAGATCGCCTCGGCCATCGACTTCGTCCGGGAGAAGCGGGTGCCCGCGGTGTTCTGTGAATCCACGGTGTCGGACGCGCCGATGCGCCGGGTGGTCGAGGCCACGGGCGCGGCGTTCGGGGGCGTGCTGTACGTCGATTCGCTGTCGGAAGCCGACGGTCCGGTGCCGACCTACTTGGCGCTGCTGCGGCACGACGCGCAGACGATCGGCTCCGCGCTGACGGGACACCGTCCGTGAACGCGCCCGCGATCGAGGTACGCGGCGTCACCGTCCGCTACGGCGAAGTGCCCGCGCTCGACGACGTGGATCTCACCGTCGACGCGGGTCGGGTGTGCGGTCTCATCGGCATGAACGGCTCCGGCAAGTCGACGTTGTTCAAGACGATCATGGGCCTCGTCCGGCCGGACCGGGGAACGGTGCGGATCATCGGCGGCGCGCCGGTCGCGGCGCGCCGGGCGGGCGTCCTCGGCTATGTCCCGCAGAGCGAGGATGTCGATTGGACATTCCCGCTGTCGGTGCGCGATGTGGTGATGACCGGGCGATACGGCCGGCTCGGTGTCACCCGTCGTCCGCGCAAGGCCGATCGGGAAGCCGTCGCGCACGCGCTGGAACGCGTCGAGTTGACCGACCTCGCCGACCGGCAGATCGGCCGATTGTCCGGCGGGCAGCGCAAACGCGCCTTCGTCGCGCGCGGGCTGGCGCAGGGCGCGACGGTGCTGCTGCTCGACGAGCCGTTCGCGGGTGTCGACAAGCGGTCGGAGGCCACGATCACCGCGCTGCTGCGCGATCTCGCCGACGGCGGCGCCACGATCCTGGTGTCGACGCACGATCTGCACGCGCTGCCCGGCCTAGCCGACGAGGCGGTGCTGCTGATGCGCACGGTGCTCGCCCAGGGCAGCCCCGACGTGGTGCTTCAGCCCGAGAATTTGGCCAGGGCGTTCGGCCTGGATGTGATGAACCGGGTGTGAGCCCGGCCGAGTATGGGACGGACGCGATGAGCTTCAGCGAAATCTTCCTCGACCCTCTGCGCTACGAGTTCATGTTGCGTGCGCTGGCCACCACCGTGACCGCGGCGCTGGTGTGCGCGGTGCTGTCCTGCTGGCTGGTGCTCATCGGGTGGTCGCTGATGGGGGACGCCGTCTCGCACGCGGTGTTACCCGGGGTGGTGCTGGCCTACATCGTCGGGCTGCCGTTCGCGGTGGGCGCGATCGTGTTCGGATTCCTGGCGGTGGCGCTGATCGGCGTGGTGCGCGACACCAGCCGGATCAAGGAGGACGCCGCCATCGGCATCGTCTTCACGACGCTGTTCGCGTTCGGCCTGGTGCTGGTCTCGGTGACGCCCAGCCAGACCGACCTCAACCACATCGTGTTCGGCAATCTGCTCGGGGTCGGCCGCGCCGAGCTGGTCCAGGTCGTGGTCCTGGCCGCGATCACCCTCGCCGCCCTGGTGCTCAAGCGCCGCGACTTCACCCTCTATGCCTTCGATCCCACACACGCCCACGCCATCGGGCTGAGTCCCCGGTTGCTCGGCACGGCGCTGCTCGGCCTGCTGGCGCTGACCGCCGTGGTCGCCTTGCAAGCCGTCGGTGTCGTCCTGGTGGTGGCGATGCTGATCATCCCGGGCGCCACGGCCTATCTGCTCACCGACCGCTTCGGCCGGATGCTGGTGATCGCGCCCGCCGTCTCGGTGACCTGCGCGGTGGCGGGGCTGTACCTGAGCTACCACCTGGACACGGCTCCCGGCGGCATGGTCGTGGTCGTCCAAGGGCTGGTCTTCACGACCGTGTACCTGTTCGCACCCAGGCACGGCGTGCTGGGGCGGCGGATCTTCGCGGCGCGCGGCCGGGAGCGGACGGCTGTTCGCGGGTGAAGCGGCGCCGCGCGGATTACGCGTCTTCGGCGACCAGTCGATAGCGGTGCGCGAGCCCGTCGAGCAGTGCTTCCAGACCCACTTCGAAGGCGTCCCGATCGATCCGTTGCTGCCGCTCGGCCAGTAGGTGCGCTTCGTTCAGGTGCGGATACGCGTCGGCGTACACCGCGACGTCGGCGGGGAAGCCAGCGGCGAACGATCCCAGCGACGCTCCGGTGAGGAAGTAGCGCATGGTCGTGCCGACGGTGGTGGCCTCGCGGCGCGGCCACCCCGCCGCGACCAGGCCGCCGAAGACCGCGTCGGCCATACGCAGCGCGTTGGGCCGATGGCCGGGACCGGATGCCAGCGCGGGAACGATGTGCGGATGCGCCGCCATCGCGGTGCGGTAGGAACGGGCCCAGGCGCGCAGTGACGAGCGCCAGTCCGGATTCCGGGCCGACAGGCCGTCGAACATCGAGATGTCGACTTCGCCGAGGACGGCGTCGACCACGGCGTCGATGAGGTCGTCCTTGGTGCGGACGTGGTTGTACAGCGACGGTCCCTGCACGCCCAGTTCGGTGGCCAGCCGTCGCGTGGAGACGGCGGCGAGGCCCTCGGCGTCGACGAGGGCGAGCGCGGTCTCGATGATGCGGTCGCGGGTGAGCAGCGGCCGCCGTGGTCTGGCCATGGGGGTCTCCTTCCGGTCCCCGCATTCTCGCAGGCGTCGGGAGAAAACTTGCACTGCTAGTAGAGCTGCTCTACGGTGAGTCGAAACTTGCAGTGATAGTTTTTGGAGGTTGCCGAGAGTCGTCAGCGGCGGGTCGCGACCCCGCCTGGGTGAGACGGTCGATCGATCGGCTGGATCCGCGAATTCCGATGTCACTATTTCCACGCCCGTACCGCGGGAATTCCGGCATGCCCGGAATTCGGAGAATCCACTCGAGTGATTTGTAGCCGGAGACGAAGTCGGCCATGCAACTTGTGTTTCGGACGCAGTGGCAGTGGCGGCACCGATACTTCAGGATGAAAAGTGTTCGCAGGAAATCCTGACGCGGACGCTGATGAAAGGCTTGCAATGAAGCATCCAATTCGCCGCCGCGCGTTCGGCGCCGCGATTGCCGCCGGAGTGACCGTCCTGGCCATGACTCTCGGAATCGGAGCGGCGCACGCGGAGCCCGAAACGCGATCCCCGGAGCAGCAACTCGTCGACGAACTGAACGCCGGACTCCTCCCCGGGCCGGACGGCAGGCGCCCGCAAGCGATCGTGGATTCCGGCAGCAGTACGGGTTCCGCCGCACGCAGTTACGCTTCCGCCGCAGTGGGCGAGGGGCCGGAGATGCCTGCCTACCTGGCAGCTTTCCTGCACGGTGTAGCCCATCCCGACGCGTCTCCACCGGGTGCGAACCGCCAGAACTGCACCCCTTCCGCCGCGCATCCGCGACCGGTCGTCCTGGTCCACGGCACCTGGCTCAACGCCTACGACACCTACGCCTATCTGTCGCCGCGGCTCGCGCGCGCAGGATACTGCGTCTACGCCTTCAATTACGGGCGCTCCGGTCTGCTCGAAGGCGGCGGAATCGGCCCCGTCCTGCCCGGCCGCTACGGCGTCGGCGCGATGGAGGAATCCGCGAGGCAATTACGCGATTTCGTCGAACAGGTGCGCACGACGACCGGCGCGGACCGTGTCGATATCATCGCGCATTCCCAGGGCGGGCCGGTGTCGAGCCAGTACATGAAATTCGAAGGCGGCGCCGACAACGTCGGCAAACTGATCTCTTTCGGAGCCACCCACCACGGCACGTCGCTGATGGGAATGGCGACGCTGGGCCGGCTGATCACCAATCTGGGCGTCAACATCCTCGGTTTCTACGAACCGATCGTCGGCCGTGCCAATATCCAGCAGGCGGTGGGCTCCGCGTTCTACACGACGCTCAACGAACACGGTGACACCGTCCCCGGCGTCGAGTACACCTCGGTCGGCACCCGCCATGACGAGATCTCCAATCCGTACGAATGGACTTTCCTGACGCCGGGGCCGGACGCCGTCGTGCACAACATCACCCTGCAAGACGGCTGCGCGCAGGACATGTCGGACCATCTGACGATCATGTACTCGCCGCGCGCGGCCTCGATCGCTCTGCATGCTCTCGATCCGGAAGCGAACCCGGTGCTGGACTGCGCCTTCAATCCGTGGATGATCGGCGGCGCGGATCACTGATCCGCGTCCGGCAGACCCTGTCGTGCGGACTCGGTTTCGTCGCGAGTGAGCACTGCCTTGATCATCGCGCTCGGCGCGGGCGGCACCCTCACGGTGCTGGCCCGCGCCGTTCCCGACTGACTGCTCCGCCATAAGAACGTCACCATCGAGATCACCGGTCCGGGAGGGGAAATCCGTGACGATCTCCGCGACGGGCATCGGCGACCCGCGTGCTGCCCGAGACCACCGGGCTGAACCGTCACGGCTCGCTCTACAACCAGCGCGTCCTGGCCGCCCTCACCTTCCTGCGCAGCACCGATTCGACGCCGGACTGAGGCGTCGTGCACCGAAGCGGGGCGCATACGGAAAGATGACGCGGCGTGGTGGATTACACGACGATCTTCGATCGGGTGCGTGGCTCCCTGCTGGGCGGGGCGGTGGGGGACGCGCTGGGGTGGCCTGTCGAATTCCTGCGGCTGGAGCAGATCCGGCAGCGCTATGGCGACGCGGGGGTGACGGGCTTCCTGCCGCAGTACGCGGTGGACGCGCCGCAGCAGGTCACCGATGACACCCAGATGACGCTGTTCACCGCGGAAGGGCTGCTGCGGGCGGCGCCGGGCGCCGACCCGGTGCCCGCGCTGCGCCGGGCGTATCTGCGCTGGTTACAGACCCAGCGCGAAGAGGGGCCCGCCGCCGAGACCGACGGGTGGCTGGCGAGCCTGCCGTTCCTGTACGCGGTGCGCGCGCCGGGAAACGCCTGCATGTCCGGACTGGGACAGCAAGCGCGGGGATATCTCGCCCCCGTGCCGCTCGGCGAACCCGGACCGGTGAACGCGCATTCGAAGGGATGCGGGACGGTCATGCGGTCCGCGCCGTTCGGGCTGGCCGGTATGGGCCCGGAACAGGCGTTCGCCACGGCCGCGCGGGCCGCGCAACTGACCCACGGACATCCCACGGGTTATCTGGCCGCGGGCGCGTTCGCGGCACTGATCGATCGCGTGGTGAGCGGTGTCGAGCTGTCGACGGCGGTGCGGGAGACGATCGCTCAGCTCACGGCGTTTCCGGCGAGCGGGGAAACCATGGCGGCAATGACCCGAGCCGTCGAGGTGTCCGAGCAAGCGGTGTCGGCCGAACAGGTCGAGCGGGTCGGCGAAGGGTGGATCGCGGAGGAGTGCCTGGCCATCGCGGTGTATTGCGCCCTGCACGCCGCCAGGACCGGCGACGTGCGCGCGGCGCTGCTGCTGTCGGTGAACCACTCCGGCGATTCCGATTCCACCGGCGCGGTGGCGGGCAATCTGATCGGCGCCGTGCACGGCGTCTCCGGACTGCCGATGGAGTGGGCGGTCACGGTCGAAGGACGCGACGTGCTGGTCCAGGTCGCCGACGATCTGGTCATGAACTTCGGGCTCGGTGACCGGTCCGGGCTGGCCGCGCGTTACCCGCACGACGCGGGGTTGTGAGGACTCACTCCGGCTCCGCCCGCAGGCATACGTCGAGCACACGGCCGCGCAGCCATCGGTGCGCCGGGTCGGCCTGGAGCCGGACGTGCCACAGCAACGACACCGTCACCTCGGGAGTGCGGAACGGCAGCGCGAACGAATGCATGCCACGCCGCAGGATCTCGGTGTGGCGCTCCGGCACCGTCGCGACCAGATCCGAGGTTCTGGCCAGCGCCACGGCGGCCCCGAAGCCGTCCACCACCGTCACGATGTCGCGCCGGTGGCCGGTGGGGCGCATGGCCTCGTCGACCAAGCCTTCGTCCAGACCGCGCCGCGCGACGTGGACGTGCCGCGCCGAGGCATAGCGGGCCGTCGTGACGGCGCCGGTGTGCAGCGGATGCGTGCTACGCACCACCCCGACGAACCGGTCGGTGAACAGAGCCGTGCTCGCGATGTCCGGAGGCAGTGCGCGCTCGACGACTCCGATCTCCAGGTCGACACTGCCGTCGCGCAGAGCACCGGGGTCGCGCTTGGCCTTCTGGACGAACCGCAGCCGCACGCCCGGTGCTGCGCGGCCGGCTTCGGCCACCAGATCCGGTCCGAACCTCTCCACGAATCCGTCGGTGCTGCGCAGGGTGAAACTGCGGTGCAGCCCGGCCAAGTCCAGCTCGCCGACCGGACGTAGCACCTCTTCGGCATCGCGGACGAGAGTGCGTACACGGTCGCGCAGTTCGACGGCGCGGGGCGTCGGCGCCAGCCCGCGGCCTGCCCGCACGAGCAGCGGGTCACCGGTGGTCCGGCGCAGCCGCGCGAGCTGGCGGCTCATCGCCGAAGGGCTGAGCGCGAGCCGTTCGCCGGCCCGGGTCACGCTGCCCTCCTCGAGCAGGACATCCAGGGTGATCAGCAAGTTCAGGTCGGGCCGCGCCATGCGCACACGATCGCACAGATCGTGGCGTGACATGGCGTCCGGTGCATGAATACGTTTCCGAATGTGCGTCTTCCGCCTGGTCACGGCGGAATCTAGCGTCCTTGGGGACACCCCCGACGGAAGAGGTCATCGTCGTGAAACCAGCGGAACCACTCGTGTGGACAATCCCAGTTCGTCGTTCACCGTCCGCCCGGCCGCTGCTCGCGCTGTCGCTGGCGATGTTGCTGCCCTCGCTGAGCATCAGTGTCGCCAACGTCGCGCTGCCGACCATGGCGGCGGCTTTCGGTGCTTCCTTCCACGAGGTCCAGTGGATCGTCATCGCCTATCTGCTGGCCACCACGACACTGATCGTCGGCGTGGGCCGGCTCGGTGACCTCGCCGGTCGGCGGCGGTTGCTGCTCGTGGGCATCAGCGTGTTCACGCTCGCGACGCTGCTGTGCGGACTCGCCCCGGATCTCGTCCTCCTTGTCGCGGCCCGGGCGCTGCAAGGAGCAGGCGCCGCGTGCATGATGGCGCTGACGATGGCCCTCGTCGGCGAAACCGTTCCGAACGACCGCACCGGCAGCGCCATGGGGCTGCTCGGGACGATGTCCGCGGTCGGCACCGCGCTGGGCCCCTCACTGGGCGGAGTTCTCGTCGCCGCCTTCGGCTGGCGTGCGATCTTCCTTCTCGTCGTGCCGATCGGGCTCCTCACGCTGGCTCTCGCGGCCCGCGCACTGCCCGTATCGGCACCGCAAAGCCGTTCCGGTCGCGCGTCTTTCGATTGTCTGGGCACGTTGTTGCTGGCCATCACCCTCGGCTGTTACGCGCTGGCCATGACGGTCGAGGGGGAGTCGTTCGGCCCGCTCGGTCTCGGGCTGCTGAGTGCGTGCGCGGTGGGTCTCGGGCTGTTCGTCGTGGCCGAGCGGCGGGTTTCCTCCCCGCTGCTGGACATCGCCACGTTCCGCGATCCGGTCCTGGCCGCGGGTCTCACGGCGAGTGCGCTGGTTTCGGCCGTGGTGATGACCACGCTGGTCGTGGGACCCTTCCACCTCGCTCGTGCCCTGCATCTCGCTCCGGCGGTCGTCGGGTTGGTGATGTCGGCCGGTCCGGCGGTGTCCGCACTCACCGGCGTGCCCGCGGGACGCGCCACCGATCGCTTCGGCGCCGGGCGGATGGTCGTCGTGGGGCTCGGCGCCGTCATCGGCGGCACGGCCGCGCTCGCGGTGCTGCCCAGGACCGCGGGGGTCATCGGATACGTTGTGCCGCTGATGGTCACGACTTGCGGCTACGCGCTGTTCCAGGCGGCCAACAACACCGCGGTCATGAAAGATGTCGCGCCGCACCAGCGCGGTGTGGTGTCGGGCATGTTGAACCTTTCCCGCAATCTGGGTCTCATCACCGGAGCCTCGGTCATGGGGGCCGTCTTCGCATTCGCGGTCGGCGCGGGGGATGTCACCGTCGCCGCGCCCGAGCGGATCGCACGCGGTACGCAGTGGACCTTCGCCGTCGCAGCGCTTCTCGTCACCCTCGGACTGGCCATGGTTCTGGCGGTACGGGTGCGCGGATCGGGTGCGCGTCGGCGGTCGAGTGCCGACGCGCTCGACGGCGACCATCTGGACTGACCGCGCATCGCGCTCGACGCATGTCGAGTTCGCAGTTCGGTCCAGAGCGGCCTCGTGTGCTCGTCGGCAGTACTCGTTTCGCCGATGCTCCTCCCGCGCGCCCACGGTGGGCGGGCGGAGCGTTCGATGGATCCGAGACTTCTATGCGCCGAGGGCGCGGGCCAGGTGCGGCCAGGAGTCGTGCAGGTCTGTCTCGAACTGCCCCCAGGTGTGCGAGCCCTCCGAGCGGTTGACGTGGATCGCCGGTAGCCCCAGCTCGTCGAGGCGATCGGCGAAAGCCGCCGTGCAGGAGCTCGCGATCGCCTCGATCGGCGGGAACGGCAGGCCTCGATCTATCGCGCCCGGCGTGCCCGAAGCGGCGGACAAGTAGATGGTCTTCCCGGCCAGGGCGCTCGCATTGGCGAAAGCGTCGTGGGCCCGCCAGATCGCCTCACCCGGAGCGCCCCACATGTTGCCCGGATTGCCCCCGCCACGGAGGACCTGCGCGCTCACCATCGCCGCGCCGACGGCGTCCGCCGCCCACGGACACCCGCTGTAGGCCGCCACCGCGTCGTACACCTCGGGCGCTTGGATCGCGAGGTCGATCGCGGAACCCGCGCTCATCGAGACTCCGGCGATCGCGTTCCGTCCGGTCGCGCCGAGCTCGGTGTCGAGCGTGGCCGGCAGTTCCCGGGTGAGGTAGGTCTGCCACCGGTTGCGCCCGACCGCCGGATCGTCGGCGAGCCAGTCGGTGTACATGCTGAAGGCGCCGCCGACCGGCATCACCACGTTGACGTGCTTGTCGGCGAAGAACTCCCGGACGTCGGTGTCGTCCCACCACGATATGCCGTCGACCCCACCGCCGATGCCGGTGAGCAGGTACAGCGTGGGCGCTGGACCGCCACCCGCGGCGCGGATCACCCGATTGGTGACCACCCGGTCCATCGACGGCGAATAGACATCGATCTGCGAAATCGAGCCACCGAGCGGGACTTGCCCGACCACGTGCGCCCGTGCGGGCTCTGCTCCGGCGGGGGGAACGGAAAGGACGGTCGCCGCGACAGCGGTCGCGAGCACGCTGACGAGCGCGCCCAAATACCTAGAAGCACTCACTATTTCGTTGTACCCGTCCGCGTCGCCGGTACGCCTGCCACTGTTGGCGATTCGCCGTCCCCCCACCGAAAGCCCGCCGCAGGCAGCGGCTTTCGGATGGTCGTCAGGAGACCGTGCGATTCGTCGCGGTAGCCGTCCGCAGGCTGTCGGCCCCGGGCCGCGAGGACCGCGGTATCCCGGCTGCCCACAGGGCGACGCCGATGTACAGCACCTGTTCGGGGATGCGCGCCCACAGCGGCGTCGCGGGTGCGCCGTTGAACGGGATGCCGGAGACGGCCGCGTAGATGTTGGCGGGCAGCATGACGACGAACAGGGCGGCGAGCCCCAGCCCCGCGGCCCGGCGGCCGCGTGCGAGGAAGAGGCCCGCCGCGCCCAGCAGTTCCAGGACGCCGGTCAGGTAGACCATCGCGCCGGGGAACGGGACGAACGGCGGCACCATAGGGATCAGATCGGCGTGGGTGGGCACGGGGGAGTCCGCGAACGCTTCCGGGAGGAAATGTGTGGTGCCGGTCATGATCAGCATCACGCCGAGGGCGTAGGCGGCGCAGGTGGGCCAGGCGGCGAATCGGTGTACGCCGAGGGCCCCGGCCGCTCGCAGCGCGAGCAGGGTGCTCAGCAGAACGACGAGGGTTTCCATCATGCCTCCGTAGGGACGGACCGGCCGGGCGCCGGGGTGGTGGTGAGTCGGATGAGCAGGTAGAGCAGGACGCCGAGCGGCGCGAACAAGATGGTGAGTACGAGAAGCGGGCTGATCAGCAGCGATGGGAGGCGGCGGGTGCGGCTGTCGAGGAAGATCCAGCGGCCGAGGAACAGGTCGAAGGCCACGAAATGCGCCCAGGCCGCCGCGGCGCCGGAGCTCGAACCGAGCACCGCGCCCAGGCCGGAGAGTTCCGGGTCTGCCAGCGCCGCGGCGAATGTGCCGAACTCGGGCACGATCAGTGCCGCGTAGACGATCAGCGGCGGCAGGCAGATGAGCGGTGAGGAGACGACCGCCCCGGTCCGCCGCCACTTCGGCGCCAGGATCATCAGTGCCCAGAACGGCGCCGCGAACCAGAAGGTGACATCGAACAGCAGTTCCGTCATCGGCCCGCTCCGATCGAGGAGCGCCGGACCGCAGCGCCTTTCGGCCGGACCGCGACGGCCGTGGCCGCCGCGGCGGCGAGGACGACGGCAGCGAAGGCCGCGAGGGTGGTCGCATCGGGACGGACCACCGACTGTCCGCGCAGCGCCTGCCAGGTCAGCACCGCGAGCAGCGCGGCGTAGGTCGCCGCCGAGATCACGACAAGCCTTCGCCTGGTGTCCGGCGCGCGCAGGACCGGGAACCGCCGCGACCCGTACTCGAGCGCGAGCGCAACCAGTGGAATCACTTGCAACGCGTGCATGCCGATGAAATGCGGGATGCGCAGATCGCCGCCGACCGTGCTCCAGCCGAGAAGGGGCAGCCCGGGCCCGCCGTCGGAAAGCCCTACGGTGTGGGCGCCGCGAATCGCGCTGTCCGCGGCCCGCTGTTCGGGCGTCGGCGCCACCATCAGCATCCCGAGTGCGGCGCCCGCGAGCGAGAGTACGGCGCCGTAACGGATCGCCGCGTCACGGGCGGGATCGGCCGCCGGGTGAGCGAACAACGCGGCCGACACGACCAGGGTGGCAAGCCAGACCACCACGATGGACGACCCCATGAGTTCCCACAGTGCCGCGTTCAGCGGCGTCGTGAAATTGAAGTGGCTGGTGGTGCCCCGCACGATTTGCGTGGTGATGACGACGAGTTCGATTGCCAGCCCCAGTGCCGCCACGGTCCCCGCCCACCACGCGACGCGTCGCCATCGCGTGAGCTGGCTGAGCAACCACGCCCAGGTCACCGCGTAGATCAGCACGGAAAGGGCGAACTTGGCGGACTTGGCCCAGATCGGCAGGCCGGTCACGGTGCGGTCGTCGACGATCATGCCTCCGAGCGACCAGACGACCAGGAGCGCCATGGCGACGGCGAGCAGCATCAGGGGGCGATGCCAGGAGAGGGCGGGGAAGCGTTGGAAGAGGGCGGTCACAGGTCGACCTTTCGGGAACTGGAGATATCGATAGTTGTACTATCAGTAGAGATTATGGATAGCTGTACTATCGATTGTCAAGACAGCCACCGAGCCCGAGGAGCCCGATGCGGATCGCCGAACTCAGCCGCGCCAGCGGCGTCGCTCCCGCGACGATCAAGTACTACGTGCGCGAGGGGTTGCTGCCCTCGGGCGTGCGAACCCATCGCAACCAGGCCGAATACAGGGAGGCGCACGTCGGAAGGCTGCGGCTGATCCGGGCGCTGGTCGACATCGGCGGCGTGTCCATCGACGCGGCGAAGGAACTGCTCGCGGCGCTCGACAGCGGCAAGCTGTCCGCGCGGGACTCCTTGGGGCATGTGCAATACGCCCTGGGCGGGCGGAGGTCCCAGATCGGTGCCGAGCAGCGGGAGGCCGCCGCCGAGGACGTCGCGGCACTGCTGGACCGGCGCGGCTGGCGCATCCACGACGACAGCCCGGCCCGTGGCACGCTCGTCGACGTCTGCGCGGCCCTGCGCCTGCTCGGCCACGACGACGTGGTCGCCGCGATGGACGACTACGCGGGCGCCAGCGAAGCCATCGCCGCCACCGACATCGCCTTGGTGCGCAAGGAGCGCGGCCTGGAACGGATGACCGAAACGGCCATCGTGGGAACGATTCTCGGCGACACCCTGCTCGCCGCGCTGCGCAGGCTGGCTCAGGAACACCTCTCCGGCACGCTGTTGCCCCAGGGCGACGACGCCGCTCCCGCCTCCGGCGAGGTTTAGCCGGGCTCTCGTGCGGCATGCCGGGAAAAGGACCATCCCGACCGAAAGGAGAGCAGCTCATGACCGATCAGCTGAATGGGACGCGGGTGCTGATCATCACCTCGAACACGGGCGTGGAGCGGGACGAATTGCTGGTGCCGCGGGACGAACTACGCAATCGCGGCGCGCAGGTGACCCATGCCGCGCCGAAGCGCGAAGAGGTGCAGACCTACCGGCACGACACGGAGAAAGACGCGACGGTGCAACCGGATACGTCGTTGCACGAGGTCTCCGCGGACGATTTCGACGTGCTCGTCGTACCCGGCGGCACGGTGAACGCGGACAAGCTGCGGGTCACCGACCGCGCGATCGAGCTGGCCAAGGAATTCGCGGGCGCGGGCAAGCCGATCGCCGCGATCTGTCACGGCCCGTGGCTGCTGGTGAACGCCGAACTCGTGTCCGGCAAGACGCTGACCTCGTACTTCTCGCTGCGGACCGACATCGTCAACGCCGGCGGTGAGTGGGTGGACGAAGCGGCCGTCCGGTCCACGGAGGATGGGTGGACGTTGCTCACCTCGCGCAACCCGGGCGATCTTCCCGATTTCGTGCACGCCATCACGCGGGAAGTGGTCCCTGCCTCGCGTTGACCCGGCGACCTCGCCGCGCGTGCCGAATCACTTGCCCGGCAGTAGTTTCCGCGGGTCGATCGCGATGCCCAGATCGCGGAGCCGGTTGTCGATGAGCAGCCAGCATTCGGTGGTCAAGCGGTCGACGAGCGCGGCCTCGGTGGTGTCCTGGTGTTCGAGCCACCACCGCACCGAGGCGTCGACCAAGCCGAGCAGCGCGACCACCACGCGGTCGGCGGCCAGCGGATCGGCCCCGAATTCCGGCAGGTAGCGCGCCGCCGCCGCGGAGATCTCGGCGGCGAAAGCGCTCCCGCCGACGCGCGGCTCGTTGCGGCCGCGCCGGTAGTCGCGTCCGACCAGGAACCGATACAGATTGGGATGTTCGGCGGCCCACCGCACATGCTGGGCCAAGGGCGCGCGGATGATGTCCAGCGGCGTGCCGTCCACCGCAAGGCGCGCGCGAATTCGTTCGGTCAAGTCGTGGTGCGCGTGTCTGGCCACCGCGAGATCGAGTTCTTCCTTGCTGGCGAAGTGCCGGTAGACGTGCGTGCGGGCCAATCCGGCCCGGTCGGCGATCCGGCCGGTCAGCGCGTGCGGCCCGTCCTCCTCGATCGCCGCGATCGCGGCTTGCACGATGGCGCGGCGGCGCTCCTCGCGGCCGGGCCTGGTGCTGGTGGAGCGCCGTGCGTCGGCGGTGTCCACCCAAGGTTGTCGTGCCACGGCGCTCAGCGTATCGACCGGAAGAATCCGTGGTACACCTTGTACCCGCCAGGCACTTGGTACACACTGTACCCGTAACTGTCGGTATCAGACTTTCGCAAGGACACCCGATGACGACCTACCGGTCCGCCTGGCTCGACGACGACCTGGACGCCCTGCGCGAGCTCGCCCGCTCGTTCTTCGCGAAGGAGTTGACGCCGAACATCGACAAGTTCATCGAGCAGCACCACGTCGACCGCGAGTTCTGGAACAAGGCGGGCGCGCTCGGCCTGCTGTGCGCGTCGATCCCGGAGGAGTACGGCGGTGGCGGCGGCACCTTCGCGCACGAGGCCGTCCTCATCGAGGAGCAGGCCAAGGCGTTCGACACCTCCTGGGGCGCCACGCTGCACAGCGGCATCGTCGCGCATTACCTGCTGCATTACGGCACCGAAGAGCAGAAGCGGCAATGGCTGCCCGAGATGGCCGCCGGCGAGGTCGTCGGCGCGATCGCCATGACCGAGCCCGGCACGGGTTCCGACCTGCAGAATGTGAAGACCAAGGCGATCCGCGAGGGCGACGAGTACGTGGTGAACGGTTCCAAGACCTTCATCACCAACGGCAGCCAGGCCGACCTCGTCATCGTCGTCGCCAAGACCGACACCAGCGAAGGCGCGAGCGGCATCTCGCTGATCCTGGTGGAGGCCGACCGGGCGGGCTTCCGGCGTGGCCGGGTGCTGGACAAGGTCGGCCAGAAGGGGCAGGACACCTCCGAACTGTTCTTCGAGGACGTCCGGGTGCCGGTCACGAACCTCCTCGGCACCCAGGAAGGGCAGGGATTCGTCCAGCTGATGCAGCAGCTCCCGCAGGAGCGGCTGATCATCGCCGTCGGGTCGGTGGCCGGAATGGAAGCCGCGCTGGAGGTGACACTGCGCTACACCAAAGAGCGGCACGCCTTCGGCAAGCCGCTGTTCGCGTTCCAGAACACCAAGTTCACCCTCGCCGAGGCGGCCACCGAGACCCGGGTGGCCCGCGTCTTCCTGGACGACTGCATCATGCGGCATCTGCGCGGGGAACTGGACATCCCGACCGTGGCCATGGCCAAGTGGTGGACCACCGACCGGGCCATGTCGGTGGCCGATGAATGCCTGCAGCTGCACGGCGGCTACGGCTACATGACCGAGTATCCGATCTCGCGGATGTGGACCGACAGCCGCGTGCAGAAGATCTACGGCGGCACCAACGAGATCATGAAGGAGATCATCGCCCGCAGTCTGTGACCCGCGGAGCCGAGAGTGTTGGCAAAGCGCCAACACTCTGTCGGCGTGCGGCCCCGAGCCTCTACGCTTCGGTGACGTCCACCGAGGTGGTCGTGGTCAGAGACAACGAGGTGCCGGCCATCCCGGCGCGAAGGGACGGTTGCGATGAGTGACGTCGAGACTCCTCCGTTCAAGGACATCGTCAACGGAGCACTGGAATTCACCATTCCGATCGCACACAAGATGGGTGTGCAGGCGGAGGAGGTACGGCGCGGTTTCGCGGCGACCTCGGTCCCCGTCGAGGGCAACGGCAACCATTTCGGCGTGATGTACGCCGGTGTGCTGTTCACCGTCGCCGAGATCCTCGGCGGCGCCATCGCGGTCGCGACCTTCGACAACTCGGCGTTCTACCCGCTGGTGAAGGACCTGCGCATCTCGTTCCGCAAGCCGGCCAAGACCGCTGTGCGGGCCGAGGCGTCGCTGTCGGACGAGGAGATCACGCGCATCGCCGCAGAGGCGGGGGAGAACGGCAAGGCCGACTTCACGCTGCGTGCGGTGGTCACCGACGCCGATGGTGTGGTCGTGGCGGAAACCGAGGGCCTCTACCAGTTGCGGGCGCACGGGAAGTAGCCCGCTTCGGCGCCGGAGGTGGATCGGTTTCGACGCGCCTCCGGCGACGGGATGCCGCACTGAGCGGCGAACCGGTTCGGACTCTCCGGGCTCCGGCCCAGTCGTTACCGCGCCGAGATCGCAGGTTGGTCGCGCTGCGGCCGGGTGTGTAGGTGCACCGTTGGATCTCAGGTGCGTAGTCGAGGTAACGACTCGGTAGCCGAGTCGTGCTCGGCGGCGGATGTGGGCACCTGCACGCCTACTACCGCAAGTCGTGGACCTGCGGAAATGCGATCCGCTTCACCATTTCGCAGTGATCTCGACCACATCACGGCGCTATAACAGCCGAATCGTATCGCGCAATTTTCCGCGATCGACCTGCGCGGATGACGCAGAGTCTCGACCGGGGGTTAAACCAGGTTCGAAGTTATTCGAACGTGATCTGCCGCGAAATCTCCGCTAACGTCGGTCACGGCTCGGGGCAACACCGAGATCGAGCTCGAATCGCAGAACGCCGGAAACCCTGTCCCGCGGTTCGAGTGTCCACGACCTTCCTGGGGACAGGGGCGCGGCGACATTCGCCGAGCCGGTGGGCGCAGGCGGGAAATCTCATGTCGCAAAACCGTAAATTCACCACTCGTGTTCTCGGCTTCACCGCGGCCATCGGCGCTTTCGTCGCCGTGCCGTTCGGCCTGTCGACCGCCACCGCGTCGGCCCACAACTGGGACGCCGTCGCGCAGTGCGAGAGCAGTGGCAACTGGGGCACCGACACCGGTAACGGCTTCTCCGGCGGCCTGCAGTTCACCCAGAGCACCTGGGAGGCCAACGGTGGCTCCGGCAGCCCCTCCAACGCCAGCCGCGAAGAGCAGATCCGCGTCGCCGAGAACGTGCTCGCGACCCAGGGTCCGGGCGCCTGGCCCGTGTGCGGCGCGTACCTCTGACGCGTCACAGCCTATAGCGCTACCGGCGCCTACCGCGAATCGCGGTAGGCGCCGGTGCTATTTTTCGGCGACTCTGCCTGTTGGCGAATATTACTTTATCGCCGCACTGGCATCGGAAATCGGAATCCGATAATCCGTCCCGAATTGCGATTCACCGAAAACGGATTCGGCCCTCCGTTTCGCTGCCGGACCCGCGCCCAGGTCGCTGTGGGGTAACGGTGCTCACGCGCGCCACAGCTGGTCACCGGCGCGCGACAGCACGATGTTCGGCGCCACGGCGTTGCGGGACAACCGGGTGATCGCCAGCACCATCTCGGCGATGTCCCCGGTGGCGAGCATGGCGGACCGGTCGAGGGCATCCCGTTTCCACGCGGTCATGTCGGTGTCGACGTAGCCGGGGGACACCGCCGTCGCGCTGACGCCGTTCCCGGACTCCTCCAGGGAGACCGTCTCGCACAGCGAGATGAGCGCCGCTTTGGTGGCTCCGTACGCGGCGAGGCCCGCCTCTCCGGCGACACCGGTGATGGAAGCCAGCGCGACGATCTTCGCGCCGCGCCCGCGGTCGGCGTCCGCGCTCTTGCGCAGCAGCGGCAGCGCCGCCTGAATGAGGGTCAGCGGCGCGCGGAAATTCACGTCGAGCATGCGCTCGTACGCCTTCGCGGGCAGGTCGGCCACGGCGCCCGCCGTGCCGGTGCCCGCGCTCAGCACCAGCACGTTCATCCCGCCGAAGCGTTCCTCGTGGGCCTGCGCCAGGGCGCGCACCTGGTCGAGGTCGTTCAGCTGCGCCGCCACCGTCTGCACGTCCGCCCCGGTTTCGGCACGCAGGCGCGCCGCGGTCTGCTCGAGGGTGTCGGGCGTGCGCGCGGCGAGGGTCAGGTGATAGCCCTCGCCGGCCAGGCGGCGCGCCACCTCCGCGCCGATGCCGCGGGATCCGCCGGTGACCAGCGCGGTGCGGGCGCTCATCCGAGGCGTTCGATGATCGTCGCGTTGGCCAGGCCGCCCGCCTCGCACATCGTCTGCAGGTCATAGCGGCCGCCGGTCTGTTCGAGATGGTTGACCAGCGTCGCCAGGATGCGGGTGCCGGACGCGCCCAGCGGGTGACCGAGGGCGATCGCGCCGCCGCGCGGGTTCAGTTTCTCCGGATCGGCGTTCAGTTCCTGCCGCCAGACCAGCGGCACGGGCGCGAACGCCTCGTTCACCTCGTAGGCGTCGATGTCATCGATGCCCAGCCCGGCGCGGTCGAGCACCTTGCGGGTAGCGGGAATCACCGCCGTGAGCATGAGCAGGGGATCGTCGCCCACCACGGCGAACGAGTGGAACCGGGCGCGCGGGCGCAGGCCCAGTTTCGCCGCCGCCTCCTCGCTCGTGATCAGCGCGGCCGAGGCCCCGTCGGTGAGCGGCGAGGAATTGCCCGGAGTGATCGACCACTCGATCTCGGGGAAGCGTGCGGTGTACTGATCGTCGGCGAAGGCCGGCCGCAGCTTCGCGAGGCTTTCGCCGGTGGTGGCGGGCCGGATGGTCTCGTCGGCGGTCAGCGTGCCCGCCGCGACCAGTTCGTTGTCGAAGCCGCCTTGCGCCGCTGTCTCGGCGGCGAGCCGATGCGAGCGGGCGGCGAATTCGTCCAGCGCGGTGCGGTCGAACTTCCATCGGGCGGCGATCACCTCGGCCGCGATGCCCTGCTGGATGAGACCCTCCGGGTAACGGTGCGCGAGCGGGCCGCGGTTGGCATCTTTGCCTTGGCCGTTGGAGAACATCGGCGCTCGGCTCATGGATTCCACGCCGCACGCGATCGCGATGTCGTAGGCGCCCGCGATGACACCTTGCGCCGCGAAGTGCGCGGCCTGCTGGCTGGACCCGCACTGCCGGTCCACGGTGGTGGCGGGCACCGACTCGGGGAAACCGGCGGCCAGCGCGGCGGTCCTGCTGATGTTGAACGCCTGCTCTCCGCTCTGTGTGACGCATCCGCCGACCACGTCGTCCACGAGGGCGGGATCGAGGTCGTGGCGGGCGACGAGTTCGGCGAGCACGCCCGCCAGCAGGGTGGCCGGATGCACCTCCGACAGGCCGCCGCCTGCTTTGCCTTTACCGGACGGTGTGCGAACGACATCGACGATGACGGCGGACCTCATAGCCCTCTCCGATCAGCTAAGTTAATTGTGATTCTCGATTAAGTTAACACAGATTCGCCCCATTGGGCCATGCCCGGCCGGGTGTCCCGCGCGGTTCGGGTTCGACGTACGGGCGACGTACCGGGTTGGGGAGACCGCTCAGCGTCCGGGCCACTGCTCGCTGAGCAGATGCCGGCAAGTCGGACTCGGACGAACTGGGTGGCGGCGGAGGTCTCGTCGAGCACACCCGGACGGCCGTCGGGTCGGATGCCGCCTACCGCGTCGAGCAACGCGCCCGACCGATCGCGGCTTCACCGCAGTGAACAGCCGCGACGCGCCACCGAACTCGAGCGACGGGTATCAGGATGCCGACAAGCGCAGCATCGAGCGCGCCCCGCGCTGGAACTCGAACTCCACGTCGGCGACTTCCGACTGGATTCCCTCGGCCCGCAATCTCATTCGAACGTGATCCAGCAGGTCGTCCAGCTGTCCGCCGGCATGGTCGCGGAGCGGGAACACTCGGACCTCCCCGCGGCTCAGCCGCACCAGTTCCCGTAACGCGGCCACATGGAAGTCGGAATCCAGCCGGTCGGCGTAGGTGAACAGCAGATGCGAGCTCAGCACCAGATCGAAGGTCCGATCGGGGAAGTCGAGCGCGGGCAGGGCGCCGAAGCGGTAGCGCGCCGGGTTCGCGCGCAGATCAGCGGCGAACCGGCCCGCGGCGGTCTTCCGCATCTCGCGATGGGCGTGGAGATCGCCGTAGAAACCCCAGACGTAGTGGTCGGCGGCGGCTGTCGTGTGAGACGCGCTGTGGTCGAGTTCCGCGGACGCCAGGGCGGTCAGCTCCGCCGCGGGCAGGCGATAGACCGGATCGACCGCGACCACCCGTGCGCCGAACGCCGCCGCCTCCGCCGCGAAACTGGCGGCACCGCCGGGACAGTCGAGGATATCGCCGCGCAAGTCGTCGTCGGTGAGCGCGAACATCGCCCGGTACTCGTCCAGCGATCGACCGGTCAGCAAGTAACCGCCGGCGTCGATCGACTCGTGCTCGTCTCCCATGTGTCGGACGGTAACCGCGACCGGCGCGCTGGGCGAGCCCTTCTAGGGCTTCCCGTCACCGGCCTGCCTGCCGGGATACAGGCGCTGAATCGTCAGCGCGGCCGCCAGCAGCCGCGAGTCGTGCGGATCGGTGGGATCGGCCCCGGTGATTTCGGCGATGCGGCGCAGGCGGTAACTGAAAGTGTTCGGGTGTACGTGGATCTCGGCGGCCGCGGCTTTGCGGTCGGAGCCGTGGCGCAGGTGCGCGTCGAGCGCGTCGAGCAGGTGCGGGCTGTCCAGGATGGGGGCGATGCGCTCGGCCAGCCGCGCGCGAGCGGTGCCCGGTCTGGTGAGCTGGTATTCCAGGAGCAGGTCGTCGAGCTGGTAGACGCCCGCAGGCCTGCCGAGCAGCCGCGCGAGTTCGGCGAGGTCGGTGGCTTCCTTCGCAGTCTGCGCGATGGCGTCCTGCGGCACCGCGGGATACTCGGCGAGGAACACCGGAATGCCGAAGTGCTCGGTCAATTCGGCGGCCAGCCCGGCATAGCGCGCGACATCGAGTTCGGTGTCCGAACCCGTGGGCAGCAAGGCGATTCCGGTCCAGCCGTCGAAGGTGGCCAGTGCTTTGGTCCCCGCGAGGGCGTCCAACGCGCGGTGCAGCAGGCGGATGCGGCGGCGCCCGACCAGCGTCGCGACCGTACTCGGCTGGTCGTCGGGCCGGATGTGGATCGCCAGCACCGTGTAGCGCTCGGCCAGCGTGGTGTCCGCCCGCGCCGCCAGTTCCTCGGCGGGCAGCCCGTGCAACAGCGCCGAGCACAGCGCGCGGCGCGCTTCCCGCTCGGCGTTGTAGATGGACTGCTCGACCTCGGTGTAGGTCTCCACGACCGTGATGTTGATCTGCATCAGCAGGTCGAGCAGGCGGCTGCCGACCACGACGAGGTCGTCGAGTTCGTCGCGGGACGCCAGCGCGGCCGCCTCCTGGAGCACCGACTGCGCGGAACCGTGAATGGCCTCGATGAGCAGGGGCAACGGAAACCGGTCCTCGGCGTGCCGCTCGGCCACCGGGGCGACGAACGTCGCGACCTCCGATTTGGTGAAGCTGCGCTGTTCACCGATCGCCTGGAGCACCGCGCGGCCGCAGGCGTAGATCGCAGGCAGCACCTCGGCGGTGAAATGCCCCTCCGGCAGATCGGCGGCGGGCGGGGTGGTGCCCAGGCCCGCGGCGAGCATGCGCTCGGCGATCTGTGGCCAGCGGGTGAGCAACCGGGCGACGAGGGGAGCGTCTCCGGTCACCGGGGACAACACGACGGACATGGGCCGATTGTTTCCGACCACAGAATCCCGGGGCAAGGTCGCCGGCGCGGCCGCGCGAATTTTGGCTCGCACGCCAAAATCCCGGTGGAAATCTTCTCCTCGAGGTGCAGTGACATTGCTACGGCGAGCGCTCTACATTCGGAAAGCGGCCGGCGCATATGGCCCTGATCACATCTGTCTCCAAATGTGGCGCGGAGAACATTTCGTGACGGTGCGACGATTTCACCGCCTGCCGCGTTCGTTCGGCGCGAATGGAAGTGAACAGGATGTTGGCAATGACGCACAACGCTCGACGGGCGATCATGGGGGCAGCGGTGATCGCGGGCCTGACAATGGCGACCGCGCTCGGCGGTGGAGCCGCGCAGGCGGAGATCGAACCGACACAGCAGGCCCTCGCCGAGTACATCACCGCCGGCTTGACGCCCGCGCCGGACGGCAGGCAGCCGCGCGCGATCGTGGACACCGGCAGTTCGTCGGGATGGGCGACCAGCGTCGCCTCCGACGCGTCCGGCGAAGGCCCGGAGATGTCGGCCTATCTCGCCGCCTTCGCCTACGGACTCACCCATCCCGACGCGGCTCCGCCCGGCGCGAACCGCTGGAACTGCACGCCGACCGCCGAACACCCGCGTCCGGTGGTGTTGCTGCACGGCACTTGGCTCAACGCCTACGACACCTTCGCCGCCCTGTCGCCGCGCTTGGCGCGCGCCGGATTCTGCGTGTTCGCCTTCAACTACGGGCGATCCGGCCTGCTGGAGGGCGGCGGCCTGGGACCGATCCTGCCAGGGCGCTTCGGCGTCGGGCCGATGGAGGACTCGGCGGGGCAGCTGCGGGACTTCGTCGACCGGGTGCTGGCCGCGACGGGAGCGCAGACCGTGGACATCGTCGGGCACTCCCAAGGCGGCACGATCGCCAACCACTATCTGAAATTCGACGGCGGCCAGGGCAAAGTGGGCGAACTGGTGAGTTTGGGCGCCACCCATCACGGCACCTCGCTGCTGGGCATCGCGACACTCGGCCGGATCATCAACAACCTCGGCGTGAATATCCTCGGGTTCTACGAGCCGCTGGTCGGCATCGCGAATATCCAGCAGGCGGCGGGCTCGCCGTTCTACGCCGGTTTGAATGCGCAGGGCGACACGGTGCCCGGCGTCGCCTACACGGCCATCGGTTCGCGGCACGACGAGATCACCAACCCGTATCAATGGACGTTCTTGCAGGCGGGTCCGGACGCAACGGTGGACAACGTCACGCTGCAGGACGGGTGCGAGCAGGATATGTCCGATCACCTCACGATGATGTACTCGCCACGCGCGGCTTCGATCGTGCTGCACGCGCTGGATCCGGTCGGACATCCGGCGCTGGAATGCACCTTCAATCCGTGGATGATCGGCGGAAACGGCGGCTTCTGAGCCTCGTTGTCACTGCATCGAAGCGAGAATCCGCGAGCGTCGAATTGGTGCCGGGGACAATTCTTTTCCGGCCACGACATTGCTTGGGTGGAATACGGGCATCGCGCGCCGTCCCGGCCCGACGGTGCCCGTCGTCACGGCCGTGCCGTCGGAAAGGGAGAACCGGATGAGTGTGGAGCCCGAGTGGGACGGCGGTCCGGTGCCGCCCGATCCGGACGTGTTCGCGCATCGGCCGCTGCTGCCGGACGGCGATCCCTTCTACGTGCCGCCGTCCGCGGTCGGACGCTTGCGCCCCGGTGCGATCGTCCGCACGCGCACCGTGGAGATCGGCTTCTTCGGTCTTGTGCCGCAGCGTATTTCGGCGTGGCAGTTGCTCTACCGCACCTGTGACCTGGATGGTGTGCCCGAGGTGGCGGTGACCACCGTGCTGCTGCCGTGGGGCGCGGATCCGGCCGAGCCGCGCCCGCTGGTCTCGTTCCAGTGCGCGATCGACGCGGTGGCGTCGAAATGTCTTCCCTCCTACGCACTGCGGCGCGGGGCGCGGGCGGCGGGGTCGATTCCCCAGCTCGAGCTGCCGTTGATCGCCAGCGCCCTGGCCCGGGGCTGGGCGGTGTCGGTGCCGGATCACGGGGGGACCGCCGGCCGGTTCGGCGTGGCCAGGGAGCCGGGATATCGCGCGCTGGACGCGGTTCGCGCCGCTCTCGCGTTCGTCCCGCTCGGGCTGGAACCGGCCACGCCGGTCGCGCTGTGGGGTTATTCGGGCGGGGGATTGGCCACCGCGTGGGCCGCGGAGGCGGCCGCCGAGTACGCGCCGGAGCTGAACGTGGTCGGCGCGGTCGCAGGCTCGCCGGTGGGTGATCCGGCCGCCGCCTTCGTCCGGCTCAACGGCACGCTGTTCGCGGGATTCGCGGCCGTCTTCACCGCCGGGCTGCGCCGCGGGTATCCGGACCTGGACCGCATGCTGCGCGCCCACCTGGACGCGCGGTATCTGGGCTGGCTGGCCGAGACCGAGACCACCGCGACGTTCCCGCTGCTGTATCGCTTCGCCCGGCGCGACATCGACAAGCACAGCGGCGCGGGGCTCGCCGCGATGATCGCCCAGGACGGGTTGCAACGGATCCTCGACGACATCCACCCGGGCCGCCGCGCGCCAGCCATGCCCATGCTGGTGCTGCAAGGCGTGTACGACGAGGTGATCGCGGTCGCCGACGTGGACGGCCACGTCGCGCGCTACGTGGACGCGGGCGTGCACGTGCGCTACCTGCGCGACCGGCTCAGCACCCATCTGCTGTTGCAGTTCCTGGCGCTGCCGGTCATGGTCGACTGGCTCGCCGGCCGCTTCGCCGGACGCGAGTTGCCCGCGGCCGGCACGCAGACGCGGTGGTCGCTCGCCTTCGCCGGTCCGGCGTTGCGCGGCCACCTGGGTTTCGCGGCCTTGCTTGTCCGCATGTGGCTCGGACGGCCGATCCGCGCGCCGCGCCCGCCCGCGCTGTCGCGGCCCCGCCCGCGCCGCCTGGCCATCCTTTCCGCCGCCCTTCGCAATCCCTTGTCCTGACCCCTGCTGCGCGGCCGCCGAGGGGCCGTCTGAGCTGGCCCGATCGCACACCGTCCCGGGGTTCCCACGAGATTCGGGTGTCGCACCGCAAAGGTGTCCGTTTTGCTCTAGCGTGAGCACGGTTGGTGCCGAGAGGGGTCGTGGATGCGTAGCGGGATGTTGAGTGTGGCGCAATTGCGGGACCGGGTCGACACGGGTGAGATCGACACGGTGCTGGTCGCCATGACCGATATGCAGGGGCGACTGCAAGGCAAACGCTGCGCAGCACGATATTTTCTGGACGAGGTGGTCCAGCACGCCACCGAGGCGTGCGGATACCTGCTCGCGGTGGACGTGGATATGACCACCGTCGACGGATACGCGCTGTCGTCCTGGGAGACCGGGTACGGGGACGTCGTGCTGCGGCCGGATCTGCGCACCCTGCGGACGACACCGTGGTGGCCGGGCACGGCGCTCGTGTTGTGCGACGTCGAGCACGTGGTGCCGGAGGGGCGGCCCGTGCCCGCCTCGCCGCGCCAGGTGCTGCGCAGGCAGCTGGACCGGTTGGCCGAGCGCGGCCTGCGCGCGTTCGTCGGGACCGAACTCGAATTCCTGGTGTTCGACGACAGCTACGAGGCCGCCTGGAACGCCGGCTACCGCGGACTGACACCGGCCAACCAGTACAACGTCGACTACTCGATGCTCGGCACCGGGCGGATCGAACCGTTGTTGCGCCGCATCCGCAAGGAGATGGACGGCGCGGGAATGTATGTCGAGTCGGCCAAAGGCGAATGCAACCCCGGCCAGCACGAGATCGCGTTCCGGTACGACGAAGCACTGGTCACCTGCGACAACCACAGCATCTACAAGACCGGTGCGAAGGAGATCGCCGCCCAGGAAGGGCGCAGTCTCACGTTCATGGCGAAATACAATGAGCGCGAGGGGAATTCCTGTCACATCCACTTGAGTCTGCGCGATGACTCGGGAGCGCCCGTCTTCGCGGGCGACGGCGCGGACGGCATGTCGGCGCTGATGCGGCAGTTCATCGCGGGCCAGCTGGACTGCCTGCGCGAGTTCACCTACCTGCTGGCGCCGAACATCAACTCCTACAAGCGATTCGTCACCGGGAGCTTCGCGCCGACCGCGATCGCGTGGGGCCGCGACAACCGGACCTGCGCCGTCCGCGTGGTCGGCGAGGACCATTCGCTGCGATTCGAGAACCGGGTGCCCGGCGGCGACGTGAACCCGTACCTGGCCGTGGCCGCCCTCATCGCGGCGGGACTGCACGGTATCGATCGCGGGCTGCCGCTGGAGCCGGAATTCCACGGCAACGCCTACCGCTCCGAGCGCCCTCGGGTGCCGCGGACGCTGCGCGAGGCGGCCCAGCTGTTCGGCGACAGCACGGTGGCCCGCGCGGCCTTCGGTGATGATGTAGTGGAGCACTACCGCAACGCGGCGCGGGTCGAGCTGGACGCCTATGACGCCGCGGTCACCGACTGGGAGCGTATCCGTGGTTTCGAACGACTCTGAGGTCGCGGGAGCCCGTCCCGTGATCGGCCTGCCCACCTACGTGGAACAGGTCCGCTTCAACGCCTGGGACCTGCCGGGCGCGGTCCTGCCGCACGCCTATGTCGAGATGGTGGCCGCCGCGGGCGGTATCCCCGTGTTGCTGCCGCCCGCGGGCGTCGCGCGTCCGGAGTTGGTGCGGCGGCTCGACGGATTGGTGCTGACCGGCGGCGCGGACGTCGATCCGGTCCGCTACGGCGGCCCGTCGTCCGGGATACCCGGCTACACCAGGCCGGATCGGGACGAATCGGAGTTCGGTCTGTTCGAGCTGGCACGGGCGGCGGACATGCCCATAGTCGCGGTGTGCCGCGGGCTGCAACTGGCGAACGTGGCGCTCGGCGGCACGTTGATCCCGCACCTGCCCGACGTCGTCGGTCACGAGGAGCACTCCGGCGTCGAGGGCGGATTCACCGCCACCCGGGTGCTGACCATCGCGGGCAGCCGGATCGCCCGCTCGGCCGGTCCGGAACTGAAAGTGCACTGCCACCATCATCAGGCCATCGATCGGCTCGCGGAGGGCCTGGCCGCCACCGCGTACGCCGCCGACGGCACCATCGAGGCCGTGGAGTCCACCGACGGATCGTTCCTGGTCGGCGTGCAGTGGCATCCGGAGGCCGACGCCACCGATCGCCGATTGATCCGGGCGCTGGTCGAGGCGGCGGACACCTATCGAAGGGAGCGCGACCGGTGACGACAGCGCAGGTGGTCAACCCGGCGACCGAACAGGTGGTCACCACCGTCGAACTCGCCGGGGAAGCGGAGACCGACGCGGCCATCGCCCGCGCGCAGCGTGCCTCGGCCGCCTGGCGCGAAGTGGCGCCGGGAGACCGGGCACGCTTGCTGCGCCGGTTCGCCGAGGCGGTCGACTCGGACCTGGAGCACCTCGCTCGGCTCGAGGTCGCCAACGCCGGGCACACCATCGGCAACGCGCGCTGGGAGGCGGGCAACGTCCGCGACGTCCTGCACTACGCGGCCGGGATGCCGGAACGACTGCTGGGACAGCAGATTCCGGTCGCGGGCGGGGTCGACATCACCTTCCACGAGCCGCTCGGCGTCGTCGGGGTGATCGTGCCGTGGAACTTCCCGATGCCGATCGCCGCGTGGGGCTTCGCGCCCGCGCTCGCCGCGGGCAACACGGTGGTGCTGAAGCCCGCCGAGGTCACCCCGCTGACCGCCTTGCGGCTCGGCGAACTCGCGCTCGAGGCGGGACTGCCCGAGGACGTGTTCCAGGTGCTGCCCGGAAAGGGATCCGTGGTGGGGCAGCGCTTCGTCACCCACCCGGTCGTTCGCAAGGTGGTGTTCACCGGTTCCACCGAAGTGGGCACGCAGATCATGGCGGGCTGCGCACGGCAGGTGAAGCGGGTGACGCTGGAACTGGGCGGCAAGAGCGCGAACATCGTGTTCGCCGACGCCGACCTGGAGCAGGCGGCGGCCACCGCGCCCTCCGGCGTCTTCGACAACGCCGGGCAGGACTGCTGCGCCCGGTCGCGGATCCTGGTGCAGCGCAGTGTCTTCGACCGTTTCCTCGAACTGCTGGAACCTGCGGTGCAGGGCGTGCGGGTGGGCGACCCGTCCGACGAAGCCACCGAGATGGGTCCGCTCATCTCGGCGGCGCACCGGGAGCGGGTGGCCGCGTTCGTGCAGCCTTCGACCGAGGTGGCGTTCACCGGAAGCATGCCCGAGGGGCCCGGATTCTGGTACCCCCCGACCGTGGTGCTGCCCGGCGCGCCCACCGACCGGGTGCTCACCGAGGAGGTGTTCGGCCCGGTGGTCGCCGTGCTGCCGTTCGACGACGAGGCCGACGCGCTGCGCATCGCCAACGACACGAATTACGGTCTGTCCGGTTCGATCTGGACCCGTGATGTCGGCCGGGCGCTGCGCGTGGCCCGCGGCGTGGAGGCGGGCAACCTGTCGGTGAACTCGCATTCCTCCGTGCGGTATTGGACGCCGTTCGGCGGGTTCAAGCAGTCCGGGCTGGGGCGCGAACTCGGGCCGGATGCCGCGCTCGCCTTCACCGAGACCAAGAACGTCTTCCTCGCCACGCAGTGATACCCGCATATCCGACAGGAGATACCTTGCAGCGCTTACAGGATCGAGTCGCCGTCGTCACCGGCGGCGGGAGCGGTATCGGTCTGGCCACGGTCCGTCGCTTCGCGGCGGAGGGGGCGAAAGTGGTGGTCGCGGACATCGATGCGGGGACCGGCGAGGCGGCCGCCAAGGAGGTCGGCGGCCGGTACGTCCAGGTGGACGTGACCGACGAAGCCCAGGTCGAGGCCCTGTTCCAGACCGCGGTCGACGCCTACGGCGGGCTGGACATCGCGTTCAACAACGCGGGCATCTCCCCGCCGGAGGACGATTCGATCCTGACCACCGGCATCGACGCGTGGCGGCGCGTCCAGGAGGTCAATCTGACGTCGGTGTACCTGTGCAGCAAGTACGCCATCGGGCACATGCTCGAGCGCGGCAAGGGCTCGGTGATCAACACCGCCTCGTTCGTGGCGGTGCTGGGCGCGGCGACTTCGCAGATTTCCTACACCGCCTCCAAAGGCGGTGTGCTGGCGATGAGCCGGGAACTCGGAGTGCAGTTCGCCCGCAGTGGCATTCGGGTGAACGCGCTGTGCCCCGGTCCGGTCAACACGCCCTTGCTCCAGGAACTGTTCGCCAAGGATCCCGAGCGGGCCGCGCGGCGTCTGGTGCACGTTCCGCTCGGCCGGTTCGCCGAACCCGAGGAGATCGCCGCCGCCGTCGCGTTCCTCGCCAGCGACGATTCCTCGTTCATCACCGCGTCGCAATTCCTGGTGGACGGTGGCATCGCGGGCGCGTACGTGACGCCGCTGTAGACCGCGCCCTAGTTCGGCGCTCCCCATCGTGCGCCGCCGTCGACGCGCACCACGATCCCGGTCGTGAACGAATTCCCCACCAGGAATTCGATCGCGTGGGCCACGTCGTCGGCGGTGCCGACGCGGCCCACCGGCGTGGTCGCGGCGATCGAGTCGAAGACTTCGGCGCGCGCGTCGTCGGGTAGGAAGCTCCACCACTCGGTGTCGATCACGCCGGGGGACACCGCGTTCACCCGCAGAGGTGCCAGCTCGGCGGCCAGCACCGGAACCATCGCCTCCACCGCGGAATTCACCGCGGCCAGTGCCGCGGTGGCGGGCATCGAACCGCCCGCCGACGCCGCCGACACCAAGGTGATCGACCCGCCCTCCGCCAGATGCGGCAGCGCCGCCTGCATCGCGGCAGTGTGCGCGAGCAGCTTGCCCTCGACGTGCCCGCGCAGGTGGTCGAGTTCCAGTTCGCGGAACGGTGCCGTGCCCGACGGGCCGGTCACGGTCACCACCACGTGGTCGATCGGCCCGAGTTCGGTGAAGAACCGGGCCAGTGCCGCCTCGTCCCGCGCGTCGACGGTCCGGCCGGTGACGTTCTCGCCGGCCTCGGCGAGCGCGGCCGCGAGCCGGTCCGCGTCCCGACCGGCGATGACCACGTCGCATTCGTGGGCCGCAAGCCTACGCGCCGTGGCCAGGCCGATGCCCGATGTCCCGCCGACGATGACGACTCGGTTGCGCACGACAGCCTCCTATTTTCGATGCTCAGTGTCTCGAAATATAAACGAGGCACTGTGTCTTGTAAAGTGGCGGCATGACCGGAACACGCGGCCGGCCGCGCAGTGAGGACGCCAGGCGCGCGATCCTGCGCGTGGCGCTGGAGCTGTGCGAACGCGACGGCTATCAGGACCTGACCATCAAGGCGATCGCCGACGCGGCGGGCGTGGGCAGGCAGACCGTGTACCGCTGGTGGCCGGACAAGGCCGCGGTGCTCATGGAGGCGCTCGCGGGGCTCGCGGAGCAGGACCCTGCGCTGCGCGTGCATGCCGAGTCCGCCGCCGTGCTCGCGGAGATCGAAGCTTTGCTCACCGCGACATATGAACTCACGCGCAGGCTGACGGGGCAGGCGCTGGTCGGGTTGATGGCCGATGCCCAGCGTGATCCCGAACTCTCGAAGCGCTTGCAGGAAACTGTGATCGGCCCACGCCGTGCGGTGCTGCGTACATTGCTGCGGCGCGGTGTGGACAACGGTGAGTTCGCCGAGACGGTGCCCTTGGACCTCGTGGTGGATTTCGCGTTCGGGGCCATGTGGTACCGGCTGTTGAGTCGGCACGCCCCGGTCGACGGCGGGCTGGCGCGGGAGGTCGCAGCCGCGGTCGCCGCCATGCTCGGGCGGGGGTGAAGCTCGGCGCTCGATGGCACTTTTCAGCGCCTCCGCCATCTGATGTGACCGGCATCACAATTGTTCAAGTAGTGGCAGGTCGCAGTGGACTTCCTTGCGTGTTCTCGGCTGTGCGCCTGTTTGCCGGGCTGGAATCCTGGGTATCGGTCTGTTTCGTGCCACACCTTCGGTTCTCGGACCGGAGGTGGAACGAACCGAGGTCCGTGGACGGACTGGAGAGGACGTGCACGTGACCGACCGAACATCCGAGAGTTTCCCGCTGCGGCGTTCCGTGGCGGCCTCCGCCATGGGCAACGCGACCGAATGGTTCGACTACGGCGTCTACGCCGCCACGGCGACATACCTGACCGACGCCTTCTTCCCCGGCGAACTGGGCACGCTCGGCACCATGCTCGGCTTCGCCGTCTCCTTCGTCCTCCGGCCGCTCGGCGGCATGGTGTGGGGGCCGCTCGGTGACCGGATCGGCCGGAAAGCCGTGCTGGCCACCACCATCCTGCTCATGGCGGCCGCCACGGGAGCCATCGGCGTGCTGCCCACCCACGCGTCCGTCGGTGTGCTGGCTCCGATCCTGCTCATCCTGCTGCGTGTGGTGCAGGGCTTCTCCACCGGAGGCGAATACGGCGGCGCGGCAACGTATCTCGCCGAATGCGCCACCGACCGCAAACGCGGCTTCCTCGGCAGTTTCCTGGAGTTCGGCACGCTCGCCGGCTTCGTCGGCGGTTCCGCGACAGTGCTGGCCTGCCAGCTCGCGCTCGGCTCGGACACCATGCACGAATGGGGCTGGCGCATCCCGTTCCTGATCGCCATACCGCTCGGCCTGACCGGCTGGTACCTGCGGGCCAGGCTGGCCGAGAGCCCGGTGTTCACCGAGGTCGCCGAGCACAAGCATCCGCCCGGCGGCCTGCGCGAGGTGCTGACCACCTACCGGCGCGAGACGCTCACGCTGGCCGGACTGGTGGTCGCGCTCAACGTGGTGAACTACACGCTGCTGACCTACCAGCCCACCTATCTGCAGAACACCATCGGCATGGGCGAGTCGGCGACCACAGCGATGATGCTGATCGGCCAGTTGGTGATGATGGTGGTGCTGCCCTTCTTCGGCCGACTGTCCGACAGTGTCGGCCGCCGCCCGATGTGGTTGTTCTCCCTGATGGGTCTCGCTGTGCTCGCGGTGCCGATGTACTGGCTGATGGGGCAGGGGACCGTGTGGGCCATCATCGGCTTCATCGTGCTCGGCCTGCTGTACGTGCCGCAGCTGTCCACCATCAGCTCCACCTTCCCGGCCATCTTCCCGACGCATGTGCGGTACGCGGGCTTCGCGCTGGCCTACAACGTCTCCACCGCGATCTTCGGCGGCACCGCCCCGCTGATCAACGAGGCCGTCATCCAGACCACCGGCTGGTCGCTGTTCCCCGCCGTCTACATGGTCGGCGCGTCCCTGATCGGCCTGCTCGCCTGGAACTACTTGCGCGAAACCGCAGGCACCTCACTGCGCGGCACCGAAGTCCCCGACGCGGGCGAACCTGCCCAGGACAACCCTGCCTCCGACCCGGATCTGCCCGCACAACCCGCGTTCTGAACCGCGGCCAACCGCCCGCGACACCACCGTCGTGCCTGGACTTCCCGATGGGTGCGGCTGGGGATGTCGTCTACTGCGTGGCGGACCAGACGGTTACCGAGGCCGTGTAGGCGTGGATTGCGTTGTCGACGGAGATGCCGGTGAGGAAAGCGGTGCGGCCTGCGGCGGTTTTGACGCAGTAGGCGCTGTCCTTGGTGACCGGGAGGGTTTCGGCGCCCTGGGTGGCGACGAGGTCGGAGCATTGCTGCCGGGTGGGTTCGGCCGGGGTGGTCCACAGGGCGAGGGTGGGCTTCGTCGTGAAGAAGCCGCCGCCGAGTCCGTACAGGGTGGCTTTGTCGAACCCACCGGAAGCATTGCGGTCGTAACTGACCCATGCGCTGGCGCCATTGTTGCTGGTCAGCACGCGGGGCGGGACGGAGTCCAAATCCAGATAGGTGAGGTTGATCGTGCCGGTCCATCGGACATCGTTCGGCGAAGCGGTCGCCGATGTCGTCGGTGCGGCGGAGGAAACGGACGAGGGTGCGCGGTCGTCCGGGGCGGCGCTGCGGGTGGTCTGCTGAGCCGGCGTCGAGGTCGACGCGGCGGAGGCGTCGTCATCGGTGAACTTCTCCACCCCCAAGACGATCAACCCGGAGATGATGGGGAACAGCAATGTGGTGAGAATCGTCCCGGAGTGACGACGAACCCAGCTCTTGCGCTCGGCGGGGTCCTGCTGCCGGGGTTGCTCTGTCTCGCGTGTGTCCGCGTCGGGCTCGTTGTCCCCCATGGAGCTGCCTCCTGTAGCCGCATCGGTTTCGAAAGCTCGACGTTTGCCTGATCTGGCCATTGGGCGGTGCCGTTGATCATGCTGGTGTGCTGATCTCCAATTGTCAATGGCCGCAATTACTCCGGCACGTGCGACGGGGGCTCAGGTAGCGGCGGGTGGCTCGTCGTCTTCGGGCCAGCTGTCCTCGATGATCAGGCGGCCGTCTCGCAGAGCGGTCGCGTACTGATCGGCCACCAGGTCGGCCGGGTAGGTCGGCCAGTAGGAGATCGCGCCGGTGGGTTTGTCGATGACGCAGACGGAACCGCCGACCACCACCAGCGGGCTGTCCGGCTCGGCGTGCGGCGGGCGGGGGAAGGTGGCGACGGCGACGAAGCAGGTGTCGAATTCGGTGAGCTGGTAGGCGATTCCGCGGTCGGCGTAGTCGCCGTTGGCGAGATGGTGGTCGGCGATCCGGTGCGCCTCGGTCAGGTCCACCGGTGTGGTCGCCTCGGTCGGGTAGGCGTGGATGTCCATGTGTCGATGGCGGCCGGGGGATGGCCGCCCGCTCCTTCCGGGTCTCTGGATAGCACGGTGGCGGCTCGGCGCAAGCGGGTTTCCGGTCAGTCGAACCGGATGGTGGACAACATCTTGCGGGCCAAGACCTCCGGATCGGATTCGGCGGCCAGTGATGAATTATGCAGTGCCCCTTCGCGCCACAGCGAAGCGAAGCCGTGCACCAGCGACCATGCGGCGAGCTGAGTCGCCTGCTGCCGGTCGTGGCTGTCGCCCGGCCGGATGTCCGAGACACCGGCGCGCAGGGCCGTCGCGGAACGTTCCCGGGCGACGCGCAACGCCGCGTCGTCCGGGTGCAAGAGACTGTGGCGGAACATCACGTCGAAGTGTCCGGGGTGCTCGCGGGCGAAGCGAATGTAGGCCACCGCGACCTCGCGGAAATCCTCTCCGGCCCCGGCGAGCTGCGCGGCCAGCAGCTCGAAGCCCTCGGTGGCCAACGCGGTGAGCAGTCCCGCGCGGTCGCCGAAGTGGTGGGCGGGCGCGGCGTGCGAGACGCCCGCGTGCCGCGCCAGGTTGCGCAGCGATAGTGCGTCGACGCCGTCGGCGGCGATCCGCTCGGCGGCCGCGCTCAGCAGGGCCGCGCGGAGATCTCCGTGGTGGTAGCCGTCCTTAGCCATACCTCGATGGTGACCGATAATCTAGACATTGACAAGTTCGCGCCGAGTGCCTAATCTTTCCACTGTCAAGATTCGCTCGATGCACAGGAGATCCCGATGGCACCGCTGGTTGTCCTCGTCGCCGTCACCGCACTCGCCCGGCTCGCCGGGTGGCTGATCGGTCACGGTTGGTTCGATTCGTGGGCGCACGCGGCCGCACTCGGGCTGGCCGCGATGCTCGTGCTCACGTCGAGCGCGCACTTCCTCCAGCCGCGCCGCGACGCCCTGATCGCCATGGTGCCGCCGCGGCTGCCGAACGCCGCCGCGCTGGTGACGCTGACCGGCGTGCTGGAACTGGCGGGTGCGGCGGGCGTACTGATCCCGGCCACCGCGGACCTGGCCGCGGCCTGCCTGATCGCGCTGCTGGTGGCGCTGTTCCCGGCGAACGTCCGCGCCGCCCGCGCCGAACTGGGCATCAAGACCATGCCGCTGCCGCTGCGGGCACTGGTGCAGCTGCTCTTCATCGCGGCCTGTGTGGTCGTCATCGCCGGCTGAGTACGGCAAAAGACCCGCTCGCACATCGTAATTCGATGTGCGAGCGGGCCTTTCGCGCGGTCGACGTTCAGTTGCCGCGCAGCGCCTTCGCGATGGTGCGACGCATGAACGGCCGCGCGAGGTCCTCGGGCAGGTTCGCCCAGGCCAGGAAGAACCGCGTCAGCGGGTCGAGCGCGATGTGGTGGCGTCCGCGTGCCAAGCCCCGTACGGCGGCTTCGGCGACCCGCTGGGCCGACATCGGCTCGATGGACCCGGTGATGGCCTTTGTCTCCACCGGTTTTCGCTGGTTCTCCATGGCCAGCCCCGGTGTGTCGGTGTCGGCCGGATAGATCACCGTGACGTCCACGCCCTTCGGCTCGACTTCATAGCGCAGGCACAACGCCAACTGCCGGATGCTCGCCTTGGTCGGCCCGTAGGCGGTGTAGCCGGTGATTCCGAGGAACGCCGACGTCGAACTGACCAGCAGGATCTTGCCGCCGCCCCGCCGCACCATGCCGGGCAGCACCTGCCGCACGGCGTACACCGCGCCGAGATAGTTCGCCGACATCTGCACCTCGAACTCATCGGCGTCCACCTCGAGGAACCGCCCGGGCAGCGCGAGACCCGCACAACAGGCGATGACCTCGCACGGCCCGTTGCGCTGCTCCAATTCCGAGATGGCCGAGGCGAGTTGGTCCGGCCGCGTCACGTCCGCGGCGGCGCAGTCCACGCCCAGCCGTTTCGCGGTGTCGCGCAACGGTAGCTCACGGCGCGCGATGATCGAGACCTGCGCGCCGCGCCGCGCGAAAGCCTCCGCCACCGCGGCGCCGATCCCTTCCGATCCGCCGGTGACGACGACGTGCTTGCCGACCCAGTCCTCGACCCGTCCCATCGCGGCGGCTCAGGCTCGGCTCGCGGTGACGATCTCGGCGATACGGTCCCGCCACAGCAGGTAGGTGCCGGAGCTGCCGTCGTCGGGCAGGCCGTCGAGCGAGCTCTCGATCAGCGCGTCGGTCTCGGCCACGCCCGCGCCGCAGAAGACCTGCGCCGCGGCCTCGCTGTGCTCGTTGACGCTGTTGGTCTGCTGCCGGATGCGGGCGACCATGGCCGACCCCAGCGACAGCTGCGGCCGGAACGCATCGGCGGCGTCCCAGAGTTCCTCCATCGCCGCCGGTTCCACGCCGCCCGCGAAGGTGACGGCGATGCCGACGCCGCTCCACAGATCCGCGTGCCGCTGCGGCTCGAACTCGCCGATCAGCCGCACGACCCCGGCCGGGCTGCCCCCGCCGATGAACCACAGCGCACGGCCCATACCCTGATCGGCGATGCGCTTCAGGTTGTCGCGGTCGCCGAGCCAGCCGGGATAGCGGGTCTCGACGTGCTTGTCGCGCACGTAGCGCTGCATCTGGAAGAACGCCTTGTAGAAGCCGTAACCGTCGATGGCCAGCCAGCGGAACAGCGGGTGTTGCGGGAACAGCTTCTTCCACCGGAGCTTCGGGATCTTCGCCATCGCGAGTCCGACCCCGACGTACATGGTCAGCGCGTAGTCGCGGGCCGGACCCTCGATCAGGTCGGCCGCGCGCCGGCCGGGGGAGAGGGAGTCGATCGCGGTGAGGCCGACGGCCGCGCCTTCGTAGGCGAACCCGCGGTACTTCGGCGGGACCTGCAGCAGTGTGGCGATCAGCTCGTCGTTGTCCGAGCTGCGGACCGCGGAGTCGATGCCGCCGACCAGATGCATGGTCACCTGCTCGAGTTCGAGCGCGGTGTGCTGGTCGGGCTGCTCGAATTTGCTCAGCACCGAGCGAACACTGGCCGGACTGGGAACGAAAAGGGCCGCGCGCAGCGGACCCAACGGCGAGGGCATGTGATTCTCCAATCGTCAGAGGAGTCTTTTGGGGGCGTCGTCACAGGATGAAGCGGCGAAAACCGCCGTCGAAGAACGTCAGCGCTCCCTCGGCGGCCAGTCGGGCGTCGCGTTCGGCGTGCAGAACTTCGCCGACGACGATGCTGTGGTCGCCGCTGTCGAAGACGTTGTCGAGCTTGCATTCCAGGCCCGCGGCCGCGTTCGCCAGCATCGGCGCCGCGGTGTGCGGACCGGGAAACCACTCGACCCGGTCGAATTGCGCGTCGCCGTCGGGGCGCGCGGAGTCGGCGAAGTACCGGGCCACCGGCTCCTGGTCGACCGACAGCACCGACACGGCGAACGCGCCCGCCTCGTGGATCGCCCGATGCAGGCGCGCCGTGTGGGCGACGCACACCAGGATCAGCGGGGGATCCAGCGAGACGGACGTGAACGCGTTGGCGGTCATGCCGTGCGGCCGTGGCGACCCGGTGGTGACCACGGTGACACCGGTGGTGAACGCGCCGAGCACGCGGCGCAGCTCGGCGCGGTCGGTCATGAGCGGGCAGCCTCCTTCGCAGGCTCGGGTTCGCGCGCTATGTCGGCCTCCAGGTCGTCGGCCACCACGGGCTGCTGCGCCGCCTCCGGTGCCGTGCCGCGTTGCTGCCACCATTCCGCGATCCCGCGGACCCACCAGTAGACGCCGCGAGCGCCGCAGACGATGACCAGTGCGATGAACAACCCGTAGGAGATGTGCAGCGCGGTGACGACGCCGTACATGATGCCCACCGAGGCGCCGAACATGATCTGCTGCTTCTTGCCCGACGGGGTGGTGCCCGGGTCGGTGACCATGTAGTTGGTGAACAGCACGAACGCCAGGCCCGTCATCATGCTCAGGCCGGCCAGGATCGAGATGTTCGGCTCGATGAGCCCGCGCACGATGGCCTGCAGCGCGAACGCGCCCACCCACGCCATGATCAGCGGCATCTTCAGCGTCAGCTTGGCGTTGAGCATCGTGCCGGTCATCAGCAGGCCGAGCACGATGAGCGCGTCCGCCGGGCCGGTGATGTATTCGGTGAAGTGGTAGGGCGGGGCCACCGCGATCATCGGGAACACCAGGAAGCACACCACCACACCGAAGTTCGACGGGTTCATGAAGTGGCGCATCTTGCCGTTGATCTTGGCGCGCAGCACCCACTTCGTGCCGACGGCGACGACGATGCCGAAGATCACCGGCCACAGTTTGTCGTGCGCGAAGGTCAGGAAGTTGAACGCCAGACCCGTGATGTGCGCGGGCAGCAGGAACTCGAACAGCCCGCGCGGCCCCCGGCCCCGGAATGCGGGCGGCCGCTTGTACGCCCAAGCCGCCAGGACTTCCAGCCCGATCTCGGTGGAATAGGCGGTGGCCAGCGCGATGAACGGCCAGAGGAACGGCTGCTCGAAGCCGAGCAGCGGGAACCCGATCAGATTGAAGATGGTGATCGAGATGGCGAAGTTGCGCAGCGCCAGATAGCGCGGATCCTTCGTCGCGGCGGGCTTCTCCACCCATTCCTTGGCGAATTCGGTGCCCGAGCGCTGGACCGCCGAGATACGTTCCGACGCGGTCACGCTCGTCCCGTTCCCGTTCCCGTTGCCGGCCGTGGCGACGGCTCTGTCCTCCTGGGCCGTGTCGTCGACCGCGGATGTGCCGTGGACGATGCTGCCGTTGCCGTCGGCCGCCGAGGTTTCGTGGTGGCCGTTCGAGGCGGCTGTCGCCTCGCCCGGATCCTTCTTGTCGTTGTCGCTCATCGCTGCTTGACCTCCTGCGCGTCCGAGGCGAGGTTCACGGTGTGCCAGCCCGGCGCGAGCTGGAGGGATTGTTCGTGCGGGGCGCCGTTGGTCTCCCGCCAGCGAAGCGTGACGTGCAACGGGGCGGCCGGGTCGACGTCGCCGAGTCCGATGTGCACCTCGGTGGCGCGCTTGCCGGTGTGCCCGCTGCCGCCGTCGAGGTGACTGGTGAGCAACCGGCCGTCCGGCGTGCGGACCTCGACCTGGGCGTCCACCGCCGGAACGCCCTGCGTGGGAAGACCGGCGATGGTGTTCGCGGTCGCGGTGCCCTCCCAGGCCTGTCGGAACAGCTTGAGGCCGAGGAACTGGCCGTTGTTCGCCTTGTTGTTGTGATAGAAGGTCGGGTCGCCCCATTGGCGGGCGACGGCGAAACTCAGCGCGCCGTTGCCGGACGTGTCGCCGACCGCGATGCCGCGCGAGGGCACCGGGGTGTCCATGCCGAGGGCGTGGGTGAGGTTGGCGAACTTGCCGTCGTCACCGCGGCTGAAGAAGCCGACCGGATCGCTGCCCGCCAGATCCGAGTCCTCGCCGATGATCGGCCACGACCACGGGTACTTGGTGAGGTTGTCGTTCATGGTGCCGAGTTCCTGGATCTGCGGCCACCGGTTGGTATCGCCCTTGATCATGCCGGTGGCCTGGACCACCTCGTTGCGACCGTCGTTGTCGAAGTCGTCGATCTTGGCGTCCCAGCCCCAGGTCTCCCAGGCCAGCCCGACGTCGGTCGCGCGGTTCTTGAACGGCGCGACGCCCTCGGCGAGCTGACGTGCCGCGTCGGTGGTGTCCTTGGCGGTGTTGTAGAACGCGAAGTGACCTTCCATCAGCGCGAAGCGCACCGCGATGTTGCTGACGAACAGGTCCGGCAAGCCGTCGCCGTTCAGGTCACCGAAGTCCGCCGCCATGCCCTTGTCCGAATCATGGCCGAGCACATACGACTTCGGCTCGACGATGCCGCGCTCGCCCTCGGCGAAGCCGAAGCGGATCTGTCCCGGCGTGGACTTGTTGACGAACAGGCGGTCGCGCCCGAAGTCATTGGCCACGTACAACTCCGGCAGCTGGTCGCCGTTCAGGTCGGACGCGGCGGCGGCCAGCGCCCACCCGGTGTCCATGCCGATCGGGAACGGGTTGGCCACCTCACGGTAGTCGGCGGTCGGCTCGTCGCCCGCCTTGGCGGAGGCCAGGGTGAAGATCCGGTCCTTGCCACCGTTGCGCGCGTTGGACAGCGAGTCGGTCATCCACAGCGCGAGCTGGCCCTCCTTGGAGAGCACGTCCATGTCGTCGAAGTACTGACCCAGGTAGATGTCCGGCTTGCCGTCACCGTCGAAGTCGGACACCGAGACCGCCGCGGTGATCCAGCGCTCGCCCTCGTAGTGCCCGTCCGGGGTGTTCGGGGAGGGGACCAGGTCGACCGGGCGGAACGCCTTGGCGTCCAAACGGGTCGCGTTGGCGCGCTGCAGGTACAGGATCGGCGTGCGGCCGTAGTACGACACCAGGGCGTCCAGCCGGCCGTCACCGTTGAAGTCGCCGGGGATGCAGCCCGACGGAACGGTGGACGCGTCGGCGGGCAGCGGTTTCGGATCGAGCACGAACGGCTCGTACCGGCCGGTGTTGCTGTCCGGCGTCGGCGTGATGAACGCCGTATCGGAGCGGGGGTCGACCACACACAGGTCGTCGGCCAGCCGGTTGCCGTCGAAATCGTTCATCGCGATGGCCGCGCCGACCGAGGAGATCCAGGCCGACAGGTGCTTGTACGGCTCGCGCAGCTCGCGGATCTTGCGATCGGTCGGCAGGCCCTTGGGCAGGGCGATCGGCATCGCGGTGAAGTCGAACTTGCTCGCGATCGGCCCGCCCGCTTCGTCGTAGGTGGGCAGCAGCGCCGACCGCGCGGGGATGAACAGCGAGCCCATCAGCAGCAGGGCCACCCCGGGCACCACCGCTTTTCGGAGGAGGGATCGGTTGATGGGAATTTTCACGAGTGCTGCTCCTCATGGGCGAGTGTGAATTGCTTTCCCGCGGTGTCCGCGAGTCCGTCGAGCACCTCGCGCAGCGTGGCCAGCGCCTGGTCCATGTGCTGCTCGGTGTGCCTGCAGTTGATGAAGAACCGCAGCCTTGCCTCCCCGGCCGGGACGACCGGGTGGGTGATGGCGTTCACGCTGAAACCGCGCTGCAGCATGGCCAGCGCCGCCAGTACCGCCGGTTCGTCGGCGCCGGTCATGACCGGGATGATCGGCGAACCCTCCGAGGTGCCGATGTCGAAGCCGTATTCCTCGGCGCGGCGGTGGAAGTACTCGCTGTTGTGCCGCAACCGGGTCACCCGTTCCGGCTCGTCGCGCAGGACCTCGAGCCCGGCCAGGGCGGCGCCGATGGCCGACGGGGCCGGCGCGGCGGTGTACATGCTCAAACCGCCTGCGACGTATTTGAATCCGTCGACCAGTTCCCGGTTGCCCGCGAGATAGCCGCCGACGCTGCCGAGCGCCTTGGACAGGGTGCCCATCCAGACGTCCACGGCGTCGCCGGGCAGGTCGAACAGCTCGCGCACGCCGTGCCCGGTCGCGCCGAGCGTGCCGAAGGAATGCGCTTCGTCGATCATGATCGAGCAGTCGTAGCGTCGGGCCACCTCGATGATCTCGGGCAGTCGGACCACGTCGCCGTCCATGCTGTAGAGGCCCTCGATGATCACCATGGCCCGGTCGAAGCTGCGCCGCGACATCTTGAGAATCGTCTCGAGCGACTCGGGGTCGTTGTGCCGGAACGAGACTCGCTTGCAGCGCGACCACTCCGTGCCGGAGACCACGCTGTGGTGGATGAGCGCGTCGCAGACCGCGAGATCACGCTTGCCGAGCAGGAATCCGACCGCGGCGGCATTGGTGAGGTAGCCGCTCGCGGTCACCAGTGCCGCCTCGGTGTCGTAGCGGCGGGCGATCTCGGCTTCCAGCTCGCGATAGATCGGCAGTTCGCCCGCCACGATCCGGACCGCGGCGGCGGAGGTGCCGTACTGGTCGATCGCGTCCTTGGCCGCCTGCCGCACCCGCGGGTCGGCGGCCAGGTCCAGATAGCCGAAGCTGCTGAAATTCACCACATCCCGGTCGGCCATGCGGGTCACCGCGCCGCTGACGCCTTCGTGCGGCAGGTAGTAGGGGTTGACCAGGCCGACCTGGTTGACCCAGGTGTCGAACCGCCCGAACCGCTGTCCGGCCTCGAGTACGCCGGGGTGGTCACGGAAGGACGTGTGAGCGACGCCGCGTGACGCGCTGTTGCCGGGTGCGGTGGCCGCGGCGGCGGAGCCGTTCGCGGCCCGCGCGCCGTCGGCCGCCGCCGGAGTGGCGCCGGGCTCGCCGCTCGCGTGCCTGGCCAGCAGTGCGCGGGCCAGTTCTCTGTTGTTGCCGGTCATTCGTCCTCGCTCCTCGCCGCGCGCTCTTCTTCCTGGGCAATCTGCTCGGCAATTCGCGCGCCGAGCCCGCGCAACGTCAGTCCGATCACGGCGAGCACCGACAGCTGGGTGCCGAGCACCTGCACGACGCGAGCGCCGAACTCCATGCCCATCAGCGAATCCATGCCGAGTTCGGGCAGCGGGGTGTTCAGGTCGATCGTCTCGGCGTCGACGCCGAGCACCGCCGCGAGCTGCTCGGCGAGCAGGTAGGCCACCACCTCGCCGCGCTGGTCGACGCCCAGCTGGAGAATCTCCGCCCGCAGCGCGCCCGCACCCGCCGCGCCGCCGCCCGCGGCCGCCACCTGCTCGGCGAAACGCGGCGTGCGGGTGGACGGGCGGTGCGCCAGTGCCCACTGGCTCCAGTCCACGTCGAACAGCACGATCTGCGGCAGGTTCAGCCGCAGGCATTCGCCCAGCAGATCGGTGGCCACGTCCATGTCCACCGAGCGGTAGCCGGTCATCTCGGCGTACCGGCTGACCGCCTCGTAGTCGGCCATGCCGCCGCCACCGCTCATGAAGCCCCAGTTCACCGCGAGCGCGGCGGCGCCGCGGGCCCGGCGGGCGGCGGCGATCATGTCCAGGACGGAATTGGCTGCCGCGTAGCCGAATTGGGGTGAGATGCCGACGATGCTGCTCGCCGAGGAGAACAGCACGAACATGTCCAGCTCGATGTCCGCGGCGGTGACGGCGGTGTCCAGGTTGACCGCTCCGGCGACCTTGGGCCCGAAGATCTCCGTCAACGACTCGGCGGTGATCTGCGGTACCTCGAGGTTGTTCACCACACCGGCCGCGTGGAACACCCCGCGCAGCGGGTGCCCGCTCGCTCGGATGCGCTCGACCAGCGCGGCGACGGCGTCGTAATCGGCCATATCCAGGCGTTCTTCGACCACTTCCACACCGCGGGCGGCGATTTCGGCGACCGCCGCGCGAGCCGCGTCCCCGGTGGCGCCGCTGCGCCCGGCCAGCACCAGGCGCCGTGCGCCGATCCGCGCCAGCCAGCGCGCGGTGGCCAGTCCGAACGCGCCGAAGCCGCCGGTGACCAAGTAGCTGGCCTCCGGATCGATCGGCAGACCCGGCCGCTTGCCCAGCACGGTCGGTTCCGGTTCGCGCAGGTCGAGGACCACGCGGCCGATCTGCTTGGACCGCACCACGGTCTCGAACGCTTCGGCGGTCGAAGTCATCGGGAAGGCGGTGTAGGGCAGATAGTCGTAGGTGCCGTCGTTCAGCGCGTCCATCGCCCGGCGTGCCGCGCGACGGACCAGTTCGGGGCGCACGGCCAAGGCGCGGTCCATGTCCACGGCGAAGAACGACAGGTTCCGGTCGAACGGGCGCAGGTCGATCGCGCCACCGCCGTAGATGTCCGCCTTGCCGATCTCGATGATCCGGCCGAACTCGGCGGCCACCCGCAGATTCTGCTGGAGGATCTCGCCGGGGGAGGAGTTGTAGACCACGTCGACGCCGCGTCCGCCGGTGAGCGCGAGCACCTCGTCGACGAAGCTGATCGACCGCGAGTTGACCACCTCGTGCGCCCCCGCCGCGGCGGCCACCGCACGGCGCTCCTCCGAGCCCGCCGTCGCGATCACCCGCGCGCCGAGGCGCACCGCCACCTGGACCGCGGCCATGCCCATGCCGCCCGCCGCGCCGTGCACCAGCACCGTCTCACCCGCGTGCAGGTGGGCGAGCTCGCCGAAGGCGAATTCGGCGGTCAGAAAGGGCAGCACCGAGCTGGAGTGGCACGGGTCGAGTTCGGTGTCCGGATAGTTCAGGGGCATCGTGGCGCCCTCGTCCGGCCGGAGGGTGACATGCCTGCGGACCAGGTCCCTGGCGCACACCGACATCTCGTCGCCGACGGCGACCTCGGTCACCCCGGGACCGACCCGCTCGACGACGCCGAACCCGTCCATCCCCAGGTCGGTGCCGAAGTACGTTCCGGCAAGCTCCTTTTCGGTGAGCACGCCGAGCACCTTGAGCGCGTCCTTGTAGTTGAGGCCCACCGCGTCCATCCGGATCTCGACCTCGCCGGGGCCCGGCGGCACGCGATCGACCGCGCGCCAGGCCAGATCCGACAACAGCCGGGATCGCGGAATCTCCAGGCGGAACGAACTTTCCGGGTCGGTCAGCGGCGCGGCCTCGTCCCAGACCGCCAGATGCTCCCGCAGGGACTTGCGCAGGTGCAGCGCCCAGCACGCGCCCGCTCGCAACGCGACCTCGTCGGCCCGTCCGTCGCCGAACACCTGCTCGACGATGTCGGCGGCGCGCGTGGCCGGTTCGGTGTCGACCAGCCGCCACTGCACGGCGGGTTGCTCGTTGCGCAGCGTTCGCCGCGCGCCGGTGAGCGCGGCCTGCGCCGGATGCGCGAAGGCGTCGACCGGCAGGCAGAACGCCTGCTCGGTGACCACCACCGCACGTACCTCGGCCACCGGGGCGTCGTCGTTCTCCTCGCCGACCACCAGCTCGCCGACCGCCTTCGCGACCAGGGCGAGCCCGTAGGCGTTGGGCACGGCGTCCAGCTCGGCGCCCGACACCACGACGAGGCGGCCGCGCGTCGTCCCGGGCCGCTGCTGCGCTGCGCGCAGCGCCGCGAGGACGCGATCCGAGGCGCCGGCCTCCTCCGGGTCCAGGGTGAGGATCTCCGAGGAGGCACGGGCGCTGGCGATCTCCTTCGCGCGCTGGGAGACGGTGCTGCCCAGGCTGACCACGAGCAGGAACTCTTCGCCGCCCGCGGGTTCGTCGGCGGTCGCGATGTCGTCGACGATCGACCACACCGGCTCGTAGAACAGGTCGTCGAGCTGGTCGTGCAGGTCCGGCTCGGCAGCCAGCCTGGCGAACCGGACACCCGAAAGGCTCAGTGCGACAGCGCCTTCCGGCGAGGCGACGGTGATGTCAGCGCCCAGCGGATCGCCGTCCACCCGGCGGACCAGCACGACCGCCTGCTCGGGCAGCGGCCCGGTCCAGCGCACCCCCGCGACCGAGGACGGCACGACGACGCTCGCGCCGGGCGCGGTCTGGGCGTACAGGGCGGCGAAGCACTGCAGCGCGGCGTCGACCGCGGCGGGGTGGGCCAGATGCGGCAGGCTCGGCGCGCTGCCCGACAGCGGCCTCAGATCCAGCCGGGCCAGGACGGAGTCGGCCCCGACGCGAGCGTCGGTGATCAGCCGGAAGCTCGGACCGTAGGCCAGGCCGTGGGCGGCGAGGCCGTCGTAGAGGGTCGCCGCGGTCACGTCCACCGCGTCCGCCGCCGGAGTGAGGTCGACGGTGCGCGCGTCGACGTCCGCCTCGATCAGCCTGCCGTACGCGTTGACCGTCCAGGTGGTCGCGGTGGCGGCGCGCGAGCGCAAGGTGAACCGGTGGGTGGTCTCCTCGACCGTGAGGCGCAGGACCGGCACGTCATGCCGTGCGATCACCAGCGGCGCGACGAACTGCACCGACTCCAGCCCGAAGGTGGCGCGGCCGGTCCGCACCGCGGCGGCGCTGAGCGCGGCGTCCAGATAGGCCGCGCCCGGAAGCACGACCGACCCGTCCACCACGTGATCGGGCAGCCACGGCAACGCGGCCACGGACAGCTCGACCTCCCACTCCGGCGCGGAGGCCGCGGTGCGCTGCCCGAGCATGACGTAGCCGTCGACGGCGCCGACGCGATCCGCCTCGATCGCGGGGTCCTCGATCCAGAGCCTGCGTCGCTGCCACGGGTAGCGGGGCAGATCCAGGTGCGCGGCGGGGGTTTCCGGCGCGCCGGGCGCGTGCGTGGTGTCCAACCCGCCCACCTGGTACAGCTCGCCCACCGCGCGCAGCAGGTTGTCCCGGTCGTCGGCGTTGCGGGCCAGGGTGCTGATCGCCGCGCCGTCGAGGCCGCGGCGCACGAACGCCTCCTTGATGTTGCCGCTGAGCACCGGATGCGGGCCGACCTCCAGGAAGACGCGGTGCCCGGCGTCGAGCAGGCTGTCCACGGCCGCGCCGAACGCCACCGGCTCGCGCACGTTGCGGCACCAGTACTCGGCGTCCCACTCGGGGCCGGACAGTTCACCACCGGTGACGGTGGACCAGATCGGCACCCGCGCGGGTCGCGGCGCGAGGTCGGCCAGCGCCGCGGTGAGATCGCCGAGGATGGGGTCCATCAGGTGGCTGTGATAGGGCACTTCGACGCGCAGGGCCTTGGCGAACACGCCTTCTTCGGTGAGTTCTTCCCTGATGCGGTCCAATTCGGCCAGGTCGCCGGACAGTGTCGCCGCGGAGTGGCTGTTGATCGCCGCGACGCAGACGCCGGGCACACCGGCCAGGCGCTCGCGCAGCTGTTCCTCCGGCAGTCCGACCGCCAGCATGCCGCCGGTGCCCGCGGTAGTGGCCTGCAACCGCGCGCGGTGGTAGCTCACCAGCAGCGCGTCGCGCAGCGACAGCGAGCCCGAGACATAGGCCGAGGCGACTTCGCCGACGCTGTGGCCGACCACCGCGACGGGGTGGATGCCGAGTTCGGCGAGTTCGGCCACCAGCGCGGCTTGGACCAGGAAGTTCGCCGGTTGCGCGTAGGCGGTGCTGGTGATCCGCGATTCCGCTTCGGGGCGCAGGAGTTCCTCGACGATCGACCAGCCCGCGATCTCGCGGAAGACCTCGTCGATCGCCCGCGCGGCGGCCGCGAAATGCCCGCCTGCCTCGAGCAGGCCGCGGGCCATGCCCCACCACTGCGGGCCCATGCCGCTGAACACGAACACCGGCTGGGTGGAACCGTCGGTGAGCGCCCGGGCGGGCGACTTGCCCGAGCCCGCGGCGAAATCGGCGAGCTGAGTGCGCAGATCCTCGGCGTCACGGTAGGCGAAGGCGGCGCGGAGCGGATGGTGCGCGCGCTGCACCCAGGCCGCCTCGGTCACCGCCTCGACGGGGGTGGCCTCGGTGAGGTCGTGCAGCTGGGTGGCCATCGTGCGCAACGCGGTCTCGTTGCGGGCCGACAGCGGCAGCACGGTGATCGGCCCGCGCGCGGACTCCGCGGCGGGCGCGGGCACTTCCGGTGCGCGAGTGAGGATCGCGTGGGCGTTGGTGCCGCCGTACCCGAAGCTGTTGACCGCCACCGCGGCCCGGCCGTCGTCGTTCGGCAGCGGTTCGGTCGCCAGCGGAATGCGTACCCGCAGTTCGTCGAAATCGATCTCGGGGTTCGGATTGTCCAGCCGCAGTTGCGGTGCGATGACGCCGTGGTGCAAGGTCAGCGCGGCTTTGATGACGCCCGCGACGCCCGCGGCGGCTTCGGTGTGCCCGATGTTGTTCTTCACCGAGCCGACCGGCAGCGGCTCGTCGCGGCCCTCGACGGCCCCGTACACCGCGCCCAGCGCGGCCAATTCGAGCGGATCGCCGACCGGCGTGCCGGTGCCGTGCGCCTCCACGTAGCGGATGTCGCGCGCGTCGATGCCCGCCAGCAGGCGCACCCGCCGGGCCAGGGCCTCCTGTGCGACAGGGTTGGGCACCGGGATGGCGAGCGTGCGGCCGTCCTGGTTGACGCCGCTGCCCCGCACCACCGCGTAGATCCGGTCCCGATCCCGCACCGCCGCGTCCAGCTGCTTGAGCACCACCGCGCCCGCGCCCTCGCCACGGCCGTAGCCGTCGGCGGCGGCGTCGAAGGACTTGCACCGGCCGTCGACCGCGAGGAACCGGCCTTTGCACATGGAGATGAACGCTTCCGGCCGCAGCATCGCGTTGGCGCCGCCGACGATCGCCGTCTCGCACTCGCCCGATTCCAGCGCGAGCACCGCTTGGTGCAGCGCGACCAGGGAAGACGAGCAGGCGGTGTCGATGGTCATGGTGGGCCCGAGCAGATCGAGCAGGAACGCGATGCGGGCCGACAGCAGTGTGTGCGACGAACTGGTCGGGCTATGGCTGTTGATCGAGGCCCGCGACACCGAGCCGCTGCGCACCAACGCGTTGTCGTTCATGAAGCCGCCGACGAACACGCCGACCTCCCGGCCGCCGACCCGGCCCGCCATCCCCGCGTCGTCCAGCGCCTCCCAGGCGACCTCCAGCAGCAGCCGCTGCTGCGGATCCATGATCGACGCCTCGCGCTGGGAGATGCCGAAGAACTCGGCGTCGAATTCCCACAGCGGCTGGGTCAGGAATCCGCCGTGCCTGGTGTACATCCGGCCCGGCGCGTCCGGGTCCGGGTCGTAGAACTTCGCCAGGTTCCAGCGGTCCGCCGGTACTTCCACGATCCCGTCGCCCTTGTGCACGACGAGATCCCAGAACGAGTCCGGTCCGTCGATGCCGCCCGGAAAACGGCAGCCGATACCGACAATTGCTACATTGGGCATGAAAAATCCCCTGATGCTCAGGTATTCGAAAATGTCGGCGGTTTCTCGCCGACGTCGTCGAAACAGCGTGGAGACAACCGGAAGCGCGACGCCGGTAAGCCTGTTCGGCCGGCAGCGTCGTCCGGAGTGAAGTGGTTCCGCGGTAGGAGGTCTGTGTCCACCCATGGTAGGAGGCCCGATTCGCGAAGGTCAATACGGAATCGTACCGCCCGCAACCCAAATGCATTGCGGGATAAGTAATGACAACTCGTTATCACCGCAGTTCAGAACGGGTATGACGATATTATTCTGTTGTTATTACGCAGTTATGGCCGCCGCGCCTCCGGGGAATTACACCGTTATTCCGATGTTATTCCGCATCGTTCGGCGGCGGTTCCCCGGGACCTGTTGAGTCCGACCTCCATTCGTGACTACGATGGCTCGTCGAATACGCACTGGGGTGAAAGGCGATGGGCGTGGATCCGTACAACACCGGGCAGTTCCGTATCGAGCCGGAGGCCGAACCCATCGAAAGCGCCGCGTGGCTGCTCGACTTCACCCAGCAATACATCGCGGGCTGGAACAGCGGAGACGGTGCGGCGGTCGCGAAATGCGTCACCGAGGACACGATCTGGCACGATCCCTCGCTGGACGCGCCCGCGCACGGGCGGGCGGGCGTGGAGAAGTTCGTCACCGACACGGTGCGCTCGTTCCCGGATGTCGCCTACACCAATCCGTTCGCGCCGGTGCTCGCCGCGGACAACCGGCTCGCCCTCGTGCCGTGGCGCATGATCGGTACCCACCTCGGTCCGATCGATCCGCCCGGGTTCGGGCCGACCGGCAAGCGCATCGATCTGCTGGTCATCGACGCGTGGCAGTTCCGCTCCGGGCTGATCTGGCGCAGCCAGGCCACCTGGGACCTCACCGAGATGCTGCTGCAATTGGGGCTGATGCCGCCGCGCGGAAGTGCCGCCGAGCGTGCGATGGCACGCGCCCAGCGGTTCAGGTCCCGGCTGCCGTTCTGACCCGGACGCGAGGGGTCAGTCGCCGAACAGCGTGGCGAACCGCTCCACGGCGAGCAGGACCGACGCGCCGACGGTCTCCAGTTCCGCGCCCATGCCGACGAGCAGATTCACGATCGCGGGCACCAGCACTTCGAGCAGACCGTCGTCGCCCAGATGGCCGGCCATCTCCAATTGGACGAAGCCGAACAGCCCCATCCACAGCTGCGCCGCGGCGGAACGGACCTCCGGGGTGTTGATCAGCCCGGCGTCCTGCGCGCGCTGCACCGCCCCGACCACGTGGTCGAAGGTCTCCGCGTAATGCTCGAACTCCGAATCGTGTCCGGCCACCAGCACATTGCCACGGTTGATCTTCAGGTCGATGCGGGTCCCGGTGCCGAACATCAGCTGGAACAGTTCCGGCCTGCGCTGGGCCTCGTCGCGGAACACGAGGCCGAGCACGAGCAGATCGGTGATCGGCTCTTCGGTCACCCCGGCTACGGTCATGCGCTCGGCCAGTTGTGCGAAGCCGGCGGATCCCGCCGCTCGGATCAGGCCCGGCATGCCCCCGAAGTTGGAATACACCGCCATCGTGGAGACCCCGCACATTCGCGACACGCGGCGGACGGTCAGCGCGTGCAAGCCCTCGGTCGACACCACCTCGACGGTCGCGTCGATCAGGCGATCACGCAACGCGGTGTTCATCGAGTCCGTCCCGGCGGCCGGGCGCACGGCTAGTTCAGTTGTTCCGGCAGTCTGCTTGCTCATCGTTTCCGTTTCCCCAGCACGGTCACGCCGTGACGCATAGATTCGCTAGTGCGCTGTCCTCGGGGAGGCGGTACCGCCGCTCGACCGAGCGCGCCCAGGTTGTGGTTGCCGCGCGGGCCGCCGGTCTCGGGGCCGTCGGCCGCGGCCGGAGAGTTCGGCCGCGACGCGGCCGTGGTGGGGGAACGACACCTGTTCCGATCGATGCACCTTCGACTCGCTCGGTCCGGAAAGTCGATCGGGGTTCATCGCGCACAGATATCTCCGTTCTTGCCGCACGAACGGGCGGGCAGAGCATGAGGTGGAGCCGCGTTCGCGAGCTACACAGAGCAGACGCACCCGCCTGAGGGTGCGTGTCGGAGGTGAGTGTCGTCACTGAAACTCTATGTGATACACCGTAACATCCACAGTCATTCAACCGAATCTTTTGCGCCCATTTCCAATTCGTCGTCCCCGCGTGCGACGCTGTGACTTCGCATGAGCTACGCGCGTGGATTCTGGGCCCGGTGACAATCGGTGCGCGCATTCCCCCGGTGATCGGCACGTGATGTCGAAAAAGGGACAAACAAGACATATGCTCGGTGCCCGGAAGTGTCAATCGGGTCTGGAACTGCGCGGTCACGAACATCCGGCAACGGTATCGTTCGCGGGCGACGGTTTCGTGGGTGGGAGGTCGGCCGATGTCATCCGTTCCGGGAATGATCGCCTGGCCTGCGCTCGGCTTCGTCGCGGTAGTCGGTGCCGGCCGCCTGGCGCTGCTTCGCGACACGGTGGTCGACCGACTGGTGAACCGGCTGTTCGTCTGGGGCGTGCTGAGTCTGCTGCTGTATCGGTGCACCATGACGCCCGGTATCGCCAGTCTGACGCATCAGCTGGCGCTGGGCTGCACCGTCATGTCGTCGATGTGCCTGCAGGGAATCGTCCGCGTCTGGGCTTTCGACGCGGATCCGGCGGCGGTCCGGCGCAGGCACCAGGTCAGCTGCGCGATCGCCGCCGGATGCACCGCGGCGATACTCCTGGCGGGAACGCAGGCCCGGCGGGAGGGAAGGCTCGTCGACCTGACCCCGGATGTCGAGGGTCTCGTGGTGTGGAGCGCCTTCTGCCTTCCGCTGCTGGTGAATGTCTCCTTGCTGGCCGCGATGTGCCTGCGTGAGCTGCGGTCCCACGACGTCGGCCTGGCGGTGAAGCTGGTATCCGGCGGGATGATCTGGGCTGCGACGCTATTCGCGGCGAATCTGGTGCTGTCGATGGCGCAGGTGATCTCCGGCCGGCCGGGCTTGGGCACGCAGGTGCTCAGGATCGAGGCGACAGTCATCATCTGTCTGACGCTCGACGCGGCGCTGGTCGCGATTCCGCTGGTGCGGGCCCTGCTGGCCACGGTGGAACTCGACCGGTCCGGGCGATCCTGCCGCAGGCTGCGCCCGCTGTGGCGAGATCTCACCGCCGCGGTTCCCGAGATCGTGCTGCGGCCCGCCGCCGACGAGCGGGAGGATGCGAAGGTCCGGCTGCTGCGCATGACGGTGGAGATCCAAGACGCGCTGCTGCAGCTCGGACGCTATGCCCCAGCGGCCGCCGACCCGGTCGGATCGGGATGCCCGCTGACCGATTACGCGCGTCGAGTGGCGTGCGCGGCGGCCGCGCGCCGGTCGGGGTCGGCGCCGGGCGGACGGACCGCGGTGCGGCTGCCGGTCCCCGCGGCGGATTTCGACGCGGGACTGCGGCAACTGCTCGACCTCGCCCGCGTGTGGCCTGCCGTCCGCGCGGCAGCGGGCTGAGTGGCGCTCGCCCGGGCTGCGGCTAGAGCACCGCTTGGGTCTGGGTGACCTTCGCGACCAGCTTGTCCGCGTCGTCCCGGACAACGGTCTCGATCACGATGAACGAGCGCCCGGCATGCAGCGGGGTCGCCGAGGCGATGGCGTGCCCGGAGCGGACGGCGCGCAGGAAATTCGTCTTCGACTCCACCGTGGTGGTGCCCTGCTTGCCTTCGGGCAGGTTCAGGAACGCGCAGACCGCGCCGGTGGCGTCGGCCAGCGACATCAGCACCCCGCCGTGCAGCACCCCGCCGAGCGTGCACAGTGATTCGTCCCAGGCCAGGCGGCTGCGGACCAGATCGGGTCCGTGGGTGAGCACCTCGACGCCGAGGCGCTCGGTGAACGGCATGGTCTGGTGGAACAGCTTGGTGCCCGTCTCATCGATCATGGCCGCGATCCTGCCTGTCGCCGGTCGCGAAGTCGATTACTTCGGGGGTAATCGCCCGTTGTCCCACGGAGACCTGCACATCGGTTCGGTATCGGTCGGCGTGTGGTGAAACGCGGCGGCGGGTGCGGGGGTATCAGTGCATGAACCCGATGAACAGGAGAACGCGATGACCGACCTCCAGCCGTTCTATCGGCAGGTGCAGGCGCACTACGACCTTTCCGACGAGTTCTACGCGCTTTTTCTCGACCCCACGATGACCTACAGCTGTGCCTACTTCCAGCAACCGGACCTGACGCTCGAGCAGGCGCAGCAGGCCAAGATCGATCTGGCGCTCGGCAAACTCGACCTGCGGCCGGGAATGACCCTGCTCGACGTCGGATGCGGGTGGGGCTCGACGATGCTACGGGCCGCCACGGCCTACGGTGTCGAGGTGGTGGGACTGACGCTCAGCCGCAATCAGTACGACTACGTCAGGAACAAGATCGAGCGCGAACGCATCGCGGGCGCGCAGGTCCGGTTGCAGGGCTGGGAGGAATACGACGGCGCGGCCGACCGGATCGTCAGTATCGGCGCGTTCGAGCATTTCCGGCGGTCCCGGTACGAGGCGTTCTTCGAGCGATGCCACCGGATGCTGCCGCCGGACGGCCGGATGCTGCTGCACACCATCGTCGGGTACACGCTGAAAGACCTGCAGCGGATGCAGATTCCCGTCACCCGCGAAGACGCGCTGTTCCACATCTTCATCAAGCGGGAGATCTTCCCCGGCGGACAACTGCCGCACCCCGCCGAGGTCACGCGGCTCGCCGGACGCGCAGGGCTCGGCACGGAGAAGATGCAGGAGTTGCGGCCGCATTACGCGCGCACCCTCGACTGCTGGGCGGAGGCGCTGCGGGCGCACCGGGAGGAGGCGGTGGCCCTCGCGTCCGAAGAGGTCTACCGGAGGTACATCAAGTACCTGACCGGGTGCGCGGCGCAATTCCGCGCGGGCCGCATCGACGTCATCCAGTTCACGCTGGTCAAGTGACCGGCGGCCGGGTCAGCTCAGCCGGGCCACCAGGGCATCGGGCAGGTGGGGCAGTGCGAGGTCGACCAGCCGCCACGGCCAGCCGGGCACGCAGGCCCGCCGCCGCTCCTTCTCGATGGCGGCCACCATGGCCGCGACGCCTTTGTCCAGGGACGTCACCATCCGTGCGTCCCCCGCCTCGGCCGCCATGTCCGTGGCGATGAACCCCGGCAACAGTGTGGTCACGGTGATCGGCGAACGGGCCAGTTCGGTGGCCAGTGCCTCGCCGAGGGCGGCGAGCCCCGCCTTGCTCGCCGAATAGGCCGCTTTCTTGCCGGGAAGGCCGCGGACCGCGCTCATCGAGGCGACCAGCACGAGATGCCCGGCTCGCTGGGCGCGGAAGATCTCCAGCGCCGCTTCCGCCTGCGCCAGCGCGCTGACGAAGTTCGTCGTGGCCGTCGCGAGGTTCGCGTCCGCACGTCCGCTGCCGACCCGCGCGCCTTTGCCGATACCGGCGTTGACGATCACGCGGTCCAGGCCGCCGAGTTCGTCGCGCAGCTCCTCGAAGACGACCGGCACCGCCGCGTGGTCGTCCACGTCGAGGGCGCGCACCGCGACGGTGATCCCGGGGTGGGTCGCCGCCAGCTCGTCGCGCAGCGCCGTGAGCGCGTCCACCCTGCGCGCGCACAGCGCGAGATCACGGCCCTTGGCGGCGAAGTCACGCGCCATGGCGGCCCCGAGGCCCGCGCTCGCCCCGGTGATCAGAATCCTTTTCCGCGTCATGCGGCTGACCCTAGCCGCTGTTGAACGCGAGTCAATATGCCGCCTGGGATGGCGTTCGGCTTCAGCCGCCGAACGAGCCGGTCGGCGGCGACGCGGGCGACAACCGCCACGGCCCGCAGTTCTCGGTCTTGAACCCGACGTCGGTCGGCTTGATCTCCACCCGGACGGGGCCGAGCCGGGTGTAGTTGTTCGCGATGATGTACTGCATGTTCGTGTTGTCGCCCTCGACCTTCCAGAGCCTGCGCCAATCGCAGGCGTAGGCGGGGTCGGGGGTGCCGGGCGCCTCCCAGATTCCGGGCGCGATGTCGACGCCGATCAGGTAGACGCCGTTGTCGGACATCGTGTTCGCGGGTTGGGCCGACGCCGTTGCCGTCGCGAGCAGCGTCACCGCGGTGGTCATGGCTCCCGCGAACAGGAGCGCGCGCGCACGCATACCGATTCTCCTTGCCTTGTACTGACGCCGCGTCCACGGTCGTCGTTCTCCCGCCGCCGCGGCTTACCCGAACGACCCCCATCTCCGCGGCAAGGAATACCAGAACCGACCTGGTGGTGTGCGCCGAATCCGGGAATCCGCGCGGGTTCGGTCTCCAGGACCGTGTGACCAAGGGGGACCGGTGAGTTCGTCGATTCCGTTACGCGCCCTACTTCGCATACGCGCCCTACTTCGCCGGAGGTTTCCTTGACTTCTCGGTTGTTCAGCTACTGGCGACGACACCCTGCTCCCAGTGTGCTGTAGTCGCCGATTCGTCCCGCCCACCAGTAAGTCGCCGAGGATTTCGGCGTGCCGATCGGCGTGCCGAAGCCGCCGATGTATTACGCTCTGCTATCTCCGCGCAAACTGCCCGGCCGAGGTTGGTCGCCGGGTCTCGCGCATGCTGTAACACTTCGATCACGCAGCTTGCTTTGCTGATAAACGCGTTGCCAGAGTGAACCACTGGGTTTGGTGTTACAAGTGGGAAGGGAGGGGCGCCCCATCCCGGGGCGCCGACCGCACTATGAAGCCAAGCATCGTCAAAGCCGGTATCTGTACCGCCGTCACGGCGGCGGTGACGGTGACGCTGTCCGGGTTGCTCCCGGTCACCGCACAGGCGGAGCCGTCGCCGCTGGACATGTCCAAGAAGCTCGCAGGCAAGACCGTTTTCCTCGATCCCGGTCACCAGGGATCGAACCACTCCCAAGACTTGGCGAGACAGGTCAGCGATGGTCGCGGCGGCACGAAGGACTGCCAGACCACCGGCATGACCACCATGAACGGCGTTCCCGAGCACACCATCACCTGGAACGTCGCCCAAGTCGTCAAGACGTCGCTGGAGACGCTCGGCGCGCACGTCGTGCTGAGCCGCCAAGACGACCTGAACTGGGGCGGCTGCATCGACGACCGGGCCCGCGCGGCGAGCCAGTCCGGCGCGGATCTCGCCGTGAGCATCCATGCCGACAGCGCGCCCGCGCAGTATCGCGGGTTCCACCTGATCGTCCCCGAACTGCCCATCCCGAATCCGATCATCGATCAGGCGCAGTCCGGCGCGGGCCTCGCCGCGTCCGAAGCGGTGCGCGACGCCTACCGCGAGGCGGGATTCCCGCCTGCGAACTATGGCGGCGTGGTGGACGGTCTGCAGACCCGCAAGGACGTCGCCGGGCCCGCCCTGACCACCGTCCCGGTGGTCTTCCTGGAGATGGGCAACGGCGCCAATCCGGAGGACGCGGCGCTGCTGGAAACACCGGAGGGCCAGCTCAAGCACGCCATCGCGCTGACCACCGGCGTGGTCGGGCACCTGCTCGGCGCGCCGCAGCCGAGTGCCGCGCCTGATCAGCAATCCGGGCAGACCGCTCCGCAGGGTTCGTCGCTCGACCGCCCGGCGGCGGCCCCGGAAACCCCGCAGGGGCAGACGACTCCGGGTAGTCCGCAGGCGCAGACGAACCCGGTGGTACCGCAGGCCCAGACGGTTCCCGCGGTGCCGCAGAACTCCACGACTCCCGGATCGCCGCAGAGTCCGGCAGCGCCGCAGAGCTGGACGATCCCCGGAGTTCCGCAGGGTTCGACGACGCCAGGAGCGCCGCAGAGCCCGGCGGCTCCCGCGGTGCCGCAGGCACAGTCCGTTCCGGGCACATCGACGCCGAAGCCCGCCCCCGGTACGGCGACTCCGCAGTCTCCGGGCACCTCGGGGTCGCCGACATCGCCGGGTACGTCCGGGACCCAGTCGCCGGGCACGCCGAACGCGCAGCAGTCACCCGGGACCGCCGGGGGCAACGCCTCGATCATGGAACTGCTGATGCCGCTGGCGAAGCTGCTCGGCCTGGACAACAACGCCATCACCACGGAGCTGATCAATCTCGGCTACAGCCTGGCGGGCATGCTGCTCGGCCCCGCCAAATAATTCACACATCGAACCCGCCGGACGCCACTCTCGCCGCTGCCAGGGTGGCGTCCGGCTTTCCGCCCGGGTCGCGCGGCGCACTAGGGTGAGCGGAATGGCTGACCGGATTCCTGTTGTGCTCGTCGCGGGGTTTCTCGGTTCCGGGAAGACCACGTTGCTCAACCATTTGCTCCGGGACAACCGGGGAACCCGGATCGGCGTGGTGGTCAACGACTTCGGCGCGATCAACATCGACTCGATGCTGGTCGCCGGCCAGGTCGACGCCATGGTCTCGCTCGGCAACGGCTGCGTGTGCTGCGCGGTCGACGTCACCGAACTGGACGAGTTGTTCACCCGGCTCACCCAGCCGCGCGCCGGGATAGACGTGATCGTGGTGGAAGCCAGCGGCCTGGCCGAGCCGCGCAACCTGATCCGGATGGTGCTCGGCAGCGACAATCCGCGCCTGCGCTACGGCGGGCTGGTCGAAGTGGTCGACGCCGAACAGTTCCCGCAGAGCAGTGCCCGCCACCCGGAGCTGCGCACCCATCTGCGGCTGGCCGATCTGGTGGTGGTGAACAAGGCCGATCGGGTCGCGCCCGAGCGACTCGCCCGGCTGCGCGCGGACATCGCGGCACTGGTCGGCTCGGTGCCGGTGTACGCCACCACCTACGGCCGGATCGATCCGGGGCTGCTGTTCGACGAACCGCTGCGCGCACGCCCGGCAGTGGCCGAGCAGCTGAGTTTCGACGAACTGCTCGTCGAACACGACCACGAGGACCACGCCGGGCACCGTCATCTGCACGACGACTACACCAGCGTCTCCTTCGCCAGCGGACGAGCGCTGGACCCGCGCAAACTGATCGGCTTCCTGGAGGATCCGCCTTCGGGCTTGTTCCGGGCCAAAGGTTTCGCCGCCTTCGGCGTGGCCGACGAACGCAGGAGGTTCGTCCTGCACATGGTCGGCCGCCACATCGTCTTCGAGCCGGGCGCCTGGTCGCGCGGCGAGTCACGAGGCGCGCAGCTGGTGCTCATCGGCGCCGGCCTGCACACCGACACCGTCCTGGCCCGGCTGCACGACACCGTGCACGACGCCGCCGAACCGCTCGACGCGCAGAGCATGCTCGGCGTGTGGCGCTACACGCCGCACTGAGCGCATCGGATTTGGCGCGTTCGGTCGCGACCTGTCGCGTTCGGTGCTGGTAACCGAGCGGTCTTTTCATGAGACTGAATGCGTGTCCGCCGCGCGGCGGGCACCGGGAGCGTACTGCCGCGCGCGGCGCCGCTCGGCAGCCGATCCGTAACCGACCGAATCGTTCTGCGACCGATGGGAGTTTCCCGTGTCAGATTCCATGGAGAGCGCCACCGCGTACGTCATCGAGGCGCTGGAGGCCAAGGGCACCGCCACCCGCGACGACTTCGACGTTCCCGCGATCGTCGCCGAGACCCACGCCCTCACCAACAGCTGGGATTTCCGGGCTATCGAGGACGCGACGTTCTGGTCGATCGCCGCGCGGTTCCTCAGGCGGTGAACGTCGGCTCGACCCGCGGCACGGACGTGGCCGGCGACCACCGCCGCGCCGCGCGCCGCATCGATCCCGGGTCGGAGTAGCCGAGGATCTCTGCCTGGCGGGCAGGGCTCAGCGGCTCGGCGGCGGTCGCGGCGACCCACCGCGCGCCGCGCGCCCGGTCCAGCTCCGCGCGCCACGTGGTACCCGCTTCGCGCAGCCGCCGCTGGAGCGTGCGCGGACTGGTGGCCAGCCTGCGCGCCACCCGCTCCAACGACGCGTCACCGTCGTCCAAGCAGTCCGCCAAGGCGGCCGCGACGCGCTCCGGCCAGGCGGTGGCCAGCGGCGGCGGCGGTGGAAGCGCGGCGGCCAAGGGCCGGAGTATGCCGGCCAGCACCGGATCGCTGGTCGTCAACGGCCGGTCCATGTCCGCGGCGCGGAAGGTCATGGCGTCCACCGGCGCGTCGAACTCGATCGCGGTGGTGCCGAAGACCTCGACGAAGGTGCCGATCTTGGCGGGAGCGTGCTGGCGCAACGAGACCCGCACCGGGGCCAGCGGTTCGCGCACCACCCGCCGCGCCCGGCTGAGCACCGCGCTCAGACCCCACAGCTGGGTGAGATCCCGGCCGCGGCCTTCCCCGTCGATCATGTCGAGATACAGGGTGACCTCGTCGTCGTTCTCCGCGACCAGGTCGAATCGGTGGTTGGTGGTCACCGCGGTGACGTACGGTCCGCACGTGGCCAATCCGGCGCCCAGCGTCGGCGCCGAGGAGAACAAGTAGTCGTACAGACCCAGGCAGGTGAGCTCGTAGCGGCTCGCCACGTTCAGGGCGACGTCCGGATCGCCGAGTTCGTGTGCGCCGATCTCCCACAACCGGGAGAACGTCCGGCTGGGCAGGTGCAGGTCGTCGCCCGCCATGGTCCACTCGGGCAATCCCGATTCCCGCAGCAGCAGGTCGCGGTCGAGACCGGCCGCGGTGAGTTGCGAGATGACGAATCGGTGGAGCAAGACCTGGTCGGTTCCCATCGCGTGCTCCCTTCTCCCACCGCGACCGATCGGCTCACACGCGCAGCGAGACCGAGCGAGGACGACGACACCGCGACGCGCACACGCTATACCGGCCGTGTTGATTCGTCATGAGTTTCATGTCACGGACAGGTCACCCGCAGGCGTTCACCCATTCGGACAGGCCGTCGGCGAACAATTGCCGCTTCCAGATCGGGACTTCGTGCTTGATCCGATCCACCAGTTCCGCGCACGCCGTGAATGCCGCGCCGCGATGCGCCGCCGCCACCGCGACGACGATCGCGCGGTCGCCGATGCCGAGCGAGCCGACGCGGTGCACGGCCGCGACCGGCAAGCCGTGCGCCGCGGCGACTTCCGCGCAGACGCTGCGCAGGAAACGCTCCGCTTGCGGGTGCGCGGAGTATTCCAGCGCCGAAACGGCTTGTCCGCCATCGTGATCGCGGACCTTCCCGGTGAACACCACGACCGCGCCGTAGTGCGGCCCGGTGACCGCCTCCTCGACCTGCGCTGGGTCGAGCGGCTGGTCGCTGATCCGGGCGAGCCGGACCGTGGCCTCAGCCGTTGTCATGACTTCCACCTCCGGCGACTTGTGCGAGCAGATGATCCAGCAGCGGTTCGAGCACCGCGATGCCGTCTCGGACGCCGCCCGGCGAGCCGGGCAGATTCACGATCACCGAGCGCCCCGCGAGCCCCGCCACGCCGCGGCTCAGCGCCGCCAGCGGGAACTTCGCGGTGCCGCGCTGCCGGATCGCCTCGGCCACACCGGGCAGTTCGCGGTCGAGCAGGGCGAGGGTGGCCTCGGGGGTCGCGTCGGTGGGGGAGGCGCCGGTTCCGCCGGTGCTGACGACGAGCGCGGGTTCGAAACGCAGCGCGTCGGCCAAGCCGAATTCGATCTCGGCGTCGGCATAGACCAGCGGCCCACGCACCGAGAAGCCCAGTCCGGTCAGCCAGTCCACGAGCACCGGTCCGGTGGTGTCCTCGCGGGTGCCCGCCGCGACGCCGGTCGAGGCGACCAGCACCACCGCCGAGCGTTCCTCTTCGCCGAACTCCGCCTCGGCGTACTCGGGGGTGTCCGCCTCGTCGGGGGCGAACTCTTCGCCGGTCACCGCCTCCAGATCAGCGGGGGCCTCGTCGGCTGGGCGCTCCCAGTGCCCGCGCTTGCCGCCTTCTTTGGTCAGCAGCCGCACGCCGTCCAGCGTTGCCGCGGGGTCCACCGCCTTCACCATGTCGTGCAAGGTCAATCCGGCGACCGCCACCGCGGTGAGCGCTTCCATCTCGACCCCCGTGGGGCCTTTGGTCTTGGCGGTGGCCTCGATCGTGATGGCGGTGTCGGTGAAACCGAACTCCACGCGCACCGACGACAGCGCCAACTGATGACATAGCGGGATCAGTTCGGAGGTCTTCTTCGCCCCCGCGATGCCCGCGATCCGGGCGGTGGACAGCACGTCCGCCTTCGGCATGTCGTCGGCTCGCACCAGCGCGACCACCTCGGCCGTGGTGCGCAACTCACCTGCCGCGACAGCGATCCGGGTGGTGTCGCTCTTCTCGCTCACGTCCACCATGCGGGCGCGGCCTTCGTGGTCGACATGGGACAACTCGCTCATAACGACCACACTCGCACAAGTGCCCCGGCGGGCAGCGCGGTGACCTCGGCCGGCACATCGATCAGCACGTCGGCCTGCGCCATCGCCGCCACCAGATGCGAGCCAGGACCGGACACCACCTCGACCGCCCGCGGCTGCCCGTGCGCGGCCGGTTCACCGGGGCGCCCGCGGATCAGCTTGCCGCGCAGGAACTGACGCTTTCCCTCCGGCGAGCGCGGCACGGCGCCGACCAGGGGAAGATCATAGGTGTCCACCGTGGGCAGACCGGCGAGGTGACGCAGTATCGGGCGGGCGAACACCTCGAAGGACACCATCGTGCTGACCGGGTTGCCGGGGAAGCTGAGCACCGGCACCCCGTCGACGACGGTCAGCCCCTGCGGGCCGCCCGGTTGCATCGCGACCGAGCCGAACCGCCCGCCCATCGGCTCGAGCACGTCCTTGACCACCTCGAAGTCGCCCTTGGACACCCCGCCGGAGGTGAACACCACGTCGGCGTGCTCGGTCGCGGCCGACAGCAGCGCGCGCAAGCGCGCCGGATCGTCGGTGCTGTGCGCCACCGAGACGACCTCGACGCCGTTGGCCGCCAGCGCCGCGGCGAGGGCGATGCCGTTGGAGTTGTAGATCTGCCCGGGACGCAGCGGCTTTCCGGCCGCCACCAGCTCGTCGCCGGTGGTGATCACCGCACCGCGCACCGCGCGGAAGACCGCCACCGCGGACAGGCCGACCGCGGCGAGGGCGGCGACGTGCCGGGGGGCGAGCCGGGCGCCCGCCCGCACGAGCAGGTCGCCGGTCCGGACGTCGGTGCCCGGCTCTCGGACGAATTCCCCTGCGCTGCGGCCGCGTTCGATGGTCACCGTGCCGTCGCCCACGCTGGCGTCCTCCACCGGCACGACGCAGTCCGCGCCGGGCGGGACCGGCGCTCCGGTCATCACCTTCATCGCCGCGCCGCGCGGCAGCGGCGTTCGGCCCGCCGCGCCTGCGGCGACCACCCCGGCCAAGGGCAGGGTGACCGGCGCGACCAGCACCGATTCGGCGCGTACCGCGTAACCGTCCATCGCGGAGTTGCGGAAGACCGGCAGGTCGATCGGCGAACGGACGTCCTCGGCCAATTGCCTGCCCAGCGCCGACGGCACCGCGACGGTCTCCACCGTGCGCGCGGCCAAGGGCCGCAGCAGCTGTTCGATGCTGTTGCGGTAGTCGTCGACGGGCTCGGCCGAGACGCCGGCGGGCCGAGGGTTCATGCGAGTCAGCCTAACGCCCGATCCGGGCGGTTTTCCGCCTCTGTCGCGGTGCGCCGGTCGCCGGCGCCGTACTCGTCCCGGCGGCGGCTGCCTCACTGTCGATCCGTGACCTCGGTGAGCATTCCGCCCGCAGACGAATCGGGACAGGCGGTCATAATGGACGTGTGACTCTGGTCGAGATCGGGATTCCCGCGGTGCGTTCCGGGCGTCCCTCGCTCGCCGGCCGTCCCGACACCCCCTACTTGCTGGATCGTTTCGGACGCGTCGCCCGCGACCTGCGCGTATCCATCACCGAGAAGTGTTCGCTGCGCTGTACCTACTGCATGCCGGAGGAGGGGCTGCCGGAGATTCCCCGGCACGAACTGCTCACGCCGGACGAGATCGTGCGTCTGGTGCGCTTGGCGGTGCGGGATCTGGGCGTGCGCGAGGTCCGCTTCACCGGGGGCGAGCCGCTGATGCGCCGCGACCTGGAACAGATCATCGCGGGCTGCCACGCCGCGGTGCCACACATCCCGCTGGCCATGACGACCAACGGCATCGGGCTCGAGCACCGCGCGTCGGGCTTGGCCGCGGCCGGTCTGCGTCGGGTGAACGTCTCGCTGGACACGGTGGACCGGGCCGGTTTCGCGCGGCTGACGCGCCGCGACCGCCTGGAATCGGTATTCGCCGGGATCCGTGCGGCCCGCGCCGCCGGACTGGCCCCGATCAAGGTCAACGCCGTCTTGATGCGCGAAACCCTCTCCGGCGCTCCCGATCTGCTGCGCTGGTGCCTGGACGAGGGCTGCGAGCTGCGCTTCATCGAGGAGATGCCGCTCGATGCCGACCACGAATGGGCCCGCGCCAACATGGTCACCGCCGCCGAGTTGCTCGACGTGCTCGGCGTCCGGTTCGAGCTCAGCGAGGCCGGTCGCGCCGATCCGTCGGCCCCTGCGGAGAAATGGCTGGTCGGCGGCGGGCCCGGCACCGTAGGCATCATCGCGACGGTGACCCGCAAGTTCTGCGACACCTGCGACCGCACCCGGCTCACCGCGGATGGCATGCTGCGCTCCTGCCTGTTCAGCGACCAGGAGTTCGACCTGCGCCAGGCGCTGCGCTCCGGCGCGTCCGACGAGGAGGTCGCGACCCTCTGGCGTGGGGCGATGTGGAACAAATGGGCAGGTCACGGCATCGACGCGGAGGGCTTCGTCCCCCCGGAGCGGACGATGGGAGCCATCGGTGGTTGAGATCCGCTATTTCGCCGCGATCGCCGACGCGGTGGGCAAGGACGGCGAAACCCTCGACCTCCCGGCCGGAGCGACGGTGGCCGACCTGCGCGCGGCCCTGTCGGCGGCCTACGGCCCGGACCTGGACAAGATGCTGTCGGTGTGCGCCTACCTGATCGGCGACGAACTCACCCGCGACCCCACGGCCGCGCTGAGCCCGCGCGTCGACGTCCTGCCACCGTTCGCCGGCGGGTGAACGCGACCCGCCGCGCGGCGGGTCGCGGGTAGGGCGCTCAGCGCCACCAGGTGTCGAGCGGGGTCACCGGAACGGTGCGCTTGTGCCGGGTGTTGCGGAAGATGTTCTCCAGTCGCTCGGCGACCTCCGGGGTGACCTCGTTGCCCTCCAGGTAGTCGTCGATCTCGCGGTAGCGCAGACCGAGCGCCTCCTCATCGGGCAGGGCGGGCCGGTCGTCCTCCAGATCGGCGGTGGGCACCTTCGACCAGATGCTGGCCGGCGCGCCGAGTTCCTGGAGCAGGGCGGCGCCCTGGCGCTTGGTGAGACCGGTGAGCGGGGTCAGGTCGACCCCGCCGTCGCCGTACTTGGTGAAGAATCCGGTGACCGCCTCGGCCGCGTGATCGGTGCCGACCACGAGCAGGTTCTCCTGACCGGCCAGCGCGTATTGGAGCACCATGCGCTCGCGCGCTTTGATGTTGCCGCGCACGAAATCGCGCAACCGGTCCACCTGCAGCGCCGACGCCGCCTCCGCGGCCGCGGCGTTGGCGCTGGGCCGGACGTTCACCACGACCTGCCGGTCGGGCCGGACGAACGTCAGCGCGGTGCGGGCGTCGGCCTCGTCGGCTTGCACGCCGTAGGGCAGCCGGACGGCGAGGAAAGTCGCGTCCACGCCCTCGTCCCGCAGTTCCTCGACCGCGAGCTGGCACAGCCGTCCGGCCAGCGCGCTGTCCTGCCCACCGCTGATGCCGAGGACGTAACCTCGTGCGGGGGTGGCGTTCAGATAATCCTTGAGGAAATCGATCCGCCGGCGGATCTCCTTCTTCGGTTCGATCGTGGGCTGGACACCCAATTCACTGATGATCTGTTCGCGCAGGTTCCCCATGGCGCCCGAGTCTACTGGCGGTTCAGGAGGCGACAACGCGCCGAACGACGTGCTCCCAGTTGTCGCCGATCTGCTCGCGGGTGTAGCCCAGCACCTGCATCTGGTGCATGACCAGCGCGGCGCCCAGCATCGCCAGGAGCGCGTCGGCGATGAGCCGGGCATCCCCTGGTGCGCCTGCCTGCCGCAGCAGCATCACGACGTGCGCGCGCAGCAATCCGTACGGCCCGCCCGAGTAACGGTCACCCGCCTCGCCGAGTTCGGCGGCGCGGTGCAGTTCGCCTTCCACCTCGATGTCCAGCAGCCGGGCCCGCCCGAAGGCGACCAGCCGTTCCACCGGCGGTGCGCCGGGACCCAGCGGCGGCGGCCCGAAGATGAACGACTCCTGGTACTTCTGCTCGGAATGGTCGAGCAGCGCGAGCATCAGGCCGGATCTGCTGCCGAATCGGCGGAACACCGTGCCCTTGCCGACTCCGGCGCGTTTGGCCAGCGCGTCCATCGTGAGGCTGTCCACGCCTTGCTCGCGCACGAGCTGCTGCGCCGCGTCCAGCAGCAGCCGCCGGTTGCGGGCCGCGTCGGCGCGCTCGGCGGGCTCGGCCGTGCCGGGCAGCGGCGTGCCCACGTCGACCAGCCGGTGCGAGCCGTTGGCTGACGCGTCGGGTGTGGGGTAGTTCACAGCGCTCACGCCGACTCCGCGGGAAGTAATCGGACCATGGTCCGGTTAGTGTGTGGTGAACGTACGGACACCACCTCATCAGTACACCAGGAGTCGTCATGAGTCAGACCCGCATTCTCGCACTCGTCGGTAGCCTGCGCGCCGCCTCCGTCAACCGGCGACTGGCCGAGGCCGCGGCGCACACCGCGCCGGAGGGTGTCGAGGTCACCCTCTACGAGGGGCTGGCCGACATCCCGTTCTACAACGAGGACATCGACGTGCCCGGCTCCGTGCCCGCGGCCGCCCAGGCGCTGCGCGACGCGGTCGCCGAGGCGGACGGCCTGCTGCTGGTCACGCCGGAGTACAACGGCACGCTGTCGGCAGTGCTGAAGAACGCGATCGACTGGGCCTCCCGTCCGTACGGCGCCGGGGCCATCAAGGCCAAGCCCACCGCCGTGGTGAGCGCATCGATCAGCCCGAACGCGGCTCAATGGGCGCACGGCGACGCGGTCAAGGCCCTCGGCGTCGCGGGCGCGAAGGTGGTCGAGTCCGCGCACCTGCACTTCGGCGTGATCGGCGAGCGGTTCGGCGCCACGCACCCGCGCGACGACGCCGAGGCGCTGACTCAGCTGGCCGCCACCGTGCGCGATCTGGTGGAGGCCACGCGCGGCGAACTGGCGTCCGTGTAAGCTCCATCTCCGGTCTCGGACGAGGGTCACCGCTCAATGTGTAGCGGTGGCCCTCTTCGTTTGCCAGAGAGTTTGCTGAAAGTATGCTGACACGCCGAAGGGTGATCTGCGCCACTGTTTGATCTCGGGGTGAATCGAGCGTACTGGTACTTCTCTCGATGGAATTTCATCAATGTGACTCGCTACATGTCGTGTTGTAGGAATCTGTCGGCCACTAGGTGTAGTGTCTTCGCTACTGGAAGACGGCGAGAGACCTCACTCGTCAGGAGGCGGCCACGCGTGGCTGATCAGGGGATTCGAGTCCGGCTCCAGGAGTTTGCGCAGCATACGTCGATCGTGCATTGCATACGGGTCAAGCTGTGGATCAGGCACAAGGAGAGAGGGATGTCAATGACCGTCACCGTGTACACCAAGCCCGCTTGCGTCCAGTGCAACGCCACCTACAAGGCGCTCGACAAGGCCGGGGTGGACTACGAGGTCGTCGACATCTCGGAGAACGACGAGGCGCGTGACTTCGTCATGGCACTCGGATACCTGCAGGCGCCGGTCGTGGTGGCCGGGGACGATCACTGGTCGGGCTTCCGGCCCGATCGCATCAAGTCGCTCGCGACCGTGGCGGCCTGACGCTCCACCGCTTCCGGTTCATCCGGGCTGCTCCCGAGAAGAGGAAGGCGACCATGTCGGAGACGGCGGCGCTGGTCTACTTCTCCAGCGCTTCGGAGAACACGCATCGCTTCGTCGAGAAGCTGGGCCTCCCGGCGACTCGCATACCACTGCACACCGCCGACTCGCTGCGGGTCGACGCACCGTACGTGCTGATCGTCCCCACCTACGGGGGCGGTCGGCACGTGCTGGGAGGCGATCGTTCCGACAAGGATTTCGTGCCGCGGCAGGTCGCCAAGTTCCTCAACGATCCGCACAACCGCGCGCTGCTGCGCGGGGTCATCGCGGCGGGCAATACGAACTTCGGCGACACCTTCTGCTACGCGGGCGAGCTCATCGCACGCAAGTGCGGGGTGCCGTACCTGTATCGCTTCGAACTCATGGGAACCGCTGAGGACGTCGAACGCGTCCGAGAGGGATTGGGATTGTTTTGGCAACAGCAACGACAGCACCGGCCGGAAAGACAGCTCGCTTAGAGCAGCCCCCGGTCCGCGGCGCCGAAGCGGGCGAGGTCCTCGACTACCACGCCCTCAACGCGATGCTGAACCTGTACGGTCCGAACGGGGAGATCCAGTTCGACAAGGACCGTGAGGCCGCCCACCAGTACTTCCTGCAGCACGTCAATCAGAACACCGTCTTCTTCCACAATCTGGACGAGAAGCTGGACTACCTGATCGGCGAGAACTACTACGAGGCGGAAGTTCTCGAGCAGTACAGCCGCGAGTTCATCAAGAAGCTGTTCCAGCATGCCTACGCCAAGAAGTTCCGGTTCCCCACCTTCCTCGGCGCCTTCAAGTACTACACCTCGTACACGCTGAAGACCTTCGACGGCAAGCGCTACCTGGAGCGCTTCGAGGACCGGGTGTGCATGGTCGCGCTCACGCTCGCCGCGGGCGACGAAGCGCTGGCGGGCAAGCTGGTCGACGAGATCATCGACGGCCGCTTCCAGCCGGCCACCCCGACCTTCCTGAACTCGGGCAAGAAGCAGCGCGGCGAGCCGGTGTCGTGCTTCCTGCTGCGCATCGAGGACAACATGGAGTCCATCGGCCGCTCGATCAACTCCGCGCTGCAGCTGTCCAAGCGCGGCGGCGGGGTCGCGTTGCTGCTGAGCAACATCCGCGAGCACGGCGCGCCGATCAAGAAGATCGAGAACCAGAGCTCGGGCGTCATCCCGATCATGAAACTGCTCGAGGACTCGTTCTCCTACGCCAACCAGCTCGGCGCGCGGCAGGGTGCGGGCGCGGTCTACCTGCACGCGCATCACCCGGACATCTACCGGTTCCTGGACACCAAGCGGGAGAACGCGGACGAGAAGATCCGCATCAAGACGCTCTCGCTGGGCGTGGTCATCCCGGACATCACCTTCGAGCTGGCCAAGAAGAACGAGGACATGTACCTGTTCTCGCCCTACGATGTGGAGCGCATCTACGGCAAGCCGTTCGCCGACATCGACGTCACCGAGAAGTACTACGAGATGGTCGACGACAAGCGCATCCGCAAGTCGAAGATCAAGGCGCGCGAGTTCTTCCAGACCATCGCCGAGCTGCAATTCGAGTCCGGGTATCCGTACATCATGTTCGAGGACACGGTGAACCGGGCCAACCCGATCGCGGGCAAGATCACCCACTCGAACCTGTGCTCGGAGATCCTGCAGGTCTCCACACCGTCGGAGTTCAACGACGATCTGTCCTACGCCAAGGTGGGCAAGGACATCTCCTGCAACCTCGGATCGCTGAACATCGCCAAGACGATGGACTCGCCCGACTTCGCGCAGACCATCGAGGTGGCCATCCGGGCGCTGACCGCGGTGTCGGACCAGACCCACATCTACTCGGTGCCGTCCATCGAGCAGGGCAACAACTCCTCGCACGCCATCGGCCTCGGGCAGATGAACCTGCACGGGTATCTGGCGCGCGAACGGATCCACTACGGGTCCGAAGAGGGCATCGACTTCACGAACATCTACTTCTACACCGTGGTCTACCACGCTATCCGGGCGTCGAACCGGATCGCGATCGAGCGCGGCGCCTACTTCGGCGGTTTCCCCGAATCGAAGTACGCCAGCGGCGAGTACTTCGACAAATACACCGAGCAGGTGTGGGAGCCGAAGACCGATCGCGTGCGGCAGCTGTTCGCCGACGCGGACGTGCACATCCCGACCCAGGACGACTGGCGTGAGCTGAAGGCCTCGGTCATGGAGCACGGCATCTACAACCAGAACCTGCAGGCGGTCCCGCCGACCGGGTCGATCTCCTACATCAACCACTCCACCAGCTCCATCCACCCGGTGGCGTCGAAGATCGAGATCCGCAAGGAAGGCAAGATCGGTCGGGTCTACTACCCGGCGCCCTACATGACCAACGACAACCTCGAGTACTACGAGGACGCCTACGAGATCGGCTACGAGAAGATCATCGACACCTACGCCGCGGCCACGCAGCACGTGGACCAAGGCCTGTCGCTGACGCTGTTCTTCAAGGACTCCGCCACCACCCGCGACCTCAACCGCGCCCAGATCTACGCTTGGCGCAAGGGCATCAAGACCCTCTACTACATCCGCCTGCGCCAGATGGCGCTGGAGGGAACCGAAGTCGAGGGTTGCGTCTCCTGCATGTTGTAGGTCCGTAGCGGACAGGGGCCTCCTGCCCGGAGGCCCCTGTCGCATTCTCCGGTCACCGGGATCGCGCTCGGCTACCCAGCTCCGCCGCCTCGGTTCGCGCAACCTGCGGGAAGCCACTCGCGTCTGGAATAAGCTGGCGCAGAAGCGATCCGGTAGTGATGGGAACGACGATGACCGATCTCGGCGGCGACGGCCGGCCGATCCACGACGCGAGCGTGCCGAGCAGTGCGCGGATATACGACTACGTCCTGGGCGGGAAGGACCACTATCAGGTGGATCGGGACGCGGCCGAGAAAGTCATCGCGGCGTTCCCGACGACTCGCGTCGCGGCTCGGCAGAACCGGCTCTTCATGCACCGCGCGGTGAACGCGCTCACCGCGCTGGGCGTGACACAGTTCCTCGACATCGGCACCGGCATCCCCACCGAGCCGAATCTGCACCAGGTGGCGCAGGCGCCGACGCCCGAAGCGCGGGTGGTCTACGTGGACAACGACCCGATCGTGTTGTCCCATGCCCGCGCCTTGCTCACCGGCACGCCGGAGGGGCGCACCGCGTACGTCGACGCCGACCTGAAGGACCCGGAGACGATCCTCGCCGCGCCCGAACTCCTCGACACCCTGGACCTGAAACGTCCGGTAGCGCTGAGTCTGGTCGCCGTGCTGCATTTCCTGTCCGACGACCAGGACCCCTACGGCATCGTCGAGACGTTGCTGGATGCCCTCGCGCCGGGTTCATTCCTCGTCGTCTCGCATATCACCGCCGACCTCGAACCGGAGATGATCACCGAGGCGCTGAACGTGTATCGGCAGAGCGGGGTCTACGCCCAGACCCGCACGCGAGACGAATTCGCGCGCTTCTTCACCGGACTGGACCTCCTGGACCCGGGCATCGTCGTCACCAACCAATGGCGCCCGCAAGGCGATTCTCCGTCCTGGCTCGACGCGCAAGTGAACTGCTGGAGCGCGGTCGGCCGCAAGCTCGGGTGATCATGTGATCAGTTCAGGGCCGGGAGCACCTCGCGCTCGAAGAGTTCGATCCCCGAGGTGTCGTAGGCGGATTCGGGGAAGTTGAAGATGGCGTAGCCGAGGCCGAGGTCGCCGACTCGGCGCAGGTTCGCGACGATCTGCTCGGGGGTGCCGGTGGCGGCGCCGCTGTTGTAGAGCTGGGCGAAGTAGGACTCGGTCGCGTCGGTGCCTATCACGGGCGTCAGGCGGGCTTTCAGCGCCGCGAGGCGATCGTCGACCTCGGCCTGGGTCGAGCCGATGACGACGTTGAAGTTGGAGCTGCGGACGATCGCGTCGAAGTCGGTGCCGACGTCGGCGCAGTGGGCGCGCAGCACCTCGGACTTGTGGGTGAACTCCTCGGGATTGCCGCTGAAGTTGGTGTATTGCGCGTACTTCGCGGCGATGCGCAGCGTCTTCTTCTCGCCGCCGCCCGCGATCCAGAGGGGGATTCCGTTCTCCTGCAGCGGAAGTGGCCGCACGATCGCGCCGTCGGCTTGATAGTACTTGCCGTCGAGGGTGGCCGAGCCACTGGTCCACGCCTGACGGAAGATCTGCACACCCTCGTCGAGGCGGCCGAGCCGTTCGCCCGCGGACGGGAAGCCGTAGCCGTAGGCGCGCCACTCGTGTTCGTACCAGCCACCGCCGATGCCCATCTCGACGCGCCCGCCGGAGATCAGGTCGACCGTCGCGGCCACCTTCGCGAGGTAGGCCGGGTTGCGGTAGCTGATCGCGGTACACATCTGACCGAGGCGGATGCGCGAGGTGGTCGCGGCGAACGCCGACATCAGCGTCCACGCTTCGTGCGTCGCCTCCTCGGTGGGGATCGGGACGGTGTGGAAGTGGTCGTACACCCACAGCGATTCCCACGCCGGGTTCGCGTCGGCGCGCTGGGCGAGGTCTCGCATCACCCCCCATTGGTCCGCCGGGTCGATGCCCACCAGATCGAGCCGCCAGCCCTGCGGAATGAAGATGCCGAAGCGCACGAATATCTCCTTCGTGTGTACCCGAACCGCCGCGGCGAGCGCCGCGGCTTCCGTACCTCACTGTTACCAGTCCACTGCGGTCTGGCAACCGTTCGGCGCTCGGCGCACCGAATTCCGGCCAGGTGCGGCGGGACCCATCGGCGCTACCACCAGATGGTTGCGAGCAAGCTTCCACGGCGAGAACGAGCAGCAGCGAGCCCCCGCGGCTGCCGCGACCGCCGGCGCCTCCGCGATGCCGTGAGTGGCGGCAAGACCAGTCCGACCGCACCGGGCACTCGAGCACACCGACGAGGCGCACGAAGCCCAGCGGCACCGCATCGATCCAGCGCATCGCCGGCCGCAGCCGGTCTGCCGAGCGCACCACCTCGATCCCCACGCGGTCGCCCTGGCCGCATGGGGCATCGAGCACAATCCTGAGATCGACGCCCATCGTGCGGCGCACGACGAGCGGCAAAGCTGAGAAGCACACCGAGGAAATGCACTGGCGACAGCGGGGTGAATGTCGCACGCTGGAAATCGTATGAACGAAGCAGGCAGACATTCGAATAGACGTAGGCAGCCTCGACTCGGCATCGATTTCGGCCGAGTCGTCCAGGGGGCCGCCCTTGCGCCCGGCGACGAGGACACGGTGTTCCTCTCCGGCGGGCCCGAGCAGGCGCTGCGCACCCCGCCCAGCACGGGCGCATTCGACGTATTGCCCCGTCTGGTCCGGCGCTTCGAGGGCCGCGCGTGGATCATCTCGAAGTGCGGTCCCCGGATCGAGGAGCGCACTCGCCAGTGGCTCGACCACCACGACTTCTACGACCGGACCGGGATCGCCCGCGACAATGTGCGCTTCTGCCGTGCGCGGGCGGACAAGGCGGTGCACTGCGCCGAACTCGGCATCACGCATATGATCGATGACCGCCTCGACGTACACCGCGTACTGCGTGATCTGGTGCCGCACCGGTTCCTGTTCGGCGCGCAGTCCGAGCCGATTCCCGACTGGGTGCGCCACGTCCCGAGCTGGAATGACGTGGAGCGCGCCGTGCTGGAGACCATGCCGCCGGTCCGTTCGTAGTCCGTCATGAAGCCGGGCATTTCGCGACCCGCGCGGTCCTCGGCGGCACCCTGCGCACCGCTGGCATGACCGACGCGGATCGGTGTGATCGGTTCGATGTCGGACGGGCCGTCAAGGCGGACGGCCCGGACTCCAGCGGTTGCTGGACGGCCGGTTTCACGGAGTTGGTAGTAGACGTAGAGGTACACTGAATTCGCACAGGTTGCTGGCGGTTTTCTGGGGCGCGATTCGCGTACTCGCGCCGGTGATACGACAGTGCCCGGCCGCTTACTTGCCGGCATGAGCATGGTTGGGAAATCCGCACGCCGACAGCAGCGCCGACGCTCGCTTGTCCGGTCCTGGACGTCTCACGAGTGTGCGGCTGACGCTCGGGCGCGGATCGGAATGCAAGCGAGTACACCGTTTGCCAGTCGGGGTGGTCACGGGACGGCACAATGGATGAAACGGTAGCGGGAGACGGAGACGCCACTCAGAGGTCCGCGGAGGCGTTCGGACGCTATCGTCTGCTGTCGCTGCTGGGCCAGGGCGGTATGGGTCAGGTGTGGCGGGCGCATGATTCGCTGACCAACCGGGTGGTGGCGCTCAAGGTGTTGCCCGAGCGCTTCGCCGATGACGAGCAGCTGCGTGAGCGGTTCCGCCGGGAGTGCCGGGCGGTGGCGCAATTGACCGAGCCCCATGTGATCCCCATCCACGACTTCGGCGATATCGATGGTCGGCTCTATCTGAATATGCGCTTGATCGAGGGCACCGACCTGCGCACGGTGATCACCCGAGAAGGGGCCTTGTCGCCGCGGCGAGCGGTGGCGATCATCGCCCAGGTGGCCGGCGCGCTGCAGGCGGCCCACGACGCCGGGCTGGTCCACCGCGATGTCAAACCCTCCAACATCTTGCTGGGGGCCGACGAGTTCGCCTCCCTGATCGACTTCGGGATCGCCCACGCCGCCGACGACCGGACGCTGACCGCGACCGGCGAGACCATCGGCACCGTCGCGTACATGGCGCCGGAGGAGATCGGGGCGGAGGTCAGGGCCGATGCCCGAGTGGACGTGTACGCGTTGACGTGCGTGCTGTACGAGTGCCTGACCGGTCGGCCGCCGTTCGCGAGCGAATTCGGGATGCAAGGTGTGATCGCCCATCATCTGCACACTCCGCCGCCGCGTCCCAGCACCACTACACCCGAGGTGCCGGCTGAGTTGGACGCGGTGATCGCCAAGGGGATGGCCAAAAATCCCGACGACCGGTACCAGACCGTGCGTGAGCTGGCCGTGGCGGCCTGCGCCGCGGTGGGCGATTCTCCGATCGGCAGCACCGGGGGCGTGGCTGCGCGCCCTGGTCGGCGAATCAAATCGTCGCGCAAGACGGCCGTGCTGCTCGCCGCCGCGGTCGCGGCGGCGGTGGTGGCCGTCGTAGCTGTCGTCCTCGGTGTCCAACGGGAATCAGGCGGCGGTGGCTCCTCGCCCACAGCTGTCGCCCCCGGCTATTCGTCACAGACTTCGCTGCCGTTCACCGGCGTCAGCCTGCCCACCGGTGTGGCGGTCGACACCGCGGGCAACGTCTACGTCACCGACATGGGCAGCGATCGGGTGCTGAAATCGGCGGCGGGCGCGGCGGCGGCGACCCCGCTGCCGTTCACCGGCTTGAAGAATCCCCAGGATGTGGCGGTCGACGCCGCGGGCAACGTCTACGTCAGCGACACGAGTAACGATCGGGTGCTGAAATTGGCGGCGGGCGCGGCGGCGGCGACCCCGCTGCCGTTCACCGGCCTGAAGGACCCCCACGGCGTGGCGGTCGGCAATACGGGAGACGTTTACGTCGCCGACCGGGGCAATGATCGGGTGCTGAAGTTGGCGGCGGGCGCGGCGGCGGCGACGACGCTGCCGCTGGCGGGGCTCCAAGGTCCCGATGGTGTGGCGGTCGACCCGGCGGGCAACGTCTACGTCACCGAATTGGGTACCGAGCAGGTGCGGTTGTTGGCGGCGGGCGCGTCGGCGCCCACCATGTTGCCGTTCACCGGCCTCAAGGATCCACAGGGCTTGGCGGTCGACACGTCGGGAGATGTGTACGTCGTCGACTGGGGCAACAAATGGGTCGTGATGTTGGCGGCGGGCGCGTCGACGCCGACCCCGCTGCCGTTCACCGGCCTCAAGAATCCCCAGGGTCTGGCGGTCGACCCGGCGGGCAACGTCTACATCACCGATCTGGGCCCCGATCCCGTGGTGAAGCTCTCCGTCGGCTGAACTCCGTGATGTGCTTCCGTTGCCGGACCAGGCGGTTGTCGTCTCGGCGAATCGGTGCGGTGGCGACGACGCGAAATCGGCCGGGCGTCGGCGAAACGCCCGGCCGATTCCGCCTGTCCGGTCCTACGCGCCGGTGAACTTCGCTCCGGCGATGGACTTCGACGGCTCACCGTCGACGCCGACCGGGATGTCGCCCTCGAGGGTGGTGCGGTACAACACGCGGGTGACGTCGAGATGGTCCAGATCGCTCGGCGCGAGGTGCGCGGTGGCGCGGTTGTCCCAGAACGCGAGGCTGCCCTTCGCCCAGCGGAACCGCACCGTGTAGGCCGGGTCGGTCACCTCGTCGAACAGCAACTGCAGCACCGCGTCGCTCTGGGGCGGGGTGAGCCCGACGATCCGGGTGGTGAAGCAGGGATTCACGAACAGGGCCCGCTCGCCGGTCACCGGGTGCACCCGGACCACCGGATGCTCGGTGACCAGCGGCGCGGTCGCGACCTTCTTCGCGTAGTCGCTGTCGGAGTCCCAGATGGGGCGGTTGCCGCCGAAGCGGTGTTCGGCGCGCAGCCCTTCGACGAATCGTTTGAGCGACTCGGGCAGGTTCTCGTAGGCGGCGACGAGGTTCGTCCAGCCGGTGTCGCCGCCACGCTCCGGGGCGATCTCGGCGCGCAGGATCGAGGCCGCGGGCGGGTTGATCAGCGCGGAGACATCGGTGTGCCACTGGTTGGTGTAACTGTGCTTGCGCACCCCGAACCGCTTCTCGTAGAGCCGGCTGTCGACCGCGAGGATCTCCGGGTACTCCGTGGGCGCGTCGTCGTCATAGGGATGCGACGGCGTGACCGCGCCGAAGCGGCGGGAGAAGGCGATCTGCTGGGCGTGATCGATGTGCTGGTCGCGGAAGAACAGCACCTTGTAGGTGTGCAGCGCGTCGGTGATGGCCGCGACCTGCTGGTCGGTCAGCGGCTCACGGAGATCGACGCCGGAGACGTCGGCGCCGATGTGGCCGGCGACGGGGGTGACGTGCAGTGCGTCAGCGGTAGCGGTCGAGACGGGGGTTTCGTGGACAGCGGTCATCGGTAGAACTCATTTCGAACTAGAGGATCGGGCCGGCGCCAACCGGGAATGCGGGGAATGCGGTGACGCGACAAGCGCTGCCGCACACCCGCATGAAGTCGACGGCGCGCCGTTTGGTCAACGCCTGGTCGACCGTGCGCGGGGCTGCCATGGCTCAGGAGTTCGCCGGGGCGCGCCACCGCGACAGGCGGCGTTCGAGGGCGACCAGCAGACCGTTGAAGGCGAGACCGAGCAGCGAGATGGCGAGGATGCCCGCGTACATGTTCGGGATCGCGAAATTCTGCTGCGCGGCGGTGATCAGATAGCCGAGCCCGGCCCTTGCCCCGAACATCTCGGCGGCCAGCAGGACCAGGATCGAACTGGCGGCGGCCATCCGCAGACCGGTGAAGACGGACGGCAGCGCCGCGGGCAGGATCACCTTCTGGAACAGGCGCAACGGCGAGAAGCCCAGCGACGCTGCGGATTTGACCAGCAGGGGATCGACGGTGCGCACGCCGGTGATGGTGTTGAGCAGGATCGGGAAGAAGCTCGCGTAGACGACGATGGCGACCTTCGAGGTCTCGCCGATACCCAGGATGAGCAAGAAGACCGGGAGCAACGCCAATGCAGCGGTGTTGCGGAACAGCTCGAGGATCGGGTTCAGGAAGTCCGCGACCGGCTTGTACCAGGCGATCGCGATGCCCACCGGGATACCGGCGACCAGCGCCAGCGAATACCCGGCCAGCGAACGGTTCAGGCTCGCGGACAGGTGCGTCCACATCTCCCCGCTCGCCACCAGGTCGGCGAACGCCTGGGCGACCACCGAGAACGGCGGCAGGAACACCTCGTCCACCAACCCGAGGGTGGGGGCGAGCTGCCACAGCAGCAGGAACAGGGCGATCACGACCGTCGGCTTGAACACCCGCCAGGCGAATCGGCTCACCGCCGGCAGGATTCGCGGCACGGCGGAGGGCGCCACCTCGGCCCGCCGCAGCGGGACCGGCCGGGTGGACGCGGCCGCGGTTTCCCGCACCGGCCGCTCGGTGAGCTGTATGGCGCTAGACATGGGCGGTCCTCTCGGTGGTGGATTCGGCATCGGCCGCGTGGTCGGACAACGACTCCAGCTCCAGGCTCGCCGCCCGCTGGACCTCGCTGTGCAGCAGCGTCCAGATCTCGTGGCGGTAGTCCCGGAAACGCTGGGAGGAGCGGACGTCGTCGTCGGTGTCCCGATCGATCTCGACGTCGACGATGGCCTTGATCCGGCCGGGCCGGGAGGTCAGCACGGCCACCCGCCGGCCGAGGTACACCGCCTCGTCGATGCCGTGGGTGATGAACAACACCGTCTTGCCGGTGGCCCGCCAGATGCGCAACAGTTCGTCCTGCAGGGACTCCCTGGTCTGCGCGTCGAGCGCGGCGAACGGCTCGTCCATCAGCAGCACCTCGGGATCGAACGCGAGGCTGCGCGCGATGGCGACGCGTTGCTTCATGCCGCCGGACAGCTCGTGGGGATAGCGGTCGCCGAACCCGGACAGCCCGACCAGTTCCAGGTAGTGCTCGGCGAGTTCCCGGCGCGCCTTGCGGCGCAAACCCTTGGCCTCCAAGCCGAATTCGATATTGGAGCGGGCCGTTCGCCAGGGCAACAGCGCGTACTGCTGGAAGACGATGCCCCGATCCAGACCGGGGCCGGTGATCGGCTTGCCGTCCAGCAGGATCTCCCCGGAGGTCGGCTTGCTCAGCCCGCCGAGCAGGTCCAGCAGCGTGGACTTGCCCGATCCGCTGGGGCCGACCAGCACCAGGAACTCGCCCTCGCGCAGCTCCAGCGAGATGTCCTCGAGCGCGGTGAATCGCTCGTGTGACCCGCGCACCGAGAACTGCTTGCGCACTCCGGTCAGCGATAGCTTGGTCGCCGTGGTCATTTCGCGGCCACCACCTCTCCGGTCGGTCCCGCCTCCGGCTTGTATCTGCCGTTGGCGTAGGGGTTGAACTTGTTGGTGAACAGATCCGCGGCCTTTAATTTGCCGTTCGGCAGTTCGCCGTTGCGCACCAGCCAGTCGATCCAGATCTGCAGTTCCTTCTCCGCGACCACGCCGCCTGGCACCGGGATCCCGGAGCTCAGCCAATACGGCACCAAGCCGGTGTTCTCGTTGCGGCCGCGCTTGCCGATGATCTGGGTGAATCGCTCGCGCACCTGGTCGCGGGGCGTCACCTGAAGCCAGCGGATCGCGCGCGCGGTGCCCTGCACGAAGTCCTCGACGGCCTCGGGATTCTTGGCGATGTAGTCGTTGCGGAAGACGTAGGTGCCGTAGTCGAACGTGCCGAAGATGGCCTTGTCGGTGTAGAGCGGGTGGATGCCGCCGCGCCGGAGGGCGGTGTCCCGGAAGACGCTGCCCAGCGCGCCGACGTCGACCTGCCCCTTACGCAGCGCGTCCTCGGTGTTGGCCGGCGGCACGACGACCAGTTGCACCTGCTTGATCTCGTCGTCGGTCAGGCCTTGCTGATGCAGCCACTCCCTGGTGATGAATTCGTGGTGCGCGCCGAGGGTGTTGACGGCGACCTTCTTGCCGATGAGATCACGCGCCGACGTGATGCCGGAGTCGTCACGGATGTAGTAGCCGGTGAACGACTCCTCGTCGGCGCCATAGGAACTGAGCACCGACGTGACTTTCGCCCCGCCCGCGATCAGTTTGACCACCGCGCCGTTGAACGCGCTGCCGAACTCGACCTGGTTGGTCGCCGCCGCCTGGATATTGGCGGGGCCGCTGGTGGTGTCGCCTTCCCAGTGCAGGCTGATCTTCGTGAAATAGCCGAGGTCGTCGGCCAATTCGACGGGGCTCACCTGCCCGGTGGCGCCTTGATAGCGCAGCACGGTCTTGCCGTCGGCGGTCTTGGCGGGCGCGGACTCGCCGCAGCCGGTGAGCACGGACAGGCCGGTGAGCACCGCGACGGCGGCGGAGAGAGCGCGGGCGACGCGCCGGGAGGATAGGGGGAAAGGCATGGTTGTTCTTTCGAAGACGTGACGACGCCGTGCATTTCGATGCCCGGCATCCGGCGACACCACAGCGGGAGCGATGCGGCGGTGGACGACCGCGCGGAGTGCGGTCGCCAGACCACGGCCGCGCTGCCTCAGCGGCAACAGATTCCGTGTGGCACGCGCATGAAGTCGACCGCGCGACGGCGGATCAATGCTGTTGCTGTCGACACTTCGAAACTTTCGTGAGCTGTGCTGGAGTCGGCGACGCCGGTGACTTTCAGCGCCTGCCTGGCAAACACTCTCCCGGTTCCCAGGCATGGGAGCAACAGTTCGACGCCGACTGCGTATAAACCTGTATTCCGGCGGTCGATGACCATCGGGCCTGATAGTGCGATCAATCCGCTCGGTGACGGTCACGCGGCACAATCGTTCGCGCAGGCGCGCGTTCGCGCGAAGACATCGTGCGGCGCTCTTCGCCGATCCAGGCCGGGCCCGGTTATCGCACTGTTGTGCGAGCGGCCGATTCGATTCGCCTGCCGTCACGGTCGTCGCCGTACGGGGAGGATGCCGACATTCCGGAACACCGGCGCGCGCTTTCCGGTGCTGAGAAGCGGCTTCGGTCACAGCGAGCCCTCGCGAGGTGATCATTTTCTCCGGAGCGATGTAAGCTGCACGAGGACGTTTTCGTGTCCGTGCGATGTTGATCCGAATGGTGCGGAATTCAGAGATCCGCGGCGACGACGAGAGGGAGGTGGGGTAGCGATGCGCAGCGAACCTCCCAGTCGAAGGCCGCGCGGCGCCGCCCCTTCGCATTCCTGATCAGGTCGCGACGGCAGGGGCCGGCGCCCGCGGTGTGAATTCTCGAGTTCTCCGTTCACTCACGCATGTGCTGAGGTCCTCTCATGTCGCAGACCGACATCATCGAAGTACGTCCGACGCTGTCCGAATCCCTGCAGGACATCGTCGAAACCCGTCGCGTGGACGCCGCGCTGGACTGGCTCGGCAACCACCCGCCGCACGTCATCGCCGACCAGCTCGCCCGCATGGACGCGGTACGGGCCGGGATGGCGTTCCGCCTGCTGGACAAAGACCTGGCACTGGCCGTCTTCGAGGAACTCGAGCCGGTGGACCAGCAGCAGATCCTGCAAGGACTGCGCGATCAGAGCTTCCGCGACCTGATCGAGGGCATGGCGCCCGACGACCGCGCCCGCATGCTGCGCGAGGCGCCCGCGAAGGTCGCCAAGAAGGCGCTGGCGGGCCTCAGTCCGCGTGAACGGCGGATGACCGCGAGCCTGCTCGGCTATCCGGAGGGCTCCGCCGGTCAGTTCATGACGCCGGAGGTGGTGGCGCTGCCCCGCGACCTGACGGTGGCCGAAGCGCTCGGCATGGTGCGGGCCAAGGGCGGCAACGCCGAGACGGTGTACACGCTGCCGGTGGTCGATGCGGGCAGGCGGCTGACCGGCATCGTCGAACTGCGCGAACTGGTGCTCAGCAAGCCCGAGACGATGGTGTCGGAGCTGGTCGTCACCGAGCCCGCCTTCGCGCGCGCCACCGATTCCGCGGAGAAGGCCGCCCGTTTGATGCGCGAGACCAACGACATCAACCTGCCGGTGGTGGACAGCGAGGACCGGCTGGTCGGACTGCTCACCATCGACGACGCGGTCGAGGTGATCGAGGCCGCCGACAGCGAGGACGTCGCGCTGCAGGCGGGATCGGCGCCCTGGGAGGGCCACTACATGGCCGCCGGGGTGTTCCAGCTGGCCCGCTACCGCGCACTGTGGCTGCTGCTGTTGCTGTTCGCGGCGACGCTGACAGTGAGCGTGACCGACTTCTTCGAAGGCACCCTGCAGCAGGCCGCGCACCTTGCGCTGTTCATCCCGCTGCTGATCGGCGCGGGCGGCAACGCGGGCGCGCAAGCCGCCACCGCCTGCGTGCGCGCGGTGGCGGTCGGCGAGGTGCGGGCGTCGGATCTGCTGCGGGTGATCTGGCGGGAATGCCGGGTGGGCCTGGTGCTGGGCTCGCTGCTGGCGTCGGTGGGCCTGGCGATCGGCGCCCTGTTCGTCGGTCCGCGCATCGCCCTGGTCGTGGGCATCACGCTGGTGCTGATCTGCGGCTGGGCCGCCACCATCGGGGGCACCATGCCGCTGCTGGCCAAGAAACTGCGCATCGACCCCGCCGTCGTCTCCGCCCCGATGGTCACCACCCTGGTCGACGCCACCGGGCTGATCATCTACTTCACGACGGCGAAGCTGGTCCTCGGTATCTGACAGCGTCTTCGATGCCCGCGGCCGTCGGATCGAGCGTCGTGCGGTCGCCGGCCGCTCACGGGAACAGCGTCAAGACCTGGCGCACAACCTCTTCGAGGGCCGCGTCGTCTTTCCCGGTGAGCGAGATGGCTGGTAGGCGCGGCCCGAGCACGCTACGGCTGCCGGTCTCGAGCGGCGGTCCCACCGCGACGTTGTAGAACCGCAGTTCGTCCTGGGCATCTCGGTAGACGGTGCGGTTACCGACGGTGAACGCCGGACTCCCCGCGGTGACCAGCGACTCCGCGCTGTATTCGTACGCGAGACGGATCTCGTCGCCGCGATGGACGAACGTGCAGCTGGAGACTCCTTGCTGCGCAGGGTCGGTCCCGACGCCGAGCTTCGGCAGGACCGCGCAGGGGTCGGCGCCGGTCAGCGCCGTGACGATCGTTTCCGCCGCGCTGCCCTGGCGTGGTTCCTTCTTCCATTCGGACACCACCGTGCCGATCAGTGACTCGGCGATCGGACACGGCTCGACCCCCAAGGGGGTGTCCACCGACAGGCCGATCGCGGCGGACGAAGGAAACCGTGCCATGGCCGAACAGGAGCGCTGGAGAAGTTGACCGGCTTGCTCGGCGCTCAGCGTGTCCTTGTCCGCCAGCAAGTTGACGGTCACGTCGCCGCGCCGTTCGGTCGTTCCCCGCTGGATCTGCACTTCCTGCACAGGTCCGGCCATGGTCCAGCGTACGGTCTTCCCCTTGTAGCGGTCCGAGCTGTCGAGTTCGGCCTTGCAGGAGTTCAGCCCGTCGGTGCCGACAGTGAGCACCCGGCCGACCGCGGTCAATTCGGCTCGCGGCAGCAGCGCGCAAGTGTCCATCGCACGCATCCGGCGCAGCACCTCCAGACGCTGATCGTCGGTCTGCGGCACCGTGGACCAGAACGATCCGTCACCGGTCTGCGAGACCGCCGCCGGACTGTCGTCCTGGCATGCGGCCGCGGTCACCAGCACCGCCGCGATCAGAGCCAGCCGTCGGTACATCGAAAGCCCCCCTCATGGGATTGGAATGCTCTACAGCACAGAGTCTTTCACCCCGGGTCGGCGAACGAAGACAAGACCGGGGCCCGGCATGGCTGCCGGGCCCCGGTGCTGCGCCTCATCCTGACCGACGGCTCAGAACTCCCAGTCTTCGTCCTCGGTGTTGACGGCCTTGCCGATGACGTAACTCGAACCCGAACCGGAGAAGAAGTCGTGGTTCTCGTCGGCGTTGGGGGACAGCGCCGAGAGGATCGCGGGGTTCACCTCGGTCTCGTCCTTCGGGAACAGGCCCTCGTAGCCGAGGTTCATCAACGCCTTGTTGGCGTTGTAGCGCAGGAACTTCTTCACGTCCTCGGTGAGGCCGACCTCGTCGTAGAGGTCCTGGGTGTAGTCGACCTCGTTGTCGTAGAGCTCGAACAGCAACTCGAAGGTGTAGTTCTTGAGTTCGTCGCGCTCTGCCTGCGTGACCAGCTCCAAGCCCTTCTGGTACTTGTAGCCGATGTAGTAGCCGTGGACCGCCTCGTCGCGGATGATCAGCCGGATCATGTCGGCGGTGTTGGTGAGCTTGGCCCGCGACGACCAGTGCATCGGCAGGTAGAAGCCGGAGTAGAACAGGAAGCTCTCCAGCAGCGTGGAGGCGACCTTGCGCTTGAGCGGGTCGTCGCCCTTGTAGTACTCCAGCACGATCTCGGCCTTGCGCTGGAGGTTGCGGTTCTCCTCCGACCAGCGGAACGCCTCGTCGATCTCGCGGGTGGAGCACAGCGTCGAGAAGATCGAGCTGTAGCTCTTGGCGTGCACCGACTCCATGAACGCGATGTTGGTCAGCACCGCCTCTTCGTGCGGGGTGAGCGCGTCCGGGATCAGGCTCACCGCGCCGACCGTGCCCTGGATGGTGTCCAGCAGGGTCAGGCCGGTGAAGACCCGCATGGTCAGTTGCTTCTCGTCGGCGGTCAGGGTGTTCCACGACGGGATGTCGTTGGAGACCGGGACCTTCTCCGGCAGCCAGAAGTTGCCGGTCAGCCGGTCCCAGACCTCGGCGTCCTTTTCGTCGGGCACCCGATTCCAGTTGATGGCCGACACCCGATCGATCAGTTTCATCCTGCCTCCACGCCTTTCCCGAGCCCGCTGCCGTCACGGAATGTCTACCCTGGGGACACTACTCCTAGTGGCTGACATGTCCGGTTAGCACAACACCTTGTGTCGCCGCGACGCGCGTCCGCTGGGTGAAAGAACGCCGGGACACGCCGCGCGCGGCCCCCTATTGTGCGGCACACGCTCGTGCGGGACTACATCGGCACCCGGCGGGCAGTGTTGCTCGCTGGATGTTTGCCATATGGGGTCCGACGAACCGCGTCCGAGGTACTGACACCGCGACACACAGGCGCGGACGATCCCGGCCGCGCGGCGGCGAAAGCGTTGCCGGGCTCGCCGATCCGTCGTTTCCCCGGTGTGCCGGATCGTCGGTAGTGCCGCAAGTCACCGGCGGCCGGACGATGATCCGCCGCAGGTGCCGCCTCGGCGGGCGCGCGCACCCGCGCCGATTCGACCAGCGCAGGGGTCCGAGGGGCGCAGACCAGGCAACTCGCGGGCGATGACGCCGCTGCGCGCTCCTCGGACGTGCCGGGACACGTGCGACCGGTCAGCGCGCAGGTCTGCCGCCGGGAGCGTCTGCGGGCGGTCGGCCGCCGGGCTGCGGTCCGGAACCGTTGCCCGACTGCGTGTTCTGTGACTTCTCGGCGACGCCCACGGTGAGCGAGACGCGCAGGCCCGAAGACGGCGCGCCCGTCACGGTGGCCAGTTCCGCGTCCCAGCCGTCACCGAAGACGTTGTCGGAGGCCAGGGTGACCTGCGCCAGATTGCCGACGCTGCGCGCGTAGCCGGAGTCGTGGGCGAACACCGACTCGCAGGTGTCCTGCGGCAGCGCGATCTGCGAGGTGAGCCGGGCATTCCGACCCGCGACCGCGGTCTCCAGCGAGTCGTAGACCTCGAAATGGATGTGCGGCCACCGGCCCGAGTAGCAGGCCGGGAAGATGGACGTGAAGGTCACCTTGCCGTCGGTGCCGGCCACCTGCACGCCGCGAAGGTAGTTCTGCTCGGTGACGCCGTCGCTGTAGAGCGAGTAGTTGCCGTCCCGGTCGCAGTGCCACACGTACACGGCCATGCCCTTTCCCGCCGCCCCGCTCGCGGCCAGGTCGCGCAAGGTCAGCTCGAGCGTCATCGGGACGCCCTGCGCGACACCGGAGTAGGAGTCGAACGAACGGGTGATGTCGCTGCGCACCACGCCGGACTGGACGAGGATGTTGGGTCCGTTGGACCCGTCGCCCGGGTACGGTCCCGCGGTTTCCTGCGGGGCGGCGGTGGCGCCGCCGGATTGCGCGGTCGTCGCGGAGGCGGTCGTCGCCGTGGCCGTCGGGTCGTTCGATCCCGACGCGCAGCCCGCCGCGACCGCGGCCGCGCCCGCGGTCGCGAGGGAGAACAGCGCGCGGCGCCGGGACATCAGCACCTTCATGTCGTGTGCGAGGCCGAGATCGTGCTCGTGCGCCCCTTCATGTCGTGCGCCCACTGTCTGTGCCTTTCGTTCGCCGAGATCGTCCTCCGCGACGGTAGGCACGGACGCTCGTGACCGGCTGGGGCCGCGCTGGGAGTTCGCTGTGACCGGGCTCAGCGCCTGCTGGCCCGGCGATAGCCGATGGTCGCGGGCACCGCGAAGAGCACGATCGCGCCGAGCGACCACACGACGGTCAGGGTGAGCGGTCGCGCGAGCGGTCCGCCGAAGGCGAGCGCGCGCATCGCGTCGACTCCCACCGACATGGGCTGGTTGTGGACCACCGGCTGGATCCACTTCGGGAAGGCCACCAGGGGGACGAAGCCGGTGCTGAAGAACATCATCAGTGATGTGAGGATGGTGATGCCCTCGACCAGCGTCGATTTCGCCGTGAACACCGCGACGGAGGTGACGATGGTGGCGAAGGCGAGGCCGAACAGGACCGGCAGGAACAGGAAGGCGATCGCCGCCGCGACGCCTTGGTGGAACCGGAAACCCAGTACGGAGCCCACCAGGACGACCGCGAGGGTGCAGACGAAGATGCGGCAGCCCTCGGCGAGCACCCGCGAAGCCAGACCGGAAGCGCGGTGCACGGGCAGCACCCAGAAGCGGGCGAGCAGACCCGCGTCGCGTTCGCGGCCGAGCAGCACGCCCCCCGCCACCGCGCCGGACAGCGCGCCCACCAGGGCGACCATGGGCACCGAGCCGTAGAGCGCGCTCTCGCCGGTGAACTTCTGGATCTGGCCGCCGATCACGGTGTTCAGCATGATCAGCAGCAGGCAGGGGATGATCAGCGTCTCCAGCAAGGTGACCGGATTGCGCGCCCAGCGCAGCAGCAGGCGCTGGGTCTGGATCAGCGTGTGCGCCATCAGCGCCGACACCGACACTTCCGAGCCGGTCCATGATTCGTGTCCGCGATCCGCCAGCAGTGCCATCATGCCCTCCTCGAGCTCAGCCGGATCGACAGCGGCACGCAGACGACCAGGATGCCGAGCGCCCACGCCACCGGCGGCCCCAGCAGCGACAGACTCAACTGACCCGCGTTCGGTCCGCTGTCACCGGCGAACGCGCGCAAGGCGATGGCCCACTGGGACACCGGCTGGTTGCGCACGAACGGCTGCACCCAGGCCGGGAACTGGTCGGCGGGCGCGATCCCGGTGGACAGCATGCCGAAGATCAACGGTGGCAGCACCAGCGCCTGCGCGGTGGCCTCGGGATTGCGCGACACGGTGCCGATGACGTCCCCGCCCCAGATCAGCGCGAGCCCGATGAGCAGCGAGAACAACACGAAACCGATCGTCTCCGCGGTGCCGAGGTAGAAGCGGAATCCGATGACGTGGCCACAGACCAACGCGGTGATCAACCCGATGACCAAGCGGAAGACGCTGCCGGACAGGCGCGCCGTCACCGGCACCAGCGGGCCGATCGGCATCGAGCCGAAGCGCCGGTTGAGCCCGGCGACGGAGTCGGTGGCGGCGCGGAAGGCGGCCGAGACGGCGGTGAACGCGGCGGCCTGCAGCACGACCAGCGGCATCATGTACTGCGCGTAGCTGCTGAATCCGGTGCCGATGACGGTCATGATCGTCTTCAGCGGGATGTAGAAACTGGCGGTGAAGGTCGCGGGTGCCAGCACCGAGGTGAGCACCTCGCCGCTCTGCACGGACGGCGCGATCAACCGGGTGGTCAGCACCCACCACTGTTGCGGCCGCAGCGGCGCCGCCCGGGTCTGGCTCAGCCAGGTCGCCGCCGTCACGAGACGACCTCCGGCCGCGAGAAGTCCTCCGTGGTCGCCAGATGCCCGGTGAGCTGAAGGAATACGTCGTCGAGCGAGGGGCGGCGCAGCGCGACGTCCACGAGGTCGACGCCCGCGCTGTCCAGCCGGCGCAGCGCTTCCAGCAGTGTCTTCGAGCCGTCCGGGGCGGGTATGGCGATCCGGTCGGAATCCGGGCCGAGCGCGTCCCGGTTCTCGCGAGGCAGCAGGGAACCCAGGGCCGCGGCGATGGCGGGCAGGTCCTTCAGGTTCAGCGGCACCACCTCGCAGTAGCTGCCGCCGGTGCGCGCCTTCAGTTCGTCGGCGGTGCCCTCGGCGATCACCTTGCCGTGATCGATGACGATGATCCGGTCGCTGAGCGCGTCGGCCTCCTCCAGGTACTGGGTTGTGAGCAGGGTGGTGATGCCCGCCTTCTTGAAGCCGGAGACCAGATCCCACACCCCTTGCCTGCTGCGCGGATCCAGTCCGGTGGTCGGCTCGTCCAGGAACACCACATCGGGCCGGACGACCAGGCCGCAGGCGATGTCGATCCGCCTGCGCATGCCGCCGGAGTAGGTACCGACCTTGCGGGCCGCCGCGCGCTCGAGATCGAACTCGGCCAGCAGTTCGTCCGCGCGGGCGCGTGCGGCGCGCTTGCGCAAGCCCATCAGCCTGCCGAACATCACGAGGTTCTCGTAGCCGCTGAGCATGTCGTCCAGCGCGGCGTACTGCCCGGTCAGCATGATGCTGCGGCGCACAGCAGCGGGTTCGGCCACCACGTCGTGCCCGGCGACGGTGGCGCGGCCGCGGTCCGGCCGGATCAGCGTCGACAGGACGTTCACCGTCGTGGTCTTGCCCGCGCCGTTCGGTCCGAGGATGCCGAGCACCTCGCCCGGCTCCGCCGCGAAATCGACTCCGCGCAACGCTTTCACCACGCCGAAGGATTTCTCGATCCCTTCGACGACGACTCCTTGGTCGGAATTCATCCTCGGCCTCCCAGATGTGCATCGAGCACGCGCGCGATGACCGGCAGCACGTGCGGCGCTGTCAGTTCGTCGTGGGTTGCCTCGATGTCGTGATTGATGATCTCGCCGGTCACATACGGCCCCCAGCCATCGGGACCGAAGATGTCGGAAGTGTCGATGACCGCGCTGAAGTACACGATGTCGCCGTCGAACACCGGACGGCGGTAACCGGTCCTGGTTCGCGCGGCGGCGTTGTACGACCCGGCCATCCGCTCCAGCGTGGCGGCGTCGATCAGCGAGACCCCGCCGAGCCGTTCGCGGATCAGATCCGCCGCCTGCTCCGCGGTCGCGTCCGCGGGCACGTCGTGGATGCCGAAGACCGCGCCGAAGGCGTTCACGAACGAGCCCGCGGTGAGCCGTTCGATGCTGTCGCCGTCGATGTCGGCGGTGTCGGCGTCCAGCAGCGCGACCACGCCCACCTCCGCGCCCTCGGCTTTCAGCCGCGCGGCCGCCGCGTGGGCGATCAGACCGCCGAACGACCAGCCGAGCAGGTGGTAGGGCCCCTCGGGTTGCAGGGTCCGGATCTCGCGCACGTAGCGTTCGGCGAACTCCTCGATGGAGCGGGCGGGCGGTTCGTGGCCGCCGAGGTCGGGCGCTTGCAGCCCGTAGATCGGGCGGCCGGGCGCGAGCGCGTCGGCCAGTCCCAGGTAGGTCCACGACATTCCGGACGACGGGTGGATGCAGAACAGCGCGGGTTCGTCGCCGCCGAGCCGGATCGGCAGCACCACGTCCAAGCCGAGCCCGCCCGCCGCCGGAACGGCCGGCGCCGCCGTGGCCGCCGCTTCCTCCTCGGCGGCGGTGCGCGCGGCCGGGGTCGCGGCGAACCGAGCCGCCGCGTGCAGCGTCCGGATCCACAGTTCGGCCAGCTCGGTGACCTCGTCCTCGTCGAGCAGAGTGGACGGGAAGCCGAAGCTCGCCCGCAGCCGGTCGCCGATCACGACGGCGTTCACGTCGATCGCCGATTGGAGCGGCACGCCCGGGTCTTCGGCGACGTGCACGTCGCCCAGTTCGTCGGTCGGCAGCCAGCCCAAGCCCTCCAGCCCGGCCGGGATGTCGCCGGTGGAGTAGCGGCCCAGGTAGTTGAAACCGACTCGCCCCGGCAGACGTTCCGGCAACTGCCGCGCGGTCTCGGCGTTGAGATAGCGCAGCAAGCCGAAGCCGATGCCCTTGTCCGGCACCGCGAGCAGCTGGTGTTTGACGGCGCGGATCGCCTTACCCAGCGCGGGCCCACCGGCCAGCGCGTCGTCGACGTCGATTCCGGCCAGGTCCAAGCGCACCGGATAGAGGCTGGTGAACCAGCCGATGGTGCGGGAGAGATCGGCGCCCGGCACCACTTCCTCCTGGCGGCCGTGACCTTCCAGCCGCACCAGCGCCGACGGGTCGCTGCCGCGCCACCGCACCAGCGCCAGCGCCAAGGTGGCCAGCAGTGCGTCGTTGACGCTGCCGTGGAACAAGCCGGGCAGGGTGGTCAGCAGCGCGGTGGTGACCTCCGCGGGGACGTCCCGTTCGACCATTCGCAGCGTGCCGGTCCGGTCGACGGCGGGGTCGAGTTCCCGGCCGCCGATCACCGGATCGGGGGCGGCGAGCACGTCGTGCCAGTACGCCAGTTCGGCGACGCGGTGTTCGGAACGCGCCTCGTCGGCCAGCGCGTGTGCCCACCGCCGCATCGACGTTCCGGTCTCCGCGAGCACGGGGGTGTTGCCCGCCGACACCTGCGCCCACGCGGCCACCAGGTCCGGCACGAGAATCCGCCAGGACACCCCGTCGATCACCAGATGGTGCGCCAGCACGATCAGCCGGCCCGGCCGGGTGCGCGCGCCCGCGTCGCCCACCGGCTCGAGCCAGATGAATTGCAGCACCGTGCCTTCGGCCGGATCGAGCCGGTCGGCCGCGGCGTCCAGTTCGGTCATGGCGAACTCGTGCAGATCGATCGGATCGACGGCGGTGCATTCGACGCGGTGCACCAGCGCGTCCACGTCCACGGAGCCGGGCGGGCCGACCAGCAGATGCGGGCCGTCGCCGTCGGTCACCAGCCGGGCGCGCAGCATGTCGTGCCGGTCCATCGCGGCGGAGAGCACCGCGACGATCTGCGCGCGCTCGATGCCGACCGGCAGTTCCAGCACCGCGGTCTGGGCGAAGCGGTCGTAGTTCCCGCCGCGGTGCAGCATGTAGTGCACGATCGGCGTGAGCGGCAGCTCACCGACACCGCCGCCGGGCAACTCGTCCAACGTCGCCACGGTCCCCGCGGCGTCGGCGGCCGCGGCCAGCGCCGCCACCGTGCGGTGCTCGAACACTTGCAACGGGGTGCAGGTGATGCCCTGTTGCTTGGCGCGCGAGACCAGCTGGATCGCCAGGATGCTGTCGCCGCCGAGCGCGAAGAAGGAGTCGTCGGCTCCCACCTGCGGCACTCCCAGCAATTCGGCGAAGATGGTGGCGAGTTGCTGCTCGGTCGGCGTGACCGGCGCGCGGTATTCGGTGCGGTCGGCGACGAACTCCGGTGCGGGCAGCGCCTTGCGGTCCAGCTTGCCGACCGCGTTGAGCGGGATCTCGTCCAGCACGACGAACGCCGCGGGCACCATGTAGCCGGGCAGGATGTCGGCGGCGAAGGCGCGCACCTTCGCCACGTCGAGCTCGGACCCGGGCGTGCGCACCAGGTAGGCGGCCAGCGCGGTCGCCCCCGTGGGGCCGGGCACGCCGAGCGTCACCGCGAAGTCCACGCCGTCGGCGCGGCCGAGCGCCGCGTCGATCTCGCCCAGCTCGATCCGTTGTCCGCGCACTTTGACCTGGAAGTCGGTGCGGCCGAGATACTCCAGTTCCGGCCCCGCCTCGCCGCGGATCCAGCGCACCAGATCACCGGTGCGGTACATCCGCTCACCCGGCGCGCCGAACGGGTCTGCGACGAACCGGGCGGCGGTGAGGGTCGACCGCGCGTGGTAACCGCGCGCCAGCGCCGGTCCGGCGAGGTACAGCTCGCCCGCCACGCCGAACGGGACCGGGCGCAGCCGGTCGTCGAGGACCAGCACTTGCGCGCCCTGCACCGGTGTGCCGATGGACACCGGGGCGCCCAGCTCCAGCGGCGCGGAACCCGTCGCCCAGATGGTCGATTCGGTGGGCCCGTACAGGTTGACCATGGTGCGCCCGGTGGCCCAGCGGTCGACCAGCTCGGCGCCGACCGCCTCGCCTGCCACCGCGAGCACCCGGACGCTGGTCACTTCGGCGGGATCGAGGGTCGCCAGCGCGGACGGCGTGATCACCATGTGGGTGACCTGCTCGGTGTCGATCAGCTCGGCCAGCGCGCTGCCGCCGAACACCTCCGGCGGTGCCACCACCGACGCGCCACCGGAACCGAAGGCCATGATCGCCTCGAACACCGACGCGTCGAAACTCGGCGAGGCCACCTGCAGCACCCGGGAGTGCTCGTCCAGGCCGAGCGAGTCCCGTTGCGCTGCGACGAGATCGGCGATGCCGCGATGGGAGACCGAGACGCCCTTCGGTGTGCCGGTGGAACCGGAGGTGTAGATCATCCAGGCCGCGTTGTCCGGCCGGACGGGTCCGGGCAGTTCGCGCTCGCTCACGGGGCGGTCGCTCGCGGCGCTCCACCGCTCGACCAGGTCGAGGTCGTCGAGCACCAGCCAGTTCGTGCTGTCGGGAAGCATGGGCCGCAACGCCGCGAGGGTCAAGCCGAGGGTCGCTCCGGAGTCGGTGAGCATGTGGTCGATGCGCTCGACCGGATGCTTCGGATCCACCGGCAGGAACGCCGCGCCCGCTTTCGCCGCGGCCCACATCCCGGTGAGCAGTTCCGCCGAGCGCGGCAGCCCCAGCGCGACAACGGTTTCCGGCCCGCCGCCGGACTCGAGCAGGACACGGGCCAGGCGATTGGCGTGCGCATCGATCTCGGCGTAGGTGGTGATGTGCCCGCCGACCAAGAGGGCGACGCGATCCGGATACCGCCGCGCGGTCGCGGCCAGCAGTTGCGGCAGCGTCGTGGTCGCGGCGGGCGCGGGACCGCGCACCGGCACCAGCGTCGCGCGTTCGGCGTCGTCGAGGATGTCGATGTCGGCGATGCGGATCTCGGGCCGGGTCAGCGCCGTCGTGAGCACGCGCCGCCAGCGGGTGGCGAACGCGGCCATCGTCGCCTCGTCGAACAGGTCCGTGGCGTAGGTCAGCACCGCGTCGATGCCCGCCGGACCGCTGTCGGCGAAGCGCTCGCGCAGATCCAGGGTCAGGTCGAACTGGGACGCGTCGCGCTCGAAGTCCTCCACCTCGAACCGCAGGCCGGGCAGTTCCAGCACCGGTTCGACGAAGTTCTGCAACGACAGCGAGACCTGGAACAGCGGGTGGTGCGCGGTCGAGCGAGCCGGATCCAGCACCTGGACCAGCCGCTCGAACGGCACGTCCGCGTGGGCGAACGCGTCCAGGTCGGCGGACCGCACGGTGTCCAGGAACGCCGCGAAGCCCGCGCCCGGATCGACCGGCGTGCGCAGCGCCAACGTGTTGACGAACATGCCGACGAGCTGGTCGAGCGCTTCCTCGCCGCGTCCCGCGACCGGCGTGCCGATCAGTACGTCGTCGGTGGTGGCCAAGCGTGCGAGCAGCACCGCGAGCGCGGCGTGCACGACCATGAACGGGCTGACGCCGTGCGCGGCGGCGAATTCCACCAGCGCTCGATGCGTCTCGGCGTCGACCGTGAAGCCGAAGTCGGCGCTGTGCATGGTCTGCACCGCCGGGCGCGGCCGGTCGGCGGGCAGTTCCAGCACATCGGGCGCGCCCGCGAGGGTCTCGCGCCAGAAGCCGATCTGGCGCGCCGCCAGCGATTCCGGGTCCGCCTCGTCGCCCAGCACCTCGCGATGCCAGAGTGCGAAGTCGGCGTACTGCACCGGCAGCGGGACGCGGGTGGCGTGTCCGCCAAGGGCCCGCTCGGAGTAGGCCGCGACCAGGTCGGCGGCCAGCGGCGCCATCGACGCGCCGTCCGCGCTGATATGGTGCACCACCAGCACGACGACGTGTACCGGCGGCGTCGCGGCCGCGATCGCCTCCGGGCCCGCGGTGTAGCCGGACGCGACCGGCGCGGTCCCGGTGACGGGCCCGGACGCGACCGGCGCGGAGCCGGTGGACGGAGCCGACGACACCGGTGCCGCGGTCGGTGCGGTCTCGGCGCCGCCGTGCAGGCGGAACAGGCCCACCCGCAGCGGCGGCTGAGCGGCGAGGTCGAATCCGGTTCCCGCCAGCTCGGTGATCCGCTCGCGCAGCGGGGCGCCGTCCTCGGTGTCGGTCACCGGCATCGCGGGCACGGCCACGTCCGCGTCCACCACCACCTGACGCGGCCCCTCCGCGTCCGCGGGATAGAGCGTGCGCAGGCTCTCGTGCCGGTCGACCACGTCGACGAGCGCCGCACGCAGCGCCTCGACGTCCAGGTCGCCGGTGAGCCGCAGTGCCACCGCGATGTTGTAGGCGGGCGAATCCGGATCCATCCGGTTGAGCACCCACATGCGCTGCTGCGCGGGCGACAACGGCACGCGATCCGGCCGGAACCGCGGCGCGAGGGCGAACCGGCCGGGCTCCGCGCCGGTGGCGGGCACCACCCGGGCGGACAACTGGGCCACGGTCGGCGCGTCGAACAGATCGCGCAGCGCGATCCGCGAGCCCAGCGCCGCGTTCACCCGCGCCACCACCTTCGTCGCGCTCAGCGAATTGCCGCCGAGTTCGAAGAACGACTGGTCGACGCCGACGCGCTCGCGGTCGAGCACCTCGCCGAACACGGCGGCCACCGCCTCCTCGACCGGCGTGCTCGGCGCGAGGTAAGGCCGATGATCCTCCGAGAAGTCCGGCACCGGAAGGGCTTTGCGATCGAGCTTGCCGACCGGCGTGAGCGGTATGGTGTCCAGTACGACGAGGTAGCCGGGCACCATGTACCCGGGCAGCTCGGCGGCCACCTGCGCTCGCAGCCGCTCGACGTCCAGCCGCGCGCCCTCGGCGGGCAGCACGTAGGAGACCAGCACGGTGGTGCCGGCCGGGCCGGCGCGCCCGATGGTCACCGCGTATTCGACCTCGTCGTCGCGGGAGAGCACCGCGTCGATCTCGCCCAGCTCGACGCGCAGGCCGCGGATCTTGACCTGGAAGTCGCTGCGGCCCAAGTACTCCAGTTCGTAGCCGTCCCCGTTGTCGACCCAGCGCACCATGTCGCCGGTGCGGTACATCCGCCCGCCGGGCTCGCCGAAGGGGTCGGCGACGAACCTGCTCGCGGTCATCTCGTACCGGTTGAAGTAGCCACGCGCGAGGGCGGGACCCGCCAGGTACAGCTCGCCGGGCACGCCCACCGGCACCGGACGCAGCCAGGCGTCCAGTACCACGGTGGCCGCGCCGCGGATCGGTCCGCCGATCGTGATCGGCTCGCCGGCGACGAGCTCGCCCGGCCCGGTGGCCCAGATGCTGAACTCGGTGGGGCCGTACAGATTCACCATGCGCCTGCCCGGCGCCCACCGCTCGATCAGCTCCGGCGTCGCCGCCTCGCCCGCGACCGCGAGCACGCGCAGGTGTTCCAGTCCGGCGGGTTCCATGGTGGCCAGCGCCGACGGCGTGATCACCGCGTGGGTGACGCGCTGGGTGCGCAGCAGCGTTTCCAGTTCCGTCCCGCCGTAGACGTCCGGCGGCGACACCACCAGCCTGCCGCCCGCACCGTGCGCGGTGAGCAGCTCGAACACCGAGGCGTCGAAGCTCGGCGAGGCCACCTGGAGCGCGCTGGCGGTGTGGTCGAGCCCGAGTGTCTCCCGTTGCGCCGTCACGAGATTCGCGATGCCGCGGTGACTGAGCAGCACGGCCTTCGGCTTCCCGGTGGAGCCGGAGGTGTAGATCAGGTACGCCGTCTGGTCCAGGTCGATCGGGCCGCCGCGCTCCTCGTCGGTGATCGGCGCCTCGGACACGGTCATCACCCGCCGGATGGTGTTGAGGTCGTCGAGCAGCAGCCAGTCGATCGTGCCGGGCAGCGTCTCGCCGGTCGCGGTGACCGTCACGCCGATCGGGGCCTTCGAATCGCTGAGCATGTGCTCGATGCGTTCCACCGGGTAGTTCGGGTCCAACGGGGCGAACGCCGCGCCGGTCTTGGCCAGCGCCCACACCGCGACCACCGATTCCAGGGAGCGGGTGAGCGCCAGCACGACGAACACCTCGCGGCCGACGCCGCGGCGCAGCAGCACCCGGGCGTAGCGGTTGGACCAGGCGTCGAGTTCGCGGTAGGTCATGGTGAGCGCGCCCGCGGTGATCGCGATGGCGTCCGGATCGATCCGCGCGCCCGCGGTGAGCAGTTCGGGCAGCGTGGCCTGCGGCACCGACTCCGGGCCCAGCACCGGCACCAGCGCGGCGCGCTCGGCGTCGTCGCAGTACTGCAGCTGGGACACCAGCGCGCGCGGGTTGTCCGCGAGCTGGGTCAGCAGCCGGACGAAGCGGTCCAGCAGCGGCCGCGCCGCTTCCGCGGGGAGCTGGTCGGCCATGTACTTCAGCGTGATCCGCAGCGTGTCCCGGCCGTCGTCGCCGCGCAGCGGGATCACCATGAGATTCAGCGGATACGGCGTCGCGTCGGTGCCTTCCACATCGAGCACCCGCATGCCCGCGATGTCCAGCGCCTGCGAGAGCGCTTCGCGATCGATCGGGTAGGACTCGAACACGGTGAGGGTGTCGAACAATTCGGCCAGCCCGACCGCCTGGTGGATGGCGGCCAGTCCGACGTGCTGATGGTCCATCAGCCGCGCCTGCTCGGACTGCACGCGCGCGAGCAGGTCGGCCACCTTCTCCGCCGGATCCAGGCGCACCCGCACCGGCAGCGTGTTGATGAACAGGCCGACCATCTCCTCGACCCCGCCCAGTTCCGGTGGCCGTCCCGAGACGGTGCCGCCGAACACCACGTCGGTGCGGCCGGTGAGCATGGCAAGCAGCATCGCCCACGCGGCCTGCACCAGGGTGTTCACCGTCGCGCCCGCTTCCCGGCCCGTGGTCTCCAGCCGGGCCACGGTGTCGCGGGAAAGGTCGGCGGAGATCATGCCGGTCTCGGTCGATTCGATGCCTGCGAGGGTGGGGACCGCGCGGGTCGGCGTGTCGATACCGGCCAGCGATTCGGTCCACGCCGCGAGGGATTGGGCGTCGTCCCTGGTCGCCAGCCAGGTCAGGAACTCACGGTAGGAGTGCGCGGGCGGCAGCGCCGCGGCGTCACCGTCGGTGACGTAGAGGGTGAGCAGCTCGCGCACCAGCAGCGGCGTCGACCAGCCGTCCAGCACCAAGTGGTGGTTGGTCAGCACGAAACGGTAGGTGTCCGAGGCGATCCGGATCAGCGTGCAGCGCAGCAGCGGGGGACGGGTGAGCTCGAACCGGGTGCGAGCATCCAGCGCGATCAACCGGTCGGCCTCCCGCTCGCGCTCCTGCGCGTCGGCGATACCGGTGAGATCCGCTTCCCGCCATTCGATCTCGGCGTCGGCCAGGACGAGCTGACGCGGACCGTCCTCGGTCTCGACGAAGGCGACGCGCAAGTTCTCGTGCCGGGTGACCAGAGCCTGCGCGGCCCGGCGCAAGCGTGCCGCGTCGACCGTCCCGGCCAAGGTGAGCAGCGACTGCACCGTGTAGCCGTCGGCGGTGTCGGAGTCGTACAGCGCGTGGAAGAGCAGCCCGTATTGCAGCGGCGAGAGCGGCCACACGTCGGCGATGGTCGGGTAGTCGCGCTCCCAGGCGTCGATCTGCGCCTGGGTGACGGCGACCAGGTCGAAGTCCGACGGGGAGCGTCCGCCCGCGCGCGCGGTAGCGGCGTGCCCGGCCAGCGCGCCGAGCGCCTGCTCCCACAGCGCGGCGAGTTCGCCGAGATCGGCCTCGTCGAACAGTCGTCCGGCGTAGGCCCAGGTCACCTCGAGACCGGCGTCGGTGAGCACGGCGTTGATGTCCACCGCGGCGGCCAGCGGTGCGCGGTCGTCCTGAGTGGCGGCGAACCGGCGCGGCAGCCACGGCTCGGCCTCCCCGCCGGTGGACGCGCGACCGAGGTAGTTGAAGCTGATCTGCGGTGTCGGCGCGTCCGCGAGCGCCGCCGCGGTGTCCGGCACCAGATAGCGCAGCATGCCGAACCCGATGCCCTTGTCGGGCAGGGCGCGCAGCTGTTCCTTGGTGGCTTTGATCGCGGCGCCCGCCGCGTCCCCGCCCGCGAACGCGTCCGCCACATCGATGCCGGTCAGGTCGACCGCGACGGGGTAGACGCTGGTGAACCAACCCACCGTGCGCGCGACATCCGCGCCGGGCAGGACACTCTCCGCGCGGCCGTGGCCCTCCAGTGTGAACAGCGCCGAGGTGCGTCCGCGCCACCGGGCCACCGCCAGCGCGAGCCCGGCCAGCAGCACGTCGTCGGCGCCGCAGTGGAAACGATCCGGGGCGGTGGTGAGCACGGTGTGCGCGATGCCGGCGGGCACGACGGTCGTCAGATGGGCCATGGAACCCACCACATCGAGAGCCGGGTCCATCGGCGCGGAGCCGAGCGCGGGATCGGGCGTGGCCAGCACGCGTTGCCACAGCGGCAGCTCGCCGGTGCGGGTGGCCGCGTGCTCGCGCAGTCCGTGTGCCCAGCGCCGGAACGACGTGCCGACCGGCGCGAGCTCGGCGCCCAGCGCTGCGGTGGCCAGATCCGGCAGCAGGATGCGCCAGGAAACGCCATCGGTGACCAGGTGGTGCAGCACCAGCCACAGCAGCGGCGCCGCATCGGAGCGCTCGATCCACACGAAACGCGCCATCACGCCCGTCTCCGGGTCGAGCTGGTCGGCGGCGCGCTGCAGCGCACGCTCGCAGGTCGTCTCGAGGTCCGCGTCCGCGGTCACGGCTTCCAGCAGGGCGCCCGCGTTCACCGCGCCGGGCTCGGCGACCACCCAGCTCCAGCCGTCACCGGTGCGGCGCAGCGTCGAACGCAGCAGGTCGTGCCGGTCGAACAGGGCCTGGAGCGCGGTGACCAGACTCGCGCGTTCGCTCTCGGCGGGCAGCTCGATCAGCACCGCTTGGGCGAACCGCCGCCAGGCGTCACCGGTCTCGAGCATCGCGTGCACGATCGGGGTGAGTTCCACCTCGCCGACGCCGCCGCCGGGCAGCTCGTGCACCACGCCGGTCGGCACGTCGGTGGCCACCGCGGCCAGCGCCGCGACGGTCTTGCGCTCGAAGACATCCCGCGCGCCGAACCCGAGTCCGGCCGCCTTCGCCCGCGACACGAGCTGGATCGAGACGATGCTGTCGCCACCGAGCGCGAAGAAGCTCTCGTCCACGCCCACCGATTCCAGGCCGAGCACCTCCGCGAACAGCGCGGCGAGCGTCTCCTCGCGTGGTGTGGACGGCGGCCTGCTCGTGCTGGTGCGCCCGCCGAACTCCGGTGCGGGCAGCGCCTTGCGATCCACCTTGCCCAGCGGGGTGAGCGGAAGACTGTCCAGCACCATGATCACCGTGGGCACCATGTAAGCCGGAAGGGACTCGCTCGCAGCGGCTTTCAGCGCCTCCGGATGCGGCTGCGTGCCCGGCTTCGGCAGCACGTACGACACGAGAGCGGTGGCGCCCGAGCCGGTTTCGACGCCGAGGGTGAGCGCGAAGTCGACGTCGTGGTGGCGTTGCAGGGCGGCGTCGATCTCGCCCAGTTCGATGCGGAAGCCGCGCACCTTCACCTGGAAGTCGCTGCGGCCCTGATATTCCAGTTCCACGCGCCCGTCGTGGCCGACCCAGCGCACGAGGTCGCCGGTGCGGTACATGCGCTCACCGATCGCGTACGGATTCGCCACGAAGCGGTCCGCGGTCAGCCCGTTGCGCCGGTGGTAGCCGCGCGCCACGCCGGGCCCGGCGAGGTAGAGCTCACCCGTGGTGCCCGGCGGCAGCGGACGCAGCCAGGGGTCGAGGACCACGGCCGACACGTCGCGGGCCAGACCGCCGATGGTGACCGGAGCGCCGGGCGTCAGCGGGGCGCTGAGGGTCACGGTGATGGTGGTCTCGGTGGGGCCGTAGCCGTTCAACAGCCTCCGCCCCGACCACTTCGCGACCAATTCCGGCGGGCAGGCGTCACCGCCGACGATCACGGTGCGCAGCTCGGGCAGCGTCGCCGGGTCCAGCGATCCCACGACCGCCGGGGTGACGTTGAGGTGTGTGACCCGGTGCGCGCGCAGCACGTGGGCCAGCTCCTCGCCCGCGTACGCCGAGGGCGGCACCACGGCCAGCGTCGCGCCCGCCGCGAGCGTCACCAGGATCTCCTCGACCGAGATGTCGAAACTCGGCGACACCGCGTGAGCGACGACGGCGTCCGCGTCGACGCCGAACCCGGCGCCGGAACTCGCCACGAGATTCGCCAGCCCGCGGTGCGAGACGAGTACGCCTTTGGGGAGGCCGGTCGAGCCGGAGGTGTAGATGATGTACGCGACCTGGTCCGGGCGCACCGCGGCGGTCCGCTCGGCGTCGGTCAACGGTGCGGCGTTCCGCTCGATGATCGCTCGCTCGGTGCCCTCGTCGTCGAGGATCAGCCAGGAGACCCGGTCCGGCAACGACTTCCGCGCGGAGGCGATCGTGATGCCCGCGACCACCCCGCTGTCGCCGACCATGTGCTCGATCCGGTCGGCCGGATAGGTCGGGTCGATCGGCACGAACGCCGCGCCGGTCTTCGCGACCGCGAGCGTCGCCAGCACGGAGCGGACCGACCGCGGGATGGAGATCGCCACGGTGCGCTCGGGTCCCGCGCCCGCGGCGATCAGCACCCGAGCCAGCCGGTTGGTGTAGTCGTCCACCTCGCGGTAGGTCAGCGCGGTCTCGCCCTCCACGAGCGCCGTCGCCAGCGGATCACGGGCCGCGCCCGCGGCGAGGATGGCGGGCAGTGTGCGCGCCGCGACGCCCGCCGGCCCGCGGGCGGGTGCGAATTCGGCGCGCTCGTCCTCGGACAGCACCGGCACGCTCGCCAGCGGCGCGTCCGGCCCGGCGGCCAGGAAGCGGTGCAGGAACGACAGGAAGCGCCGGTGCTGGCCGGTCAGCTCGGCGTCGCTGTAGAGATTGCCGTTGGCCTGGAAGTCGATATGCGTGCTCTCGCCGCCGACGCCGGGATACAGGTTGACGAACAGGTCATCGATCAGGCCGGAGGTCAGCACGTGCAACCGTCCGGTGACCGGGCCGAGCTGAATCCTGGTGTCGACCATCATCAGGTTCACCGACGGGCCGAACGACCCGGCCTCGTCCATCGGCCAGCCCAGATCGCGGAAGATGTCCTCCTGCCGGTAGCGCTGGCGCCGCAGTGCCCCGGTCAGCTCACCCTGGGCCGCCCGGATGACGTCGCCGGCCGTCGTGGCAGGCGTCATCCGCAGCCGCAGCGGGACCACGTTGGCGATCATGCCGCCGGAACGGCGCAGCGTCGCGGTGGTGCGCGCGGACACCGGGAGGCTCAGCACGACCTCCGGTGCGCCGGTCATCGCGGACAGGTACGCGCCGAACGCGGCGACCACGGTCGGCGCGACGCCGGAGGACACCTGCTCGGCCACCTCGTCCAGCAGTCGCGCGGTCTCGGCGGGCAGCGCGCCCGTGACCCGGCGCGGATGCCCGTCCACGCGCGCGGTGCGCCCGGCCAGGCTCACCGGGTCGGCCATGCCGTCCAGGTGCGCGATCCAGTGCTCCCGGTCCGCGGCGAACCGCTCCGAACTGCGGTAGGCCAGATCCGCCTCGACGATCTTGCGCAGGTCCTCCGCCTTGGCCGGCGGCGCCTCGCGGCCCTCCGCGGCGGCGTTGTACAGCTCGCCGGTGCGCTGCACCACGGTCAGCGCGCCCATGCCGTCGAGCACGATGTGATGGATGCGCGAGTACCAGAACCAGCGGTCCGCGCCGACGCGCAGCATGGCGATGCGGACCAGCCGGTCACGGGTCAACTCGAGCGGCGTCTCGTACTCCGCGCGCATCCACGCGTGCGCGGCCGCCTCGGGATCGGGTTCGGCGCGGAAGTCGAGCGTTTCCAGGCTGTCGTCGAGGGTGGGGTCGACGAACTGGAACGGATGCCCCTCCACCTCGATCAGGCGGAGGTAGCCGGTGCCGAACTCGCGCCCGGCCTGCCGCGCCGATCGCGCGAGCAGGTCGAGGTCGATCGGCCCGGTCAGTTCGACGTATTGGGCGATGGAGATCGGCGTGGCACCCGCGACATGCTGGGCGAACCAGATGCCGCGCTGCGCCGCCGACAGGGCGAAGGCTCCGTCGGGGAGAACTGTGTCCGGATTTTTCGCCGAAAGGGAAGGCTGTTGCATGACGTGTCCTACGTTCTGACCGCGGTCGGGCTATCCGGCAATGACCGCCCGTAGCCACCGCGGTAGCGGTAGTACCTGCCGCCGCACAGCACGCGGCAACTCAATTCTGAACCGGTGCGGCCGGCGCTGCGGGGGTATTGCGCACACTGCGCGACCCGAACATCGCTGTTCGGGTCGCGGGGAGGAGACAGTGCCCGGTCAGGCGGTCTTCGGGAGCAGATCCAGATCTGCCGCGCGCAGCGGTGCGGCGGAACTGGCCAGGTAGCGCTGCAAGGTGGAGCGCTCGTCCAGCACCAGCCAGGTGATCTCGTCCGCGGTCTCCGGCTGCTGATCCTTGGTGGTGACGCCCACCGGGGTGCCGAGCGCGTAGGAGCGGTCGTCGGTGACCGGGACGGTGATGGCGCCGATCTTGGTGGCGGCCCGCTCGGCCACCACGGACTCGATCGGCTGGTCGATCGCGACCGCGACGCGGGTGCCCGGTCCCGCGCCGATGGCCAGCAGCAGCCGGGCGAGGCGGTTGGACCAGCGATCGAGTTCGGCGTAGGTGAGGTCGCAATCGGCGACGGACGCCACGACCGCTTGCGGATCGACCTCGGCGACGGACTGCGCTTGCGGCAGGACGTACAGGTTGTCGGCGAGCGAATCGGTCAGCGTGTGCATGTCGTGTCCTCGGGGTCGATTGAGAGGTTCTCGGCGTACCTCTGAATCTCGTCCTCGAGACGGCTTTTCGACAGCAACCCCAGCGCTGGTCCACGCACTCCCAGGGTGAGGGAAACCCCACCCAAGGGGGTGGGTCAGTCGGTCACGTAGCCGTTGAGAGTGTTGCGCAGATCGGTGAGCAGGGCGCGGGCGGCGGTGAGGCCATCGCCGTGCCAGACGCTGTCCTCCACGGCGAACACCCGGCGATCGGTGGCGGCGCCGAGGTGCTTCCATGCGTCGGTGCGCAGCACCGTCTCGCCGCGCTCCTTGCCCTCCGGGCCCGCGAGGATCACGTAGACGACGTCGCCCTCCACCTTCGTGGCGAACTCGTCCTCGCGCACGTCGAACGAGGCGCCGCGCTGGGCCGCGGGGCGCTGCACGCCCGCGTCGCCGAGCACCTGGCCGGAGAAGCTGTCGCTGCCCTGCACCCGCTGGTTGTCGGCGGCGAACCGGACGACCGAGGCTTGGGTCTGGCCCGCCGCCAAGGCGGCGCCGGTGTCGCGCGCTTCGGTGCGGTAGTTCTGCAGTGCGGTCTCGGCCGCCCCGCGCCGTCCCAGACCCGCCGCGAACGCGGCGAATTCGGCCTGCCAGCTGTTGTTCGAGCCGACCAGCACGGTCGGGGCGATGGCCTGCAGCGCGGTGAAAGTCGCCGCGCCGGTGGGTATCTCGCCCAGGATCAGATCAGGGTGCAGGTTCGCGATCCGGGCCGGGTCGGGCTGCTCGGCGGTGCCGACGCCGGGGATCTTCAGCACGCCGGTGCCGAGGTAGGCGGGCTGCGGACTCGGCCCGTCCATGGTCACCGTGCCCACGACCCGCTCCCACAGGCCGAGCGCGCAGACGGCGTCCAGCGCGGAGGTGGTGAGCACGACGATGCGCTGCGGGTCGGCGGGCACCTCGGAGACGCCGGCCGCGTGGGTGACGCTGCGGGTGGCGTCACCGGGATCCGGCGCGCTCGGCAGCGCGCACGCCCGGGTGGTGTCGCGCTCCAGGCCGACCACTCCCGCGCCCGCGATATTGGTGGTGGTGCGCACGATGGAAGCGGAGTCGTCGGTGGTGCCGCCGCATCCCGCCACGAGAATCGCCGCGCCCGCCGCCACGACCGCCCGCAACCGGTGACCGGCCGCGCTGTTCCGATGGCGGATCGCGCGAATTCGGGTGCGTCCATGCATCACGTCGCTCACCGGCATGCGAGTGAGGGTACATGTGGGCGCCGGTCGTCCCGAGGGTGAGGTGGAGGGGTGGGCGTCGGGCGTGGTTTTCGCCGCGTTCCATGTGGAGCGACTCGGCCGCGCCTTTCGAACGAGGTCTGCCCGTGTTACTGTTTCGATGCGGTCGCGACGGGGAGTTGCGCGACAACGACGAGGGGGAATCATGAGATTGCGTTCCATTCGGCTTGCGTTGTTCTTGTTCATGGTTGTCTGTACCGTTGCCGGAGGTGGCGGGGCGTCTGCAACGCCTCCGCCCGGATCGAAATTCGACTACGAGAAGTTCGCGGCCGATATGGCGGCGTGCGATGCGGATGGCAGCGCCATGAACGAGAGCCAGATACTGTACGGCGCCGTTCATCCGAACGGCTCCAAGATGCAGTTTCGGTGCTATGCGTTGCGCCATATGATCGATGGCGGGCACGATCCGTTCGTCAATCCGAAAGCATTTTTGGACTGCATGGACCGGTTGGTGAGCTTCGGCTTCCCCAGGGACGGGAACAAGCCAGGTCACAAACAGCACATACTCCAGTACAACGGCACGAGCAGCCGGGCGAAACTCGCCTACGATACGAACCGCGGCAACGACATCCTCACTGTCTATACTGAGCCGCGGGACAACGAGTGGTTCGCCTGCGCGACCATGTAATTCACTCGAACGGGGTGCTGAACGCAGATGGGGACACGTCGACGCGAGCTGGTCGCTGCTGCCAGACGGGGTGAGGACGCCATCGAGGAACCGCTGTCACGACTGCGACTCGATCTGACGGAGATGGTCCGTTTCTGCGGTCGGGTATTCTGCGGCGAATCTTCCAGTCATGCTCTGGCGGTGCATGCCATCCGCGCACAAAGCGCCATCGCGATTATCGGCTCGATAGACGGATCCACCGCATTCGATCGCCTGCGGTTGGCGGCGCTCGACAGCGTTGCGGGATACATGAACGGTTTGGACGCCGACACCCTCGACTTGGTGAACGCGGATCGAATAACCGATGGGGTGACGCAGTTCTTCCGGCAGAGAAAAGTGTCGGCGCGTCCGCTGACGGGAATCTTCCTGATCTGCCTGAACGAGGCATACGCCGTCAGTGGAGGATATCGTGAGCCCTATCTCGGGGCGCGGAACATCGCGGAAATGAGATTGTTCACCGACCTCGAAGACGAGCCATTCGTCGCCTTGTGCGACGAATTGACGATTCGATTCGAGGAATCCACCGGTGAGAATTCGTTGATCATCGCGAGCATCGAGGACGTTATGGCGGAGTTCGTGCGCGCGAATCCGGTGTGACAAGCTATAGACGAGAAAAGGGACCCGCACCAAGAGTCGGAGTTGCGGGGAGTCTTCGTGCGGGCCATTCGCCTCACGCGCGGTTGCCGCCGATGCTGAAGCGGGCGCCGGTGGCGTCGGTGACCGCGGACATGCGGCCGTAGGGGGTGTCCTCGGGCGGGGAGAGCACCTTTCCGCCGAGTTCGACGAGCCGCTCGACGGTCTTGTCCACGTCGTCGGCGCCGAAATAGACGGTCCAGCCCGCGGGTGCGCCCTCGGGCAGGAAGGCCGAGGCGTCCATGACGCCGCCCAGCATCGGGCTTTCGGCGTGGATCGTGGAGTAGCGGAATTCGGGAGCGTCGGAAATGGTGAAGACGTCCGACCAGCCGAACACCTCCCGGTAGAACGTCAGCGCGGCGTCGTAGGCGCGGGTGTGCAGCTCGAACCAGGACGGCGCGCCCGCGTGCTCGCGCCACCGGCCGCCGGAGACCAGGCCCATGGTCTCGAATCCGGGGAACGCCCCGGCCTGCCAGATGCCGACGCCCGCACCGCCCACATCGCCCAGCACGGCCATCGTGCCCAGCTCGCCGACCGCCATCGGCGGCACCACCAGCGACGCCCCCGCCGCGGTCGCCGCGTCGGCGGTGGTCTGCGCGTCGGAACTGGACAGATACACCGTCCACTGTTCGGGGCTGTCGGTGTCGCCGGGCATCCTGCCCATGGCGCCCGCCACCGCGCGCCCGTCCTTGCGGAAGGTGACGTACCCGCCGAACTCCTCGCCCGCGCTCTCCGCGGTCCAATCGAACAGCTCGCGGTAGAACGCGATACTCCGATCGAGATCGGAGCTGTACAGATCGACCCAGCAGGGATCGCCGGGCTTGCTGCTCTTCGGTGTCGTCATCGCTGGTCTCCTGGCTGAGGTGAACTCGTGTCACCGATGCAGACGCCCACCGCTCGCGGAACTCATCGGTCCCCGGCGCGACGAGTTCGAGCGACCATGACCTCGGGTCGCAGCGGAGCTCCGCCGATCGCCGCCCGGCCAGAGCCGCCGAACGCCACTCGCCCGAGGGTCGGCAGGCACGCCGATCCCGGCCAGCGTCTCGCCTGGAGAGCTGAGGTGCGCGGGCGGACGAAATCGTTGGAGGGCGGTCTACTTCTCCGTATCGCTGTCGCCGACCGCCGCCACGGGCACCCGAGTCGGTACCTGCACCAGCACGCAATCAACCAACTCATCGGTTGCCGACTACGCGCCAACTCACCCGGACCACGTCTTTCGAGCGAAGCGAGACCGACCATTGCCCGTTCGCGGCCCGGCTCGCGTCCGAGTGGCCGCCGCGTCCGCGACGCAGTCGCCGGCGGCGGTCGCTCGGACGCGAGCCATAAAGGGGCCGCGAACACGCCGCGACGAAGTCGCGGCCAATCGAATACGACAGAGAGTAGGACCCGTTCGGTCGACGCGGGCGCCCCCGGTTTACGATGCCAAGAGCGCAAGCGAACTGTCGTCTGTCCCGACATCGGGGATGGATGCGATCAGCGGAGCCTGCGGAGCGACCTAAAGGCACCTTTCAGGAGGATCAGTGACTGCCGTAGAGCCCCAGCCAGTCCCTCAGTTGGAAGCGACTCGGCCTTATCCGGCTCGGACCGGGCCGAAGGGCTCGTTCATCTACAAGATGGTCACCACCACGGACCCGAAGGTCCTGGGTGTCATGTACTTGACCACGTCGATGGGCTTCTTCCTCATCGGTGGCCTGATGGCCCTGCTGATGCGCGGTGAGCTGGCGCGCCCCGGTCTGCAGTTCCTCTCGACCGAGCAGTTCAACCAGCTGTTCACCATGCACGGCACGATCATGCTGCTGTTCTACGCGACCGCGATCGTGTTCGGCTTCGCCAACATCATCCTTCCGCTGCAGATCGGCGCTCCCGACGTCGCCTTCCCCCGCCTGAACGCCTTCAGCTACTGGCTGTACGCGTTCGGCGCCAGCATGGCGACCGCCGGCTTCATCACCCCGGGCGGCGCCGCAGACTTCGGCTGGACGGCGTACGTGCCGCTGACCGACATCCTGCATTCGCCCGGTGTCGGCACCGACCTGTGGATCCTGGGCCTGGCGGTGTCCGGTCTGGGCACCATCCTCGGTGGCGTGAACATGCTGACCACCGTGGTCTGCCTGCGCGCTCCGGGTATGACCATGTTCCGGATGCCGATCTTCACCTGGAACATCGCCGTCACCAGCGTCCTGGTGCTGCTGGCCTTCCCGCTGCTGACCGCCGCGCTGTTCGGCCTGGCCTACGACCGCCACCTGGGCGGCCACATCTACGACCCTGCCACCGGCGGCATCCTGCTCTACCAGCACCTGTTCTGGTTCTTCGGCCACCCCGAGGTGTACATCATCGCGCTGCCGTTCTTCGGCATCGTCTCGGAGATCTTCCCGGTCTTCTCGCGTAAGCCGATCTTCGGTTACACCACGCTGGTCTACGCCACCCTGGGTATCGCCGCGCTGTCCATCGCGGTGTGGGCGCACCACATGTACGCCACCGGCGCGGTGCTGCTGCCGTACTTCTCGTTCATGACCTTCCTGATCGCGGTCCCGACCGGTGTGAAGTTCTTCAACTGGATCGGCACCATGTGGCGCGGTCAGCTGACCTTCGAGTCGCCGATGCTGTTCTCCATCGGCTTCATCGTCACCTTCCTCTTCGGTGGTCTGTCCGGCGTCATCCTGGCCAGCCCGCCGCTGGACTTCCACGTCACCGACTCGTACTTCGTCGTGGCGCACTTCCACTACGTGCTCTTCGGCACCATCGTGTTCGCCACCTACGCGGGCATCTACTTCTGGTTCCCGAAGATGACCGGCCGGATGCTGGACGAGCGCCTGGCGAAGTGGCACTTCTGGACGACCTTCATCGGCTTCCACACCACCTTCCTGGTCCAGCACTGGCTGGGCGCAGAGGGCATGCCGCGCCGCTACGCCGACTACCTGCCCAGCGACGGCTTCACCACGCTGAACACGATCTCCACGATCGGCGCCTTCGTGCTCGGCGCGTCGATGCTGCCGTTCCTGTGGAACGTCTTCAAGAGCTACCGCTACGGCGAGGTGGTCACCGTGGACGACCCGTGGGGCTACGGCAACTCGCTGGAGTGGGCCACCACCTGCCCGCCGCCGCGGCACAACTTCTACGAGCTGCCGCGGATCCGCTCGGAGCGTCCCGCGTTCGAGCTGCACTACCCGCACATGGTCGAGCGCATGCGCGCCGAGGCGCACGTGGGCTGGGGCTCGGGCAAGCACGCCACCGAGCTGCACGAGCCGAACGCCCTGGCGAAGTAGGGCGCTTTCACGCCGGGGCCGGGCGAACGACGTCCGGCCGCGCCGTAGGATTCCTCGCGACGAGTGTGCACCCGCTGGTCACCAGCGGGTGCACACTCGTTTGTGGAGATCGTTTGCAGAGATCAGTACGCACCGTGCGTTGCGACAACGACGTCCAGCACAGCGACGGCGAACATCGAACATGGAGCGCATCAGTTGGCCGACACCACCGTCCTCGTCACCGTCACCGGACCCGACCGTCCCGGTGTGACGTCCGTGCTGCTCGCGGCCATGTCCCGGCACCAGGTGAGTCTGCTGGACGTGGAGCAGGTCGTGATCCGGGGCAGGCTGACACTCGGCGTCCTGGTCACCTGCCCGACCGACGCCGAGGCGTTGCAGGACGAGCTCGAAGAGGCCATGAACACCGTCGGCATGCACGTCGACGTGGAGGTGGACGCGGCGATCGGCAGGCAGCCGATGTCCACGCACGCGGTGGTCATCCTCGGCAGCCCGGTCACCGCGCGCGCGTTCAGCGCGGTGTCGCGGCAACTGGCCGCCTTGGGGGCGAACATCGACACCATCCGCGGTATCGCCGACTACCCGGTGACCGGTATGGAATTGCTGGTCACCGCGATCGACTCCGGTCCGGACACCGATTCCCGGCTGCGCACGGCGCTGGCCGAGGTCGCGGTGGCCGAGCAGGTCGACGTTGCGGTGGAGCGCGCGGGGCTGGCCCGCCGCGGCAAGCGGCTGATCGTCTTCGACGTCGACTCGACGCTGATCCAGGGCGAGGTCATCGAGATGCTCGCGGCGCACGCGGGCGTGGAGGACGAGGTCCGCAAGGTGACCGAGGCCGCGATGCGCGGCGAGATCGACTTCGCCGAATCGCTGCGACAGCGGGTCGCCACGCTGGCCGGACTGGACGAGTCGGTGATCGAGGAAGTGGCAGACCGGATCGAGCTGACCCCCGGCGCGCGCACCACCATCCGCACGCTGCGCCGGATCGGCTTCCGCTGCGGCGTGGTGTCGGGCGGCTTCCGGCAGGTGATCGAACCGCTGGCGCACGAGCTGGAACTGGACTTCGTGCAGGCGAACACGCTCGAGGTCGTGGACGGCAAGCTGACCGGCCGGGTCGTCGGCGAGATCGTCGACCGGGCGGCCAAGGCGACCGCGCTGCGCAAGTTCGCGGCCGAGGCCGGGGTGCCGATGGAACAGACCGTCGCGGTGGGTGACGGCGCCAACGACATCGACATGCTCAACGCCGCCGGGCTCGGTGTCGCCTTCAACGCCAAGCCCGCGCTGCGCGAGGTCGCCGACGCGGCGCTCTCGCATCCCTATCTGGACGCCGTCCTGTTCATCCTGGGGGTCACCCGGCACGAGGTGGAGGCCGCCGACGCCAGGGACGGGCTGTTGCGCCGCGTACCGCTGGGCTGATCATCCCGGCCCGTTCGGCGTCCGCCTCGGTAGGCTCGCTGCTGTTGATCTTTCGGCGATCGGAGGACGGGTGCGGAAGGCCCTGCTTGTGCTGCTGGCCGGGTTGGCGGTGGCGGGGTGTGGCGGCTCGCCGGACGGGGTTACGACCGAGTCCGCGGATCCCGTTGTGCGCGTGGGCGAGACGGACGACGGACACCAGCGGCGACTGCGGGTCGGGCAGCGGCTGGTGGTCGCGCTCCCGTCGAATCCGTCCACGGGCTACTCCTGGAGCATCACGACGGTGGACGCGGCCGTGGCGAAGCAGGACGGCGAGGCGGATTTCGAACCCGATCCGGCCGTGCCTGTCGCGCCGGGCGCGGGTGGGACGTCGGTGTGGAGTTTCGTCGGCGTGGCCGTGGGGCAGACGCCGTTGACGATGGAGTACCGGCGCCCGTGGGAGCAGGGGCTGGAACCGGCCAGGACGTTTTCGTTGACGATCGAGGTGGAACCATGACGAGCATTCCGGAATGTGGTGCCGAGGTCCGGGATGACGGCGAAAGTCTCACGGGTGCAACGATTTCGGGCATCGAAGGGTTCCGGGCCCGGCACACGGAGCTGTCCGCGGGCTACGGGGCGGGCGATCCGGACGACCCGGCCATGGTGCAGGCGATGCAGATGGTTCTGCATCTGCCCAAGACCGATCCGCCGCCGCGCAGTGCGCTGCTGGCCGCCGCCGCGTCAGCCGCGGTGGCGCTGTGCCTGGACGAGCGCGTCGGGCCCGGTGGCGAGTGGCAGGAACGCTATCTGGCTTGGAAGCGGTCGCGGATCCGCAAGGTGGCTCGCCGGGCGCGCGGCGCCCAATGGCGCGCGACGTGCGGCGTGCCTGGCGTCACCGTCGAGATCGAGGGCGCGCAGGCGCGGGCGCTGGTCCCGGGCCCGGTGGGGCAGGTCGATCCGCTGATCAAGCGGCTGCAGATCGGCGGCACCGATCTCGAGCACGACGATCCAGGGCCGCCCGATCCGGATCTGCCGGTGCTCTGGGTGAACGCCGCGCTCGGGATGACGCTGGGCAAGTCGGCCGCGCAGGTGGGTCACGCCAGCATGCTGTTGGCCGGTGCGCTGCCGGTGGAGCACGCGTGGCGCTGGGCGGAACTCGGCTTCCGTTGCGCGGTGCGCGAGGCGGATGCGCGGCGCTGGGCTGCGCTGGTCGAGCAGGTCGCCGGAGGTGCAGCCGTCGCCGTGCGCGACGCGGGATACACCGAAGTGGCGCCGGGCTCGATGACAGTGATCGCGGTGCCCGCCCGGTCCTGGTGAACCGTCGCGCGGGCGTGTCGGAGGGTGCCCGATACGGCCGTGCGGGCAGCCGTCCCGCGAAGATCCGACCGAACGGCTCGGTTTACCCTCCCCGCGTTGGCAAGTGCCCCCACGCGTGGGCCAAGATGGAGCGCGTGCCGCAACCGGATCCCGATCTGCTCATCGATTTCACCGACGTGACCGTCCGCCGCTCCGGCCATACTCTCGTCGGCCCGGTCACCTGGCAGGTCGAGCTCGACGAACGCTGGGTGGTCCTCGGGCCCAACGGCGCGGGCAAGACCTCACTGCTGCGGATGGCCGCCGCCGAGCTGCATCCGACCGCGGGCATCGCCCATCTGCTGGGGGAGCGGGTCGGGAAGGTGGACATCAGCGAGTTGCGCCCGCGGATCGGCTTGTCGTCGGCCGCGGTGGCCAGCCGGGTGCCGGTCGACGAGAAGGTCAGCGATCTGGTGATCTCCGCGGGCTACGCGGTGCTCGGCCGCTGGCGGGAGCGCTACGACGACATGGACACCGACCGCGCCATCGACATGCTGGAAAGCCTGGGAGCCGAGCATCTCTCGGACCGCACCTACGGCACCCTGTCGGAGGGCGAGCGCAAGCGGGTGCTCATCGCCCGCGCGCTGATGACCGACCCCGAGTTGCTGCTGCTCGACGAGCCGGCCGCGGGCTTGGACCTGGGCGGCCGTGAGGAACTGGTCGAGCGGCTCGGCGATCTCGCGGCCGACCCGGACGCGCCCGCGATCGTGCTGGTCACCCATCACGTGGAGGAGATTCCGCCGGGGTTCACGCACGGCCTGCTGCTCAACGAGGGCGAAGTGGTGGCACAGGGCCTGCTCTCCGACGTGCTCACCGCGGAGAACCTCAGCGACGCCTTCAGGCAATCGATTGCGCTCGATCGCGTCGACGGTCGTTACTTCGCGCGGCGCGCGCGCCGCGCGGGCAGCCACCGCAGCCGCTGACCCGCCCGGCGTGCGGTCGCCCACCAAGCGCGCATCGGGCGTACCTTCGCCTTCGCTCGGGTCGTGTGCGGTCCTACGTCGGTCTCGACTCCGGCCATGCGCGGGCTGTGGACGGAGTGCGTCCGATTGCGCCCGTTATGGTGCAAGGGTGAGTGAGACAGAAGCGCAGGCAGACTCTCAGCGACCGGCATCGCCGCTCAAGGACGCGTCCACGGTGATGCTGGTGCGCGACGGGGCCGACGGACCCGAGATCTTCCTGCAGCGCAGGGTCGGCGCGATGGCGTTCGCCGCGGGCATGACCGTGTTCCCCGGCGGCGGCGTCGACCCCTCCGACGGAACCGCCGACATCGCCTGGGCCGGTCCGGGACCCGCGTGGTGGGCCGAACAATTCGCGACCAGCGAAACCAGGGCCAAGGCGCTGGTCTGCGCGGCCGTCCGGGAGACGTTCGAGGAGTGCGGTGTGTTGCTGGCCGGGCCGGCCGCCGACAGCGTCGTTTCCGACACCACCGGCTACCGAGACGCGCGCGGCAGGCTGGAGCGCAGGGAGCTGACCTTGGCGTCGTTCCTCGCCGACGAGAAGCTGGTGCTCCGCGCCGACCTGCTGCGTCCGTGGGCGAACTGGATCACCCCCGTCATCGAGCCGCGCCGATACGACACCCGGTTCTTCGTCGCGGTGCTGCCGGAGGGCCAGCGCGCAGACGGTGCCACGTCCGAGGCCGCGGAGGTGCGGTGGAGCACCCCGGCCGAGGCCCTGGCACGCTGGCGCTCGGGCACCGACGTGCTGCTGCCGCCGACGTGGTCGCAGTTGGTCGCGCTCGGCGAATTCCGCTCCACCGCCGACATCCTGGCGGCCGAGCGCGCGATCGACCCGATCCTGCCCGTGCTGTCCGATCTGGACGGCACACAGCAGCTGTCCTTCCCCGACAACCACCGCTACTTCGCCGACCTACCCGACACAGGGCGACTCCGTGGATCCGTGCGCCCATGAGTGAGGCGGCCCAGCTGCCGGGCGGGCTGTTGTCGGTGCGGCTGCGGTCGGTCTTCGATCCGCACCGTCGGTGACGGTGGGGACCCGGTAGCGTGGCCTCTCATGGCCGAATTCGTGACCCTGGAGCTGCCGGAGGGTGATGCGCGGGGCGTGGCAGTCCTGCGGTTCGCCCGCCCGCCGATGAATCTGCTGAACGTGCAGCTGGTGCGCGAACTGGCCGAGGCGGCCGACGCCGTCGCGGCGGACCCTGGGGTCGCCGCGGTGGTCGTGTACGGCGACGAACGGGTGTTCTCGGCGGGTGACGACGTGGCCGAACTGTTCGGTCTCGGCAGCGAGCAGGCCGCCGCCATGGCGGCCGACCTGCAGCGCGCCCTGGGCTGCCTGGCCCGGATTCCGCAGCCCACCGTCGCGGCGATCAGCGGCTACTGCCTCGGTGGCGGACTGGAGCTGGCGCTGGGCGCGGACCGCCGCGTCATCGGCGACAACGTCAAGCTGGGTCTGCCGCAGATCGAGACCGGCTTGATCCCGCTCGCCGGCATCCGCCGGCTCGCGCTGCTGATCGGGCCCGGCCCCGCCAAAGATCTCGTCTACACCGGTCGATTCGTCGAGCCGGAGGAGGCGAAGACGCTCGGTCTCGTCGACGAGGTCGTCGCGCCGGACGACGTGTACACCGCCGCGATGCGCTGGGCACGCCGGTTCGTCGGGGGTCCCGCCCGCGCGCTGGCCGCCGCGAAAGCGGTCTTCGAAGCCGGTCCGCACGGCCTCGATCGGGCCCGTGGGGAGTGGTCTGCCCTGTTCACGACGGAAGATCGCCTGATAGGAACAGGTTCTTATCTGGCCAACGGTCCAGGGTCGGCGGAATTCGTGGGCCGATAGCAGGCGTCAACTGCGGATTTGGGTAGGCTTGCCGACCATGACGGTACGTCCCGACGACCCCGCGCCGAACCCGCACGCCACCGAGGCAGAGGTCGAAGCAGCGCTCAAGGATACGAAGCTGGCCCAGGTGCTCTACCACGACTGGGAGGCCGAGACCTACGACGACAAATGGTCCATTTCCTATGACGAGCGCTGTATCGAGTACGCGCGCGGCCGGTTCGACTTGGCCGTGGGCCCCGCGCCGCTGCCATACGGCAAGGCGCTCGAACTCGGTTGCGGTACCGGTTTCTTCCTGCTGAACCTGATGCAGGCGGGCGTGGCGAAGTCCGGCTCGGTCACCGACCTGTCGCCGGGCATGGTGAAGGTCGCGTTGCGTAACGCGCAGAATCTGGGCCTGGACGTGGACGGCCGGGTCGCCGACGCGGAGACCATCCCCTACGAGGACGACACCTTCGATCTGGTGGTCGGCCACGCGGTGCTGCACCACATCCCCGACGTCGAACTCGCGCTCAAGGAGTGCCTGCGCGTGCTCAAGCCGGGCGGCCGCTTCGTGTTCGCCGGTGAGCCCACCACGGTCGGCAACTTCTACGCGCGCTGGCTGGGCCGGATCACCTGGAAGGCCACCACCACGGTGACCAAGCTGCCGATGCTCAGCGGCTGGCGGCGTCCGCAGGAGGAGCTGGACGAGTCCTCCCGCGCGGCGGCCCTGGAAGCGGTCGTCGACCTGCACACCTTCGATCCGCGCGCCCTGGAGGCGATGGCCCGATCGGCCGGCGCCGTCGAGGTGTCGGCCAAGACCGAGGAGTTCGCCGCGGCGCTGTGGGGCTGGCCCGTGCGCACGTTCGAGGCGGCGGTGCCCGCCGAGAAACTCACCTGGCGCTACCGGATGGCCATGTACCGCGCTTGGCTGGGGCTGAGCTGGGTGGACGAGAACGTCATGCGCCGCGTCGTTCCGCGCCAGTTCTTCTACAACGCCATGATCACCGGCGTGAAGCCCACCTCCGCCGGAAAGTAGTTGACCCGCGCTACCGGTCGCGACCCCATCGCCGACCTGGGCAGCGAACTTGCTGCCCAGGTGAACCGGCCGGCGTCACTGCGCCGGAACCCGGAGATGGAGCGGCACCGAAACGGTGACCGGGTCAAGGCTCGCGGGATCGCCACAGGCGCCGGGAAACAGGCCGCCGTCGAGATCACCCGCACCGGCAACCCGAACGGGGCCGTCGCGACAGCGCGGGGGACGGACCCGGCCACCGGACGCCGGTGGGTCGGCAGGGTGCGAACGATTACGGGAGCTCGGTAGTGGGCTATCGCTTCACCCGTGATGATGTGGGATACCTCGGTAGCGCGATCGGCGGGGACGCGCTGGCCGAGGTGGGACAGCTGGAGCTGACCACGGCGACGCACCTGCGCGATCTGGAGCGGGTCCGTCGCGCGCACGGCGATCGGGCGGCGGCCCTGATCGAGACAGTGCGATTGCGGCGCAGAGCAGCCGCCAAACTCCTCGACGCCGGGCAGTGGCTGCTTACCGACGACGCGCTGCAGCAAGCCACCCCGACGCTGGTGGCACGGCAGCGCGCCGCGCGGCTGGCCGGAAGGACGGTGCACGACGTCACCTGCTCGATCGGAGCCGAACTCGCCGAGCTGGCCCGGGTGTGCCCGGCGGTGCTCGGCAGCGATCTGGACGAGGTGCGGCTGGCGATCGCCGCGCACAATCTGGGGCCGCGCCGGCTCGGGGCGGGGGAGCGGAGTGCGCGCGCAACCGCCACCGGTCCCTCGGAGGAAACCCGGAATGTGTTGCTGGCCAGAGCAGATGCCCTGCGCCCGAGCAGTCGTGACACCGTGGTCATCGCCGACCCGGCCCGGCGCGCCGATGGCCGCCGTACGCACGACCCGGCCAAACTCCAACCGCCGCTGCCGGATCTGCTCGCGGCCTACGCGGGCCGCGATCTCGCCGTGAAATGCGCTCCCGGCCTCGATTTCGACCGGCTCGATTGGTCCGGTGAGGTGGAGGTCGTCTCACTCGACGGCTCGGTGCGTGAGGCGTGCCTATGGTCGTCCGGACTCGCCGAGCGGGGTGTCCGTCGTCGCGCGACGGTACTTTCGTCCGAGGTCGGCGGGTGGAGCATCACCGATGCCGAATCCGACGACATCGAGGAGCGCGCGCCGGGGCAATGGATCATCGACCCGGACGGAGCCGTCGTGCGCGCCGGTCTGGTCCGTCATTACGCCGCGAAACACGGCCTGTGGCAATTGGATCCGCGCATCGCCTATCTCACCGGCGACACCGTGCCCGAGGGCGTGCGTGGCTTCCGCATCCTCGACCGCATGGACTTCCGTGAGAAAGCCCTGCGCGCCGAACTGCATCGCCGCGATTGCGGCCCCCTCGAAATCCTCGCCCGGGGCGTCGACATCGATCCGGATGCCCTTCGTGCGCGCCTGAAACCGCGGGGCACCCGCCCGCACACCCTGGTGATCACTCGCATCGGCCGCGCCGCGACGGTTTTCCTCTGTGCCACTCCGTGACCACGCGGGTGCGTCGCCGCCGGCCCACGCCGAAAGTGCGGCGGTGACGCGCCGTACGGCAACGGTACTCACTTCGGCGGGTGCTACTCCGGCTCGAAGGCGAAGATCTCGCCGATGCGGGTGGCGACCACGACCTCACCCTTCGCGCCGATCGACGTGCCGGTGGTGGTTCCCTTCGCGCCCGGCAGGACGTCGGAATCGATGGTGCTTCCGGTTCGCGTATCGAAGGTGACGAGGTTGAGCCCGTCCCCGATGGCCGCGGTGACGTAACCGGTGTCGCCCATCGTCTGCGCTGCCGATCCACGCAGCGCGAGATCCTTGCGCTCCCAAGCCGTTTCGGCCGTGTCGCCCTTGTCCCGGAGCGCGAGCAGGTAGCCGTCCTCGCCGGACGGGACGATGAGGCCGTCATCGGACACCGAGATGCCGCCGCGCGGCGTCCAGTCCAGCCGATGCACCCACTTGGTGCGCCCGTCCGCGGTGTCCAGGGCGATCAGGCGGTTGTTGTTGTCGCCGACGTAGAGGGTGCCGCCGTCGGCGGACAGAGCCGGGCTGGTGGAACTGCCGCCCAGCAGCAGTTCGGCGCTCCACTCCCGCACGACCTTGTCCCCGGTGTAGCGCAGCGCGACCACGGCCGCCGCGGGCCGCCCCGGCTGCCACAACGTCACGTAGAAGCTGCCGCTGCCCGCATCGATGGGGGAGATGTTCGCGACGGGGCACTGCGGCCCTCCGGTCGCGCAGTCGTCGAGTCCCTGGCCCGAGTCGGGCCAGCCGAGCCCGGCGTTGACGAGGAAGTTGGGTTCGCCGAGCAGTTGCAGCGTCGGGACCGCCCGCTCGCCCGTTTGCCGGGACAACACGTCGACCTGACCGGACTGACTGATCGTCAGCAGTTTTCCGTCGCCGGTGAACTGCACCGAGACCGGTGTGCCTGCCACCGGCGTGGCCCACCGCGGTTGCCCGAGGTAGTTGAACGAGATCACCCTGCTGTCGTCGCCGACGTAGACGTTGGTCATCCCGTCGACCGCCGACGGCGCGGAGATCGCGCTCGGGCCCAGCGCGTTGCAGAACCGCTTGCGGCCGGTGGCCATCTGGAAGGAGAAGATCGAGCAGTTCTGCAGCCGCGTGGTGAGGAACAGCTGGCCGTCGGGCCCCAGCGTGACCGGCTGGGCGATCGGACCGCCGATCGGCCGCTGCCAGCTCAGCCCGATCTTCCGCGATCCGGTGATCGGAGCGGTGCCGCTGTTGCGGCCGTCGTGGTAGGCGGCGGTCCAGCCCTTGCCGGTGCCGACGGTGATGTCGTCGTAATCGGTGCCGCAACCGGCCAGGGTCAGCGCGCCGACCGCGGCCAGCACGGCCGCGGCGCGTTTCCGGGACGGTCGCCACATGGAAGTAGCCAGTACGCCGCCGCTTCGCACCTGCCGTACTCCTGTCGTCGTTGGCTCGCACCCGCGCCCTCTCCGAGCGCAGGAGTCACTGTACGGGAGCCCTTTGCGCGGGTGAACCGGTCCCGGCGTTGTGGTCGCGGGTGGTCGTCGCGGGTGGCCGCCGCGAGCGATAGGCTCTATCCGTCGCCGCCGAGGCGAGCGACGGCCGGTAGGACCACGACAGGAGAACCGTTCGTGACGAGCATGTGGGGCGCACCGTTGCGCTCGCGCTGGCGGGGATCGCGCCGCCGGGATCCGCAGCAGGCGCGTTTTCTGACGCCGGCGTCGCTGCGCTGGGTGCTCGCGAACCGGGCGTACACACCCTGGTATCTGGTGCGGTACTACCGGCTGTTCAAGTTCCGCCTGGCCAACCCGCACATCGTGCTGCGCGGCATGGTCTTCCTCGGCCGCCGGGTGGAGATCCACGCCACCCCCGAACTGAGCCGCATGGAGATCGGCCGCTGGGTGCACATCGGCGACGGCAACGCGATCCGCTGCCACGAGGGTTCGCTGCGCATCGGCGACAAGGTGGTGTTCGGCAAGGACAACGTCGTCAACACCTACCTCGATATCGAGATCGGGGAGTCGACCCTGGTGGCCGACTGGTGCTACATCTGCGACTTCGACCACAAGATGGACGACATCAACGTCCCGATCAAGGACCAGGGCATCGTGAAGAGCCCGGTGCGCATCGGCCCCGACACCTGGATCGCGGCCAAGGTGACCGTGCTGCGCGAGACGCGCGTAGGCCGTGGCTGCGTGCTCGGCGCGCACGCCGTGGTCAAGGGCGAGATCCCGGATTACAGCATCGCCGTCGGCGCACCGGCCAAGGTGGTCAAGAACCGCAAGGCCACCTGGGAGGCAGGGGCGGAGGCACGGGCCGAATACTTGGCTGCGCTGGAGGACATCGCGCGTAAGAAGAACGGGGCGACGCAGACCGCCTGAGAAGGACGGCCGGTGCGGTCGCGCAGCGGCTCCGTCGCGGTCGTCGAGGGTAATCTGGCGCGCCGTGATCGCAGCGGCCGCGTTCATCCGCAGAGTAACGTCGCACTCGGCTGTCGCCGGGACCAGCGTCGCCTACCGAACAGATCGCGCAGGCCGACTATATGACGGCCGAGACCGGAGCCGACCACGCCTACACGGTTCGCGGGGGCCGCATCCGGAGTCCGGGTGGCGTGCCACCGCACTGAAGTCCGCTCCGAACCGAGACCGGCGGCCGCCCAGTAGAGCCCGGATTCGTCGGTGCGGGCGAGTAGGTTCGGCGCTATGACTGCCTACGCCGCGCTGTTGCGCGGGATCATGCCGAGCAATCCGAACATGAGCAACGCGAAATTGCGCGCGGTGTTCGAGTCGCTCGGTTTCGAGGGCGTCGGATCGGTGCTGGCCAGCGGCAATATCGTGTTCCACAGCGCGGAGTCCGATGTGTCCGAGCTGGAAGATCGCATCCAGCAGGCGCTGATCCGGGAACTGGGCATCGGCGGTGGGACGATCATCCGCAGTCACGACGAACTGCGGGCACTGCTCGACACCGACCCGTTCCACGGCCTGACCCACGGGCGCGGCACATATCTGATCGCGACGTTCCTCAAGGACACGGCCGAAGCTCCGTCCGACCTGCCCGAGCGGCCCGACCCGCTCACCCGGGTCGTCGGCTATGACGCGGACGCGCGCGCGTTCCTCGCGGTCATCGACAACAGCGAGCCGGGCAAGACGCCCGATTTCATGGCCTGGCTGGAGAAGACATACGGCAAGGACATCACCACCCGCACCTGGCTCACCGTCGAGCGCATCGTCAAGAAGCTGGGCGGCTAGCCGAGGCGGGTGGTTACTTCGGATCGCGTTCCGGCAGGGGACGTTCCACGATGGACGGGCGGCCCAGCGGGTTGCGCACCCGTCGCTTGGCCGACTGATACACCTGGGCGGTTTCCGCCGCCACCACGTCCCACGCGAAATCGGCCGTGAGCCGTTCCCGGGCGGCGTAGGCACGCTGCTGGGTGGCGGCGGGATCGTCGAGGGTGGCGCGGACCGCTTCCACCAAGCCGTCGACGTCCGCGGGCGCGAACGACGCGCCGGTGACGCCGTCGATCACGGCTTCGCCCAGGCCGCCCGCCGTCGAGGTGATCAGCGGGGTGCCCGCCGCGGCCGCTTCCAGCGCGACGATGCCGAACGGTTCGTACCGGCTCGGCAGCACGATCGCGTCGGCGCCGTGCAGCCAACCGAGCAGCTCCGCGTGGTCGAGCTGACCGGTGAAGTTCACCGCGCGGGCGACCCGGTGCACCCGGGCGCGTTCGCGCAACCACTCGAACTGCGTGCCGACGCCCGCGACGGTGAGGGTGGTGCCGGGATGGGCGCGGCGGATGCGCGGCAGCGCGGCGATCGCGTCCTGTACGCCCTTCTCGTATTCGAGCCTGCCCACGTACAGCAGTCGCGGCGGGCCGGTGCGCGGCGAGCGGGGACGGAAGGTCCACGCGCCCACGTCGATGCCGTTGCGGATCACCGTCATCGGGATCCGCTCGGGTCCGTAGAGACGCTCGACTTCGTCCTGCATGGACGCCGAGCAGGTGATCAACGCGTCGGATTCGTTGGCCAGCCACCACTCCACCGAGTGCACCTGCTTGTTGACCTTGCCCGCGACCCAGCCGCTGTGCCGACCGGCCTCGGTGGCGTGGATGGTCGACACCAGCGGCACGTCGTAGTACTCGGCCAGGGCGATGCCGGGGTGGGCGACCAGCCAGTCGTGCGCGTGCACCACGTCGGGCGTCCAGCCGTCGCCGATGCCCGGCTTGCCGAGCGCGACGCCGGCACGCACCATGGCGTGCCCCATGGCCAGCGTCCAGGCGAGCATGTCCTCGCCGAAGTCGAACACCGGCGGGTCCTCCGCGACCGCCACCACGAGCACGCCGTCGGCGATGTAGGAGTGCGTGGGATGGGTCGAGGCGTCGGTGCCGGAGGGGCGCCGGGACAGTACGACCACCTCGTGGCCTGCCGCGGCCAGTTCGACGGCGAGGTGATGCACGTGCCTGCCGAGCCCGCCGACCACGACCGGCGGGTACTCCCACGACACCATCAAAATCTTCATGCAAGTCCTTCTGCGGCCGAGCCCGGGTCCGCCGGACCCGGTCCGTGGCCCGCGGTGGCGGAGCCAGGTCCCGGCGCGGCGGCGGATACACCCCCGGTGGCGCTGGGTACGGACCCCGCGGAGGTCAGTCGTCGCGCGTCCACGCCGGGGAAGAGTCCGTCAGCTGCCCCCCATCCTGCCGCCAACTGCCGTGCTTTCGCGAGTTGGCCCGCCCCGACGGCCGCGGCGATTTCGCGGACCGCGTGGGCGTGGCGGTGCGCGCGGTCGCGCGCGTAACCCGCGGCGGAGTCCTTGCTGACCATGAACGCCCAGTCGCTGGAGACGGTCAGGATCGCTTCGCGCAGCAGCTGATCGGCGACGTGGTCGCGCAGCCCGGGCGCGCCGCCCTGGGCGGCGCGCATCTTGTCGACGGTGTCCAAGCTCAGCCGCACGATATCGTCGTTGAGCTCCACCAGGTCGCGCACCTGCTCGCCCGCCCACACCCGCCAGTCCTTGCCCGAACCCCAGGACGAGTCGGCCAGCGGTACCGGTTCGCCCAGGTAACCGCGGGTTCGCGCGTCGGCGAGGGTGCCCACGGTGACGCCTGCCTCCGGCAGCGCGCGCAGCACCTGCGCCAGCCACTGAGGGCCCTCGTGCCACCAGTGGCCGAACAGTTCGGTGTCGAACGCCGCCACGACCAAGGCGGGCCGACCGATCCGCTCGGACTCGGAGATCAACCGCTCGCGCACCGTCCGCACGAAGTCGTCCACGTCCCGAGCGACGGCCGCGGCGGCCAGTTCCGGGTCGTAGGGAGCCTTGTCCGGGCCCGCGACGGTCTTGCCGGTGACCCGCGCGGGTTTGAGACCCGTGGCGTGGTCGTAGTGATGAAAGTCACGATAGGCGCCGTGTCCGGGGTAGCCGGATTTCGGCGACCAGACCCGGTAGCTCACCTGCAGATCGCGTCCGAACGCGACCACATCGGAATCCCGCACCGGACGGCCGAGCGTCGTGTCGCCGCGCAGGGCGGGCCCGTCGACCATGAAATGCGTCACACCGGCGGCGGCGTAGCCGACCTCCATGCCAGGGGTGTATCCGCACTCCGGCGCCCAGATGCCCGTCGGCGTCTGACCCCAGCGGTGCCGCGCGTCGGCCAAGCCCTCGGCGAGCTGGAACTGGCGCAATCGCGGATCAAGCAGCGGCTGGAACGGATGGGCCAGCGGGCCGCCGAGCAGTTCGATGGTCTCCGCATCGATGAGCGCGCGCCAGACCGGCGCCGCGCCGTGCCGCCAGTACCGCTCGAACTCGGCCAGTGCGGCGGCGGCCAGGCGGTGTTCGTGCCTGCCCAGCGCCACGTTGCCCGCCATGGCGGCTTCGTCGGCGCGCAACTGCCAGTTGCCCAGCCAATGGTGCATCCCCGCCAGGCAGTGCGGGTCGTCCAGCTGAGCCGCGAGCACCGGCGTGATGCCGAGGCTCAGCAGATGCGAACGGCCTTCCGCCGCAAGGGTTCGCAACACCTCGACGACCGGCAGGTAGGACGCGGCCCAGGACTGGTAGAGCCATTCCTCGCCGACCGGCCAGCGACCGTGATGGGCCAGCCAGGGCAGATGGGAGTGCAGGACCAAGGTGAACTGGCCCGGCACGGGGCTTGCGGCGTGCCCGCCGGACACGGTACTGCGATCGGTCAAGGCTTCACCGCGATGGCGACCAGATCCAGACTCGCGTCGATGTCCGCCGCTTCCAGCACGAAATCGTCCGCCGTGACGCTCGCGACGTCCGCGGTCAGTTCCGCGGGCCAGGGTTCACCGGCCAGCGCGCGTTCGATCTGCGCGTCGATGAACGACCCGCCGTGCTTGGCGTCCAGCGCTTTCAGGGCCGGGCCGTGGTGCACGCCGATCATCCGCGCGACCTCGAAACCGGCGTCGACGAGCAGCTCGGTCAGCTCGGCCGCGTTCAGCTCCCTGGTGTGGAACGGGTTGAGCGGAGTGTCACGGCCGGGGGAGAAGGTGATCCGGTTGGGCGTGCTGATCAGCAGCTCCCCGCCGGGACGCAGGACGCGCAGGCACTCCCGCAGGAACTGGGACTGGTCCCAAAGGTGTTCGATCACTTGGAAATTCACCACGACGTCGACCGAGGCGTCCTCCAGCGGCAGCTCGGCGAGGTTGCCCTGGATCATCTCCACGCGGGGGTAGCGTGCGCGCACGTGCTCGACGGCGCCGGTGTCGTAGTCCACGCCGATCACCTTGGTGGCCACGTCGGCGATCATGTCCGCACCGTAGCCCTCGCCGGAACCCGCCTCCAGCACGGTTCTTCCGGCGCAGCGCTCCAGCAGGCGGGCGTAGGCGATCTCGTGCCTGCGGAACCAGTAGTTCTCCTCGGCGATGCCGGGCACGGTGCGCTCGCCGGTCAGCGGCAGCGGTTCGACGGCGCCGACGCTCGTCTCGGGGTCCGCGGGGATGCCGGACGGGACGTCCACTGCGGCAGGGATCACAGCCTCGCTCATCACTCCGACGTTACTGCCACCGTTTCCAGGCGGGACACCCACCCGGTCGGCCCGGAAGTGCGGCTTCGACCGCCCGTAAGCGGGGTCGGCGAACCGGCGCACTGTAACGCGTGGTACCCACTTGTGAGAGAGAAGCCACTAAGTTACCCACGGGTAACTTAACGTAAGGTAATGTCACGGCCTGAGCCACCCACCCGGGCGTACGGCGCAGTTCGTGCGACCACCACATACGTGTAACCAGAACAGGAGGTCGACGAAGACCGATGCCGAACATCGTCGTACTCATCAAGCAGGTTCCCGACACCTGGTCGGAGCGCAAGCTCACCGACGGTGATTTCACCCTCGATCGGGAGGCCGCCGACGCCGTCCTCGACGAGATCAACGAGCGCGCCGTCGAAGAGGCGCTGTTGATCAAAGAGGCCCAGGGTGGCGAGGTCACCGTGCTGGCCGCCGGTCCGGACCGCGCCACCGAGGCCATCCGCAAGGCGCTGTCCATGGGCGCCGACAAGGCCATCCACATCAACGACCCGGCCATCCACGGCTCCGACGCCGTGCAGACGGCGTGGGTGCTGGCGAGCGCGCTCGGCCAGGTCGAGGGTGTCGAGCTGGTCATCGCGGGCAACGAGGCCACCGACGGTCGCGCGGGCGCGGTGCCCGCGATCATCGCCGAGTACCTGGGCCTGCCGCAGCTGACGCACCTGCGCAAGCTGACCGTCGACGGTGACAAGGTCACCGGCGAGCGCGAGACCGACGAAGGCGTGTTCAAGCTGGAGGCCAGCCTGCCCGCCATCGTCAGCGTCACCGAGAAGATCAACGAGCCGCGCTTCCCGTCCTTCAAGGGCATCATGGCCGCGAAGAAGAAGGAAGTGCAGACCTTCACGCTGGCCGACCTGGGCGTCGACCCCTCGACCGTGGGCGTCGCGAACGCGGGCTCCGCGGTCACCGCGGCCACGCCGAAGCCTCCGCGCACCGCGGGCGAGAAGATCGCGGACGAAGGCGACGGCGGCACCAAGATCGCCCAGTACCTGATCGGCCAGAAGATCATCTGATCTCGGTAGCGCTGCAGACTTCCTAGGAGAGAACACACATGGCTGAAGTACTCGTGCTCGTCGAGCACGCCGAGGGTGCGATCAAGAAGGTCAGCACCGAACTGCTCACCGCCGCCCGCGCCCTGGGCGAGCCCGCCGCCGTCGTGCTCGGCACGGCGGGCACCGGCGAGAAGCTGGCCGACGCGCTGGCCGCCGCGGGCGCCGAGAAGATCTACATCGCCGAGTCCGACGATGTGGAGAACTACCTGGTGACCCCGAAGGTCGACGTGCTGGCCGCGCTGACCGAGTCGGTCTCGCCCGCCGCCGTCATCGTCGCCGCCAGCGCCGAAGGCAAGGAGGTGTCGGGTCGCCTGGCCGCCCGCATCGGCTCCGGCCTGCTGGTCGACGTCATCGACGTGAAGTCCGACGGCACCGCCGTGCACTCCATCTTCGGTGGCGCGTTCACCGTCGACGCCAAGGTCACCGGCGATGTCCCGGTGATCTCGGTCCGCCCGGGCGCCGTCGAGGCCTCCGCGCAGGCGGGTGCGGGCGAGAAGGTGACCGTCGAGGTGCCCGCGCAGGAAGAAGGCGTGGTCAAGGTGACCTCGCGGGAGCCGGTCGTGGCCGGTGACCGTCCGGAACTCACCGAGGCGAGCATCGTGGTCTCCGGTGGCCGCGGTGTCGGTTCCGCCGACAACTTCTCGGTGGTCGAGGCGCTTGCCGACTCGCTCGGCGCGGCCGTCGGCGCGTCGCGCGCCGCGGTCGACTCGGGCTACTACCCGGGCCAGTTCCAGGTGGGCCAGACCGGTAAGACGGTCTCCCCGCAGCTGTACATCGCCCTCGGCATCTCCGGCGCCATCCAGCACCGCGCCGGCATGCAGACCTCGAAGACCATCGTCGCGGTCAACAAGGACGAAGAGGCGCCGATCTTCGAGATCGCCGACTACGGCATCGTGGGCGACCTGTTCAACGTCGCGCCCCAGCTGACCGAAGCGGTCAAGGCGCACAAGGGCTGACACCCTTCGGCCGGTCGAAAGGCGGCCCCGACCTTCAGGTCGGGGCCGCCTTTCGCCGAGTTGGTCGGTCTGCGGTTCTGGTGCTCGATCCCCAACGCGCCCTTGGGATCACCGGATGGCCCGAGACTGCTCGTGGTCGGCACGGTTGATGACCCATTCGCCGATCTCACGAGTTGCTTGCTAGTTTCATTGGCGTCAAATCCCCCGAAGGGGGGGAGTCATCGACACCAGGGGATCAAAAGTGAAGAAGACGGTTACGGGACTGCTGATGGGCGCGTTGGCTACGGGGGCCCTGATCGCCTCGGCGCCTGCGGCACAGGCAACGGTGTATCCGACCGAGAAGGAATGCCTGGCCGCTGCGAAGCAGGAGGTGGCGCGGCGCTCTGCCGCGGGCGACATCAACATCCCCCATTACAGCTGCAAGGCCGAAGGAAACGGCTGGCGAATGGGCATCTTCCGCTGATCGAAGTGGTGAGGGCGGGCTGACCTGATCCACGCCACCCTCGCCGCACGATCTGCCGCACAACCCCGGGACCACCGCGTCGATTGCTGCGCGGTGGTCCTGTTCCGTTTGTCGACCACCGCCGAAATATCTGCCTCCGACCGTCATTCGGTTCGGTCCGGTCGCCGGAACTCGAATGTGTGACCGATGGCCTGTCGAGCTCTCCGAAATCGGTGCGAACTCTCGAGGCCAGGTGAGCGAGAATCGTGACCGATGCGGAAGAAACTACGCTGCAGGTGATTCGGCGTCCGAGTTGCAGGTGGCGGACTTACACTCGGCCGGTGAGCATCCCCACGGAACCGATCGGTAGCATCCCTCGACCTCACGATCTGTTGGCCGCCATGGCCGACGAATCCGGCGACGCCGCCGCGCTCGCCGAACTCCAGCAGCGCGCGGTCGCCGAGACCATCCGCCGTCTGGAGGAACTCGGCTCTCCCGTCGTCACCGACGGCGAGCAGTCCAAGCCGAGCTTCGCCACGTATCCCCTTGCCGGGCTGGATAATCTGGCCCCGGACGGGGCGATCATCCCGTTCGCCGACGGACATCACAGACAGCTGCCCAGGCTCGCCTCGGGGCCGTTCCGCTACGCCGCGCACGCGGCGGACTATCTGCGCAGCGCGCAGCAGCACGCCACCGTTCCCGTGAAGCAAGCCGTCATCGCGCCGTCGGCGTTGAGCCTGCTGTACCCGGCCGACGGGATCGAGGGTTACCCCCGCGAGCAGTTCCTCGCCGACCTCGCCGACGCGGCCGAGGCCGACATCCGTGGCTGCCTGGACGCGGGCGCGCACCTGGTGCAGCTCGACTTCACCGAAGGGCGGCTGTCGCTCAAGCTGGATCCAAGCGGCGGGGTGCTCGACCAGTTCATCGAGCTGAACAACACGGTGCTCGAACGGTTCTCGGACGAGGAGCGGGCCAGGATCGGCGTACACACCTGCCCCGGCGGTGACCAGGACTCCACGCACAGCCTGGACGTGGACTACGTCCAATTGCTGCCGAAGCTGCTGCAACTGCGGGTCGGCGCGTTCTACCTCCAGTTCGCCAGCGAGCCGGACCCGGAGAAGGTGCTCGCCGTGGTCGCCGAGCACCTGCCCGCCGAGGCGCGGGTGTTCATCGGCGTCACCGACCCGATCGACCCGCAGGTGGAGACACCCGAACAGGTGCGTGACCGGGTGCTGCTCGCCGCTCGCTACCTGCCCGTCGAACGGTTGGGCACCTGCGACGACTGCGGTTTCGCACCGTTCGCCGACGACATTTCCACCTCACGGGAAACCGCGTTCGCCAAGATCCGTGTTCGCATCGAGGGCACGGCACTGGCGGCGACGGAACTGGGCGTCTGATCCGCGCAGCTCGACTCGGTTGAACGGCCCCGGGAACTCTCGGGGCCGTTCTCGATCGGGTGGGCAGGAATCCCGCGCATGCACAGCGGAGTCGTTTCGTGACTTCGCCCCCCGGACAGCCGATCTGAAAACGGAAGAAAACGGATCGAGAGATCTCTTGCTCGCGGGACTGTATAGGCGCCTTACTGAAGAGGGTCAGGATCGAGCGGGTTCACAATCCTGGCGCAGCGGAGCCCATTCCGGCGGGGTCGAGGAGGTCGCACGATGTCCACCACTACTTCCCTTTCCGCGGCGCCGACTCTGACCTCGGCGAGCCCGGGTTCGGGGCCGGTCATCGGTGGAACCACGGTCGTCTTGACCGGGACGAACCTGACCGGAGCTACGGCGGTCGGATTCGGCGCCGTTCCAGCGACTTCGTTCACAATCGATTCCGCAACACGGATCACGGCTGTCTCTCCTCCCGCAAGAGGAGTCGTGCGTATCACCGTCACAACGGCCAGTGGGCTGAGTAACGGTCTTCCGTTCACTTATGTCGGCACGCACGCGCCATGCGGGGTGAATTTCGGTCCGGGAATGTCGATCATCTCCGATGGCGGACCGCCGCGCGGAAGCTGGGGCACCGTAGGAGCTGTCGGATACGACGAGCTCGGCAATCTGGTTGCTCTCACGGCAGGGCATATGATGACTAGGAACACCAGAGCTCAGGAGGTATTCCTCTCCGGGAACCGCGGACTGGGTCCGGTCGGGTACTACGCCACGTGGCCCACGAATTGGCCCGGCTTTCCGTCGATGCGCTTTCCGGCCGACTCGTCCAGAGATTACGCGGTCATCAAGCTGGACGAAACGAAGATCAATCCGGTCAACACGACGCCGAACGGCACCGTGATCAACCGGATCGGCGTGGATCCGGTTCCCCTCTCGGACATCATGTGCAAGTACGGCCAAGTGTCCGGAACGACATGTGGTCTCGTCATCGAGTACAAGAACAACGTCATCAGTTCGTGGGCTGCGGTCATTCCGGGCGACAGCGGTGGACCGGTGACGACACGCAGTGGTCTGGTCGGGATCACCTCCGCGATCAATCCGCTCATGCCGTGGGCGCCGTTCCAGTTCACTGGTATTCCTGGAATTCTCGACGACATCGCAGCGCAGGGACCCGGCACGATCGGCATCGGATTCATTCCGCTGCCATGAGCGCTGGGGTCGAGCACGATGCCCGCTCGATCGAATCGGCGGCGATCGGTGCCGTGTGCGAACCCGCGCGTTCCCGTGATCGGTGCCAGAGACTGCCCGGAGCCGACGTCTCGCAGCGATGAACGGCCGAATGATCGTGCTCAGCAGCGGTGCAGTGCCGTGAGCAGGGTGTCCAGGATCGGTGATCGCCTGGCGTCGGCTCGTAGCACCGCCGACACCGGGATCCGTAATTTGCTTTCGGCCAGGCGCAGCACGACCAGGCCTTCGGTGGTGCTTTCGGCATACAGCACCGTCCACGCGTCGGGCCGATTGATCAGCTCCATCGTCGCCGTGTGATCGGGTGGGATCGGCGGCCCGAATGTGGGGCCGGTGGGCAATTCGGCGAACGCGTTGCGGATCACGGTGTGCAACAAGACCTGTTCCTGCTCCGGCGGCAACAGCAGGGGGTAGGAGCTCAGATCCGCCAGGGTCACCGTGTCCTTGGTCGCCAGAGGGTGTGCGCTGGAAGTGGCGATCACGAGATCCTCGACCCAGAGCTGCTCCACCACGAGGCCGGGCTGGTCCACCCTGCCGCGGATCAGGGCCAGATCGCAGTCGCCGTCGGTCACCGCGGTGATGCGCTGACGGAAGGGTTTGATCACGAACTCGATCTCCGCCTCCGGATGCGCGGCGCGCGCCCCCGCGATCGCCGACAGCGAGCGGGTGGCGAAGGACATGTTCGCGGCCAGCCGGATGCGCGGACCGACCGTGCGCACGGCGGCGCGGATCGCCGATTCCAGGCTCAGCATTTGTTTCGCTAGGGGAAGTAGCCGGGCGGTGGCGTCGGTGGGCACGACCGAGCGGGTCGAGCGCTCGAACAGTTGCACACCGAGGTCGCGCTCGAGCCGGGAGATCTGGTGGCTGATCGCCGACTGCGAGATGAAGCAGCGCGCCGCGGCGCCGCTGAAGCTGAGCTCCTCGCACACCGCGACGAAGTAGGTGAGCTGCCGAAGTTCCACAGCGGCCTCCTGATTAATTACGGATCGAGATAAGAGTCATCTGAATTATGCGCCCACACACCTGAAATATCCGCCCTCCGGATCGCGGTTCGTAATGAGAGAAGGAGGCTGTCATGCAGTACGTGGAAGCGGGAATCGAAACCGCAGGTGTCGTCATTGTCGGATCGGGGTTCGGCGGGCTCGCCGCCGCCAAGCAGCTGGCCAAGTCGGGGGTGGACTATGTGCTGATCTCCAGCACGCCCGAACATCTCTTCCAACCGCTGTTGTACCAGGTAGCGACGGGTGTGCTCACATCGGAGGAGATCGCGCCGCCGATCGCGGGGATCCTGCGCCGTCATCGCGAAGCAGATGTGCGCTTGGGCACCGTGGTCGACATCGATCCCGACCGCGCCATCGTCACCTACGAGCACGAGGGCGTGCCCCACCGCATCCGTTACGGCTCGCTGATCGCGGCCACCGGCGCGAGCCAGTCCTACTTCGGCCGCGACGACTTCGCCGAGAAGACCTACTCGCTCAAGACCATCGACGACGCGCGGCGCCTGCGCGCGCAGATCGCTCGCGTCTTCGCCGAAGCCGCGCAGGCCGACGAGCAGACCAGGCGCAGGCTGCTCAGCTTCGTCGTGGTCGGCGCGGGCGCGACCGGCGTCGAGGTGGCCGGTCAGCTGAAGGAGCTGGCGAAACGGCATTTCCATCAGGAGGTATCGGTCACGCTCGTCGAGGGTGCCGGCGAGGTGCTCCCCCCGTTCGGCGGCGGGCTGTCGGAATACGCGAAGAAGTCGCTGACTCGCAGCGGCGTGGACGTGCTGCTCGGCACCTTCGTCACCGACATCGAGCACGGCAAGGTCACCGTCAAGAGCGCCGACGGCGTCGAGCACGCCATCGCGGCGGAAACCGTCGTCTGGTCGGCGGGCGTGCAGGCCGGCGGGTTCGCGAAGATCCTGGCCGAGGCCACCGGCGTGGCGACCGACCGGGCAGGCCGACTGCTGATCAACCCGGACCTCACCGTCGGCGGCTATGCCGACATCTACGCCATCGGCGACATGACTTCGCTCAACGGCTACCCCGGCCAGTCGCCGGTGGCCATGCAGGAGGGCAGGCACGCCGCCGACATCATCCGCCGCAAGAAGCAGCCCGGCACCCCCTTCACCTACTGGGACAAGGGCAGCATGGCGGTGATCAGCCGGTTCAGCGCCGTGACGAAGCTGAACGACCGCATCACCTTCCGCGGCTTCGTCGCCTGGGTCATGTGGCTCGCGGTGCACCTGTTCTACCTGGTCGGTTTCCGTAACCGCTTCGCCGCGGTCGCGTCCTGGCTGGTCGCGTTCATCTTCACCGGATGCCCCGGCTTCGCCGAAGAGGACACGACCCCGAAGAAGGTACGCGCCGAGGAGAGGCGCGCCGCTTGATTTCTTCCCGTACCTGAGGAATCGCGCTGCTCCGAGCCGGGAGTGGCGCGATCCGTCGAGCAGCGGCCGGAAAACGCTTGGGGGAAGCGGTCGCGATGCCGAGGGGCGAACGCGGTGGAACCGTTCGGTGAACGCTCGGTGTGACAGCCGTCTCGTTCACCCAACCGGCATCGTCGCGACACTTCGAGGTTGCTGCGGCGCATTGTCGAGCTGGCTTCATCATGGCTATGACTATTTCGTCCGTGCTGACAGCCCCGGCTCGACCGACGGACTCCGGGGAGGGACGGTCGCGCTACTCGCTGGTGGTTTCCTCCGATCTCGACCACCGCGTCGCCGCGCAGCGCCTGCGTTACAACGTGTTCGCCAACGAGCCGGGCTTCCGGATCCCGGACGACGGCACGGGTTTGGACGCCGACCGTTTCGACGAGCACTGCGACCACATGCTCGTGCGCGACGACGCCACCGGCGAGTTCGTCGGCTGCTATCGAATGCTGCCGCCGGACAAGGTCGCCGCGGCGGGCGGGTACTACACGGCGACGGAATTCGATCTGGCCCAGCTGGATCCGGAGGGCATGCGGATCGTGGAGATGGGCCGCGCCTGCGTGGTCCCCGATCACCGCAACGGCTCGGTACTCACCCTCATGTGGGCGGGCATCCTGCATTACATCCAGCTCACCGGTTACGAGTGGGTCATGGGCTGCGTGTCGGTGCCGATGCAGGACACCCCGGCCGACGCGCCCGGGGTGAACGTGCGCGGCGTGCGCGACATGCTGCTCGGCCGGCACGCCTCCGACCCGGAGCGCCGGGTCCACCCGTACAACCCGGTGATCGTCGACGGAAAGTCCCTGGACGAACTGACGCCGCCGTCGCGGCCGAAGCTGCCCCCGCTCGTGCGCGGTTACCTGCGGCTGGGCGCGGAGATCTGCGGCGAGCCCGCCCATGATCCCGCATTCGCGGTCGCCGACTTCGTCGTGTTGCTCGGACTGAACACGATCAACACCCGCTATCTCAACCGGCTACAGGACGCCGCCGCGTCGTTCGACGGGGGACGGTGAGAACCGTGGTCTTCGACGCGCCACCCGCCACGTCCACCGCGCACGCATGGATGCCGTCGAGCCCCTGTGGCCCCGGCTGCCTGGATTCGATCGATGAGATCGGGTCGGCGCGGGTGGTCGCCCGCCTGGCCGGGGTCGCCGGATTGCTGCTCAGTTTCCCGGTCGCGAACGCGGTGGCACCGCGTGGCCGGCGGGCCTCGTTGCAGTGCGGCTATGCGCATTTGCTGCTCGGCTGCCTGGGCATGCGGTTGCGCATTGTCGACAACCGGGGGGCCGTGGACGAGCGCGGTGTCGTCGATGAGGGCGACGCCGCGTTCGTACCCGCCGGTTTCGGAACCGGGGTCGGCGGCGCACTGGTCGTGACCGGGCACATCGGCTGGACCGACATCGTCGCGCTGGCCTCGGTGCAGCCGCTCGGCTTCGTGGCGCGTGCGGACATGGTGGACTGGCCGCTGATCGGCAAACTCGCCAGGCTGATGCGGGTGATTCCGATCGAGCGGGAAAGTCTGCGGCAGCTGCCCGGCGTGGTGGCCGCGGTCGGAGCGCGGCTGGCCGCGGGCGACCGGATCGGCGTCTTCCCCGAAGGCACGACCTGGTGTGGCCGGGCTTACGGCACCATGCGGCCCGCGTTGTTCCAAGCTGCGGTGGACACCGGCACTCCGGTACAGCCGGTGCGGTTGCGGTACCTGGACCGGCACGGTGTGCCGTGCACGGTGCCCGGTTTCGTCGGCGTCGACACCTTCGCCTCCTCCGCGCGCCGGGTCCTGCGGTCGCGCGGCATGGTCGCCGAAGTGGTGCTGGAGCCGGTGCAGCAGCCCGGCGACGACCGGCGCGAGCTGGCTCGCCGCTGTGAGGCGGCCATCCGGGGTACCGCGTCGTCGCACCGTGGTGCGGCGGAAGCGACGGAGTGGATCGAGGCGGGGCACACCCGCGTGCAGGACCCGTCGGTCGCCGCCGACGCCCCGGAAGTGCGCAGGCCACGCCGCCGCCCGGTGCTGCGCGGTCGCCGCACCGCAGCCGCGCAGTAGGCGCTGAACGCACAGCCGGGGTTCGTGGCGCGGCACACTGCGCGATAGCCCGATCCCGGCTTCGTCAGAGTTCGCCCGTGGCTGTCGTCAGGGCTGGACCGGTCGTCGGAAACCGTGGACGCACCGCGCTTTCAGTCCGCGGGACGTATGTTCCGGGCGACTCGCTGTATTACGCCGTGATCGTGAGCACCGGCGTCGAGTGGCCTCGCAGCGCTGCACACGATTTCGGGGCGGGCCGATGCCGACCCGCCCCGAAGGGAAACTCAAAAACCGCTGCCCGTGGGCGGCCGGAACCCGGGGTGCGAGCCGGGCCTGCTGTGATCCCAGTCGTCGTGGCGGTCACGACCGCGGAACCAGTCGTCGTCGCAGTCGGGATCCCAGGTGTGGTGATGGGTGTGGTCGTGGAAACGAGCGTGGTCGTGGAAACGGGCGTGGTCATGGAAACGGGCGTGGTCGTGGACATCGGCGGGCTCGAGCACGATCGGGTCGGCGAGCGCGGGCACCGCGACGGCCGCGACCGGCATCACAGCGAGAACGGACGCGGCCGCGGCGCGTGCCAGCACACGTCGCGTACGTCCCTGCGGGCGTGGGTCCATCGGAACTTCCTCTCATAAATTCGTCCGGTAGTCGACCGCTCGGCACACCGGCCGGCCTCGGCCCCGCGGGGGAACGGACGAGCAGCGATGAATTCGTCCGTAACGTACCGCTATTCGACGATTCATTTAATAGGTGGAAACCCTGAAATCCGTCGCCGGGTCTCGCCAGGTTCGATCGTCACCGACGGAGTAGCAGCCGTGGGAGTAGCGCACCGAACCGGCACTACCCCGACGTACGCTCTGCTGGGTTTTCGACCCCCTGATCGGGAGCGCCGGCGTCGAGGGGAGAAGGGCCGCAGACGATTCCGGGGCGGGTCGATGTCGGCCCGCCCCGGAAAACTGGAAACTCAGAAACCGCTGCCCGTGGGCGGCCGGAACCCGTGGTGCCAACCCGGCCTGCCGTGGTCCCAGTCGTCGTGGCGGTCACGACCGCGGAACCAGTCGTCGTGGCGACCCCGGTCCCAGTCGCGGTGCCGCCCGTTGTTCCATCCGTCGTGACGGTGACCGCCGTGGCCGTGGCCGGGGCGGCCGTGCGCCGCGTCGACCTGGTCGGGGGTCTCGAGCACGATCGGGTCGGCGAGCGCGGGCACCGCGACGGCGGCGACCGGCATCAGGGCGAGTACGGACGCCGCGGCGGCGCGTGCCAGGACACGTCGCGTTCGTCCATGGGTGCGTGGGTCCATCGGAACTTCCTCACTGATCGATTCGTCCGGTAGTCGATCGCTCGGCGCTCCGGCCGGGAACCCGTTCGGGAGCGAGCGGGACAGCGATCAATACGCTGAATAACGTACCGCTGTTCAGCGGTACATTCAATAGGTGATTACCCTGAGATTCGGTCGCCTGCTGGTGCATTCGGCCCGGAAACGCACCCCCTGCGGGCGCGTGAGCAGGGGGGAATAACCGCCAGACGGTGACGGCTATCCTTAACTGGTCATGAAGTCGGCTTTTTCGGGTCCGGTCAACGGTGCTGCGCCCCAGACGGTCTACCTCGATCACGCGGCCACCACACCGATGCTGCCCGCGGCCATCGAGGCGATGACGGCTGCCCTGCGCACCACGGGCAACGCGTCGTCCCTGCACGGATCGGGGCGCGCCGCCCGGCGGCGACTGGAGGAAGCGCGCGAGTCGATCGCCGCCGACCTCGGCGCCCGGCCCTCGGAGGTCGTCTTCACCTCCGGCGGCACCGAGAGCGACAACCTGGCGGTCAAGGGCATCTTCTGGGCGCGCCGCGACGCCGATCCGCGCCGGAACCGGATCATCGCCAGTTCGATCGAGCATCACGCCGTGATCGACGCGGTGGAGTGGCTGGAGCGGCACGAGGGCGCGCAGGTCACCTGGCTGCCGGTGGACGCAGAGGGCGTGGTCTCCGCCGGCGTGCTGCGCGCCGCGCTGGCCGACCGGCCCGACGATGTCGCGCTGGTCACCGTGATGTGGGCGAACAACGAGGTGGGCGCCATCCAGCCGATCGCCGAATTGGCGGCCGTGGCAGCCGAATTCGGTGTTCCCATGCACAGCGATGCGGTCCAGGCGGCGGCGCAGCTCCCCATTCACTTCGGCGCGAGCGGGTTGTCCGCGGCCAGTTTCGCCGGGCACAAGGTCGGCGGCCCGCACGGTGTCGGAGTGCTGCTGCTCGGCAGGCAGGTGCCGTGCGTGCCGCTGCTGCACGGCGGCGGCCACGAGCGCGACCTGCGGTCCGGCACCTCCGACACGGCGGCCGCCCTCGGCCTGGCCGCGGCGCTGCGCCAGACGGCGAACGAACTTCCCGACCGGACCGTCGACCTGGTCGCGTTGCGCGAGGCGTTGATCGCCGGGATCCGCGCGGTGGCGCCCGACGCGGTGCTCAACGGCCCGCTCGGCGAGCGGCGTCTGCCCGGCAACGTGCACGTCACCTTCCCCGGGTGCGAGGGGGATTCGCTGCTGATGCTGCTGGACGCGGCGGGGATCGAATGCTCGACGGGTTCGGCGTGCACCGCGGGCGTAGCGACGCCCAGTCACGTATTGATCGCCATGGGCGTGGAGCCGCGGCAGGCGCGCGGATCGCTGCGCTTCTCGTTGGGCCACACCTCGACGCGGGCCGACGTGGACGCGCTGCTGGAAGTATTGCCCCAGGTGGTGGAGCGGGCCAAGGCCGCGGGCCTGGCCGGTGCGAGAGGAGGTGTCTGATGCGGGTACTCGCCGCGATGAGCGGTGGTGTGGATTCGGCCGTGGCGGCGGCGCGTGCCGTCGACGCCGGTCACGAGGTGGTCGGCGTGCATCTGGCGCTGTCGGCGACACCGGGCACGCTGCGCACCGGGTCGCGCGGCTGCTGCTCGAAGGAGGACGCCGGTGACGCCCGGCGCGCCGCCGACGTGCTCGGCATTCCCTTCTATGTCTGGGATTTCGCCGACCGCTTCAAGGAAGACGTCATCGACGACTTCGTCGCCGCCTACGCGGCGGGCGAGACGCCGAATCCGTGCCTGCGCTGCAACGAGAAGATCAAGTTCTCCGCGCTGGCCGACCGCGCGGTGGCGCTCGGCTTCGACGCCGTGGTCACCGGACACTACGCGCGGCTCGAGGACGGCGTGCTGCGCCGCGCCGTCGACGCCGACAAGGACCAGTCCTACGTGCTGGCGGTGCTGACCGCGCAGCAGCTTTCGCGCGCGATGTTCCCGGTGGGCGACACCCCCAAGCCGCAGATCCGCGCCGAGGCGGCCGAGCGCGGCCTCGCAGTCGCGACCAAGCCGGACAGCCACGACATCTGCTTCATCCCCTCCGGCGACACTCGCGCCTTCCTCGGCGCGAAGATCGGTATCCGGCCCGGCGCGGTCGTCGACGCCGACGGTCAGGTGCTCGCGCGGCACGAGGGCGTGCACGGGTTCACCATCGGTCAGCGCAAGGGATTGGGGTTGCCGGGTCCCGCCGCCGACGGCAAGCCGCGATACGTCACCGGGATCGACCCCGATTCCGGCACGGTCCACGTCGGTTCGGCCGATGACCTGCGGGTCTGGACGGTCGAGGCGGAGCGCGCGATCTGGACGTCGGGGTCCGCGCCGAGCGGACCGATCGAGTGCGTGGCGCAGGTGCGCGCGCACGGCGGCACCGCGCCCGCGGTGGCCGAGGCGGCGGGCGACGGACTGGTCGTGCGGCTGCGTGAGCCGCTGACCGGCGTGGCGCGCGGCCAGGCCGTGGTGCTCTACCGGCCGGATCCCGAAGGCGACGAGGTGATCGGCAGCGGGACCATCTCCGGGACCCTGCGCGAGCCCGTCGCGAGTGAAGCGGGGGCCGAGTCGGCGCGGTGATCCGGCGCGCGGCGCGGCCATCCAGGTGCCGTCCTACTCCTCGCACCCCGGTGCGGCGTGCGGACCGAAAGACCTTGTGTAGCCGTCGAGGACGACGGATCCGTAATGGCGGAATCGAACGGACGGAGGTACGGCAGCGGTGTACGAGACCGGCGCGGACGACGCGGCTCGAGAGGGTGGGACGGACACGGTGACCGAGGCGGTGCGCGTGCCGGGAGGGATCGCCACCGGCGTCGGCTCCTGGCCGGGCACCGACCCGCGCGAGGCCGCCGCGACCATCGTCGGTGAACTCGGCGAGCTGCCGCACCTGGTGGAATTGCCCGCTCGCGGTGCGGGCGCGGACCTGATCGGCCGGGCTTCCGCGCTGCTGGTCGACCTGCGCTTCGACACCACACCCAGGGGCTACCGGCTCGCGCCCCGTCCGGGCGCGGTCTCGCGCCGGGCGCACGACCTGCTGCGATCCGATCTGGACGCGCTCGAGGAAGCGTGGGAGAACGCCGGTCTATCCGGTCGCAACCGTCCGGTGAAGGTGCAGTCGGCGGGCCCGCTGACGTTGGCCGCGCAGGTCGAGCTGCCCGGGGGCCATCGGGTGCTCACCGATCCCGGCGCGGTGCGCGACCTCGCGGAATCCCTGGCCGAGGGGCTGGCGCAGCACGTGGCGGAGGTGCGTAAGCGGCTCGGCGCGCAGGTCGTCCTGCAGTTGGACGAACCGTCGCTGTCCGCGGTGCTGGACGGTTCACTGCGCGGGGTGAGCGTGCTGAACACCGTGCGCGCCCTCCCCGAGCCGGAAGCGCTGGCCGTACTGGACACGGTGCTCGCCGCCCAGTCCGCGCCGGTGCTGGTGCACAGCTGCGCCGAGCCGCCCGCGCTCGGCCTGCTGCGCCGCAGCGTCGCCGATGCGATCGGATTCGACCTGAGCAGGATCGGCACCAGGCAGCTCGACGAGGTCGGCGAGACCCTGGAAGCGGGCAAGCAGCTGGTGCTCGGTGTTGTCCCGACCGAGCCGCCCGCGACGCCTGTGACCTGGCGCGACATCGCCGAGCCCGGCGTCCGGCTGATCGACCGGCTCGGCTTCGGCCGCCGCACGCTGGCGCAACGGGTGGCGGTCAGCCCGGCATGTGGTCTGGCGGGCGTGCCGCTGGAGTGGAGCCGGCGTGCGCTGCGGCTGGCCGTGGACGTCGCGCGCGCGTATGCCGAAGAGCCGGAGGAGCTTTCGTTCTCCTGACACGCGATGCGGCGTTCAGGGCGGCGCAGGGCTTTCAGATCGCGGGCGCCGGCACCATGCTGGTCGTCGGATTCGCTGTGCTCGCCGATCTGTGGGCTCATCGCCATCGGATCAGCCGGTTTCGACTCACGTCGAGCGGCGTCGGAATCCTGGCCATCATGAGTGGGTTCTGTTTCGTCATTTTTGTGTCCGGACCGTCGGGTCAGGTCTGCTCGCCGGGATGACGCCCGCGGGTGCCCCCTCCGACCAGGAAACGGACCGGCCGGAATCCATGTCCGCGGGTGCGGCGACGTGCGCGAACATGGCGAGGCGCTGTCGGTGGCCTCCGCTAATGTGCGATGGGTGAGTGACAGCGACAGCGCGGCGGCCCCGGCGACGGCAGAGCAGCGGGTGGAGTGGCAGCGACTCGCGGACGAGGTGCGCGAGCACCAGTTCCGCTACTACGTCCGGGACGCGCCGATCATCTCCGACGGCGAGTTCGACGCGCTGTTGCGGCGATTGCAGGCCATGGAGGACGAACATCCGGACCTGCGTACGCCGGATTCGCCGACCCAGCTCGTCGGTGGCGGTTTCGCGACCGATTTCACCGCTGTCGACCACCTCGAGCGGATGTTGTCGCTGGACAACGTGTTCGACATCGACGAGTTACGCGCCTGGGCCGCCCGAGTGGAGGCGGAGACCGGGCCGGACCTGCACTACCTGTGCGAGGTGAAGATCGACGGCGTCGCGTTGAACCTCGTCTACCAGAACGGGCGGCTCGCGCGCGGCGCCACCCGAGGCGACGGACGCACCGGCGAGGACGTGACGCTCAACGCGCGCACCATCGACGACATCCCCGGCGAGCTGACCCCCAGCGACGAGTTCCCCATCCCGCAGCTGCTCGAGGTCCGCGGCGAGGTGTACTTCCGGCTGGAGGACTTCGAGACACTCAACGCCGCCATCGTGGCCGAGGGCAAGCCGCCCTATGCCAATCCGCGCAACACGGCGGCCGGTTCGCTGCGTCAGAAGGATCCGTCGGTCACCGCGCGACGCAGGTTGCGCATGATCTGCCACGGCTTCGGCCGCATCGAGGGCTACACGCCGACCTCGCAGTACGAGGCGTACCGCGCGCTCGCCGCGTGGGGTCTGCCGGTGTCCGAGCACACCAGGCGGGTGCAGGGCATCGACGCGGTGATCGAGCGGGTCGCCTACTGGGGCGAGCACCGGCACGACATCGAGCACGAGATCGACGGCCAGGTCATCAAGGTCGACGAGACCGCGCTGCAACGTCGCCTCGGTTCCACCTCGCGCGCGCCGCGCTGGGCGATCGCCTACAAGTACCCGCCCGAGGAGGCGACGACCAAGCTGCTGAACATCCAGGTGAACGTCGGCCGCACCGGCCGGGTGACGCCGTTCGCGGTGATGGAGCCGGTGTCCGTCGCGGGCTCCACGGTCGCGATGGCCACCCTGCACAACGCCGCCGAGGTCAAGCGCAAGGGCGTGCTGATCGGTGACACGGTCACCATCCGCAAGGCGGGCGACGTGATTCCCGAGGTGCTGGGGCCCGTGGTGGACGCGCGTCCCGAAGACGCGCGGGAATTCGTCATGCCGACGCACTGCCCCGAGTGCGGCACCGAACTGCGCCCGGAGAAGGAGGGCGACGCCGACATCCGCTGCCCGAACCAGCAGTTCTGCCCCGCTCAGTTGCGCGAGCGCGTCTACCACGTGGCCGGGCGCGGTGCCTTCGACATCGAGGCCCTCGGTTATGAAGGCGCGATCGATCTGCTGAAGTCCGGCGCTATCACCGACGAGGGCGACCTGTTCGACCTGGACGAGGCAACGCTGCTCACCACCTCGCTCTATGCCAACAAGAACGGCAGCCTCTCCGCCAACGGCAAGCGGCTGCTGGAGAACCTGGCCGTGGCCAGGGACCGGCCGCTGTGGCGTGTGCTGGTCGGCCTGTCCATCCGGCACGTCGGCCCCACCGCGGCGCGCGCGCTCGCCGCCGAATTCGGCAGCTTGGACCGCATCGAGGCGGCGTCGGGAGAGGAATTGGCCGCCGCCGACGGCGTCGGCCCGACCATCGCGGCCGCCGTGGCGGAGTGGTTCACCGTGGACTGGCATCGCGCCGTGGTGGCGAAGTGGCGGGCCGCGGGCGTGCGGATGGAGGACGAACGCGACGAGTCCATCGAGCGCAACTTGGAAGGCTTGTCCATCGTGGTGACCGGGTCGCTGCAGGGCTTCACCCGCGACGGCGCCAAGGAGGCGATCCTGAGGCGCGGCGGGAAGGCCGCGAGTTCGGTCTCGAAGAAGACCGCGTTCGTGGTGGTCGGTGACGCGCCCGGCTCCAAGGCCGCGAAGGCGGAGGAACTCGGCGTGCCGATCCTGGACGAGGAGGGTTTCCAGCGACTGCTGGCGGGCGGCCCCGATGCGGTCGCGCCGGAGACGGCCGCGGAGGACGCCGACGCCGAGGAGTGAGCGGCCTTGACCTGAAGATGCGTTGAGGTATGAGGATCGTCTGGTAGGCGACTACCAGGAGGTCATCATGTCTGGTCCTACCGCACTGATCACCGGAGCGTCGGCCGGATTGGGCGCGGCGCTCGCGCGGGCGCTGATCGAACAGGGGTGGCGGGTACTGGGGACCGCGCGTCGCGCCGACCGGTTGACGCGCGTGGCCGCCGCATCGGGCTCCGCGTTCGTCCCGGTCCCGGGTGACGTCACCGATCCGGGGGATCGTGCGCGGCTTGCGGAGGTCGCGCGCGAGGCGGGCGAACTCGATCTCGTGGTGAACAACGCCAGCCGCCTCGGGCCGAGTCCGCTGCCTCGCCTCGCCGACTATCCGCTGGACGAATTGGAGCGCGTACTGCGCACCAATGTCGTAGCGCCACTGGCGGTTGTGCAGTTCACGCTGCCGCTGCTGCGCTCCGGCGGCGTCGTGGTGAACATCAGTTCCGACGCCGCGTCGGAGCCGTATGCCGAATGGGGCGGATACGGATCGTCCAAAGCGGCGCTCGACCAGCTCACGGCGATCCTCGCCGCGGAGCATCCGGACCTGTCGATCTACGCTTTCGATCCCGGCGACATGCGCACCGAGATGCACCAGGCGGCGTTTCCCGGCGCCGACATCTCCGATCGGCCCGCGCCGGAGACGGTGGTGCCCGCGCTGCTGCGGCTACTCGCCGAGAAACCCAGGAGCGGGCGTTACGCCGCAGCGGATTTCGTCGCCGGGCGGGCGTCGTGACGGTGCGCACCACCCTGCCGTTCTTCGACCTGTCCCCGGAACGAGATGCCGCCGCCCCACCCGAGGCACGGGGCATCGCGCGCGACGACGTCCGCCTGCTGGTCGCCGATCCGGACCTGACCCACTCCTTGTTCCGCGAGTTGCCGGACCGGCTGCGCCCCGGTGATCTCCTGGTGGTGAACAACTCGGCGACCATGTCGTCTGCGGTCGACGCCACGCTGCACGGCGAGCCGGTCGTGCTGCACTTCTCGACTCGGCTGGACGACGGTCGCTGGGTGGTGGAAGTCCGGACGGCGCAGCGCACGCCCTATCCGACCGAGCGGCTATGGTCCGGAACCGTGCTGGGATTGCCGGATGCCGTGGCGACTCTGCACGCGCCCTGGCTCCCCGGCGGTCGGCGCCTGTGGAGCGCCGACGTGACCACCGAGGTGCCTCGATTGCTGGCCGCGCACGGCCGCCCGATCACGTATTCCTATGTGCCGCAGCGATGGTCGTCCTCGTATTACACAACCGTCTTCGGCCGGATACCGGGCAGTGCGGAGATGCCGAGCGCGGCACGGCCCTTCACCGAGCGGCTGGTGCTGGATCTGATCGCCGCGGGCGTCGCTCTCGCGCCGATCACACTGCACACCGGCGTCTCCTCATCCGAGGCAGGGGAGCCGCCGAGCCCGGAGCGATTCGTCGTCCCGGCCTCGACGGCGCGGCTGGTGAACGCGACGAAAGCCGCGGGCGGACGCGTCGTCGCGGTCGGCACGACGGTGACGCGGGCGCTGGAGACCGCCGCCGATCCCTCCGGCCTGGCCCACGCCGCGCACGGGTGGACCGACCTGGTGCTCGGAGCGGAACGACCGGCTCGCGTGGTGGACGGCCTGATCACAGGTTGGCACGCTCCCGGCGCGTCCCACCTGGATCTTCTGGTCGCGGTGGCGGGGGAGCAGACCGTCGCCGCCGCCTATGCCGCTGCCGTGGACACCGGCTATCTGTGGCACGAGTTCGGTGACAGCGCCCTGCTGTTCGGCGGCAGCCCGCTCAGCTCACCGTGACCGTGGCGCCCAGCTGCCCGGCGATGTCGAATCGGCCGCAGCGGCCGTCGCTCAGGTCGAGCTTCTGGGTGATGATCTTGCCGCGGCGATTCTTGAACGTCGCTTCGGCGGTCACATCGGCGGTCGACGTGGAGCACACCTTCGACACCACGCCGGGCGGGTCGTAGCTGACCGTTCCCCCACCCTGGCAGGTGTTCGTGCTGTTGGCCAGAAACACGCGCGCGGAGCCCTCCGGGCACGGCGCGTCCGCCACCGCTTCCGGCGCCACGACCAGCGAGCCAAGCGCGAGCGCGGCGACGACGGAGCTTCGAACCACCAGACGACGAACCGTCGATCCCATCATCAACCCTCATCCCATCGAACAACTTCGGCAGTACGCCACGGCGAAACCGCAGCGTGCAGGCATGCTAACCCGCTATCGCACGTACTGTCCTGGTGACGGTCGTCGGGCTACTCGGGGAACAGCAGGTCGTCCACGGGGATGGTGACTCCCGCATAGTGGACGGGAATCTCATCGCCGGGCCGGTACTCCTTGCGGGTCCGGTACCCGGTACGCGTCGGTTCGGTGTGCTCGTAGACGACCGTTCTCGTGACGACCCAGTACCTCGAATACCCCGCACGGCCATACAGTTTCGCCTTGACGCCGAGGTCTTGCATAACCGTCTCGTCGGAGATTTCGATGACCAGTAGCACGTCGGAGGGGTCCCAGACCGCGATCTTCGGGCCGAGCGAATCGACCTGATCCGCGTCTGCGCGCAGTACCCAGCAATCAGGGTCGGGCAGGGATTGGGCAGTGGGTAGCGTCTCGCTGGTCACCTCGACGCCCTTGGTCGGAAGTTGCCGTGCGATACGGAACACCGCTCGGCCGTGCCACGACCCGATTACCACCGGCCATACCTCCCCCTCGACGAGTTCGACGCGATGGTCGAACGCGCCCGCCTCCCACGCGCGCAGGAACTCGCTGCGCGTCCAGCGGTAGGAGATGGAATCCCCGGTCATGCGCTCAACGTACCGTGCCTTCGACTGTCCATCCATCGGTCACAGACCTGTTCGACCAGGTAGCGGTCGTGATCAGGGCCCGGAGGCGGAGATATCCGATGGCGCGGCGATCCGATGCGTGAGCTCGGTGCGCATGTACCCGGATCGAGGCGAGCGCCCGGCGCGGATCGCGGACGCCACCGGGCTGATGTCGCCTCAGCGCGGCGCGGACGGAAGTATGGCGGCATGCTGCGCAGTTTTCAGGTGACCAATCACAGATCGCTGGCCGACGAGCAGGAGTTGCGGCTCACCAAGGGGAGCGGTCCGGTGGCCGTGCCGGTGACCGCCGTGCACGGCGGCGCCGCGGCGGGCAAGACGAACCTGATCGATGCGCTCGGGCAGATGCGTGACGCGGTATTGCATTCGGTGACCGGGTGGGATCCGTACGCGGGTCCGGTGCGTGCGCCGCACCTCGGATTTCCGGAGCGGCCTTCGGAATTCGTGGCGGCGTTCGTCGCCGAGGGCGTGCCCTACACCTACGGCTTCCGCCTGGACAACGCCGACGTGACGGCGGAATGGCTGCACACCCACCCGCGCTCGCGCAAGCGAATCGTGTTCGAGCGCAGCGGGGAACAGATCAAGATCGGCCCGATGTTCGAGGCGGCCCGTTACGGGATCACCGCGCTGGCTCCGCTGGTGCGCCCGAACGCACTGCTGCTCAGCCTCGCCGGGCAGATGTACTCCGAGGCGCTCGTGCCCGCCTACCGCTGGTTCGAGTCCATGCTCGAAGTGCAGCGGGGACCCGCCGAACCCGACGCCATCGCCCACCGGCTGGGCAGCCACATCTCTCGCTCGGCGGACAACGCGGCGCGGCTGCTGATGCTGCTGCGCACGGCCGAGCTGGGCATCACCGACCTGCTCGTCGCCGAGCACGACCCGATGTACGCCGACTACCTGCGTGAGCTGGACGCCGATATCGCCGGCCTCGGCAAGCGGATCGACCTGTGCGCCACATCGCCCGGCTATGCCGACGAGGTTCTGCGCGAGACCGGCCTGACCCCCGTGCTGCTCGAGCGCGAGCTGACCAACCTGCAGGCCGCGCGCGACGCCCTGTACGCGCGGATGGTGGCCCGGCGCGGCGTCGGCCTGAACCTGGTGCACGACGGCATCGACGCTCCGTTCGAGATCGGCGACGAATCCTCCGCCACGCTGTCGTTGCTGCGGGTGCTGCCCGCCATGCTCGACGCGCTGGACGCGGGCCGGGTGCTCGCCGTCGACGACATCGGCGCGTGCCTGCCCGCCGAGGAGACCGATCGGCTGATCCAGCTCTTCCAGAATCCGGAGACCAATGTCCGGGGCGCCCAATTGATCTTCACGACGAACAACCGGCTGCTGATCGATCGGGGCAACGGGCGTTCGCAACGCACCCGTACGTCGGTCTGGCACATCCGGCGCACCGCGCAGGGCACCAGCGAGCTCGCGCCGGTGTGACGCGCACCTAGCATGGGGACATGCTGGAGTTCGTCGCGCTGGTAACCCTGACCGCGGTGCTGGTGTCGCTGATCGTGTTCGCCATCCGGGGCAGGCGGGGCTACGCGCCGGCGAGTCCGGAGGAGGGGACGCTGTACGTCACCGGCGTGAGCCCGCGCCCCGACGCTCCTGGAGAGCAGTACGTGACCATCACCGGAAACCTGAGCGGTCCCTCGGTCTCGGGCAAGGTCGTGTACGGCCGCTTCGTCTGGGACACCAGTTCCTGGCCGCAGACCGGTGATCTGCTCACCGTCGTCTATCCGGCGGGCAAGCCGGACCGCTGGCAGATCTCCCGTCCCGCCTGACCGGTCGTCCGCAGCACGACTCCGCGGGAATGCGGCGGCCGCGGTGTGCTATTCCGCAGGAGCGCGGACGTGCCGTAGCCCACGTTATGCCCGATGGCATCATGCCGGGTATGGATGTGCGGGACGCGGGTGTCGTCGTTCGGGCGGCGCGGCCGGATGAGTACGCCGCGGTCGGTGAGCTGACCGTGGAGGTCTACGTCGGCGAGGGTTACGTGGAGGCGGGCAGTTGGTACGCGGGCGAGCTGGCCGACACCGCCCGCCGCGCCGCCGCGGCCGGGATCTTGGTCGCCACGCACGCGGACCGGATCGTCGGCTCACTCACGGTCGCGCCGGCAGGGAATCCGTACGCGGAGATCGCGCTGCCGGGTGAACTGGAGTTCCGCATGCTCGCCGTCGCGAAGACCGCACGCGGTCTCGGCGCGGGAACGGCGTTGGTGCGTGCCGTGATCGAGCGCGCCCGCGCGGAAGGGTGCGCTGCGGTCGCACTCACCACCATGCCCGCGATGGTCGACGCCCGCCGGATCTACGACCGCTTCGGCTTCCGTCCTGTGCCGAGCCGCAACTGGCGGACCAGCGCCGGGGAGTTGCTGCACGTGCTCCGGCTACCGCTCGACCCTGCGGCCGAGCCGGTCTAGGTTTCCTTCGCAGACGCGCTGCCTGCCCGGAACCGCTCGGATGTGCCGGGCGACGAGCGCATGAGTCGAGCCCGCGACCTTGCGGGCTGGATATCCTCCCGGCCTCGATCGGGGTGGCGTCACCGTGCCGGGACCGTGAGGGGGATACAACACGGGAAATCGCAGAGACGAATGCCCGACGGCGCGAAAGAACCAGGCAGCCTGCGGATCAGCCGAGGACGGTAGCGACGATCCCCGCGAGGTAACCCAGCCGGGCCACCTCGGAGGGCCGGAAGTCGGGTCCGCCGGGCCTGCCGAGCAGCAGCACCTTGCCGGTGTTGCCCAGCGGAGCGGCGGCCAGCTTGGTGTCCATGTCCCGCCAGATCTCCGGCACCCAATCCCCTTCGGGATCGAGCACGCTGGGCTTCTCCAGCGGCATCCACGGCGCCGAACCCGCCTGCGTCTGCGGCGCGCTCGGGCTGCCGACCACGCGGTAGGCCCCGTGCGGCCCGATGTCGATGATCGTGCTCCAGCCGACCCGAAGCACCCGCGGCACGCCGTCCACCAGCACCTGCATCCGGTCGTCGCGGGCGCCGGCCACCTGGTCGATGAGCTCGAGCTCGCGGTGGGTGTCGAGCACGCCGGAGTACGGGCGGATCGAGTCCACGTGCACGTCGCCGATCGATTCCGCCGCGGTGATGAGGGTGTCGGGGAGCGCGCCGGATGGCACCTCGACGACCAGATCGTCGACGGCGTAGCCTGCGCCGCGCTCGACGACATCCAGGGAGAGGATGTCGGCGCCGACGGAGCCGAGTGCGAGGGCGAGAGCGCCGAGGCTTCCCGGTCGATCCGGAAGTTGCACGCGGAGCAGATACGACACGTGCGTTTCCTTTCTTAGGGCGGCCGAGGCTGGAGAACGAATACCCGGGTGACGCAATACTTACACCCCTTACGGCCGGTTATCGAGTCGAAGGCGGTCCAGTGACGCACGCCACTCGGTGAATTCGCGCGAAGGCGGCGTGTCGGGCTGGTGCGAGCGGACGTGTCGGGGGCCGGTGGGGGTTGCCAGGGGCGTGTCGGCCGACGCTCGCGCCGCCGCGCCGCAGAAGCGCGGGTGCCGCACGGCGACCTGGTCGACGGTGGCTAGGCTGTGTGGGTTGAGCACTGTTGATAACGAAGCCGAAAGGGGTCCCGCGGTGCCCGCCATCTCCCGCGACGAGGTCGCACACCTCGCCCGGCTGTCCCGGCTCGCGCTGTCCGATGCGGAACTGGATCAGTTCGCCGGACAGCTCGATTCGATTTTGAGCCACGTGCGGACCATCTCCGAGGTCGCCGCCGCCGACGTCCCGGCCACGGCGTCGCCGAACCCGGCGACCAATGTGACCCGGCCCGACGAGGTGGTGCCGGGCCTGACCCCGCGCGAGGCGCTGTCCGGCGCGCCCGCGGTGGAAGAACAGCGGTTCATGGTGCCGCAGATCCTGGGAGAGGGCGAATGAACGCAGCATCGCATCGCGATTCGACGGGGGGTGGTGGGCGCGATCTGACCGGGCTGTCGGCGGCCGAGCTGGCCGACAAGATCCACGGCCGCGAGCTGTCGTCGGTGGAGGTCACCCAGGCGCACCTGGACCGGATCGCCGAGGTCGACGGCGAGTACCACGCCTTTCTGCACGTCGCGGGGGAACAGGCGCTGGAGGCCGCGGCCGCGGTGGACGCCGCGCTCGGCTCGGGCGCCGCGCCCGCCTCGCCGCTGGCGGGAGTTCCCTTGGCGCTCAAGGACGTGTTCACCACCACGGACATGCCGACCACCTGCGCGTCGAAGATCCTCGAGGGCTGGGTGTCGCCGTACGACGCGACGGTCACCGCGCGGTTGCGCGCGGCGGGCATCCCGATCCTCGGTAAGACCAATATGGACGAGTTCGCCATGGGCTCCTCCACCGAGAACTCCGCCTACGGCCCCACGCGCAACCCGTGGGACACCACCCGCATCCCGGGCGGCTCGGGCGGCGGTTCCGCGGCGGCGCTGGCCTCGAATCAGGCGCCGCTGGCCATCGGCACCGACACCGGCGGGTCGATCCGTCAGCCCGCGGCCGTCACCGCGACCGTCGGCACCAAGCCGACCTACGGCACGGTGTCGCGCTTCGGCCTGGTCGCCTGCGCATCATCGCTGGACCAGGGCGGGCCGTGTGGACGGACGGTGCTCGACACCGCGCTGCTGCACGAGGTGATCGCGGGGTACGACCCGCGCGACTCCACCTCGCGCGACGTACCGGTGCCGCCGGTGGTGGCCGCCGCGCGCGCCGGGGCGCAGGGTGACCTGCGCGGCGTCAAGATCGGCGTGGTGAAGGAGTTGCACTCCGACAGCTACCAGCCCGGCGTGCTCGCCTCCTTCGACGCCGCCGTGGCGGTGCTGAAGGACCTCGGCGCCGAGGTGATCGAAGTGTCTTGCCCGCACTTCGAATACGCGCTCTCGTCCTACTACTTGGTGATGCCGTCCGAGGTGTCTTCGAACCTCGCGCGGTTCGACGCCATGCGTTACGGCCTGCGCGTCGCCGACGACGGGCGGCACAGCGCCGAACAGGTCATGGCGGCCACGCGTGCGGCCGGGTTCGGCCCGGAGGTCAAGCGGCGCATCATGATCGGCACCTACGCGCTGTCGGCGGGCTACTACGACGCCTACTACGGCCAGGCGCTGAAGGTGCGCACGCTCATCGCCCGCGACTTCGACAAGGCCTATGAGCAGGTCGACGTGCTCGTCTCGCCGACAAGCCCGTTCACGCCGTGGAAGCTAGGCGAGAAGGTCGACGATCCGCTGGCCATGTACCTCTCGGACCTGTGCACCTTGCCGACCAACCTGGCGGGTCACCCGGCCATGTCGGTGCCCTCGGGTCTGAGCAAGGACGACGGCATGCCCGTCGGCCTCCAGATCATGGCCCCCGCTCTCGCCGACGACCGCCTCTACAAGGTGGGCGCGGCCTACGAAGCCGCTCGCGGCCCCATCGCCTGACATCCGGCGGAGCCGCTCGTTCGCGAAAACGGGCGGCTCCGCGAGATGGTCACGCGGGCCAGGTGAATTCCGGGTCGTCGGCGTAGTCGCGGCGGCGCTGGTCCAAGGCGAGCGCGACCATCTGGTGTGCGCCGGGCCCGATGATCTTGCGCAGCGGCGGGTTCGGCATGTTCACCAGTGCGATCAGACCCGCGGCGCCGACTTCCGGTGACGCCTCGATCCATTCGGTGTCGGTGCCGGACGTAGCGTCCGGCGCGGATTCGGTTGCGGGCTCGGCGGCTTCACTCGGCGACTGGGCGTCGGTCGAGTCGGCGGAAGCGTTCGCGGCGTCCCGGTCCGCAGCCGGATAGTCCGGCATGCCGAGGATGCCGCCGCGCAACTCGGCGTAGGCGGGGATGCCGGTGGCGAACCGCATGCTCGACTTGGCCCAGTCGGTATCGAAGCCGCCCAGTTGCGCGAGCGTGACCCGGATGCCGAAGGGGCGCAGCTCGTCGGCGAGCGAGGCGCTGAATCCTTCCAGGGCCCATTTGCTCGCGTTGTAGATGCTGAACAGCGGAAGGCTCCCCACGGCGCCGACCGTGGAGATCTGCACGATGTGCCCGGAGCCCTGGGCGCGCAGATGCGGCGTGGCCGCTTGCGAAACCCACAGCGCCCCATAGAAATTGGTGTCCATCTGGTCGCGGATCTGCGCTTCGGTCAGTTCTTCGACGGCGCCGACCAGGCCGTAGCCGGCGTTGTTCACGATCACGTCGATGGCTCCCACCGCGGCGAACGCCTTGTCCACGGTGGCGATCACGTTCTCGCGGTCGCGTACGTCCAAGGGAAGCACGGTGAGGCGGTCGTCGGTGAGGTCGGTCAGGGACTCCGGGTCGCGGGCGGTCGCGACGACACGGTCGCCCTGCGCGAGCGCGGCGGTCGTGAACGCCCGGCCGAGTCCGCGACCGGCACCGGTGATGAACCACGTTCTGGTCAAGAAGAGATCCTTTCGTCGCGAGACGCTTCGTCTCGTTCGAAACCATGCCAAGCGGCGACCGGCCTGTCAAGACGAGACGTTTCGTCTCGTTTGATGCTAAGGTGCGGCCATGGCCGATACTCCGACCGCCGCGCGCCGCAGCGAGCGTGCCCGTGCGGCGATACTCGCCGCGACAGCCGAGCTGATCCGCGAGGTGTCCTACGCGAAATTGAGCGTCGAGGCCATCGCGGCCCGTGCGGGTGTGGGCAAGCAGACGATCTACCGCTGGTGGCCGTCGAAGGGCGCGGTCGTCTTCGACGCCATGCTCGAATCCGATTCCGGTCCGGCGGGCCCCGCACTGCCCGACACCGGCGACGTCGCGGCCGACCTGCGTCTACTGCTGCGCGGTTCGGTGGGTGCGCTCACCGATCCCGGCTTCGAGTCCTTCCTGCGGGCGATGTACATCGAGATCCAGCAAGACGCGGAACTGGCCGCCGCGTATCGCGAGCGTCTGCTGCTGCCCCAGCGCGCCGCCGTCGCGGATCGGCTGGCCGCGGCTGTCGCCGCCGGGGAACTGCGCACCGGACTGGACCTGGAATTGGCGACCGATCTGCTTCTCGGGCCGATGCAGATGCGGTGGTCACTGGGGCTCGGCGGGCTCACGGAGGCGTACGCCGACGCCGCGCTCGATGCCGCGCTGGCCTATCTGCGGGCATGAGCCGACCGACGCCTACCGGTTCGGCTCACGAAGCTCGCAGCTTCTCGGCCTGTTCCTTGATGCCATCGGTCATGCCTTCGAAGCCGCGCCGCAAATTCTTGCCGAGCAGTGCGACGACCACGGGATGTAGCCATCCGCCGAGCTCGAAGTGTGACTCGTAGCGGGTGCGGTCGTCCGAGAGCGGCGTCACGGTGTGCGACCGCAGACTGTGCAGCGCGCCCAGGGGGACCGGTTTCATCGAGTAGCTGAGCTCCCGGCCCGGAGTGTGCGAGCGAATCCATTCCCGCTGCTTGCGAGGGCTCGATCCGGAGACTCGGACGAGCATGTCGATCGGCTCGCCGGGCACCAGCGAACTGCGGCACTCCGTGACGAAGGGATTCCACTCGCCGTAGCGCGGGAAGTCGGTGATCACCTGCCACACCAGCTCGGCGGGGGCGTCGATGTCGGCGGCGAGGTCGATGACGAAGGCCATGCAGGAATTAGAACATGTTCTATGACCAAGGGGTGTGGGCGCCGCGCCGAACGCCTCAGCAGGACCCCATGGCCGTGCCCTGATCGGTGCCGTAACGGTGGCCGTGGCCGGGCGGGGCGTGCAACGCGGCGAGCAGGTCGGCGGTGGTCTGCGCGAAGCTGATCACCGGAAGCCACCGCGGAACCGGAGCGTCGACGCGGGCGCCTGCCAGGTCGGGCGCGCGCCACAGCTGGGACAGCGACCAGTGGACCACCGGATCGGAACTGTTGGCCAGCACCGTCGCACCGCCGCGATGCACGTGGTCGGCCGGAGGTCCCGCCCAGAGGACCGCGCAGGTCCGGCTGTCCTGCTCGGCGTCGTCGGCGAAGACGGCGTTGCCGCCCAAGGCGCCCAGACTCTGCCCGTAGAGGTACAGCTTCGGCTTGTGTGCCAGCCCCGCGATGTGGCGCTCGACGGCGGTGAACAGACTGCGCGCGGCCGTCACCGCCGCGTCCCGGCCGAAGACGAACGTCGCCCAGCTCGGGAGATAGGAGTACTGCAACCCGACCAGCGCCACGTCACCGTCGAACCGCCGATCGAAACCCGCCACGGCGTTCCCGTCGATCCAGCCCGATCCGGTGGGCACCGTGACGACCAGGTGCGAGCGCGCGAAGCCGCCCGACCGTTCCAGCTCGCGGATCGCCAGGGCGACGCGGCTGTCCAGGTCGGGCGCCGAGGCCACCCCGACGTAGACCCGCACCGCCCGCCCCGGTGCGCCGCCGACGAACTTGCGTCCCTCGGAGCCGAGCGAGGCCCAGCTCACCGCAGACTCGGCGCTGCCCGACCCGTGGTGCGAGACCGGCTGCACCACCGCGGGATCCACCTCCGCGTTCGCGCTCGCGTACACCGACTCCCGCCATCCGACCATCGCGGGCACGCCCACGAGATACAGCAGAACCGCCACGACCGCGGCCAGCGAGACACCCCGCGCCCAGCCCAGCTTCCGCAACGCCCAGGTGATCGAGCGGGTAGCGCCGACGAACACTCCGATGATCAACGCCGTGGCGAGCGCGCACCGCAGCCAGTAGCCGGTGTCGATGTGCGGCGTGCCCATCGCGGCGCGCAGCCGGTTCTGCCAGTGTCCCGCGTTCGCCGCCGCACCCACCACCAGGACCGACGTCGCGATGAGCAACGGCAGCCGCAGCCACCCCTGCCGCTGGTTGACGTCGAAATTGCAGCGCCGCAGGATGACTCGCAGCACCCCGGCCATACCGAGGGTGAGCGCCGCGAGGAGCCCGGTCAGCACGGCTTGCGCGCTCGGCGTGCGAGGGAGCAGGCCGGGCGCAAGAGAGGCCAGCACACCGGTGCCGATGCCGAGCGTCGTGCCGATCCGCGGCGGCGCGACCCGGCGTATCGCCGCGGCGACCGGCAAGCGCCGAACCGAGAACTTCGTGACGAGCGAGGTCATGGTCGTACCGCCGCGTCGTGGTACGACAGGCCGGCCACCGGGCCGGAGTCACGGCGGCGGTTGCGTACGACGAGGGCCGCGATCAGCCCGGCGATTCCGGCGCCGAGCACGCCGAGCAGCACACCGCTCGGCGCGGGACCGGTGTCCGCCGTGTCCAGCAAGGGCTCCACCACGGGCGCGCCGTAGTCCTGCCGCCGCGAGTTCAAGTCGACGGCGGTGTTCGCGATCGAGGCCATCGCGTCGCAGCGCGCGCGGGAGAAGGAGTCCACGCGGGCGGCGCAGGCTTGGTGCATCTGCCGGTCCAGCGTCGCGTCGATGGCCTGCCGCGCCCACGGGCCCAGCGGTTCGCCGCGCTGGTCGGCGTAGCGCAGCAGGTCGTAGCCGAGGTCGTGGGCCTTGCACGCGGTGTCGAACTCGACGGGCAGCGTCACCGGGGACGAGCAGTCGCCGCGCGGATTGACCAGCACCCCGTCCACCGTGCTCGGCCGGTAGCCGAACGACGCGACGAAGTCCGCCGGGATCGCGGTGAGCGCGTCGGGCGCGCCCGCGGCCAGTTCGGCGATCGCGGCGCTCGCCTGCGCGCTCTCGACCGGCGCGGCCGCCGCGGCGGCCTGCTGGGCGGGGGCCAGGAACGCCGTCGCCGCCATGGTGGTCAGCGCGGCCGCGGTGAGCGCCGCATAGCGCCGCGTCGGCGCGGTGGCGGAAGTGGTTGCTGCGGGATGGTTTCTGGCTCCTGCGGCCGAGGCGTACCGGGTCTCGCGCCCGGCGCTGGTCGGTGTGCTCATGGCGACGACGTTAGGGAGTCGCTTCCGGCGGCCGCCTCACGCCCGGGGACGTTTCCCGTGCCGCGCCGCCGGGTGAGCCGCCGTGCCCGTCTCGCACCGGGGTATCGGGCGGGAAATCACCCGTGGGTATGAGCCGCGGTGAACCGCGACTTCCTAGGGTCGTAGGCATGAACCGAGAAATTCGCGCCTGGACGCGACGGCTGGACGCGCGGACCTGGTTCGACCTCGGCACGGTGCTGGTCGCTCTGATCTGGTACACGGTCGCCTGGCCGACCCTGCACCTGACCCACGCGGTGCCCGCCGCGGCGCAGCCGTTCATCGCGGCGCTGGCCGCTTTCCCGGTGCTGCTGGTGCGGGTCAACCCGGCGTTGGGCTGGGCCATCTCGGCGGGCTCCGCGCTGGTGATCGCGCTGGCGATCCCGCATCAACCGAACAACGAGCTGCCGTTCCAGGTCGTCCACCTGCTGTGCCTGCTGGTGTCACTGTTCGCGGTGGCGGTGCGCGCCCCGGGGCAGATCGTGGCGGTGGCCTGGGCGGCGACGGCGCTGCTGTTGGCGACCACCATGCCCGGCGAAGGGGAGGCGTTCGCCAACGCCGCGTGGGGGTGGCCGATCGCGCTGGCCGCGCTGGTGCTGTTCGGCCTGCTGATCCGCTGGCTGGTGCTGTCGCGGCGGCAGCTGGTGCGCCAGGAGGAGGAGAACGAACTCGAGCGGGCCCGCCGCGCGATCCTGGAGGAGAAGGCGCGCATCGCCCGCGACCTGCACGATGTCGTGGCCCACCACATGTCCCTGGTGGTGGTGCAGGCGCAGACCGCGCCGTATCGGGTGGACGGCGTCACCCCGGGCGCTCGCGCCGAGTTCGAGTCCATCGGCGCCACGGCGCGCGAAGCGCTGAACGAGATCCGCGGCATGCTCGGCGTGCTGCGCAGCGACGGCCAGCTGCCCGAGCACGCGCCCCAGCCGAAGGCCGCGGATGTGATCGCCCTGTTCGAGGGTGCGCGACGCGCGGGTGTCGGCATCGAGTGGACCGTCGACGGAGCCTTGGACACGATCCCGGAGACGACCGGCCTCGCGCTCTATCGCGTCGCCCAGGAATCGCTGTCCAACGCTTCCCGGCACGCCCCCGGCGCCCAGGTCGAGGTGCGCATCGCGTGTGGCGCGGAGCTGCTGCTCGACGTCGGCAACGGTCCGGGCGCGACGCCCGCCCGGCCGGTCGGCAACGGCGGCCACGGCATCGCGGGCATGCAGGCGCGAGCGTTGGCCGTCGGCGGCGAAGTGACGGCGGGGCCGCGGGCGGACGGCGGTTTCCGAGTCCACGCGCGCTTCCCGCTCATCGCGCCCGAAGCCGCTGCTGCCGTCGTCGGTGCCGGGCCCGCCGAGCCGGGTCGCTGAGCATCGGACCGCCGCGCAGTCGGAGGGGGCAATTAGGGTGAGCGGGTGGCAATTACGGTGTTGATCGCCGACGACCAGGCGATGGTCCGGCAGGGGTTCGGGGCGCTGCTCGCGGCGCAGCCGGATATCAGCGTGGTGGGCGACGCGGCGGACGGGAAAGCCGCGGTGGCCGAGGCGAAGCGGCTGCGCCCGGATGTCGTGCTGATGGATGTGCGCATGCCGGAGATGAACGGGCTGGACGCGGCCCGCGCCATCCTGGCGGCCGGGTTCGACCCGCCGGTGCGCGTGCTGATGCTCACCACCTTCGACATCGACGACTACGTCTACGAGGCGCTCAGCCTGGGCGCCAGCGGGTTCCTGCTCAAGGACGCGCCCGCCGAGGAACTGGTGCGCGCGGTGCGCGTGGTCGCCGACGGCCAAGCGCTGCTCGCGCCGACGGTCACCCGCAGACTCATCGCCGACGTCACCCGTCGCCGCAGCGCGGCCCGCGCCAAGCCGACGCCGCAGCTGAACGCGCTGACTCCCCGCGAGCGGGAAGTGCTCGAACTGATCGCGAAAGGCATGTCGAACGCCGAGATCGCCGAAACCCTGTACGTAGCCGAACAGACCGTGAAGACCCATGTCTCCAAGGTCTTCTCCAAGCTCAACCTGCGCGATCGGGCGCAAGCGGTGGTGCTGGCCTACGAGAGCGGCCTGGTCACCCCGGGCTGAGCCGGATTCACAGCGGCGGGCAGGAGCCGCCGCGCAGTTCGCCGAGATGACGGCCCAGCATCCGCGCCATCCGGCTGAGGATGGTGGTGGAGTCCTCGAAGCTGCCGGAATCGGCCGTCGCCGCCATGGCCACGGCGATCATGCCGGACCGCACCGGAACCAGGCCGAACTGGCGGACGGTGTAGACGCCGGTCACGTCGTCGGGTCCCCAGCCGCCCTTGAACGCCGTGCCCTCCAGCACGCCCAGACCCCAGGCCTGCTCGGGCGTGATCTCCGTCATCAGCTCGGTGACGTGGAACGACTCGGGCAGGCACGGCAACCGGGAGGCGAAGCGCGCCTGATTGGCCAGCGTCCATTCGGTCCCGCCGAAGGAGGTGTAGTCCAAGGTGGTGCGCGGACCCGCCACACCGGTCGTGGCATCGCCCGCCTCGTCGATCACGTCCTGGACCGCCTTGGCCGCCTCCAGCCCGTCACCGAGCGACTGCCACAGCGCCTCGGCGGCGTCGTTGTCCGACCACGTGATGGCCGCCTCCACCTCGTGCAGGATCTCTTCCTGGGAGTCGTGCCGCAGCGCCGCGATCGCCAGCGGCACCTTGATGGTGGACCAGGCGATGCCGCTGACCCAGTCGCCGAAGACGGTCATCCGGCCGCCGCCCACGGGCATTATCGCCATGCCGACCTGGCCGGCCAGCTGCGGCTGCAACTGGGTGAAGTCGGCGGCCAGCGAGTCCGGCATGGACACCGCGAGGTTGGGCCGCCAGGCTCCCGCGGTGTCGACGACCACGGCCGGGGTGTCGGCGGCGGGCTTGTCGCCGGGAAACAGCGTGCACGAGGTCAGCGTGAGCAGCACCACCATCGCACCGGCGCGTAGCGCCGACCGATACGGCGCAGCGGATCCCGTCGACCTCACCACCGAGTCCTCCCCACCACCGGTGACGCGGTCACTACTTCTCGGCGGTGCAAAATAGCTCATCGGGCTCGTCCGGTCGGTGACCGGACGAGAGACATCGCCGCGGCGCGCGGCGGCGTCGACGGAACGATGTCTCGAACATAGTTTTGCCGATCTTCCCGGAGAATTCGAAACCCCGTGGCCACGGCGTCACCCGGTAGGCTCCAGGATCGGTATGGCGCCCGGATGTCACGTCCGGCCGCCGCGGTCACCTGAAGGGGGCGTGTTGCTCGACAGCGGTGCGGTGTTCGCTGGGTTCACCATAGAGAAGCTGCTCGGCCAGGGCGGCATGGGATCGGTGTATCTCGCCCGCCACCCCAGATTGCCCCGGCAGACGGCGCTCAAATTGCTCAACCGGGATTTGTTCACCGACGCGGAGGTCCGGGCCCGATTCGAGCGGGAGGCCGATTTGGCGGCGCAGCTGGACCATCCCAACATCGTCGCGGTGTACGACCGCGGCACCGAGGACGAGCAGCTGTGGATCTCCATGCAGTACGTCGACGGCGTCGACGCGGCGACGGTGAACCCGCAGACCCTGCCGCCGGAACGGGCGGTGCAAATCGTCGAGGGCGTCGCGTCCGCATTGGATTACGCGCACGGCATGGGCGTGCTGCACCGGGACGTCAAGCCCGCGAACATCATGCTGGCGCGTGCGGGGGGCGGCCACGGCGAACGGGTGTTCCTCACCGATTTCGGCATCGCGCGGCTGCGCGAGGACTCCACTCACCTCACCCAGACCGGCATGTTCACCGCGACGCTCGCCTACGCCTCGCCCGAACAGATGACCGGCGCGCACCTGGACCACCGCTCCGATCAGTACTCGCTGGCCTGCGCGCTGTACTGGCTGCTGACCGGCGTCGCCCCGTTCGACGCCCCCGCCCCCGCCGACATCATCCGCGGCCATCTCCAGTTGCCGCCGCCCTCCGTCGCCGCCCGGCGCGCGGGCCTGTCGCCCGCAATGGACGCGGTGATCGCGAAGGCCATGGCCAAGCGGCCCGAAGACCGATTCGCCTCCTGCGTCGAATTCGCCACTGCCGCACGGCGAGCGCTCACCGAGCCCGCTCCGACGGTGGTGGCCGCGCAATACCAGCCGCAGCCCGCGCCGACCGTCCTCGCGCAACCGGCGTATCCGGGGCCGGAGGCGAGTCCGCCGACCTACGTGCCCACGGCGTCCACTCCCGGCTACTCCGCGCCGCAGTACAGCCCGAATCCGACCGGTGCGCAGCAGTTTCCGGCGTCCAACGGTTATGCGGCGGTGACGCCCCAGCCGAGCTACCCCGCGGCGCCGCCGCTCTCCGCTCCCACTCCGCCGCCGATCGGGTATCCCTCCCACCAGCCGCCCGGCTATCCGGCGCACGCCCGCTCCAACACCGGCGTCATCGTGACGATCGTGCTGGTGGTCGTGGCACTGCTGGTCGGAGCAGGCATCATCGTCGCGAAGATCGGTTTCTCGGATTCCGCGTCGCCCTCGGACACCAGCCCTGAGACGCCCGCGGGGCCGTCGGATGCGGACAAGCTCGCCAAAGCCTTCCCCGAGCTGCTACCGCAAGACGTCGACACGAAATACGACATCGGCTCCGGCCCGGGGTATCGCGGTAAGACCTGCTTCCTCGGCACCGCCAAGCCGGGCGGCAAGGTGTCCAGCTCCAACGGCGTCCCCGACTTCCCGAACTGGTCGAAGGCCTGGAATTGCTGGGGCACGCCGATCGCCGAGCCCGACTACGTCCTCATCGGCTTCACCTCGCCGCAGGACGCCCAGGCCGCGGTGCGGGACCTCCCCTCGAACACGCCGGCCACCGAACGCAACAGTGGCAAGACGTATTCGACCTACCGCTGGCAGGAGAAGGGCGGCGGGTTGCCCGACGGCTACCTCGTGGTGGACTTCGCCGACGACCCGGCCCGGTCGAGCTACCTGCTGTTCGCCACGGTGACGCTCACCGACAGCAATCCGAGCTCCGGATTCGGCATCACCTCGGCGAAATTCAAGACCTGGTTCGCCGAGCTGCCGCTGTGAAGGCTCAGTCGACCGCCAGCGCCTCCACGATCGGCAGCCGGGCCGCGCGCAACGCCGGCGGGATCGACCCGAGCAGCGCCAGCGCCAGCGCGACGGTTGCGTAGACCAGCAGCATCGGGCTCGGCCGGTAGTCGACGTCGATGGTCAGGGCGTGCCCGATGGCGACGGTGCCCAGGAACTGCACCGCCGCGCCGAGCGTCAGGCCCAGCAACGCGCCGACGACCCCGATCCCGGCGGCTTCGGCCAGCACCGACCGCATCAAGAATTTGCGCCCGGTGCCCATGGCGCGCAGCACGCCGAGTTCCCTGCGGCGCTCCAGCACCGACAGCATCAACGTGTTGAGCAACGCCACCGTGGCGACCAGCACCACGATCCACAGAATGGCGTTGCTCATCGCCATGCCCTGCTGAATGCTCGACGACGCGGCCGTCACCGTGTCCGCGCCGGTGTCCACGTTCAGCTCCGGCGGCACCACCTGCCGGATGGCCGCGAACACCGCCGCGTGATCGGCGCCCGGGGCGATGTCGACGGCGATGACCGTCTCGCCGGGCCGCTCGTACCAGCTGCGCATCAGATCCAGGTCCATCATCACCACGCCGGCGATGGCGGAGAAGTACGGAATCACCTGCAGCACCCGCACCGTGCGGGGGCCGGTCGGCGTGGGCAGGGTCAGGTCCGCGCCCGCGCCGACGCCCAATGAGCGCGCCACGTCACGGGAGATCGCCACGCCCTCCCCGGCCGACAACCGGGCGACCGACTCGTCGGTGAGCATGCGCATCCGCGTCTGTCTGGCATCCGGCGGAAACCCTTGCAGCATCACGCGACTGCCGCCGAGCGTGGCGAAGGCCATCTGCGCCGGGCTCAGATGCGTGACGCCCGGGACCGCCGCGAGCTTGCCGGCCAGATCCGCGGGCAGCAGCGGCCCGGTGGGGAACTGCGCCATCGACGCGGGGCTGACGTAGACGTCGTTGCGGGCCAAGTCGGTGAACGTGACCGTGGCCGAGTCGATCATGTTGCTCGACGCGCCGCTCATGCCCACGGTGGCCCCGACGCCGATCATCACCGTCATCGCCGTCGCCCACACTCGCCGCGGCGAACGTTCCAGGGTGGTCGCGCCCAGCGCGCCGGGAGCGCGGAACCAGCGCGCGACCCCTGCCGCGACCCGCACGATCGGGCCGGTGGCGGCGAAACAGAGCAGGATCGCGGCGATGAACGACATCGAAATGGCGGTGAGCGAGTAGCGGCCGAGATCGCTGCTCGCGATGTACACCGCGGTCACGGCCAGCCCGGCGCCCGCCGCCACGGCCGACCAGCGCAGCGCGCGGCTCGCAGTGTCGGTCCGGGCGACCCCGACCGGAGCGAGTGCCTCGATGGGCTGGACCTTGTACACCTGGCGCGCGGCGAGCGCCGCCGCGAGCACGCTGGTGAACACGCACGCCACGACCGCGAACGGAATCACGTACCAGGGCACCGCGTATTCGGTGCGCGCCTCCACCGACTGCACGATCGCGGTGGGCAGCGTGCCGATCGCGACACTACCCATGAACACGCCCAGCGCCGCGCCGACCGCGCCGCCGAGCACGCCGAGCAACGCCGCTTCGGCCAGCAGGTCGCGCACCATCGGGCCGCGTTTGCCGCCGATCGCGCGCAACAGCGAGAGCATCGGCCTGCGCTGGGCGATCGCCATGCTCATCGCGTTGTAGATGAGGAACGCCGACACGATCAGCGCCGCCGCCGACGCCATGGTGGTGGAGTAGCGGACCATCTGGATCGCCCCGCCCGCCTGCGCGGTGCGCAGACTCGGCTCGGCCACCACCGCGCGCCCGTCCACCGCTTCGGTCAGCGCGGCACGCACCTGCGCGAGATCGGCGCCCTCCGCGGGAACGATCTGCACCGAGTCCAGTCGTCCCGCGCGATCGGTGACCTTCTGCGCGAGCCCGAGCGGAGCGGCGATGAGGTGGCCGCCGTTGAGCTTGCGGGATGTCTCCTCGTCGAGCACGCCGGCGACCGTCACCGTCGTGCCGACCAACTGGAACTGTTCCCCCTCGGCGCGGCCGAGCCCCGTGCCGACCAGTACCCCGTTGGGCACCGAGAGCAACTTCCCGGTGAAAGCGCTCATCGGCGTGGTCAATTCGCTGCCCAGCGCGCCGATGTTCGAATCGGCTCCGATCAGCAGCGCGCGGTCGGCGCCGGTGCCCACCTGCACGCGCAGCATCGGGACGGCCACTGCGACCCCGGGTGTGGCCGCGATCCGCCGCAGCAATTGCTGGTCGAAACCGGCATCGGTGATCCCGCTGACCTCCAGCTGCGCCTTGCCGCCGAGGCCGCGGGTCAGCTTGTCCACCGAGCCGGTGACCGAGCCGGAGATGCTCAGCACCGCGACCAGCAGCGACGCCGAGACGCCCATCACGACCAGCGACATCGCGGTGCGCCCGCGATGGGCGAGCAACTCGCCGATATTGAACAGCCGCAGGCGATCCCACGCGGCGCCGATCCGCCCCACGCTCCGCTGCCGCCTCCAGGCCTGACCGCTCACGCTGTGCCCTCTCTCGCGTGAGCGGGGCCTTGCGTGGTCACGCTCCGCTGCCGCCTCCAGGCCTGACCGCTCACGCTGTGTTCTTCTCTCGCGTGAGCGGGGCCTTGCCTGGTCACGCTCCGCTGCCGCCTCCAGGCCTGACCGCTCACGCGTTGACCGTCCGCTCGACTTTGTCGTTGGATCCGATCCGCCCGTCGCGCAGCGTGATCACGCGGTCGCAGTAGGTCACCGCGCCCATGTCGTGGGTCACCATCACCACCGAACTGCCCGATCCGGCGATCTCACCGAGTAGCTCGAGGATCGCCGCGCCGGTCTTGGAGTCGAGGTTGCCGGTGGGCTCGTCGGCCAGGATCAGCGGCGGGTTCATGATCAGCGCCCGCGCCACCGCCACCCGCTGCATCTGCCCGCCGGACAATTCGGCCGGACGGTGTTCGGCCCGCTCGGCCAGGCCCACCCGGTCGAGCAACTCCAGGGCGCGCGGTCTGGCCTTGCGCAAACCGGTGCCGTCCAGCAATTTCGGTATCGCCACGTTCTCCCATGCCGACAGCGTGGGCAGCAGGTTGAAGAACTGGAACACGAAACCGACCTGGTGCCGCCGGAACTCCGACTGCTGTTCCTCGTCCAGCGCGCCGATCTCCTCGCCCCGGAACCGGATCGAGCCCGCGTCGGGACTGTCGAGCGCGCCGAGCAGATGCAGCAGGGTGCTCTTGCCGGACCCGGACGGCCCGATGATCGAGGTGAATTCCCCCGTCTCGATGCGTAATCCGACGTCATCGAGCGCGCGGACCGCCTGTCCGCCGACCCGATACTCCTTCGTCACGCCCGATAGTTCGAGCATCGCCGGTTCCGGCATGGTCGTCCCCCGCTCCGTACGGTCGATCAATCTCTTCGTTCCTCGTCGCGCGTTACCGCGCCATGGCCTCCGACGCGAGTTTGCGGCGACGATACTGTGCGTCGAGCACCGCGCGCAGCACCGGCTGCTCGGCCGCCAGCTCGAGATAGGCCTCCATCGCGGTCAGCCCCTGGTCGAGTTTCGCCGCGAAATGCAGGTCCCACCGGTAGCGCAGCGTGAGCAGGAGTCCGTCCGCGCCGCCGAACAGCCGATCCAGCTCGGGAAACCCGTCGAACAGGTCGGGATCGGCCGGGTCGAGCGCCGCGCGGGTGAGCACGGCGTGCACGATGTCGGTTCGAGCGTGCTGATCGGTCCAGGACATGGCCCTCGCCTTCCTCTGTGAACTACCGCCAACGCTACGGACGCGACCGTCTTGTTGTCGTCGTGCCAGGGACCCGAATGCGTCTCCGCCCACGGTAGGAGCGGCGGCCCGCTCGCGGGACGATGTACCGGCCCGGATACGGCGGCTAGCCTTACAGAATGGGTTCGACCGGCGTGTCCGAAGCACCTCCCGGTACGCCGCGCGACGGCCGCGTGCGGGCCTCGATGCGGCGCGTCCGTGAACGGTGCGCCGAGTTCGCGCGCGATCCGGTCGCGGCCTTCCGGCGCAGCGTCGAGGAGCTGCCCTACGACTATCCGCCGTCGGTCATCATCAGCGTCGATGTCGCGGTCTTCGCCGTGGCGGTCGCGGCCGCGGTGCAGCGGCACAGCTACTTCCCGACCCTGCTTCCGGTGATCGCGGTCCTGCTGACCTGCGCCTTCGGGCCGCTGCACGCCCTGCTCGGCGTACTGCCGCGCCCGCTGCTGCTCGGCGTGCTCGCCATGGCGGCCGAGGCGCTGTTCCTCGCCCAGCCGGTCGCCGCCGATTTCGCGCCGTTCGTGCTGGTGGCCGCCGCGGGGGAGATCGCGGCGATCGCGCCGAAACGGGTGAGCATCCCGGTGACGGTCGCGATGATGCTGCAGCTGGTCGCCTTCGACGCGATCGGCCATGTGCCCGAGGGGCTGCCCACCTACCTGGTCGGCATCGCGTTCGGCTGGATGGCCGGGCTGATGCTGCAATATCAGCGCCGCTTCCTCTACCAAGAACGCGGATACCAGGACATTCGCGCGGCGCAGGCCGCCGACGAGGAGCGCCACCGGATCGCCAGGGAAGTGCACGACGTGATCGCGCATTCGCTGAGTGTCACGCTGTTGCATCTCACCGCTGCCCGGCATGCGCTGGAGACCGACCGCGACGTGGACGAGGCCGTGGAAGCGCTGACCGACGCCGAGCGGCTGGGCAGGCAGGCGATGGCCGATATCCGCCGCACAGTCGGCCTACTGGACGCGCGACCTTGGAAGCAGGTCCCGGAACCGGGCGTGGAGGACATCGAGGACTTGGTCGGCGATTTCGTGCGAGCCGGTCTGGATGTGCGCTACGACCGCGAGGGCGATCTCGGCGCGGTGTCACCTGCGGTCGGGCTCGCGCTCTACCGGATCGGCCAGGAGTCGCTGGCGAACGTCGTCAAGCACGCGCACGGCGCGTCGGCCAGGGTCCGGCTCGCAGTGGACGCGACGGTGGTCACGCTGACGGTGGACAACACCGTGCCTTCCGGGCTGCCGACCCAGCGTGGCGTGGGCATGGGGTTGTCCGGCATGCGCCAGCGCGCCGAATTGCTCGGCGGACGGATGACCGCGGGTCCGTCCGGCCACGGCTGGTCGGTGCGGGCGGGCATTCCGCTCGCACCGGGGCGGGGCGGATTCTCGTGCTCGGTACTGCCGGGCGCCACCACCGGACGGGGGGTTCCTGAGTGAGCGTGACCTCGGCCGCGAGCGGTGAAGACGCCGTGTCCGTGTTGGTGGTGGACGACCAGGAACTCGTGCGCGGCGGTCTGCGGCGCATCCTGCGCCGCCGAGACGGATTCGTGGTCACCGAGTGCGCCGACGGCGACGAAGTCCCCGCCGCCGTCGCGCAGGTGCGCCCCGACGTGGTGCTGATGGACCTGCGGATGAAACGGGTCGGCGGCATCGATGCGACCAGGACGCTGCGGGTGCGCGACGGCGCTCCACCGGTCCTCGTGCTCACCACCTTCGACGACGACCAGTTGCTGTCCGGGGCGCTGCGCGCGGGCGCGGCCGGATTCATCCTCAAGGACTCGCCCGCCGAGGATCTCATCCGCGCGGTACGGACCGTCGCGGGCGGCGGAGCCTGGCTCGACCCGGCGGTGACCGGCCGCGTGTTGTCGGCCTATCGCACGGTGCGTCCGGTGCGCACCCCCACCGACGCACGCCTGTCCGAATTGACCGCGCGCGAGTACGAGGTGCTCGTACTGATCGGTCGCGGCCGGGTGAACGCGGAGATCGCTCGCGAACTCGGCATCTCGGAGGTGACCGTGAAAAGTCATGTGGGACATATCTTCGGAAAGCTCGAGCTGCGGGATCGGGCCGCGGCCATCGTGTTCGCGTTTGACCACGGGGTGGTGACACCCGGAGAATCCACTCTGTGACGGGCAGGCTCCGGTCGCGGACCGCGTGATCTCGGTGTGCGATCCCTGCCTGGGATGCGGAGGGATGACGGGTGCAGGAACCTGGGCCGAGAACCGGCACGCGGTTCGGGCCGTACGAACTGCGATCGTTGCTGGGCAAGGGTGGAATGGGGGAGGTCTACGAGGCTTACGACACGGTCAAGGACCGGGTGGTCGCGGTCAAGCTGCTCTCCGAAGAACTCGCCAAAGACCCGATGTACCAGCTGCGTTTCCGGCGCGAATCGCAGGCCGCGGCGCGGCTGGCCGAACCGCACGTCATCCCGATCCACGACTGGGGCGTGATCGACGGGGTGCTGTTCATCGACATGCGACTGGTGCGGGGCGCCGACCTGCGCACGTTGTTGCGCGGTCAGGGACCGCTGAGTCCCGCCCGCGCCGTCGGCATCATCGAGCAGATCGCCTCGGCGTTGGACGCCGCGCACGCGAGCAATCTGGTGCACCGCGACGTGAAGCCGGCGAACATCCTCGTCACCGACGCGGATTTCGCGTATCTCGTCGATTTCGGCATCGCGCACACCGAGGGCGACAGCGCGGTGACCTTGGTCGGCATGGCCGTCGGTTCCTATATCTACATGGCTCCGGAGCGGTTCGACGTCGGGCCGGTGACCGGCCGTGCCGATGTCTATTCGCTGGCCTGCGTGCTGCACGAATGCCTGACCGGAGCCACGCCGTTTCCCTCGGCCAGCATGAACGTGCTGATCAAATCGCACATGTCCGATCCGCCGCCGCGGCCGAGCACGCAGGCCGCCGGCATCCCGGCCGCGTTGGACGAGGTGGTGAACCGCGGTATGGCCAAGGATCCGGCCGACCGCTTCCCGACCGCGACCGCGCTGGCCAGGGCCGCTCGTGCCGCCCTCGCCGCGGCGCCGGCCACCGGGCCGACGCTCGTGGTGCGCGCGCCCGACCGGTCCCCGCGTTCCGGTGAGCCCGCTGGTGCGGCGGTCGCGCCGGAGTCGACGGGGGAGTTGCCCGCGGTGATCCATCCGAGCGCGCCGACCGTGGTCCGGCCGACGGAGTTCCAGTTCACGCCGCTCCCGTCGGCGGACGCGGGGCCGCGTGCGCCGCACCCGCCGGAGGTGGAGTTACCTCCGATGCGCCCCTTCCCGGACGCGCACTTGTACCCGGAGACCCAGGCGTACCTGGAGACCGCGGGATACTCGCAGGCGCCGGAGTACCCGGCCCCGCCGACGCAGGCGTACGCGCAGGGTTACGCCGCACCCGACCCCTTCGATTCCGCACAGGGGTACGCGGGACAACCAGCTGCCTTCGGGCAGGCGGATCCCGCTGCCACGCAGAAGTACGCGGAACCCACCCCGGTCCAGGCGTATTCCGACATGCCGCAGGCTTGGTCGGAAGCGCCGGGCTATGCCGAGCCGCATCCGGGAGTCGAGAACTACACGGAGGTCCCGCACTCTCCGGATCGACGGCTATCCGAATCGGTTCCACCGCAAGCCACCTCCGACTACCTTCCCGCGCCGGACTCGGCTCCCACTCAGTTCCTGACGCCGGCCGGACCGGGCGATCACGCCGCACGCACGGACTATCCGCCGCACGGCGACTACCCCGCGCGCACCGGTCATCCACTGGGCCGCGAGGAGCAGGAGTACGGCTACGACGATTACGGCGATTACGACGAGGGCGATTACGACGCGTCGCGTCCGGGTCGCTCGATCGCACTGCCCATCATGGTGGCCGTTTTCGCGATCGTCGCGCTGACCGTCGGTGGCGCGATCGCGTGGCAATCGTTCGGCTCCGGCGGCGTCGAGACGACATCCTCCTCCGCCGACCACGGCGAGGCGCCCGCCGCGACCGCACGGCCCAGCAGCCAAGCGCCGAGCCGCACCGCTGCTTCGCCGACCACGTCCACCTCGGCGAAGCAGACTCCCGTCACCTTGCCCCCGGGCGCGAAGCCGTGCGGCCAAGGCCAGGCCTCCTCCGGGACGTTCACCCAGTCGGCGACCGGCACCGCCGTGACGAGCTGCGCGTTCGCCGAAGAGGTGCGCCAGGCCTATGCCGCACTCGGTTCGGCGCAGAACGCCACCCGCGACGCACCGCGCACGGTCGTCGCGACGAGTCCGGTCACCGGCCGCAGCTACACCATGAATTGCCGGCCCGACGGGCCGCTCGTCACCTGCATCGGCGGCGAGAACGCGGTCGTGTACGTCTACTGACGAGTTCGGCGGCGCGGCTTCGTCGCCGGGGCGCCGGTCAGGGCACGGCCGGGCTCCCGCCCGGCGCCACCGGCAAGCCCGCCGCCTTCCACGCCCGGAACCCGCCGACGAGATCGGTCACCCGGCGCAGCCCGAGCCGCAGCCCGTCGGCGGCCGCGAGACTGGAGGCGTAGCCCTCGTTGCAGACGATCACCACCGGCGTGTCGGGCGTGATGCCCGGCAGCCGGTGTTCGCCGTTCGGATCCAGTCGCCACTCCAGGACGATCCGTTCGACCACGACCGCACCCGGTATCTCGCCCTCGGCGCTCCGGTTCGCGTGCGGCCGGATGTCCACGATCAGTCCTCCCTCGGACTGCACCGCGGCCGCCTGTTCCGGCGCCACCCGCTCCAGCTGCGCCCTGGCCTGCGCGACCATGTCCTCGGCGCCTGTACTCATCGTGCACTCACTCCGCTCGCCGATGTCCCTGCGAAGTCCGCCAGCGTACGGTATTCCCGGACCGGCCGCAGCGGGGGAGAGTAGGCGTGCACGGACGCGGCGGGCCACGGCTTGTCGTTGCGCAGCTGGTGCGCGCGATCCGGGCCGAATCCGACCGTGTCGCCTGCCCGTCGTTCCGCCTTCCGCACCGTCCCGCCGGGGTGCAGGTATTCCTCGCTGAGTTCGCCCACGGTCATCGTGAACGCGCCGGACGCGCCGCCGTGGTCGTGCGGTTCGGTGCCCTGCCCCGGCGCCCAGGACAGCAGCCACAGCTCGACGCCCATGGTCAGAGCCAGGCGCTTCCACCAGCGCTGCTCGGCGTCGAAGCGCACGATGTCCAGCAGCGGCGTCGCCAACTCGGCGGCCACCAGGCTGGTCAGCCGATGTAGTTGCGAAGCCGACCACAGCGCCCGCTCCGGGTGGATGGCGTCTCGAACCAGCGGCACATCGATGTCGGGATGGATATCGCTCGCGTGCTTGAAATTCACCGGAAGGGAAGTGGTCACCTGTGCTCCTGACGGTCGGTCGGATGAGCGCTCGCGGCTGCGCCGCGTGGATCCTCCTCCATCGGAAGCCGATTGCCACTGATCCCGATCAGCGCGAACAAAATTCGATCGTTCGCCGTCCAGGCGGACTCGCCTCACCCGAACGCGGGCAACGGTGGCGTCTCCGGGAAGACGACGGGCAACGACACCAGGGCGCGGTGGAACGGACCCGGTCGCCACATCAGCTCTTCCACCGGAACCGCGAGCTGTATCTCGGGTAGCGCGTCGAGCAACTGGTCGATGGCGTCCTGCGCGATCAGGTAAGCCATCGATCTGGCGGGGCAGGCGTGCGGTCCGGCTCCCCACGCGAGGTGCGCGCGGTTGTCGGTGTGCTCGCCGGTGTTGATCGCCGGGTCGTGATTGCACCCGGCCATGCTGATGACGACCGGCTGGTGCGCGGGCAACCACACGTCGTCGATCAGGATGGGTTGCTTGGGGTAGCTGAAGCAGTAGTTGGCTCCGGGCGGGTCGTCGAACAGCACCTCGTCGAGCGCGTCGCGGGTGGACAGGCTGCCGCCGAAGATCCCGCCCGCGTACCGGCGGTCGGTGAGCATCAAGCGCAAGGTGTTGGCGATCAGGTTCTGCTGTGGTTCGATTCCCGCCCCGTACAGGGTGACCAGCTGGTGGATCATCTCTTGGTCGTCGAGGGCGGCGGGGTGCCGCAGCAGTCGCGACGTGATGTCGTCACCCGGATTCCGTCGCTTCCGCTGCACCAGGTCGAACAACGCGTCGGCGAGCATCGCGTTGCCCTTGTCGGCGTTGACGCCCTCGAAGATGGCGGCCATGCCCATCGCCACCTGCTGCCCGATCTCCGGTGGGCAGCCGAGCATCTCGTTGAGCACCGCGAACGTGAGCGGGAACGCGTACTGGCTGATCAGATCCGCCGCGCCGTCCTGGCAGAAGGCGTTGATCAGCGGGCCCGCCACCTGCTCGGTCGTCGTGTGCAACGCGTGCAGGTCGACCTCGCCGATGCTCGCGACGTTCACCTTGCGATAGCGCTCGTGCTCGAAACCGGTGCTGCGCAGGGCGTTCGGCCGCCACTCCATCATCGGCAGGATCGGGCAGTCGGCGGGGATGCCCTGCTGCCAGGTCCGCGGGTCCGCGGGGAAATGCACGGGGTCGTTGAGGATGCGCAAGGCCGCGTAATAGCCGATCACCAAGGTTGCGGGCACATTCGGCGCCAGGTCGACCGGTACGAGCGAACCGTACCGGCGGCGCATCTCCCTGTAGGCGCGATGCGGGTCGGCGGCGAATTCTTCCGTGTACAACGCCACCCGGGGTCCGTCGGCGTCGAGCGGTGAACCATGGTGGACGGGGCAGCCTTTCGGGCTGTCAGAAGTGGTTTGTGGGGACTGTGGCGTGGACAAAGGGCATGACTCCAGAAGGAAGGCTCTTCGCCGACGCGTGCGGGCAAATGGGTCGGCTACGCGCCGGTCAGGTGCATGTTTCGCGATGTGCTACGGGATCGTAAGCAGTCGGAACCCGGTGGCGGGTGCGTTTGAGCCGCAGTGGCACAGAGCGATTCACCCGAGTGCCGCCCCGTACCGTTCGGCCAGCGCGCGCACGCGATCGGCGGGCCAGGGGCAGCGGATATCGCCTCGTGTAGCGGCGAAGAAGAGTTCCAGCTGGACGTGCCAGGCGGCCAGCAGCTCCGGCCGTAGCCGAGCCAGTTCCTCCGGCAGGGTCTGGGTGAGTTCCACCCGGACGCCCAGGTCGGGATCTGCTTCGAAGGTCCAGCGCACGGTGCCCGCGACGGCGCCGTCGTGCCGCCACTCGTACGCCAACGTTCGAGGCGGCTCGACGTCGACGAGCTCACCCGCCTCGACATGCTGGTTGGTCGACCGGACGGGTGGCCGGGCGCCCACGGACGGAGTCTCGTCCTCGACGAGCGAAGACCACACCGAATCCACCGGCTGCCACACCAGGTCACGCGCGAATCGCACCACGTAGCCACCGCCGACCTGCTCGCAATCGCCCGTATCGAGCCCGAACTCCTCGATATAGCGCTCGATATCGGCGAGCCACGTCGTGTCCGGCTCGGTGTGGCTGTCGCCGAGCAGGTCCGTGAGCGCCGTCAGGCAGCGGTCCCACCCGACCGCCGACCTGGCGGCGCCGAGCCGTCCGAGCGGACCGCCGCCGAGGACGTGGGTGAAGACCAACAGCGTCCCCTCCCCGTCGGGCACGAGTTCGAATCGCAGCATGTCCTCGTTCCACCGGAACATGTAGACCTTGGGCGGGTCGAATTCGAGTACCTCGCCGCGAGAGGTGCTTTCGGTCGTCTCGGGTGCGTCGGCGAAGGTGAAGCGCATCGCCGCGCCGGGCCGCGGTTCGGTCGTCACCGCGGCCGGGAACCAGGCGGCCATCTCTGCCGGGTCGCTGATCGCGCGCCACACCTTCTCCGGGGGATGCGCCAGCCTGCGTTCGAACCGCAGGGTTGGGGCGCCGTCGATGGTGCGCAGTTGTGCTCGGGGATCGCTCATGATTGTCCTTTCTCGTCGGGCATGGCGTCGAGATGACGTTCCAGGGCGTCGAGGCTCGTGTCCCACATCCGCCGATACGGCGCGAGCCAGGCCTCGATCTCGGCCAGGGGTTCCGGTCGCAACCGGTACCAGCGCCGCTGCGCGTCGTGGCGCACGTCGACCAGACCCGCGCCGCGCAGGACTTTCAGGTGCTTGGACACCGTCGGCTGGGCCAACCGCAGCTGCGTGACCAGGTCGCCGACCAGCCGCTCCCGCTCGCGCAGCAGGTCCAGGATCTCCCGGCGGCGTGGCTCGGCCAGCGCCTCGAACGTAGATGCCATATCGGCAATATAGCTCACATGGAATATAAAGGCACCCAGGGCCACGATCGCAGTGCCGGCTCCACGGTGCGGCGCAGGTGCGACGGTTTAGCCCCCGCGGTCGCCTGAACCGCGATCCCGTCTGGCGCCGGGCGTCTCCGTCCTCCGGTCGAAGCGACTTAGGGCGTGCGTCCCGAATGCTCGCGGTCGAAGCGGAGGGGAAGCGCCGTGAAGTCCGCCAGACGTGTGCACCGGCGGCCGGACCGTGGCGGCGGGCTGCGGAGAACCCAACCAGTCCTGCGGTGATACTTCAATGCTATTGAGCGCTACCGATGTCCGGCGCGCTGTCCGGCACGGGCTGTGGCGGTCAGGTGTTTTCGGTGAACTGGGGCGTAATCGAAACATCTAGTACGTTCTCCGGGATAACGAGAAGCAGTTCTCGGGTGAGGCCGGCCACCAGCGCCGGTTCCGATCCCGGCCGCTCGGCGACATCGGGCGGGTAGGTGGAGGTGTCCATGCTTGTTGACCGCGCCGTCGTCACTTGGCGGGGAGACAAGAGTCAGCCGACCCGAGGCCGCGCCCCAGTCGCCGCGGCGGGCGGTCGGCGATTCCGCAGAATTCGAAACGTCCTCGGCTGTGCGGCGCTCGCCGTATCGCTGGTGGCCGGGTGCGCGACCGACCGCAGCGAGGACTCGGCATCGAGCGAACCGAGCATCACCGAGGCCGCGGCGCGCACCGACCAGAAGGGCCTGTCCCTCATCGTGCCGGGCACCTTGGCCGCGAGCTACGCCGAGCTCGCAGCGGGCGTGCGGGGCAAGCTCGGCATGGCCATCATGCCGATCGGCGGCGAGCAGGCGATCACCTTCGGTGAATGGACCAGCGGTCCGGCCTGGTCGACGATGAAGGTGCCGCTCACGATCGCCGCGCTGCGGCGCAGTCCGAGCAGCTCGAGTTACGCCGCGTCGGCGGCGATCACCCAGTCCGACAACGCCGCCGCCGACGTGCTCTGGCAGTCGCTGGGCACGCCGCAGGAGGCAGCGCAGGCCGTCCAGGCGGTCCTGCGCGAAGGCGGGGACACCAGGACCGTCGTGCCCGCCACGCGTACCCGTTCCGAGCACTCGGCCTTCGGGCAGGCGGAGTGGTCGCTGGCCGATCAGGTGCGGTTCGCCTCGCGGTTGCCCTGCCTGCCGCAGACCGATCGCGTGACCTCGTTGATGGAACAGGTCATCGCCAGCCAGCGCTGGGGTCTCGGCGAGTTCGGCGGCGCCGAATTCAAGGGCGGCTGGGGCCCCGACGTCTCGGGCAACTACCTGGTGCGGCAGTTCGGGGTCATCAACGTCCCCTCGGGACAGATCGCGATCGCGATCGCCGTGCAGCCGGAGTCGGGATCGTTCAGCGACGGCATGGGTGTCCTGGACAAACTCGCCACGGTCGTCTCCCAGCATCTCGACGAACTGTCCGGGGGACGCTGCCCGGCCGCATGAGGTCATTTGTCCAGGTGGGTGTTACACGCCGTTCACGGGGGCGGGGCTGCCGAGATCGGACATGAAGGGCAAGATAGCGGCCATGCGCATCGGAGTTCTGACCGGAGGCGGAGACTGCCCAGGACTGAACGCGGTCATCCGCGCCGTCGTTCGCACCGCGAACGGCCGTTACGGAGACGCGATCGTCGGCTTCGAGGACGGCTGGCGCGGCCTATTGGAGGACCGGAAGATCCAGATCCGCAACGACGACCGCACCGACCGCATCCTCACCAAGGGCGGCACCATCCTCGGTACCGCCCGTACCAACCCGGACGTGCTGCGCGCAGGCCTGGGCCGGATCAAGCAGACCCTGGACGACAACGGCATCGAAGCGCTGATCCCGATCGGCGGCGAGGGCACCCTCACCGCCGCGAGCTGGCTGTCCGACGAGGGCGTGCCGGTGGTCGGCGTCCCGAAGACCATCGACAACGACATCGATTGCACCGACGTCACTTTCGGCCACGACACGGCGCTGAGCATCGCCACCGAGGCGATCGACCGGCTGCACACCACCGCCGAGTCGCACCAGCGCGTCATGCTCATCGAGGTGATGGGCCGCCACGCGGGCTGGATCGCGATCAGCGCCGGCATGGCGGCGGGCGCGCACCTGACCCTGGTGCCGGAGGTCCCGTTCGAGGTGGACGAGGTGTGCGCCATGATCAAGCGGCGCTTCCAGCGCGGTGACAAGCACTTCATCTGCGTCGTCGCCGAGGGCTCGCACCCGGCGCCGGACTCCGGGTTCACCTTGCGCGAAGGCGGTATCGACGAGTTCGGCCACGAGCGGTTCACCGGCGTCGCGCAGCAGCTCGGCGTGGAGATCGAGCGGCGCATCGGCAAGGAGGTCCGCACCACGGTGCTCGGCCACGTGCAGCGCGGCGGTAGCCCCACCCCCTACGACCGGGTGCTGGCCACTCGCTTCGGCCTGCACGCCGCCGAGGCGGTGCACGCGGGGAAGTTCGGCCAGATGGTCGCCCTGCACGGCACATCCATCGACCTGGTTCCGCTGTCGGAGGCCACCAAACAGCTCAAGCGTGTGCCGACGGAGCGCTACCGCGAGGCGGAGGCCTTCTTCGGGTGAGTTCGGTGCCGGAGCGCCCGAATCGGGACGAGCGCGACGCATCGGATGCCTTCATGGCGTCGTGGTCGAGACCGTCAGCCGTCACCGGCGAGGGTCGGCCGGTGGCCGGACCGCGCTCGTTGTCGGCGGAGCCGCCGATGAGGACTGCCGAGCTGAAGCGACGGCTCGCTCGCTGAGCAGGTATCGGCACCGCCGCCGAGGAACGCGCACAGGTCGACGCGCTTTTCGGCGCAGACCGGATCGATGACACGTGAACGGAGGCGCACCGGCGACCGAAACCGCTTCGGTTCGTCCGTATCGGCGCGGCGGCTACCCTGGCCGGTATGGCCGAGATCCACGTGAACGATCTGCCGAAAGCCACCGTCGATGTATTGCACCGGCGGGCGCGCGCGGCGGGGCTGCCGTTGCCGGACTACATCGGGCGTGAGCTGATCGCGCTGGCGCGGCGGCGTACACCGGACGACACGGTCGTCGAATTCCTGGAATCCGAAGGACGCGACCTGGCACCGGATATCGATGACGACGCCGTGGCGCTCGTGCAGAGCTACGGCCTGCCCATCGATGCGCTCGGCGTCCTCGGCCGCCGCGCTCGTTCCGCGGGGCTTCCGCTGGGGCAGTATGTGCGTCGCGAGCTGAACCGAACCGCTCGGCAGACCACCGTCGAAGACGCCCTGCTGGAGTTCCGAGAGGTGCGGGAACAGAATCCCGGCCTGCAACTCGACATGGCGGAAATCGCCGCTGCGGTGCGGTACGCGCGCGGCGAATAGCGGGGGCCGGTGCGCGTGGTCGGTACTGTGAGTCGCATGCGCAGTGGGCGACTGATCGCGTTGGCTCTGTTCGTGATCACGGCGTTGGTGGCCGGATGTTCGGAGTCGAATCCGCCCGATCCGACCATCGGCGATTGGCACGGCGCCATCGAGGTCCCCGGTCAACCGGTGCAGGTGGGCGTGACGTTCCGCGACGACGGCACGGCCACCATCGACATCCCCGCGCAGGGGGTGACGGACACGCAACTGAAGGATGTCCGCTCCGACCGCAACGGCGTGTCGTTCGCGATCCCCGACATCCCGGGCGACCCGGTGTTCCGCGGCGAATACGAGTCCGGAAGCGACCGCATCACGGGCGATTTCATCCAGTCGGGCCAGAACTTCCGGCTGACGCTGAGCCGAGGCGAGGTCGAACGCCCCGCCCGTCCGCAGGAACCCGAGCCGCCGTTCCCGTACCAGACCGAGGACGTCACCTACCGCAACGGCGACGTCACCATCGCGGGCACGCTGACCGAGCCGCAGGGCGCGGGCCCGTTCCCCGCCATCCTCATGATCACCGGAAGCGGACCCCAGGACCGCGACGAGGATCTCATGGGGCACAAGCCGTTCCTGCTGCTGGCCGACACTTTCACCCGCGCGGGCTACGCCGTGCTGCGCACCGATGATCGTGGCGTCGGCGACACCGGCGGCAAGCTGGACGACGCGAACTACACGGACCTGGCCGAGGACGCCGCCGCGGGCGTCCGGTTCCTGCGCGCCCGCGCCGACATCGACCCGGCCCGGGTCGGACTCTTCGGTCACAGCGAGGGCGGCTACCTCGCGCCACTGGTCGCCGCGCGCCCGGACAGCGGCGTCGCGTTCGCCGTCCTGATGGCCGGACCCGGCGTTCCCGGCTCGGACGTGCTCATCGAGCAGACCCGCCTGCTCGCCGCCGCCAACGGCGCACCCCCCGACCGGATCGAGGCGCAGGTACGCGACACCACCGAACTGGCCGCCCTGCTGAAGGCGGGCGACCTGCCAGGCGCGAAAGAGCTGGCCGTCCGGCAGAACCAGTCCATGCCCGCCGACCAGCGCGTGCCGGACGACCAGGCGGCCGCGCAGATCACGCCGTATCTGGCGTCCCTGGTCGCCTACGATCCGGCGCCGGCTCTCTCGGCGCTGCGCGTTCCGGTGCTGGCGTTCTTCGGTGGCAAAGATCTCCAGGTGCCTCCGGCGCAGAGCGAGCAGCCGATGCGCGACCAGCTCGCCGCCGACCCCGACGCGACCGTCCACGTCTTCCCGGGTCTCAACCATCTGATGCAACCCACCGAGACCGGCCGTCCCAGCGAGTACAGCACCATCGAGACGACCATCGCGCCCGAGGTCCTCGACTACGTCACCGGGTGGCTGCGGGAGCGGGTCCCGGTGAAGTAGCGCCGCGCCGCGCGACGCGAGAGCCGCTGCGCTGCGACGGGAGCGTTTACCTAAACTGATGGCCATGAGCGCACCCACGGTCGACCTGATGGATTACTCGGATGTCATCGCCCGGTTCGAGCCGGTGCTCGGCATGGAGGTCCACGTCGAGCTGAACACCGCGACCAAGATGTTCTGCGGTTGCCCGACCGAGTTCGGCGCCGAGCCGAACACCCAGGTCTGCCCGGTGTGCCTCGGTCTGCCCGGTTCGCTTCCGGTGGTCAACCAGAAGGCCGTCGAGTCCGCGATCCGGATCGGCTTGGCGCTGAACTGCTCGATCACCCCGTGGGGCCGGTTCGCGCGCAAGAACTACTTCTACCCCGATCAGCCGAAGAACTACCAGATCAGCCAGTACGACGAGCCGATCGCCACGAACGGGCACCTGGACGTGGTGCTCGACGACGGCAGCACCTTCCGCGTCGACATCGAGCGCGCGCACATGGAAGAGGACACCGGCAAGTCGGTGCACATCGGCGGCGCGACCGGCCGCATCCACGGCGCCAGCCACTCGCTGCTGGACTACAACCGGGCGGGTGTGCCGCTGATCGAGATCGTCACCAAGCCGATCACCGGCGCGGGGGAGCGGGCGCCGGAGGTGGCGCGGGCCTACGTGACGGCGCTGCGGGATCTGCTGAAGTCGCTCGGGGTCTCGGACGTGAAGATGGAGCAGGGCTCGCTGCGTTGTGACGCGAACGTCTCGCTGATGCCCATCGGCGCAACGGAGTTCGGCACCCGCACGGAGACCAAGAACGTCAACTCGCTGCGCAGCGTCGAGGTCGCGGTGCGCTTCGAGATGCGCAGGCAGGCCGCGGTGCTCGCGGGCGGCGGCACGATCGTGCAGGAGACCAGGCACTTCCACGAGACCGACGGCACCACCTCGCCCGGCCGCCGCAAGGAGACCGCCGAGGACTACCGCTACTTCCCCGAGCCGGATCTCGAGCCCGTCGCGCCCGACGCGGACTGGGTGGAGCAGCTGCGCGCCACCATCCCCGAGTACCCGTGGCTGCGCCGCGCGCGGATCCAGTCCGACTGGGGCCTGTCCGACGAGGTGATGCGCGACCTGGTCAACGCGGGTGCGCTGGACCTGATCATCGCCACCGTCGACGCGGGCGCCCCGGCCAACGAGGCGCGCTCCTGGTGGGTCGCCTACCTCACCGAGAAGGCCAAGGAGCGCGAGGTCGCGCTGGACGAGCTGCCGATCACCCCGGCCCAGGTCGCCGAGGTGATCAAGCTGGTCGACGCGAAGACGATCAACAACAAGGTGGCCAAGCAGGTCGTCGACCACGTGCTGGACGGTGCGGGCGATCCGGCGCAGATCGTCGAGGCCAAGGGGCTCGGCATGGTCAGCGACGACAGCGCCCTGCAGGCGGAGGTGGAGAAGGCGCTGGCCGCCAACCCCGACATCGCCGACAAGATCCGTTCCGGCAAGGTGCAGGCCGCGGGCAAGATCGTCGGTGACGTCATGAAGGCGACCCGCGGCCAGGCCGACGCGGCCCGCGTCCGGGAACTCGTCCTCGCCGCCTGCGGCTGAGCCGTTACCGAGGAGGGTCGATCGCGACCGAGTCGTAGGACGTGTCCGGGGTCGGCGGCGTGGTGTAGCGGGCGTTGGGGAGATAGAGACGGTCGCCGAACATCGCGACGGTCGTCGGCACGTCGAAGCGCAGGTCGGTGACGCGCCGTTCGACGGTGCCCGTCGTGCCCGCGGGATCGAGCGAGACCACGGCGATCGCGTTGGACCGGTTCTGGACGACGAACAGTGTGCCGCCGCGCAAGAGCAGCCCGTCGCCGTTGGGCAGCGTCTCGCCGCCCAGATCGACCTGTCGCGTCACGCCCGTCGCCGGATCGACACGGAACAACCGGCCGGTCACCGACTGTATGACGATCAACCCGGCGCCGTCGGGCGTGCGCACGATCCCGTTGGCGTTGATCGCTCCGGGTTCGTAGCGGATGTCGCCGGTCAGTGGTCGCCGCACCACCGCGGGAGGCGGCGGCAGCACCCCGTCGTCGCCGATGGGCAGGTGGTAGAGCACCGGCGCTCGCGAGTCGGTGAACCACGCGCCCGTCGGGGTGAGCGCCACGTCGTTGACGAACGTGTCCGGCGGCGTACCGAGCCGGTAGCTCGCCAGCACCGCGCCCGTGTCCGCGTCCACGACGCGGGCGTCGCCTTCGGTGCCACCGGCGACGAACAGCCTGCCGCGGTGGTCGATCCGGAGGCCGAGCGCCGGCGTGCCGGGCCCGGGGCTCAGGATGCCGCCTCGTCCGGTCATCAGGTCGGCGCGGTAGATGGAGCCGTCGGCCCGCGAGCCGAAATAGGCCACCGGTCCCGATCCGATCGCGATGCCCTCCGGCTGGAATCCGGCGGGCAGGTCGATCGTGGTGCGCGGGTCGGGACGGTGTGCCGTCGTCCGCTCCGTGAATACCAAGGCCGCAGCGCCGAGACAGGCCAGCGCGGCCGAGAGCACGAGGACTCGCTTCATTTGGTCGTTTCCTTCGCCGTCACGATCGCCGGGGCCACCGGCGGGAGTGTCCGATGCCTGTCGACGCGCGCGGAAGCCATCAGCGGCCGATGCCCGCCCTCAGTAACCGACAGTGAAATGCCTGCTCCTGCCCGGGCTTTCGAGTTCGTCGAGGACGGCGACGGCGAGATCCTCGGCCGAGATCCGGGAGGAGCCGTCGGCGCTGATGATCAGTGTGGCGGCGCCGCGCCGATATTTCCCGGTCCGCCGGCCGGGCTCGAGCAGGGCGGGCGGGCTGAGATAGACCGAGTCGGCCGGATGTGTCCGGCAGGTCTCCCACTGCGCGACGCTTGCGGCGGCGATGGGGCGAATCGCCGCCGGGACGTATTCCGGATTGTCGAGGACGAGTCGATCGGAGTGCTCCGAAGCCCGCAGAGGCGCGGCGCCGCCGACGACGAGGACGCGTGACCGAGTGGTCCGGGCCGCGTTCAGCAGGGCCGCCGTCGTCGCCGTGACGGTGTGTTCCTGCCCTGGGGCCGGACGGGTCGCCGCCACGATCGCGTCGACGCCGTCGAACACTGCGCTCATCCGGTCGGCGTCGTTCGCGTCGCCCTCGACGGCGGAGACACCGGGCGGCAAGGATGTCGGCGGCTGTCTCCGGAAGACGGCGACGATCTCGTGGCCGCGGCTCACGGCTTCGGCGATGACGCGCGAGCCGACCATGCCGTTGGCTCCGACGACGGCGATCTTCACTTCAGTATCCCTTCAGGGGTCGACACGACGGTGGACGATCGGGTGGGCGCGGGAAGCTGCCCCGCGACGATGGCGGCGAGCGCGAGCGCGAAGCCTGCCAACTGCACCGGGCCGAGGGTCTGGCCCAGCAGGACGGCGCCGAGGACGGCGGCTACCAGCGGCGACAGCAGCACGAGCACCGCGACCGAGGTGACAGGCAAAGCGCCGATGCCGCGGAACCAGACGACGTAGGCGAGCAGACCGCCGATCAGACCGAGCCACAGATAGCCCCAGGCAGCGGGCGCGTCGATCGCGGGCGGGGAGCCTTCGATCAGGAACGTGAGGGGCAGCAGGAACAGTCCGCCCGCGGTGAGCTGCCAGCCGGCGAACGCGGTGGGACCGACCCCAGCGGGTCGTCCCCACTTCTTCGTGAGCGTCAGGCCCAGCGCCATCGAAGCCGCGGCGGCGATGCCCGCCGCGACTCCGGCGAAGTCGAGGGCCGCGTCCGGCCCGATGACCACCAAGCCGACACCCAGGACGCCTGTCGCACCCCACGCGAGTCGCCAGGCGGAGGGGCTCTCCCGCAGGACGGCCACGGCCAGGACAGCCACGACGAGCGGCTGGGCAGCCGCCAAGGTCGCGGCCACGCCACCCGGCAGACGTTCGGCGGCCAGGAAAAGCAGGGGGAACAACAGCCCGATGTTGAGCACGCCGAGCACCGCGGCTTTGCCCCACCAGGCTCCGCGCGGCAGCGTCCACGTGATCGCCAGCGCGATCAACCCCGCGGGCAACGCCCGCAGAAGTCCCGCGAACAGTGGGTGTCCCGGTGGGAGGAGTTCGGTGGTGACGACATAGGTCGTCCCCCACGACACGGGCGCGAGCGCCGTCACGACGGTGCGGGACAGATTTCCGAGCGGCGCGTCTCCGCCGGAAATTGTCTGTGCTGCTGGACTTTTCACAGGGAGAGTCTCGCCCGCCGACTATTGATGAGTCCAACACATGTTTGTCACCTCATCGATCTCGATTCACGATTGATGGATGGAGCTCCAACAGATGCGCTACGTCCTTGCCGTCGCCGAGACGAACAGCTTCACCCGGGCCGCCGAACGATGCCTGGTCGTGCAATCCGCGCTGAGCCACCAGATCGCCCGCTTGGAACGGGAACTGGGCGCGAGACTCTTCGAGCGCACCAGCCGCCGGGTACGCCTGACACCGGCGGGCGCCGCGTTCCTCCCGGCTGCCCGCCAGTGCCTGGACGCCGCCGAGCGCGCGGCCGCCGAAGTCGCCGCTGCGGTCGGTGAGGTGCGCGGACGGCTCGCCGTGGGGCTGATCCCCACCGTCGCCGCGGTCGACATCCCGGAGGCGCTGCGTGAGTTCCGCACGCGATATCCGCATGTGCGCATCAGCCTGCGGGTCGGCGCCAGCGAGGAACTCGTCGAACGCGTCGTGCAAGGCGCCCTCGACGTGGCCTTTCTCGGCTTGCCGGTCACCGCGCGACCACGCGGCGTCGCCGCCCACGAGCTCGCGCGCGACCGGCTCGTCGCCGTGGTCGCGCGGGACCACCCGCTCGCCGGTGCGCCGACGGTCGATCTGCGCATGCTGTCCGCAGAGGTCTTCGTGGACCTGCCGGCCGGAACGGCCGGACGCCTCCAATCCGACCAGGCCTTCGCGGCCGCCGGCCTCGACCGTGACGTCGCCTTCGAGGTGACCAGCGCGGACTACATCGCTCGGCTCGTCCGCCCTGGACTCGCCGTGGCCATGCTCCCCTCCGCCTACGCCCCGCAGCTCGAGGGCGTCGTCACCATCGAGGTCGCCGACGCCCCGGCCCGCGTCGAATACGTCATCTGGAGCCGCAGCCGCCCACCCGCGGCGACCGCCTTCCTCGACGTTCTGGGTATCCCGGCCCAGGATCGAGACGATTCCTGAAGCGTCCGCAGGCATTCCGGCCGATCAAAGGCGACGTATCCAGACCGCAGCGGCGCTGCCAAGCGACAAATGGCCTCTTGGCCCCTTGATCACCCCGACAAGGCGGAACCCCGGATCGCGCTGTCACCGCTACACGCGCCCCACCGGCTCGACCGCCGATTTCGAGCGAAGCGAGACCGAGCATGTGCCGCGAACACGCCGCGCCCGCCGGCCGAAAATACAGCCGAACTCAGTCCGGACCGCCGCCGCCTGCCTGCGGGGGCGGGATGCGCACGACGCGGTCGTCGAACGGTCCCGGCTGGCCGTCGGTCTTGTTCACCGTGGTCACCCAGATGGTGCCGTCGGCGCCGACCGCCGCGCCGCCGAGCTGTCCGTACCGGTCCTGCGCCACCAGGGACGGAGCCGCGGTGACGGCGTGCGTATTCGGGTCGGCGGCGGCGATGGCGACGGCCTTCGCGCGGGTCAGCGAGATCGCGACGCCGTCGGTCGCGGCGGCGCAGCCCGCGACGCCGGGCCGGTCCGGCCAGGTCCACATGGTGGTGACCACGCCATCGCCGCCGAGCCGCTGCAACCGGTCCTCGGCGGGTGTGCGGTCGGTGATCCAGATGCTGTCCTTGCCGTCCCGGCACACGTCCCCCGCGGTGCCGATGCCCGAGACGGCGATTTCCGGCGCGGGCGTGCGGCCGGGCACCGGTGAGTTCACCCGCAGCAGTTTGCCCGCGAGCGACCCCGCCGAGGCCGCAGCGCCGGGGTTGCCCGCGTCGCCGGTCAGCACCAGCATCTGATCCGGTGCGGCGAACTCGATGGCGCCGTGATTCCCGGTCGCCCCCTTCGGGATTCCGGTGAGGACGTCCTTGGGGGAGCCGCCTTCGGCGATGCGGACCACGCGGTTGTCGCTGCCGGTGGTGATGTAGGCGTACATCAACCCGTCTTCACGGTAGGTCGGCGAGAGCGCGATGTCGCTGAGGCCGCCGTCGCCGGAGCCGTCCACGTCCAGCCGGGCGATCTCGACCGGCGGCTGCTCCGGGACGACCTTCAGGATGCGTCCGGTCCGGCGCTCGGCGACCAGCGCGCCGTCGGCGAGCGTGACCAGGCCGCCGGTGGTGTCCAGGCAGGTGGCCACCACCGCCGGGTCGGGATCGATGCAGGGGCCGCTGGGCCGGGTGGTCGAGGTGGGCGGCTGGCTCGGTTTCTTCGGGTCGATGTTGGCTCCGCGCAGGGTCGGTTCCGGGGTGAACGGGCTGGACGCCGAATCGTCGAACCGGGCGCACCCGACCAGCAGGACGGAGCCGAGCGCCAAGCTCGCCGCGACGCGGCCCACGACAACCAAACTCATAGTCCAGACGTTACGGAAATAACGTCGCCCGCGCCCCCTCCGGGTGGGTGTTGCGCGCACCGAACACGCCGCGCCGTACTTGCCCGCCGTCGCGGGGTGCGGCATAGGGTATTGGCCGTGACCGACAAGCCGAAAGACACGCCGGATCCCAAGGCCGGGAACCCCGCTCCCTCCACGGCCGAGCAGTCGGCGGTTTCGACCACCGGTCGGGGCGTGACCAGCCCGTACGACTCGCCGACCGAGCAATTCGAGCGGGTGGACCCGGCCCAGCGGCCGCAGTTGTCCAAGGACGTCCCGCGCACCGACGACGAACTCGGACTCGATCCGGACGTGCCGACCACCGCCCACGGCAAGGTCGCGGGGGACAAGTCCGCGTCCACCTACGATTACGCCAGCATCCCGCCCGCTCCCAGCCCGCCGAGCGACAGCGCGCGCCTGCGCCGCCGCAACGGCGACTACCGGCGCGGCACGCTCGACCTCGGTTTGCTGCTGTTGCGCCTGGTGGTCGGCGCCACCTTCCTCTACCACGGCCTGCAGAAGCTCACCGGCTGGTTCCACGGTCCCGGCCTGGACGGCACCCGCGACATGATGGAACGCGGCGGCTGGGATCACCCGTCGGTGTCCGCCATCCTGGTCACCGCGGGCGAGGTCGGCGGCGGTGCGCTGCTGATCCTCGGGCTGGCCACCCCGCTGGCCGCGGGCGCGGTGCTCGCGGTGATCCTGGACGCCTGGGCCTGGAAGCAGGGCATGGCCCCCGGCTTCCAGTACAAGGCCGGACCGGGAGCGGTGGAACTGGAGAGCATCCTGGCCGGCGTCGCCGCGGTCATCATCTTGACAGGTCCGGGTCGCTTGTCCTTCGACCGCAATCGCGGTTGGGCGATCCGTCCGGCGGCCGGCTCGTTCGTGGTCCTTCTCCTCGCCATCGCGGCCGCGGTAGGAACCTACTGGTATCTGCACGGCGGCAACCCGCTCACCGGCATCGGGCCCTTCGACTGAGTTCCCGCACGCGGTGCGGGGAGCCGATATCGGACGGATCTTGCCGTGCCGGTACGGCTCCCCACCGTCTCCTTGACCTCGAGCGCAGTTGAACTTCTAGCGTCGCTCGGGACGAAAGGAGATCCACTGTGACAACACTTGTTACGGGTGCCACCGGCAATACCGGTCGCCACGTGGTCGCGGAATTGGTCCGCCGCGGTGAGCGCGTTCGCGCGTTGACCCGGGACCCGGTCGCCGCGGCGGGGAAGCTTCCGGCCGAGGCGGAACTCGTGGCCGGCACGCATACGCAACCGCACGAGCTGGATGCCGCGTTGGAGGGCATCGATCGGTTGCACGTCACCGTGACCGCCGGGCTTGCCGAAGCCGGGCCGGAGCTGGTCCGGCGCGCGGTCGAAGCGGGCGTGCGCCGCTTCACCGTGGTGTGGGGTGGCGCGGTCGGGCCGGTCGAGGAGGCTGTGCGGGACTCGGGCGTGGAATGGACGCGCCTGGAACCGCAAGAGTTCATGTCGAACACGCTGGGCTGGATCGAGTCGATTCGCAGCGAGGCGGTGGTGCTCGAGCCGTACGACTTCCCCAGCGCGCTGGTACACGAAGCGGACATCGGGGCGGTCGCCGCGGTCGCGCTGCTCGAGGACGGCCATTCCGGCCGTGCTTACAACCTCACCGGGCCCGCGCCGCTGACACCGCGAGAACGGATCGCCATCCTGTCGCGGGCCATCGGCCGCGACATCGCTTTCGTCCGGATCACGCACGAACAGGCCGTCGAGCGGCTGGTTGCCACGGGTGTGTCCCGGGCGGACGCCGAGTACGTCGTCGGCTGGTACGCCACACCCGACGCCGCCTCCACCACCGTCGTCGACACCGTCGCACAGGTGACGGGCAGACCAGCGCGAACGTTCGACCAGTGGGTGGCCGAGCACGCGGAACTCTTCCGGGAGTCCCCGATCGCCGGCCACGCCGGAATCGGTTGACCAGTCGGAGCACGACCGCTTCCGCCGCCCATCGAAGGCCGATGGGCGGCGGATCCAGCGAGTTACGGCACGTGGCGGACTGCGCCCTTGTCGGCCGACGTGGCCAGGGCGGCGTAGGCGCGCAGCGCCGTCGTCACCGGACGATCGCGGTTCACCGGCTGCCAGGGTCGCTCCGACGCTTCCATCTTGGCGCGGCGCTCGGCGAGGACGGCGTCGTCGACGAGGACCTCGAGCGTGCGGGTGGCCACGTCGATGCGGATCTGGTCGCCGTTCTCGACCAATCCGATGACACCACCGCTGGCCGCCTCGGGCGAGATGTGCCCGATCGACAGACCAGAGGTGCCGCCGGAGAACCGGCCGTCGGTGATCAGCGCGCATTCCTTGCCGAGGCCCGAGCCCTTCAGGAAGGCGGTCGGGTGCAGCATCTCCTGCATGCCGGGACCGCCCGCGGGACCCTCGTAGCGGACCACGATCACGTCGCCGGGCTTGATCTTCTTGCCGAGGATGACCGACACGGCTTCTTCCTGCGACTCCACCACCACCGCGGGGCCCTGGAAGGAGAACAGCGCCTCGTCGATGCCCGCGGTCTTGAGCACCGCGCCGTCGGGCGCGATGTTGCCGCGCAACACGACCAGGCCGCCTTCGGTGGTGTAGGCGTGCTCGAGATCGCGGATGCAGCCGCCCGCGGCATCGGTGTCCAGCGACGACCAGCGGTTGTCGGTGGAGAACGGCTCGGTGGTGCGCACCCCGCCCGGCGCGGCGTGGAAGAGTTCGATCGCTTCCTGAGAAGCCTTGCCGGAGCGGATGTCCCAGGTGTCGAGCCACTCGTCGAAGGACGCGGTGTGCACAGTGGTGACGTCGGTCTCCAGCAGCCCGGCGCGGCGCAGTTCGCCGAGGATGGCGGGGATGCCGCCGGCGCGGTGCACGTCCTCCATGTGGTAGTCGGAGTTCGGCGACACCTTCGACAGGGTGGGCACCCGGCGGCTGATCTCCTCGATGGTGTGCAGATCGAAGTCGACCTCGCCCTCCTGCGCGGCGGCCAGCGTGTGCAGCACGGTGTTGGTCGATCCGCCCATCGCGACGTCCAGGGCCATCGCGTTGCGGAAGGCTTTGGCGTCGGCGACATTGCGCGGCAGCACCGACGCGTCGTCCTCGCGGTACCAGCGGTTGGCGATGTCCACCACGACCGTGCCCGCGCGCTGGAACAGCGCCCGGCGCGCGGCGTGCGTGGCGAGCGTGGAGCCGTTGCCTGGCAACGCGAGTCCGAGCGCTTCGGTGAGGCAGTTCATCGAGTTCGCGGTGAACATGCCCGAGCAGGAGCCGCAGGTCGGGCACGCCGACCGCTCGACCTCGGACAAACCTTCCTCGGACACCGCCTGATTGGCGCTCGCGGAGATCGCGGTGATGAGGTCGGTGGGCGCCTGCGCGACGCCGCCGACGACGACGGCCTTGCCCGCCTCCATCGGGCCGCCGGAGACGAACACCGTCGGGATGTTCAGCCGCATGGCGGCATTGAGCATGCCCGGGGTGATCTTGTCGCAGTTGGAGATGCACACCAGCGCGTCGGCGGTGTGCGCGTTCACCATGTACTCGACGGAGTCGGCGATGATCTCGCGCGAAGGCAGCGAGTAGAGCATGCCGCCGTGGCCCATGGCGATGCCGTCGTCGACGGCGATGGTGTGGAATTCGCGCGGCACGCCGCCTGCGGCGCGCACCGCGTCGGCCACGATGTCGCCGACATTCTTCAGATGCACGTGGCCGGGCACGAACTGGGTGTAGGAGTTCGCGATGGCGACGATCGGCTTGCCGAAGTCGGTGTCGGTCATGCCGGTGGCGCGCCAGAGTGCGCGCGCGCCTGCGGCATTGCGGCCGATGGTCGTGGTTCGTGAACGAAGCGGTGGCATGTGGATGGTCCTCGGGTCGCGGGGGCTGACGTGCGACGGCGCAGAGCCTGCTCGGCGGTCCACCACGTTACTCCCGGTGGGCGTGTCCACCGGGCGGGTGGTGCGGCGTCCGATCTCGCGGTCAGCCGAGTCGGGTGTGTCGCCGGTGCGGGATGTCGCGGGCGATGACGGGGTGACGCCGGAGGTGCCGGAGCGTCGGGGTGGGACGAGACGGAGGATCGCGGCTCCGGGGGAATCATCCCATGACTCGGGCAACCTCCCAATAGCGGTGGATGTTCCGGCGCGGCGCCGGACCACGCGACGGGAGGAGTCGAGGGCTGAGGCGGCGCGCGCTGTGTCGATTCATGTTCGGCGCGGCTGCCACCGGCGCTGGAGGTCGGGCTGTGGCCATGATCACGCGCCTTCGTCCGATGCCGACTGCGCTGGTCAACAGCCGCCAGGCTGTCGTCGGCGCTTACGCCGGGTCGTCGCCGTCGCGCGTCTTCGCCGCGTCCTCGCCGGACTTCGCCACGCCATTGGTCCCCGGCCCGCCGTCGGCCTTCGAGGTCTCGCCGTCTTCAACTGCGTCGGCGGGTTCGGCGGGCGCCCGGTCCGTCGCGGGTTCGCTCGGCTCCGCGAACGGGTCCGGAATCCGTCCGCCGGAGAACGCCGCCAGGTCGCGCAGCCGGTCGTAGCTCACCGCGGGCAACTTCACCTCGGTGCCGTCGGTCAGGTCGGCGCGCACGTACCCGCGCTTGGGGATCCGCACACCCTTCACCTGTGCCCAGTCGAGGTGGCGCGAACCGAACAGCGTCCGCAGATCCAGTCCCGCGTCGGAGACGGCGGTCTGCGTCCGCAGCACCCAGGCCAGCACCACGACCGGGATGAGCAACAGCCACCACAGTCCGGCGGGCCAGCCGACGAACGGGAAGAACACGCACATCAGCAGGATGAACACACCCAGGAAAGCCAGCCGTGGGATGCGGATCACACGGGCTTCGGAGGCGCTACCCGTATCCGTTGTCGTCGCGGGCGTGTGGGACGATTCAGACGGTGGCACGGACTGATGCGGTGATGACACACCACCATCCTCGCATCCTGATGAACGGACACAAGCAACCGCACTGTCCCACATAATGGGACACACGGGGTCATCTGTTTGACTCTTCGGTTCACACCCGCTTAACGTCGTGCGCGTGAATCGAAACGAGTTGCTCGTAATCGGCCGGCGCGTCCAGCGTTGAGCCTGACACACTGAGTCGAATACGTCAGCTCGCGTTGCGACGCGCCACCCTCGATCAGCCCTGCGCTGTCGGGGGCTTTTTTATGTTCGGACTAGTGTCCGACATGGCGAAGCGCAAGACACCGCTGGCACAACATCCGGGGTCGGAACCACAACCAGTAAGGAACGAAGACGGTGAGCGCACCTACCGCACGGCCCGGGCCTTCGGCCCGTAGGCCAGCGCCTTCGGCGAATCAGCAGGCCACGCCCGCTGCCAACGCGACGTCCACGGCCAACCGCCGCCAGCTCCCGCCCGAGCGGGTCACCGGCGCGCAGTCGGTCGTCCGATCGCTCGAGGAGCTCGGCGTCGACACCGTATTCGGCATTCCGGGCGGCGCGATTCTTCCCGTCTACGACCCGCTGTTCGATTCCACCAAGGTGCGCCACGTCCTCGTTCGGCACGAGCAGGGCGCGGGTCACGCGGCCACGGGGTACGCCCAGGCCACCGGCAAGGTCGGTGTGTGTATGGCCACATCCGGCCCCGGCGCGACCAACTTGGTCACCCCGATCGCCGACGCACAGATGGACTCGGTCCCGATCGTGGCCATCACCGGCCAGGTCGGCCGCGGCCTGATCGGCACCGACGCGTTCCAGGAAGCCGACATCTCCGGCATCACCATGCCGATCACCAAGCACAACTTCCTGATCACCGAGGGCGTCGACATCCCGCGCATCATCGCCGAGGCGTTCTACCTCGCCGCGTCCGGACGCCCCGGCGCGGTGCTGGTCGACATCCCCAAGGACGTGCTGCAGGCGCAGACCACCTTCAGCTGGCCACCGGAGATGCGGCTGCCCGGCTACCGTCCGGTCACCAAGCCGCATGGCAAGCAGGTGCGCGAGGCCGCGCGGATGATCATGGAGGCCAAGGCCCCCGTGCTCTACGTCGGCGGCGGCGTGATCAAGGCCGACGCGTCGCCCGAGCTGCTGCAGCTGGCCGAGCTGACCGGCATCCCCGTGGTCACCACGCTGATGGCGCGCGGCGCGTTCCCCGACAGCCACCGCCTCAACATGGGCATGCCCGGCATGCACGGCACCGTGGGCGCCGTGGCCGCGTTGCAGCGCTCGGACCTGCTGATCACCCTCGGCGCCCGGTTCGACGACCGCGTCACCGGCCAGCTGGACTCCTTCGCGCCCGGCGCCAAGGTCATCCACGCCGACATCGACCCGGCCGAGATCGGCAAGAACCGGCACGCCGACGTCCCGATCGTGGGCGACTGCCGCGAGGTGATCGTCGAACTCATCGAGACGCTGAAGGCCGATCCCGCCGCGGGCACTTCGCTGCCGCTGCCGCTGACCGACTGGTGGACCTACCTCGACGGCGTGCGCGACGCCTACCCGCTGGGCTGGACTCCGCCCGCGGACGGTTCGCTGTCGCCGGAGTTCGTCATCGAGGCGCTCGGCCGCCTGGCCGGTCCCGACGCGATCTACTGCGCGGGCGTCGGCCAGCACCAGATGTGGGCCGCCCAGTTCATCAAGTACGAGAAGCCGCGCACCTGGCTGAACTCCGGTGGTCTCGGCACCATGGGCTACGCCGTGCCGGCGGCCATGGGCGCCAAGATGGGCGCGCCGGACAAAGAGGTGTGGGCGGTCGACGGTGACGGCTGCTTCCAGATGACCAACCAGGAGCTGGCCACCTGCGCGGTCGAGGGGGTGCCGATCAAGGTCGCGCTGATCAACAACGGCAACCTCGGCATGGTGCGCCAGTGGCAGACGCTGTTCTACCAGGAGCGCTACTCCAACACCGACCTCGGCACGCACACCCTGCGCATCCCCGACTTCGTGAAGCTCGCCGAAGCCCTCGGCTGCCACGGCATCCGGGTGGAGCGCGAGGAGGACGTGGAGGCCGCGATCCGCGAGGCGCAGTCCATCAACGACCGCCCCGTGGTGATCGACTTCATCGTCGGCAAGGACGCCCAGGTGTGGCCGATGGTCGCCGCGGGCACCAGCAACGACGAGATCATGGCCGCTCGCGGCATCCGCCCGCTGTTCGACGAGGACGAGCAGGCGGCCGAGCCGGCGGTCATCCACGCGGCGATGTCGCAGGAACAGAACAAGGTGAACAACGGATGAGTACCACGCATACCCTCAGCGTTCTCGTCGAGGACAAACCGGGCGTGCTGGCCAGGGTCGCGGCGCTGTTCTCCCGGCGCGGCTTCAACATCGAGTCGCTGGCGGTCGGTGGCACCGAGCTCCCCGAGATCTCGCGCATGACCATCGTCGTCACCGTCGAGGACCTGCCGCTGGAGCAGGTCACCAAACAGCTCAACAAGCTGGTGAACGTCATCAAGATCGTGGAGCAGGACTCCGACAGCTCGGTGGCCCGCGAACTGATCCTGGTGAAGGTGCGCGCCGACGCCAGTGTGCGCACCCAGGTGATCGAGGCCGTGGGGCTGTTCCGCGCGAAGGTGATCGACGTGTCGCCGGACGCGCTCACCGTCGAGGCGACCGGCACCCGGTCCAAGCTCGACGCGCTGCTGCGCATGCTCGAGCCGTACGGCATCCGGGAGATCGTGCAGTCCGGTGTCGTCGCGGTGGGGCGTGGACCGAAGTCCATCACCGCCACTCGATGAAGTAATGAGCGGCGGCCACACGCTAGTCTTTCTGCGATCGACGGTTGGCGTGCCGCCCTCCCCGCTGACGCGGGAATGATCCCCACCCGCTCCTGCGGGGGTGATCCGATCCAGAACAACGAAAATCAACACCGGCGCAAGCACGGTGTGCCCCGCCTCGCGCGGGGATGATCCCGGAAGGAACCACAGTGGCAGTCGAGATGTTCTACGACGACGATGCCGATCTGTCGATCATCCAGGGCCGCAAGGTCGCTGTCATCGGCTACGGCAGCCAGGGTCACGCGCACTCGCTGAGCCTGCGCGACTCGGGCGTCGAGGTCCGCGTCGGTCTCGCCGAGGGGTCGAAGTCGCGCCCGAAGGCCGAGGAGGCGGGCCTGACCGTCGGCACGCCGGCGGAGGTCTCGGAGTGGGCGGACGTCATCATGGTGCTCGCGCCCGACACCGCGCAGGCGTCGATCTTCGCAGGCGACATCGAGCCGAACCTGAAGGACGGCGACGCGCTGTTCTTCGGCCACGGTCTCAACATCCACTTCGGCCTGATCAAGCCCCCGGCCAACGTCACCATCGGCATGGTGGCGCCGAAGGGCCCTGGCCACCTGGTGCGTCGTCAGTTCGTCGACGGCAAGGGCGTTCCCGCGCTGATCGCGATCGACCAGGACCCGAAGGGCGAGGGCCAGGCCCTGGCGCTGTCCTACGCCAAGGGCATCGGCGGCACCCGCGCCGGCGTCATCAAGACCACCTTCAAGGAAGAGACCGAGACCGACCTGTTCGGTGAGCAGGCCGTGCTGTGCGGTGGCACCGAAGAGCTGGTCAAGACCGGTTTCGAGGTCATGGTCGAGGCCGGTTACGCGCCGGAGATGGCCTACTTCGAGGTGTTGCACGAGCTGAAGCTGATCGTCGACCTGATGTACGAGGGCGGCATCGCGCGGATGAACTACTCGGTCTCCGACACCGCCGAGTTCGGTGGTTACCTGTCGGGCCCGCGGGTCATCGACGCCGACACCAAGAAGCGCATGCAGGACATCCTCAAGGACATCCAGGACGGCAGCTTCGTCAAGCGTCTGGTCGCCAACGTCGAGGGCGGCAACAAGGAGCTCGAGGCGCTGCGCAAGAAGAACGCCGAGCACCCGATCGAGGTCACCGGCGCCAAGCTGCGCGGCCTGATGAGCTGGGTCGATCGCCCGATCACCGAGACCGCCTGATACAGAGGTCTATTCGCGCGGTGGCCCGCTCCGGATTCCGGAGCGGGCCACCGGCGTCTGCGCGGACTTCTAACTGCTGCCGAACGAGCCTGTGCCCCAGCCCTGCCCCCATCCCTGGTCAGGACCGCGGCCATAGGGCGGACTGCCGTAGTGGCCACCACCGAACAAGGGGTTGTTGTTACAACTCCAGTTCGGGAATGGGCCGAAGTCGCACCGGTTGTTGTAATACGGGTCGTACCGAGCCTGGGTGACCCCGGGTGTGCTCGGGGTGGCGGACGCGGGCATCGCCAGGGCGGTCAACGGGATCGCGGCGATGGCACCGGCGACGGCCACGCGGGCCACGGTACGGCGTGCGCTGGTTGTGGAGAACAACGTAAATCCTTTCACTCTGCGGCGAGCGTCTCCGCGCGCCATCCCCCGTCGGGGTCTGCCCACGGCCTACCCCCGCAGACAGATCTGGATCTACGGTCACTGCTTCGCGGTCGCGCTTACCGACGGGGCAGCGACTGCACGACTTCACTCTTGCGCACTTGCCGCGAAACGTCACGGGTGTTTTCTCCCCTGCGGACCAAATCGAACCGTGATATTAGGGGCACCCCCTATCGGCGTTGCTCATCGATCGCGGAAAAGTGCGAACCGCGCGGCCCGGTGTAGTCGACCCGCCTCCTTGTCGGCTCGTTACTCGCTCGTACCGACGCCGGGGCCTAAGGTTCTCCCGGACAACGGGGTCAGGTAGCCGAAAATTCTCTGCCCGAACGGATGGTGGACCTTGACCAACTCGACCGACAGCGAACCGACCGTGTGCGCACCGGCTACGGCAGGCCGGCGCGCCGAGGCGATCCACCGCTTCCTCGTCCAGCCCGCCGACGCGGGCATCGTGGGCTCGGTCGACGGCGGCAAACTCCTCGAATGGATCGACAAAGTCGCCTACGCGGCGGCGGCCCAGTGGAGCGGCCGCTACTGCGTCACGGCCTACGTCGGCAACATCCATCTCGATCGCCCGATCTCGGTCGGCGAGCTGGTCGAATTGCACGCCGACCTGGTGCACACCGGGCGCACCAGCATGCACATCCTGGTGACGGTCTATTCGACCGATCCCACCCGGGTGAAGCCGGTGCAGTCGGCGCAGTGCCTGACGATCTTCGTCGCGGTGGACGACGACCGCCGCACCGTCGAAGTGCCGCAATGGAGTCCGACGACGCTGCTGGAGTCGCAGCGGCACCGGCAGGCCCGCGCCCGGATCGCGGTGCGCAAGCACATCGAGGAGGCGATGGCCGCCCAGCGGTACACCTCCGCGGGCACCGCGCCGAGCGCGACTCTGCGGTTCCTGGCGGCGCCCTCGGACATCAACTGGGGTGGCAAGGTGCACGGCGGCCGGACGATGCGGTGGATCGATGAGGCGGCGTACGTCTGCGGCGCGGACTGGGCCGGTCAGCGAGTCATCACTTCCTACTTCGGCGGCATCCGTTTCTACCGCCCGATCGTGATCGGTCACGTCGTGGAGGTCACCGCGCGACTGATCCACACCGGTCCGCGCAGCATGCATGTGAGCGTGCACGTGACGTCCACCGACGCGCACTCCGACGAACCCGCGCTGGCGGCGCACGGCCTCGCCGTGGTCGTCGCGGTGGACGACGAGATGAAGGCGCGCGCCGTGCGGCAATGGCAGCCGGTCTCGGAGGAGGATCGGGCGCTGGACGCGCACGCCAAGCACCTGATCGAACTGCGGTCGCTGGTCGAGCCGTTCACCATGGCGAGCGCCGTGCCCTCGGATGCCGAGCCGAGTCATTTCCGCGTGCCTGCGCCGAGTTGAGCCGGAGGCGTCCGGTCTAGACTAGTTACCGATGAGTAAGTTCTTTGCGTCGGTGGACGAGGTGACCGGGCGCCTCACCGAGGCCGGGTACCTCCCCTCCCTCGATATCGCCACCGCCGTGTTCCTCGCGGGCCACCTCGGCAAGCCGCTGCTGATCGAGGGCCCCGCTGGCGTCGGCAAAACCGAGCTGGCCAAGGCCGTAGCCGCCGCGACCACATCCGACCTGGTGCGCCTGCAGTGCTACGAGGGCATCGACGAGGCGCGCGCCCTCTACGAGTGGAACCACGCCAAGCAGCTGCTGCGCATCACGGCCACCGGTGACGAAGGCTGGGACAGCACCCGCGACCACGTCTTCACCGAAGAGTTCCTTCTCGCGCGCCCGCTGCTGGCCGCCATCCGCAACCCGCGTGCCACGGTGCTGCTCATCGACGAACTCGACAAGGCCGACGTGGAGCTGGAAGGGCTGCTGCTCGAGGTGCTCGGCGACTACCAGGTGAGCATCCCCGAACTCGGCACCGTCACCGCGGTGCGCAAGCCGTTCGTCATCGTGACCTCCAACGCCAACCGCGAGCTGTCCGAAGCGCTGAAGCGGCGCTGCCTGTATCTGCACATCGATTACCCGACGGCGGAACTGGAACGGGCGATCGTGCGGATGAAGGTTCCGGAACTGGACGAGGCGCTGGGGGAGCCGGTGGTCCGGGTGGTCGGAGCCCTGCGTCAACTCTCGTTGCGCAAGGCCCCGTCGATCGCCGAAACCGTCGATTGGGCGAAGACATTGGTCGCCCTCGGTGCGCGCAACCTGAGCGGAAGCGTCGTCCGCTCGACGCTCGGGGTGCTCTTGAAGTACCAATCGGACCACCGCCTGGCGATCGAGCGGCTCGGGCTCGACTTGGATGCCCAGCAGGAAGGGCGGTGAGGTGAAGTCCGAACCTCGCACGGTCGAGGCGGGGCGCCCAGCCGCCGAATCGTTGACCGATCGGCTCGTCGCGTTCGTCGGGCTCCTGCGTGATCACGGCATCAACGCGGGGCCGAGCGAAACCATCGATGCTGCGGAGGCGATGGTTGCCCTCGGAATCCATGATCGCGATCGCCTGCGCTCCGGCATGGCCGCCTGCCTGCTGCGGCGCAATGGTCAGCGCGCCGTCTTCGATCAGCTCTTCGACCTCTACTTCCTGACCGCCCAGCAGCCGCAGCAGGTCGATCAGTCGACACCCGAGTCCGTCGAAGCCCTGCGCGATCGCCTCGTCTCCGCACTGGCACAGGATGATTCGGACTCGGTCGCCGAACTGGCCCGCCAGGCGCTCACCGAACTCGGCGGTTACGGCGGCGCGGGCGCCGGGCAGCCCGCGCCGGTCACCACCGCGTCCGGCGCAGGCTGGTCCTCCTACCTGACCATGAAAGCCCTACGCCCGGAAGAACTCATCGATCGGATCGTCGCGGGCATGAACGGCACTTCTCGACTCGACACCACCGTCCACACGATCGAAGCCAACCGCCGCCTCGCCGCCTTCCGCACCGCTGTCCAGACCGAGGCGCGCCTGCGCTCGGCGCAATTGCGCGGCACCGAATACATCGCCCGCCGCGGCGTCGAAACCAGTACCGACCGCATCGATTTCCTCGGCGCCCGCGAACAGGACCTCGCCGAAATGCGCCGCCTGGTTCACCCGTTGGCCCGCAAACTCGCCACCCGCCTCGCCGTCCGCCGCCGCAAATCCGTTCGCGGCCAGATCGACCTACGCCGTACCCTGCGTCGTTCCATGTCCACCGGCGGCGTTCCCATCGACCCTGTCCTGCGCGCTCGCAAACACGGCCGCCCCGAGCTCGTCGTCCTCGCCGACATCTCCGGCTCGGTCACCGGCTTCGCCGAATTCACCCTCCAGCTTATCCAGGCCCTGCAGGACCAGTTCAGCAAGGTGCGCAGCTTCGGTTTCGTCGACACCTGCGACGAGATCACCCACTTCTTCACCCCCGGCGAGCCCCCGACCCCCGGCACCGCCGCCCGGATCATCCGCTCCACCAAGGTCGCGCGCTTCGGCAGCTCCAACTATGGCGAAGCCTTCCAAGGCTTCCTCGACAACTACGCCGACGCCCTCGGTCCCCGCACCTCTGTTCTGATCCTCGGCGACGGGCGGACCAACCGCACGGATCCGAACCTCGCTGCGGTGCAGACGATTATCGACCGGGCCAAGCACGCCTACTGGCTGAATCCCGAGCCGTCTCGGTCGTGGACGACGGGGGACTCCGCGGCCCACGTCTACGCGGAGCAGGTGACGATGCACGAATGCCGCAATGTCCGACAATTGACCGAGGTCATCGCGCGGCTACTGCCTGCATAGTGCCCGCTGTGGTGCCAGATGCTCCGCGCTCTTACCGCCACTGTTGTCATACGTCCGAATGTGATGAATTCCGGCCATGAAATGTGACACAGATCATTGCTCGGAAGGACGCGGTTGGGCATCGTCGTCACTTCGATTTCGGAAAACCTTGTTGGAGATGCCTGAATGGCCGACCACAATTTTGCTTACGACCTCACGCTGGACGAAGTAAGGCGGCGCAGCGCCGTCGTCGCGGCGCTCGGGGACGACTGGGACCCGGTCGCGGTGCTCGCCGAGGAAGAATTGGCGTACGACATGCTGTACTCGAATCTCGACGACGAGCAGCAGCGGATCTACGAGGAACTCGTCCTGGCCGGGGTCCTGCCGGATCGGGCGACGCGCCAGATCGCCGACTGATCCCACCGCCGAGCATCCAAGGACGGGTGTCCGGCGTGTTGCCCCCGGTGAATAGTCTGGCGGTTCCGGCTCTCCGCCGAGTTTCGTCGGCGGTGGATGCGCGGTCTTGCCGCCGAGGGCGATTCGGATGGCAGCGGAGCCGACGAGATGGTTGAAGAGCGAAACCCACGGCGCGATAATCCGCCGTGGGTTTCGTCGTCCTGCGCGCTGGGCGCTCAGAAGCAGTAAGGCCGCCAGATCGTGCCGCAGAACCAATGGTTCAGATCGGCCGAGCCGCTGGAAATCCCACTGTTGTCGATCGCCTGAGGCTCGGCCGGGGCCTCGGCCTGCGCGGGAGCGGCGGACATCAGCACCGCACCGGCCAGCAGTGCACCCGCGACGATGTGGCGATTGACTCGAATCATCTCGAAACCGTTCTTCCTGAGTCACTTTCGGCCACGAACATGACCTCGGTGACTGCATCGAGCGCCGTGTCCCGACCGTTACAAACCCTGGGTCACCACATCCATCCCTGCGTCGCCATGACATGTTCGGCGAGATCCTCGATCGTCATCATCTCGGGATGGCTGTAGTACATCAGCTCGAACTTGCGTTTGCGCCAGTGCGTCGGATCCATGCGGCCTTCATGGCTGGTGTCGCACAGCGATTCGAGCCGCCCGAGATCGAAGGGTTCCTTGCCGCGCGCATGGGAATCCGCTTTCACGGCCGCCAGGCGCTCGGACGCCGTCATATCTTCTCGCCGCCATATCGCTGCGGCGTAGCGGCGTGCGTCTTCGATGTCCACTCCTGCGCTCCTGCATGTACGAGTCGTGACGGCGATACCCAGCAGAGATTGCGTCGACGACGTGATTACCCGGCGCGGACGCGACTATTACAAGGCGTTTCCGCACGGCTCGACCCGGAGCCCTTCTCACTCGTAACCGACCGGAATTGCGGCGCGTGCGTACTACGATCCGACGCCGCCGATGTCGGGGCGGCCCTGGCCGAGCACGCCGCGCTGGACCGTGCCGCCACTGGTCGGAACGCCTCGGTCGTGGACCGCGGTTCCGCTCGGGCGCAGGAAGGTCCCGGCGGCCAGGACCACCGCGGCGCCGACCGCCGGGTAGATCAGGGTGTCGGCGTGCCGGTACCAAAAGGTGGCGTAGCGGCTGTCGGTGGTGTCGCACAGGTCATCGATCACCCGGGTGTTCGTTGTCTGGTCGACACAGATCCCGACGTGAATCGGCTGCGCGGTGTCGGTGGTCGGCGTGGTCGAGGTGATCCGAGAAGTGGTCGTCGGCGGTGGGGTAGTGGTGGTCACCGGCGGAGTCGTGCGGGCCGGGGGCTTCGAGGTGGTGGTATAGATCGTGGTGACGATCGGGCGGGGAGCGGCGGTGCCGCCAGCCCCGCATCCACTCGACACCAGCGCCATAGCCACGAGAGCGGGCAAGGTGTACGAGACACGGCGCGACGCCATGACCCGCTTCTTCCGACGATCGCCGTCCGATCCGCCGCTCATGTATTCCCCCTTCGTAGAAACCCCTGTTACGAACCGCCCGATGCTAGCAACGCGTCAGCGGGCGCACGACCGATCAGTCCTTGGTGAAATGCCAATTGCCAGAATGTTTTCCTCCCGGTCGGCCCCGAGGGATCGTCTCTACGCCGATGTACGCCACGGTCCACGTGAAGCTACTGAAGAGCACGCATCAGAACATCGAACTGTGGAGCATCGGGCCAATCCGGTCGGAGAGTGCCGACGCGGTACCACCCCCACCGGCGATATCTGTCGTACGCCCGGCGATTGTCCAGGCGCACCAGCAGCGTTGCCCGCTGCTCCGGCCGACCCGCGAGCAATTCGTCGTGCAGGGCACGAGCAACTCCCTTGCACGTGAACTGTTTGCGCACCATGATCTCGCTGAACGCGAATGTGCGTGAGCCGTTCTCAGCCGTGAACGCCGCATGGTCGTCGTCATCGAGCCGCAGCCCGTCCCACCACGCGGTCTTAGCGGTGAGCGGCCAACCCCACGCCTGCCCGCAGAGTTCGCCATCGAGACGGGCGATCACCAACTCGAACGCACCGGCGCGGGCCGGATCGGTGTAAGCGTCGAAGCGGCGCATGAATGCTTCGGGCGATTCGAACTCCTCACCGGACTCGATCGCATCGACGTAGGAGTCCCGGAAGATGCGTTCGACGTCATCGCGCAATTCGCGGGCCTGGTCGGCTGTGTAGTGCTGGAAATCGAGGTCTGACATCGCGGAATGCTCTGAGGTCATACGGTAGTCGTCCTTCCTGCCAGCTCATCGAATCGTGTCGAGAATTCTTCGGACCGGCCTTCCGTTGCTACCCGTACTGGTTCGAGCAGACGCAGTGTGCGAGTGGAGTACACGGAGTTCTCCAAGTCGGCGAGAACCGACATGCCTTCCTCCACCGCAGCGCCGATGTCGCCCAGATCAGCCAGCGCCGCCGCAGAACCCGCGCGATAGTTCGCAGAGTTACGGGCACTGGCGCTATCCACGGCCAAACCAGAGCACAGGTCTGCCGACTTTGCGTGGTCACCCAGGTGGCCGAAGCCGCGGGCTTCATGGCTTCTGATCTCGGTGGCATTGACGAACCGCAACCATGGTGGACAGTCCTCGCGTGACTCATGGTCGAGCGCGAAATCGAGCTCCCGCCAGGCGGTGGCCATGGCCTTACCGAAGGCCATGCGGTCGCAGAGGATTCCGTACGCCTGCGCCTCGCGGGTCGCGATCAGGGCATGGACTCGACCCGGTGCGTGGCCGCGTGTGAGCGCCCGAGCGCGGTCGGCGAGAGCGAGGGCGCGATGCGGATTCGCTTCGCCTGTGCGCTGCCGTGACAGCGCCATCTGTGCGGCGTTGAGACAGACATGCACAGTGAGTTCGTCATCGCCGGCTTGGCTGGCCAGCGCGAATGCATCGGCGTAGCAACTACGGGCAAGAGAATACATATCGGCGTCATAGGCAAGCCAACCCGCGATAGTCGCGAGTTCCCCTGCGGCACTGGTGAAAGCGCGGCCAGCTTCCTCAGAGAATGCGCAGGTATCCAAGAGGTGTTTCGCTGCCTCGAGTCCTTGAACTGCGTCGCTCACAAGGGCAGCGCCACCGACGACTTGCTCGCGGCGTCCGAACTCGGCCGCAAGCGCGTCGATCCTGTGCGCGTCGGCGATCCCGATCCGAGCCGGAGCTCGATCACCACCTGCCGCGAAGAACGCGGCACTTAGTAGCATTCCGAATTCGCGTCGCTTCACAATATCCTCGACTCCCGGCGCACTATTTTGACCATCCGAGACCAGGCTAGCGCTTGGTATGTCGGCGAAGCGCGGGTAAACAAGCGGGACCGTAGCCTCGTGTACGGAGTTGATCTCGGCGCGGAAACGAGCGCGTTGTTCGTCGGTGAGTCGAGCGAGCTCGGTGTCCAACGCTTCAGCTGACTCATTCCGAACCGGCTTCTCGCGGGTTGCCTGCTCCCACTTACGAATCGTCGCCGTTGTGAAGCCCACCCTCTCGGCGAACTGCTCCTGCGTCAGCCGTAGGGCTGCCAAGCGAAGCGCTTTGACCTCCACCTTCGTCCACTTGCTGACGATCATGCTCACCCCCTGTTTGCCCCTCCAATGCCTGCTGGCGCAAGCGTATTACTTCTGTATAAGTCCCGTGTCTGGGATCGCGGGTCTGATCTGGCGAAGCTGAAAGCAGCCCCGCCGCCGGGTTGAGCTCGGGCCTCCACCGACTCCCCGGCGGCGGGTGTCGACCACGTTGAACCAGGCGGAGGGACACCCGAATGAGTTCGCCGAACGACATCAAGGACACGCCGTTGTCGGTGTGCCACTTCTACCGAAATGTGTGTGGCCTGCCCGCGGAGGTAGATCCGCCGCATACCGGCCGGATTGTGATCCGCACCGGGGCCGTCTGCGGATTGATGATGCCGGCATTCATAGGTTCAGAGGTGAAGGCGCGGTTGGAGCACCACGGCCCGGAGACGGGCCCGATTCTGACTCATCCGCGTTCGCAGCGGTGGACATTCCTGGCAGGCGCGGACCTTCCGGACGGGATAGCGCTGTTCGCGGAGATGTCGCGCTTGCAGGTATCCATCATCCGTGGCGGAGGGATCATCGCTCTACCTGGCCCAGGCCAGCGACCAGGTCTGTTCCGTGCATGGATCCAGCCGCCGCGCGACTCGTTCCGGCCGTCCGGGCGCGCCGTGGTCAATGCGATTCGGGAAAGTGTCGTCCAGCATGCGAGCAAGCGGAGGGGACTGGTACACCATGCCCGATAACGCGCACGGGTGCGGCCCGGAATGCGAACCATGGATCACCGCGACGCATTGCGGCGTGGCGAAGTTCGATCACGCGACGGGCGAAGTCCTAGCGGTGCGCTGTCCATCCAACGCCTGCGTCGAGCTCGTTGTGCCGCTTGTCGTGGGCCGGATCGCGCCACATGTCACCACGACAGGAGCGACCCGCAGTCGGTGCCCATGGACCGGAACTCGCGTGGTCGATGACCGCGCACCGGTTCAATGCGGGATCGTTGAACCACGCTCGACTGATGCGCTCAGTCCGAACGACAGGTGTTCCGGGGCATGAACTATGACGTCCAAGCTGAAGCGGAAATTGACGTGCTCACGGACGTGCTGGCCACGCTCGACAAGGCCGCCAAGACAGCGATCGACCGCGGACTCGGCGACGCCGCTCGCCTGCGCTTGTTCGCCGTGGTGCTGTACGAGTTGATCGTCAGTGCACGCAGTGTCGCCGGCCCGGACGCCGGACGGTTGTACGCGGCACCGATCCTCGACCCCGATTATCGAAGGTCTTGCGGTCGCTGACGAGGTAACAGCGATGGACTTGATGATCTCAGCGCTGCTGCACCTCCAGGCACCGCCTTGACAGCAGCCGCGGCGAACCTGCCTGCAGAACCTCGGTGTCTCTGCGACTCATGCACACTCGATCTGGAGGCCGTCGGGACTATGGGGCAGGTGATCGTGAACCACCGAATACGCGCGCCGCGTGGATCGCTGCTTCTTCGACCGATATCTGCCCGCCTGCCGACAGCACGCCGACGACCGTTTCTTTCGCGATCTCTACGAGCTCTTCATCCAGAGCAGATTCGTCCAGCGCTTCGAAGACGACGAACGGAGCCAGGCGGAGCAATCGCTTGAGGAAGTCTCGCAATATGTCCCGCTCCGTCATCCCCTTCAGGTCCATGCGCCGCCATACTCGCAGGATCGACTTGATCAAGTGCGGACTGCCACCCAGGGCGGCGCGTCGCGCGTAGATCTGGTCGAATGCCGCTTCGCCGAGGACATGCAGCGCCGCATACGGTTCGGAATCGGCCGGGGAATACACCAGATGTGCTCGCCACCACATCCGGCCGAGCACATGACGAGTGAGATCGGAACCCAGGACGCGGTCGGCCGGCGGTCTCGGATAGCGCCAGTGAGCGACGTCGGGGAGAACGATCAAGGCCAGAAACGCCCAGACGTCGCCGGCGGCAGCTTCTGCGGGGGCGATGCGCATTTCCTTGTGCAACGCAACGGCGAGGTTGAGATCGAAGGTAACCTTCTGGCGCGAATCAGGTGGCTCCGGGAAGCCGGACTCCTTGGCCAGGTCGATGACGATGTCGCGAAGGAACTGTAATTTGTCGCGATCGACACGGGTACCGCCGGTCGCGACGAACACCGCGGATTCGTCGGCGAGGGCCCAACGGTTGTGCAGGTCGAGCGGATTGAGCTCCTTGTATTCGGCCGCCAGTATTTTGGCACGGTGGCGGAGCAACCGAGGGTACAGAAGTGTCACGCGACCCCCTCGAAGATTTTCACGGCCGCCTGCAGTTCTGAGGCGAACAAGTTCGGGGATTCCTGTGCCGCCAGTCTGACGTCCGTGATGGACCGACCCGGGAACAGCCGTCCGAACAGTTCCTGCAGCGTGGCACCCAAGGTTTCATCGATGTAGTGCGAGTCGTCATCGAAGTCGTTCAGGCGCACGGCGTGATCCACCATGGTGCGAGCCACGTCGGCATAGAGAGCCGACAGTGCGATCTTGTCTTCGATGCGGGGACTGCTCGCGCGTTGGAGGGCTTCGGTGACGACGGTCTTCTTCTCATTGACGAGCAGGAGGAGAGAGCCCATCGTCGCCGCGTCGAGGTTCGTGCCGATCTCCAAGTGCCACGCAGCGTCGCCGGGATAGTTGGTTCGGTCGAAATCGACTATCGCGATTGGAAATTGCGGAGCGTCACCTTGAAGGCGAATTTGACTCCGATCACTCCACAGGACCGAACCACCACGGCGAGGCACCACCGGTCGGTCACTGCCGTGTCGGCGTCGCGCAAGTACCAGGGCGGTGTCCAGGAGAACGACACCACCGAGGTCTGCGCCCGGAAGATCGGCACGTAATTCGACTTCGCCGTTCTCGGGAACCATCGTTCGCATCACTGTTCCCCTGAGTTTCGACCCCGTCGATGTCCAGATCGCGGCCAGACTGAGTTCGGTATTCGGGTCCAGTGTCGATTCCGCGAGGGCGCGATGCAGATCGACCTTGATAGTGCGGCGCAGACTCAGTGTCGTCTGATAGTCCCAGTGGGGATAGGACTCCGGCAGTGGCATTTCGTTGCCGTCGACCGACAGCAACCACTCACCTGCCTGTACGGCGGCCGGCGATGGCTTCTTGTACGGAAGGACGCGATGGGCCATCAGCCGACCGCCTCTGTGTAGAGCACGATGTCGGTCATGGTGTCGGCGGCAGGTTTCACCACGGCCTTCCAGATCTGGCCGTCGCCGCCTTCGATGACGTACGACGGAACCTGATGGATCTCGCCGTGCGGATCCTGCCAACCGACGAGGCCTGGCATATCGGCGCCGGCAGGCGGATCCATCTCCAGGCCGCCGTCACTGTTCAGGGCAACGGCGAGATCGACGGTGATACGTTGCGGAATGCCGACCGGCACACGGAAGCGCTGCACCACTACGGCATTCCCCCACAGTTCCTCCGGCTCCGGATCACCGATGTATTCGATCTTCGGGCGTCGTCGTCGCTGTCTGACAGGCTTCGCGGCCTCGGCATACGGATCCGTGTCGGGAGAGTTCGTGTTCTGCTCGTAGCCATGCGGGCCAGAAGGCTCGTGTTCCGCGATGCTCGCAGTGTCGAGAGTTCCCCCTTCTTCGATTTCATTGACATCCTGTCGTCGACCACTCGGGCGACGTCCAGGTGTCGGCCGAGCAGGCGGCGCGGTGTCGCCTGGTTTGCCGTAGTCGGTGGCCGCACCGATACCCCACGCGCCGCCCACGAGAGGCGAGAGACGTTCGCTAGCTGCCCCGAGCGACACTTGTGCGACCTCGACCCCACTGCTGCCACGCGGGCCGAATATCCGTTCGATGGCCTCTTTCATGCGTACGAAGGTCATCTTCACAAAGGAGTAGTCAGGATAATCCAGCGACTGGTAGTTCCAATTGTCGTGGGTCGGCGGCTCAGCCGCCGCATACGCTTCGTCCATGGCGGTATCGGCTCGGAAGACACCTGCATAGGCGGAGTACTCGCTCGCGGGTTTGGGTCCGAGCCAATACGTCACCACGAGTTCGGCTGGGCGCATAAGGCAGACGTGATGCACCATCCCATTCTCGAACCCAGCCATACGTTCGGCGTCGGTGGGCTCGAACCGCTGCGCCATCGACTGGTGCAGCGCGAATCGCCCGAGTAGCTTCTTCGGCCTGCGGCAGTGTAGTTCTTGCGCCTCGCTGCCCACCATTTTGCGGTAGGCAGAGACGAACAAGCGTAGGGACTTCATCTCGGCGGGTTGCGGCACCTTGTACTCGATACCGTCGCAGGTTACGGAAAACCGCATCGGAACAACGCCGTTGCCGTCTGGCATCATCTTCGGCCACAACTGGCATGTAATCGTCTCGGCGAGATATGTGGCTACCGAGGCAGGCTCGGCGCCCTCCAAATCGGGGTCGAGAATGACAATCGTCGTCCCCGTTTCAGTGTCTTCGAACGGTCGCAGTCCGAGTTTCCGCGCCATCGCGTCGGCCTCGGCGCCGACGAGCGGCTCGATCACGTCCCCAGAAGTGTCTCCCCACCAATGCCTGCCGGTATAGCGGCGATCGCGGCCGGACTCTCTCGCGTCATAGCTTTTCCACAGCGCCGCCCCCATCAATCGGGTCTCGTAGCGACCCTCGTACTGGCAGCGGGTATGAACCAGAATCGTTCCCGGTCTCGAGGCAAGGTAAAGGATCCCTTTGCCGAAACCGTAGGTGCCGCCGCCCAGTGCCTGGTCACGTGGTTCACCGATATTGCGGAGGAAAGCAACGAAGTCGCGGCGATCATCGGTGACCGCATCGGCTCGGGTCGGTCCACCCAGCCCCCGCGTTCCCCGATCCGAGATCGACAACACCCGGATGGTGGGCTGCTGCAATGAGTCACGAAGGGGAAGAACCTGCTTGGCAGGAGCCCGACGCAGCAGATTGTCCCTCCAGGCCGGCGCGTCGGCGGCGCTGACTGTCTGTAGATCGATGCGGTAGTCCACCGAGACGCCGTCACTGCGACGAGCATCCCAGCTGTTCTGCGCCGATTCGCGGACCAGGATGGTCAGATGATCGAGTTGGGGCTTGCCGAGTTGATTTCTTATGCCCTCCGCAGCGCTGGCGCCTTCCGGAGGAAAGGGCTGGGAAACCCAGGCAGGCAGGGTCACACATGCTCCTCGATCATCACTCGGATATGTCGTTCCACTTGACTGTTCTCCATCGGGCTTGGCGTGTCTCCCGACAGGTCGATCGTGTAGTCGACATCGCGCACGTTAGAGGAGATCGCGGCCGCTGCAAGGTCGACGGTGGTCAGTCGTGGAAACGCGACATCGACGTTGTACCAGCGCTGTTCGTCGATTGCATAGCGTGCGTGGCGGTAATGGTCGTCGTCGGCTTTGCGGTAGCCGATCGATGCCAGTTTGTTGAGTACGGCCGTCTCGTCGTCCGATAGTTCGAGTACGCGATCGATCAGGTCGAGAAAGCCGATGCCCTCACGCACGGTAGGTTCCAGGCGAAGCCAGACCAGACCCAAGAAGCCGTTGATCGGCGGCTCCAACTGGTCGAGGCCGTGGATGCGAATCTGGCGCCCGTTAGGATTGGTCGAGGTTTTCACCTCGAGAGCTCCCGCGTCGGTCGCGAAATCATGACGATGGCCTGACGGGCCTCGCCACAACAGGTGAGCGCTGCTGTCCTGCTCGAGTAGCCGCGCCAATATGATCAGTTCACCGAACAATCCAGCTCGTTGCTCCGGGCCCAAGGGCGGACCCGGATTCTGAAACAGCGCCTTCCACCGATCGAGCACCCGGTTGAGAACCTTCAGCGGATTCTCGGGCGCCGCCTCGGTCGCGATCAGGACATCAGCGCACAGCGTCGTGAAGATATCGCTGAGATCGGATCGCAGACAGACGAGATCGGCGTAATCGTGCCTTGTCGTGTCGTCGTCAAGGGTCCGCTTGTGCAACATCAGGACCGGTCCGTTGAGCCCTTTGCGAACATTCTGATGCGCTGCGACCGGCACGAGCAGGTGCCGGTTGCATGCGCTGTCAATCGCGGCTGCCAGCGATCCAATCGGCGTAGGCACGGGTAGCTGCGATACGGCAACGACCGACGACATCGACGGTGGGCGATGTTCGAGGCGTCGCCAGTGATCGTCGATAACCTCTCTGATCTCTGCCGGCATCAGATGTCCTCTGCCTCGAGGGCGCTGAAGTCCTCCTCCTCGATCTCGACGCCGGACAGGTCTGCCGAGATGTAGTTGGCTTCCCACGCGACGGTGCTGTCGTCGTCTTTGGGCTTCGGGAACACCAGACCCACACCGATGACATGCTCCGGTGCGTTCAGTGGTTGACGCTTGTCTTTCGAGGGCTCGGGCTCCGAAATTTTGTCGATCGGATACAGCACCAACAGTCCGGCCTCGGGTTGTTGTGCAGCACGAGCCTTCTGGATTTCTCCTTCGGTCGTGCTGGTCGTGACTCCTTCGAGGTCTAGACCTGCGTCACGACGGCTCATCAGCGTCTTGATGTCCGAATAGTCTGAGCCAGAGGAGAATTGTGATCGTACGATTGTTCCGACGCGAACCCCTGGTGCGAAGTCGAACTGCTCTGGACTGTTCTCGGCTGGTTTCCCGACCACCGCGATGTTCCACCGCCGCAGCGTTCCTGCGTTTCGGATGCGCTTCTCGATGTATCCTGCCATCAGTTTCGCGTCGCACTCCTGCGACCGTTCATGGAACTGGTAGTTCCTCAGGAACTCCAGTACGGCATCGCTGGACACATCTCTAATGAGATAGCGTCCATCCGTGAAACTCCCCTCGACACTGCCGATCCGGACGGCCTCGCTCACGAGCTTGCGTGCTGCCGATTGATTCTGCCGCAGCCACTCGGATTCCAGGCGGAAGTATCTGGTCTGGACACGTTGTCCGCCATAGGACGACGACGCCGACACCGCGTCCTTCATTTTCGCGGCTGCCGTCACGCGCAGTGCCGGGTGGGTCCGCAGACGCACCGCGAAGTTCATCGGTGTCTTGCCCTCGGTCATGTAGACGTCGATGTCGCGCCGCATCTCGGTCTCGACCGTCGCCAAGTGGCGGAACCAGTCCTCGAGTTCCTTGGTCATCCAGATTCGCGGCAGGTCCGCGTAGCCCTTGCGGTAGCCGAACCAGCGGCCCATCTGTAGCAATGTGTCATACGTCGAGACCGAGCGCACGAAGTAACTGACAGACAGACCCTCGAGCGTCAGACCGCGCGAGAGCGTGTTGCCGCCCACCGCGATCGCGACCACCGGACCATTCTCGTAATCGAGGCGGTCGGTGCTCTCCGAGTTGTCCATCACCACGCGGCAATCACGCAGTACGCCTGGCATTTCTGCCTCGAGTTCCTCGAAGGAGACGAACTCCTCGCGGAACTCGGCAGCAGGCACGCGAGACGTCTCCTCGTCCCACAGCGCACGCAACTCGCTCTGTATCGTGGGATCCTCCAGGTTGCGTCGCACCTTGGCCCGTAAAGCCAGCAGAGGATCCCGAAAACTGTTGTGCACGGCGGTGCGAACGCTGGTGTGGATCAGCATCGTACAGTGCGGGTTACCCCCGCCGCGCACGCGACGCGCAGCGGTCGTCAGCCAGAAGTACAGCACCGCGCGACGCAAGGTGTCCGTAATAGTCGGACAGAACCCTTCTGCGTCCGCCCTGGTCTTCGGTCGAACGAGTTCCACATCGTCGTCGGGGACAGTGCGGATCATGTCGTAACCGTCATCGACGTCATTAGGATCTTCGCCATCCAACGCGTACCGGCCGAACAGCACTTCGGTACCGAAATGGCCTTGTGGTTGAGGAAGATTCACGATGAAGTGTTCGGGATACAGATCCTCAGCGGCAGGGTTGATCAGCAGGTTCGCGAACGGTGAGGCCGTATAGCCGACATAGGCCGACTTCGGCAGTGTGTTGAGGATCTGGCGGATCAATGGGTTGATCGACTTCGTCGCGACCGTCGCTTGGTCGGCCTCGTCATCGATGATCAACGCCGGGCAATCCGCCAAGTACTCCGAAGCGTCGCCGAGCCACTTCACCAGTTTGCGCAGCACGGTGGCGTTCTTCTTGACGACACAGAGGACGTGGGTCTTGTTCGACTTGCCGAAGAAGCTGGCGGGGTTCGCGGTCGGGCGGAAATCATGATCCAGGTCCGTGATCTGGGACCACAGCGTAGGGTTCGGCTCCACGAGCTGCTGAACCAAGCGGGCTTGAGTCTGTCTGCGGAGGCCGTTGTGAATCCCCGCGAGGACGATGAACAGCTTGTAGCCGCGATCGGCCGCCTTGGCCATCACGGCGGTGAAATTGGTGGTCTTGCCGGACTGCACGTAACCGACGACGAGGCCACGCGTGGAGAAGGCGCTCTGCCTCGGATGCTGGAGGAGTGAGACGACTCGCGTCGAGGACCCGTCCAAGCTATCGATGGACGTCTGCGGCCATCCATCCTTGGCCAGCCCGGCGGTAATGGCCGACCACAACTTGTCATCCGGATGCGGCCCGGCATACCAGGTCTCGTAGTTGTCGATCACGACAGACGGTGGCTCTCGCATCTCTGCGATGCGCACGACTTCCCGCTCGTGACGGTCCACAATTCGCTTGATGACAGCATCGGGCGTGGAAAACAGCCGGAGCTTCTTGATCGCCTCCGCCGGAGTGTAGGTATCGAGCAACAACCTGAATACATCGAACAGTTCGTCTTGCTCGTCAATCACATCGCTCACCGGCATCTCCCACTGCGCGTTACCCCTACGTCGACGATGGGAGGTTTGGCTCCCCCGCGTTGCGGGTAACTGTATCGGCTCGATCCGATGACCTTCGGCTAACTGGACGAAGTGTTACCCCGCTGATGTGAGGATCGGTCGCCGACGCGGGTTCGCTACAGGAGCGCGGCGGACTCGACGGGGTCTGCGCAGGGATGTGAGCCAATGCCCATCCACTTGGGAGAACCGTCAGACGAAAAGCTGGCCGACTCGTGCGAAATGGTCCAGCGGGGCTGAGTCGCGGGTGTCGATCCACGGACGATCGACAACCTTCCGCGCATCCTCGTGACTCACTTGCTTCCCCAGGGCAGCCGACAAGACGTGCAGAGCCAGCACGGGCGGGATCGCATTACCGATCTGCTGGGCGATGTCGTTGCCCGACCAGGGATAGTCGAGGGGAAACGTCTGCAGTCGTCCTGCCTCAGCCAGGCTGAACCGTGGAGTCTCGATACCCGCACCGTCGACGACCTTGTTCCGAGACACCTTGCCGGTGATCGTGGCCGACGGCTCTCGAGAATGGCGACGACCTCGCAACTTGGGGTTGCCACCTGTACCGTAGTTCGAGACGACGTAGAAGTCGTATCCGCGATCGAGCGCAGCGGCCATCGTTTCCCAGGGCAGGAGATCGGGCTTACCGGCTGTGCGTTCGACACCTTTGCGGTAAGGCCGATGGGTGGCTTCTGGAAGCTTGCGCTCACCTTCGAGGCTGGCGATCAAAATGGCTCGCCTGCGAGTCTGTGGAACGCCGAACTGCTCGGTGCGCAGTACATCGCAGGCGACGTGATACCCGATCTTCTCCAGAACGGTGCCCATCGCTTGCCAGATAGGCAGTACCGCCGGAACCTGTTCCAGCACAATGACCTTGTAAGGATCGTCGTTGCTGTGCGCAGCCAATGCCCATCGCAAGGGTTCCAGGACGAGGCCGGTCCGCTCGTCCTTCAAGGTTTCCAGGTCGGCAACCACGTCCTCACCGTCACCCATTCGGACGACGTAGCTCAGAACCTCATCGAGTGCCTTGCGGCCTGCTCCCGAACCGGCGACGGTGAACGTCTGGCAGGGCGGCCCGCCGGCGAGTATCCAGGCGCTCGGCGCGGTCTCGGGGCCGAAGTCGCGTACGTCGTGCGGGCGATCGTTGAGACCGGCGGCGGATCTTGTCGCGCATGCATTTCGGTCCCACTCGAATCCGTAAACGCTCAGCCCCAACCACCGCGCCGCCACATCGAGCCCCCCGGGTCCCGCAAACAGGTCGATCATGTCCACCTGATGGGGTCGAGGTTGCTCGTGTGGATCGAAGGGCATGACTCGCGATCTTAGCGGTGTGGCGCGGCTTGGCTGGGTCGCGTTCAAGAGGTGGTCAACACAGCCCTCAGAGCGCTCCCGACCGCGAATGCAGCCGGTGGCGGTGTCGCGTTTCCCACCTGGCGATATCGGGCCGTTTTGCCGCCTTCGATGCGCCAGTACGGGGGGAACCCCTGCAATATGGCGACCTGCTCGATGGTGAGTTTCAGCATATGCTCGGGGCCGAGTGTCGGATCCCAGACGAAGTCGGCGGCTGGTAGTTCGTCACCGATCGAACGAGCGTTGACCCCGATCTTCGCCCAGGCTCGAACAGACCCTTGCGGCCCGAGGTCCCCGCCACCGCGGTCCCACGAGCCACCGACGATGGTGGGTGCAATTACGTGCGCCTGGGCCGCCCACTCCTCGACCTGCAGCCAGCCGCGCGCACTCATGGATGGGCGCAACACGGTGCCGACTGTAAGGTTCAGGCTCGGCGGCGGAGCTGTGAGGGTTCTCTCGAAGCGGTCGACGCCTCCATCGCGCAGGGCGACCAGCATGCCCAGCAGTCGGTGCTGCGGTACCCCGAAGTCTCGCGCGTCGATCACCAGCCACCGGTACTCGTAACCAGCAGAGTCGAGGTACTTCTCGACGCAGGAACGGTTTTCACGGTAGTCCGGGCGGGTGACCATGTCGGGTACATTCTCGACCAGCAAGGAACGCGGTCGCAGTTCCGAGGCCAATCGGCCTGTTGTCTCGAGTAACTCCAATTCCCAGCCGCTGCCGCGTTGTCTCGACGCCGTTGCCGCAGATTTCACTCTCGGAAGGCCTGCGGCTAAAAGATCGATATCGATCGATCTCGGTAGATCCAACCGGGGTTCGAACTTCAGCAGGTCTGCGTTGAGCACATTCCAGTGAGGCCGATTCGTCCGCAGTGTCGCGCACGCGACGTCGCGATTGTCGAGAAGCAGAATAGGGTCGAATCCCGCCTGCTCGAGGCCGAGAGCGAGTCCCCCCGCACCTGCGCAGCACTCCACCGAACGCATTCGCCGACCCGTGGGCACCAGCCGAACGTGGGTATGGTCTGTCCGGGGCAATGCCTACCTCCCCACCGGTAGATGTTCTAGCTCAGGATAGTGCTCGCCCTGCTGAGGCTCGCATACCCACCACCTTGCCGGAAGTCGGCTGTAGTGGAGAGTTACAGCACCGAAGTTCTGCGCCGGTTCTCGGTGACCTCCGCCGCTCGCCCCTCCCGCATGGAGCCCGCAACCGGTCAGCCACCGGATGATGTCGAAGCGGCCCGCAATGCCGCCGCGATCTGGACGAGGCCCAGGTCGACGACGACCTCATCACCATCCCAGACCCCGCGCGTGGTGATTGCGAGGCCGATCAAAGCCAGCTCGTTGGCGTCGTCACGAAGTTCGTCCTCTTCACGGGTCTCGTTCTCGATCTCGCCCGTTTCGTCGCGGTCCCAGGCGGCAACCGCGGACTCAGCCGCGGACCTCGGCAACCGCACGCTGATCCGAGTGATCTGGGGATCGAGATGGGTCCCGATCGTCGCCAGCACCTCCCGGTCCTGCTGGTACCGCACATATTGGCCACGATCTTTCACGAACTGAGTGTACTTCGGACCAGCGTCAGGTCAGCGTCGAATTTCGGCAACCTCCACGGCTCGGTTCTCCCGCCGCGAGAGTTCGCACGCTTCGGCGACGTAGAACGCCTCCAGCGCGTCGACGGGAGGGCAGGGATTGTCGAGCTGCCCGGTTGCGACCTCGATGAAGGCCGCCAGTTCATCGGCATACGCCGGACGGAACCGTTCCATGAACCCCGCATAGGGAGGGTACGGGGAGGGGTTGTGGTCGGGCTCGACGGAAGTGAGGGGCGCGCGGTCGTCCAACCCGACGATCGCATTCCCCTTGGAGCCCAACGCTTCTAGCCGCACGTCGTACCCGGCCCCGTTGTATCGGGTCAGCGACACGGTGGCGACGGTTCCGTCGTCCAGGCGCAGCAGCACCGCGGCTGTGTCGACGTCGTCGGCCTCGGCGAAGAACGGCGCGCCCCGGTTGGCTCCGAGGGCGTAGACGGAGGTGATCTCGCGCCCGGTCACCCACCGGATGATGTCGAAATCGTGCACCCCGCAGTCGCGGAAGATGCCCCCGGAGCGCGCGATGTACTCGGCGGGCGGGGGAGCCGGGTCGAGGGTCGTCGCGCGCAACGTGTGCAGCCAGCCCAGCCGTCCGGAGCGAATCGCTTCGCGCGCCGCGCGGTAGCCGGCGTCGAAGCGGCGTTGGAAGCCGATCTGGACGGGGACGGCGGAGGTGCGGAGGCGGTCGATGACGGCCAGGGTGCCGGTGAGGTCGGCGGCGACGGGCTTTTCGCAGAAGACGGGGATGCCCGCGTCGACGGCGCGGATGATGAGTTCGGGGTGGGAGTCGGTGGCGGTGGTGATGATCAGGCCGTCGAGGTCGGCGGCGAAGAGGGTGCCGAGATCGGGGGCGAATTCGACGCCGAGGTCGGTGGCGGTGGTGCGGGCGCGGGTGGCGTCGGCGTCGGCGACCAGGACGCCTGCCACGTTCGGGAGTTTCCTCAGGGTCTCGGCGTGCGCGGTCCCGATGCGGCCGGTTCCGGCGAGGCCCAGCGTGACGGCTCGGTGCGAGGACATCGGCTCTCCTTATATATGTGGAATCGCGACGTGCAGTGGCGGGCTGCGGGCCCGGTGGTCAGCGTGGAGCGGTCGTGGTGGAGCGGACTACGAGCGAAGGTTCAACCCGGCGGCGGACCGGGGCGGTGCGGCCGTCGTGGATGCGTTCGGCGAGCGCCTCGATCGCCAGGCGGCCCATCTGGATGCGCGGCTGGTCGATGGTGGTCAGCGCGACGTGGCGCAGGGCGGCCAGGGAGGTGTTGTCGTAGCCGACCACGGAGACGTCCTCGGGCACCCGCAGGCCCGCCTCCTCGAGCGCGGACATGGCCCCGACGGCGTTGAAATCGTTGCCACAGACGAGTGCGGTGGGGAAGTTGTCGCGGGAGAACAGGTTCAGCAGTTTGCGGACCGCGGCCAGCCCCGCGGCGTCGGTGTGCTCGCTCGGCACGACCATCGGCTCCAGGCCGTGGCGCCGCATGGCGGCGCGGTAGCCCTTGCGACGCGGGGCGGAGGTGAAGGCGCCGCCGCCGTCGAGGTGCACGATGCGCCGATGTCCGAGGGAGACGAGGTGATCGACGGCCAGGCCCACACCGATCTCGCCGTCGTCGTTGACCGTGTCGACATCGGCGACGGTGGAGGTGCGGGATACCAGCACCAGCGGAGCTTGCTGCGCCGCTTCGCGAATGGCGGCGGCGGGCAGGACCGGCGACAGCAGGATGACGCCACCCGGCCGGAAGGAGAGCAGGCTCTCCAGCGCGGCGCGCTCGCGGGCGGCGGTGCGCCGGCCGGTGTTGAGGATGAGTTCCAGGCCGCGGGTCTGGGCGGCGGCGTCCATGCCCTCGACGACGTCGGCGAAGAAGGCGTTGCGCAGATCGGAGACCATCACGCCGACGATGCTGGAGGTCCGGCTGGCGAGGGAGCGGGCCAAGATGTGCGGTTGATAGCCGAGGTCTTTCGCCGCGTCCAGCACGGCGCGGCGGCGGTGCTCGCTGACCTTCGGGGAGTTGCGCATGACCAGCGAGACGAGGGCGCGCGAGACGCCCGCGCGGGCGGCGACGTCTTCCATGGTCGGTCGTGCCATGACGCCTCCGTTCCGCCTCCGTGGGCCTTTTCGGCTCGGACGATACAAGCTCCGGGTAGGCGAGGCAATAGAGCGCTCTAATCGGAAATCCCCGGCGGCAAACCGACTTCGGCGACGGCGCGAGCGCGGAAATTGCCTGGTAATGGCACTTCGGTCGACGCGCTGACGACTCTTGACACGCTATGACCCGCGTTACATAGTTGGAGCGCTCCAATCGAGCGGTGAACCTCGACGTCGAAGGTCGGAGAGTGCCGATGACCGAAACCCTCTACCCACTGCGCGTCGCGGCCGCGCCGATCTCCTGGGGAGTCTGCGAGGTCCCCGGTTGGGGTCACGTGCTCGACGCGCGGACCGTTCTGGGGGAGATGGCCGCGCTCGGCCTGACCGCGACGGAACTGGGTCCTCCCGGCTATCTGCCGGATGATCCGGTCAAGCTGCGCCGGTTGCTGAAGACTTTCGGGCTCACCGCCGTCGGCGGATTCCTCGCCGTCGTGCTGCATCGGGACCGGCAGGACGCCGTCGCCCGCGCGGAGGAGACCGCCGCCCTGCTGGCCGCCGCCGGCGCGGACGTCCTCGTGCTCGCCGCCGCGACCGGGTTCGGCGGGTACGACGCGCGCACACAGCTCGACGGCTCCCAGTGGAGCGCCTTGGTCGACACGGCCGCCGCGATCCGCGACGTCGCCGCCGCGCACGGGCTGCGCACGGTGCTGCACCCGCACGTCGGCACCCATGTGGAGAGCGAGGCCGAGGTCGAGCGGTTCCTCGCCGATTCCGACCTCGACATCTGTCTGGACACCGGCCATCTGCTCATCGGCGGCACGGATCCGGTGCGGCTCGCGGCGCGGCACGCCGAGCGGATCGGGCACGTCCATCTCAAGGATGTCCGCGGCGCGCTCGCCGACCGGATCCGCGGGGGAAAGCTGGAGTACGGCCAGGCCGTGCGCCGCGGGCTGTATGTCCCGCTGGGAGCGGGCGACGTCGATATCGCGGCACTCGTGCACAGCATGCGGGCGGCGGGCTACCGGGGTTGGTACGTGCTGGAGCAGGATGCCGTGCTGCGGCCGGGCGACTCGGCGCGACAAGCCTGCCACGACACCGGGCGCAGCCTGCGCCATTTGGCCGACATCGCGCTCGCCGCGGCGGGAATCTAGAGGGAGCGACGACAACGATGTCCGCGAGACGACAGCGCGGCGTGACCGCCCGATGGCGGCTGCTGCCGTGGATCGCCACGGCCGGAGTGCTGGCCGCGTGCAGCGGCCCCGGGGCCGACGCGCCCGCACCCTCGCAGACGCCGATCGCCGCCGGGACGGTGGAATCCGTCGCGGTGGTGACCCACGGCAGTCCCGGCGACGCGTTCTGGAACGTCGTCAAGAACGGCGCGGAGGCCGCGGGCAAGGAACTCGGAATCCAGGTGACCTACAACGCATCCGGTGATCCGGGCCAGCAGGCGAAGCTGATCGACAACGCGGTGGCGCAGGGTGTCGACGGGCTCGTCGTCTCGATGGCCAATCCCGAGGCGCTGCGGCCGTCCGTGGAAAAGGCTGTCGCCGCGGGCATTCCGGTGGTGACCATCAATTCGGGGGAGTCGGAGAGCGTGAAGTTCGGCGCGTTCGTCCATGTGGGCCAGAGCGAATCGCTGGCCGGACGAGCCGCGGGCAGGCGGCTCGCCGAGGCGCGGCGCACGAAGATGCTCTGCGTCGTCCACGAGGCGGGCAATATCGGCGCGAACGAGCGCTGCGGTGGCGCGACCGAGGCGTTCGGCAACGCGACCACGCTGCAGGTGGACATCAACAATCCCACCGACGCGCAATCGAGGATCAAAGGCGCGCTGGAAGCCGACCGATCCATCGACGCGGTGCTGACGTTGAACTCGCAGGTCGCCGCGCGGGCCGTGGACGCGGTCCGGGAGGCGGCGTCCGGCGCGACCGTCGCGACCTTCGATCTGAATTCCGATGTGGTGGATGCCATCCGCGCCGGAAAGCTGTTGTTCGCGGTCGATCAGCAACAGTACGAGCAGGGTTATCTGCCGATCGTGCTGCTGAAGCTGTACCGGACGAACCTGAACACCGTCGGAGGCGGCGCGCCGGTGCAGACCGGTCCCGGCTTCGTCGAGAAGAGCAATGTGGACGCCGTCGCGGCGCTCGTCGCGCAGGGCACGCGCTGAGGTGGATGACATGACCGTTGCCACGAAGACATCCGACCCGGCGCGGGACCGGCCGGGCCTCTCCCCGCTGCAACGCCTGGCCGTGCGGCCGGAGATCGGCGCGGCGCTGGGCGCACTGCTGGTGTTCGCGTTCTTCTCGCTCGTCACCGATCGGTTCCTCAGCCCGCTCGGCGTCGCGACCTGGCTGGACGACGCATCCACGCTGGGCATCATGGCGGTGGCCGTGGCGCTGCTGATGATCGGCGGTGAGTTCGATCTGTCGGCGGGCGTGATGACGGCGTCCACCGCGCTGGTCACCGCCCTGCTCGCGGTGCATGCCGGGTGGAACGTGTGGTTCGCGCTGCTCGCCTCGCTCGCGTTCGCGCTGGCCGTCGGCGCGTTCAACGGCTGGGTGGTGATGCGCACCGGCCTGCCGAGCTTCATCGTCACGCTGGGCACGTTCCTCGCGCTGCAAGGACTGAACCTCGGCGTGACGCGGCTGATCACCGACACGGTGCAGGTATCGGGCGTGCGGAGCGCGGACGGCTACCAATCGGCGGGCTGGGTGTTCGCCTCGACTCTGGACATCGGTGAGGCGCATCTGCAGGCCTCGGTGGTCTGGTGGATCGTGCTGACCGCGATCGCCGCGACGATCCTGGTGCGCACCCGGTTCGGCAACTGGATCTTCGCCGTCGGCGGTGCGCTGCAGAGCGCCCGTGCGGTCGGCGTGCCCGCCGACCGCACCAAGATTCTGCTGTTCATGGGCACCGCGTTCGCGGCCTGGGTAGTGGGTTCCTGCAACATCCTGCGGTTCGCCAGCGTGCAGGCCAACCAGGGCGTCGGGCTCGAACTGCACTACATCATCGCCGCCGTGGTGGGCGGCTGCCTGCTCACCGGCGGCTTCGGCTCGGCGGTCGGCGCCGCGATCGGGGCGCTGATCTTCGGTATGGCGCGCCAGGGCATCGTGTTCGCCCGCTGGGACAGCGACTGGTTCATGCTTTTCCTCGGCGTGCTGCTACTGGCGGCGGTCCTGGTCAACAACAGATTCCAGAAACGAGCCGAAAGGGTGCGCCGATGACTTCCCTCATCGAGGCCGTGGACCTCGGCAAGAGCTATGGCGGCGTCGTCGCCCTTCGGGATGTGTCCACGGTGGTGAACGCGGGCGAGGTGACCTGCGTGCTCGGAGACAACGGCGCGGGCAAATCGACCCTGATCAAGATCCTCGCCGGGGTGCACCAGCACGACCGCGGCGACCTGCGCGTGGCAGGCGAATCGGTCCGGTTCGCCTCGCCGCGTGCGGCTCTGGATCGCGGCATCGCCACGGTCTATCAGGATCTCGCGGTGGTCCCGCTGATGAGCGTGTGGCGGAATTTCGTACTCGGCTCCGAGCCCACCTTCGGTTACGGCCCCTTCCGGCTGCTGGACCGCGAGAAGGGCTGCGAGATCGCACGAACCGCTCTGGCGGACATGGGTATCGAGATCCGCGATATGGAACAGCCGGTCGGCACGCTGTCCGGCGGCCAGCGGCAATGCGTCGCGATCGCACGGGCCGTGCACTACGGGGCGAAGGTGCTGATCCTCGACGAGCCGACCGCGGCGCTCGGCGTCAAACAGGCCGGGGTGGTGCTGAAATACGTCGTGCAGGCGCGCGACCGCGGACTCGGGGTCGTACTGATCACGCACAACCCGCACCACGCCTATCCGGTTGGCGACCGGTTCTTGTTGCTGAAACGGGGCGCGGTGCTCGGCTCCTACGAGAAGTCCGAGATCGACCTGCCCGAACTGACCCGCCAGATGGCGGGCGGGGCCGAACTGGAGGCGCTGCAGCACGAATTGCAGCGCGTGGTGACGCCGTGAACGCGGGCGCGCTGGAGGCGCTGACCATCGGCCGCGTCGGAGTGGACCTCTATCCCGAACAGAGCGGCGTCGCCTTGGCGCAGGTGCGCAGTTTCGCGAAGTCCCTGGGCGGCACCGCCACGAACGTCGCCGTGGCCGCCGCCCGGCTCGGCCGTCGTTCGGCCGTGCTGACCAAAGTGGGCCCCGACGGCTTCGGCGACTTCGTGCGCACGGCGCTGGAGGATTTCGGCGTCTCGTCCCGGTATGTGACGACCGCGCCGGACCTGCAGACGCCCGTCGTCTTCTGCGAGCTGACGCCGCCGTCGGATCCGCCGCTGTTGTTCTACCGCGCGCCGATCGCGCCGGACCTGACCATCACCCCGGACGAAGTGCCCTGGGCAGTGGTGGACGCCGTGCCGCTGCTGTGGGTCACGGGCACCGGAGTGAGCGCCGAGCCGGGGCGCGGCACCCAGCGCGAGATCTTGCTGCGGCGCGCACGACGTGGGCACACGGTGCTCGATCTGGACTATCGGCCGATGTTCTGGCCCGACGTGGACACCGCGCGGGCGGAGATCGGCTGGATGGTCGACCACGTGAACGTGGTGGTCGGCAACCGCACGGAGGTCGAGGTGGCGGTGGGCACCGCCGACCCGGACGCGGCGGCCGACCGGCTGCTCGCCCGAGGGGTGCGTCTCGCCGTGATCAAACAAGGCGGCGACGGGGTGCTGGCGGCCACCGCCGAGGAACGCTGGACGGTGCCGCCGTGCCGCGTGGACGTGGTGTGCGGGCTCGGCGCGGGCGATGGTTTCGGCGGCGCGTTGATCCACGGCCTGCTCTCGGACTGGGATCCACGGCGCGTCGCCACCTACGCCAACGCGGCGGGCGCGCTGGTCGCCGCGCGCCTGGCCTGCGCGGACGCGATGCCCACCAGCGCTGAGATCGAGGAACTGCTGTGCGGGTGAACCGGCGCGGGGGTCGAGGAACTGCGCGGCGGCCGAGTCGGCGCGGAGCTGGAGGAGGTGCTGATCGGCCGGACCGGCGCGCAGCAGGCGGAGTAGCGGAGCGCGGGTCAGGAAAGCTTCGCGCGGTTGACTCAGGGCGGAGCAACCGCTGTGCGGTTGAACCATGACGATGGGAAGCTGCCGGGTGGTCGACTGGGTCGGAGCTCGTCGAACTGCGGTGGCGCAACTGAGCGAAGAAGCGTCACGGTGCGACTGAACCAGAAACCGACGGGTAGAACCGCTGTGCGGGTGAACCATGAGCGCGGGACGATGGAGTGCTGCCAGGTGATCGAGCTGGATCGGAGCTCGATGAATGGTGGTGCTGCGGCTGAACGGTCCGGAGGAGTCGCGGTGCGGCGGGGCTGGATGCGGAAAGGAACCGCGGTGCCGCTGTGGCATCAGCGCGGGACGGAGGAGGTGCCATGCATCTGACCGACGAACGCCGGCGCGAGCTGCTGCACCTGCGCGCGACGGACCCCGCCGCAGTCGAGCGGGCCTACGCGAAGCGGATGCGCCGCGCCGACCTGCTGGCGGGCAAGCAAACCTTGTTCCTGGTCGCCGCGGATCACCCGGCGCGCGGTGCGCTCGGCGTCGGCGAGGATCGCACGGCCATGGCGGATCGGCGCACGCTGCTGGAACGGTTGCTCATCGCGCTGGCCGACCCGGATGTCGACGGCGTACTCGGCTCGCCGGACGTGGTCGAGGAACTGCTGCTGCTGGACGCCCTGGACGACAAGGTCGTGATCGGCTCGATGAACCGCGGCGGGCTGGCGGGCGCGGAGTGGGAGATCGACGACCGCTTCACCGGGTACGACGCGGATTCCCTCGCGCGCTTCCGGCTCGACGGCGGCAAAATGCTGCTGCGCCTGGTCGATTCCGACGCGGGCACCGTCCCGACGCTGCAAGCCTGCGCGCGGGCGGTCTCCGCGCTGGCCGCGCACCAGCTGATGGCGATGGTCGAACCGCTGCCGTATCACCGGGACGATTCCGGGGCGCTGGTGATGAGCAAGGACGCGCTGTCGCTGTCGCGGGCGATCACGGTGGCCTCCGGTCTCGGCGTCACCTCGGCCTATACCTGGCTGAAAATCCCTGCGCCGCAAGATATCTCGGTGCTGGACGCGACCACCCTGCCGGTGCTCGTGCTCGGCGGTGCGCCGTCCGGGGACCCGGCGGTGGATCGCGCGCTGTGGGGCGGGGCGCTCGGCCACGACGTGGTTCGAGGTCTCGTCGTGGGACGCGCCCTGCTGTACCCGCCGGACGGTGACGTCGCCAAGGCGGTCGCGACCGCCGCCCGCCTGTTGAAGGAAGCCCGATGAGGCTGCCGATCGCCGCGTCACTTGCCGGAAGACCGGCAGGGCAGGACTGTCGGGCGAACGCTCGAGGCCCGGCTGTCGCGTTCGTGGTCTGGTCGCTCGGCGACGCGCCGAGCGCATTCCCGTCTGCTCCACCGGTCGCCTTCTCCGGACGTCGCGGTCGAGTCCGGCCGTCCCGCGGAGCGAGCCGGTCGCCGGTATTCCCGGAACGCGCACAGAGGACGGAACGCGTACAGAGGAGGTGGTGATGACACTGCATCGTCCCCGTGGAACGCTGTGCCACGACGGTGATCCGATCCTGCTGACACCCGACGCCGCCGGATGGACCTACGCCGGGCTGCGGGTGCTGCGGATCGGTGCGGACCGATCGCGGGTCCTGCGGACGGGCGAGTTCGAGGCGTTCGTCCTGCCCCTGGCCGGAGCCTGCACGGTACGCGTGGACGGCGAGACATTCGCGCTGACCGGACGGGGATCGGTGTTCACCCGCGTGACGGATTTCGCCTACATCCCGCGCGACGCCGAGGTGGAACTGACCGCCGAGGGCGGTGACCTGGAGGTGGCGTTACCGATGGCCCGCTGCGGGACACGGTTGCAACCCCGATACGGCCCCGCGGAGGAGGTGCCGGTCGAAATCCGGGGCGCGGGACACGCGACCCGTCAGGTCACCAACTTCGGGGTACCCGGCGTGTGGGAGCACGCGGACAAACTCAACGCCTGCGAGCTGATCACCCCGGACGGCAACTGGTCGTCCTATCCACCGCACAAGCACGACCGAGTGAGCGACTGCGAAGTCGTCAACGAGGAGATCTACTACTTCCGTATCGCCGGACGCGACGGCATCACGCCGTCGCCCGAAGGATTCGGCCTGCACCGCACCTACACGGCCGACGGGACGGTGAACGAGAACGTCGCGGTGCGCGACGGCGACGTCTTCCTGATCCCGCACGGCTATCACGGCCCCTGCGTCGCGGCGCCCGGCTACCCCATGTATTACCTCAACGTGCTGGCCGGCCCGGCGCCCGAGCGATCGATGGCGTTCTGCGACGACCCGGCCCACAGCTGGGTGCGGGCGCGCTGGGACGCCGAGCCGCTCGACCCGCGCTGCCCGGTCACCTCCCACGAAGGACGGATCGGATGCGACTGACCACAGCGCAGGCACTGGTGGCCTGGTTGATCGCCCAGCGTTCCGAGACGCTCGACGGCCGCGACGTGCCGCTGTTCCCGGCCGTCTTCGCGATCTTCGGCCACGGCAATGTGCTCGGCCTCGGCACCGCGTTGCACGAGCGGCGTGCCGAACTGCCGGTCTGGCGCGGGCACACCGAAGAGGGCATGGCGCTCGCGGCCGTCGGCTATGCGAAGGCCACCCACCGGCGTCAGGTCGGTGTCGCGACCTCGTCGATCGGTCCCGGCGCGCTCAACATGGTGACGGCGGCGGGTGTCGCGCACGCGAATCGCCTTCCGCTTCTGTTGCTTCCGGGCGACACGTTCACCGGACGGGCGCCGGATCCGGTGTTGCAGCAGGTCGAGCACTTCGGCGACCCGACCGTCACGGTGAACGACGCGTTCCGCGCGGTGAGCCGGTATTTCGACCGCGTCACCCGCCCGGAACAACTGCTCGCCACCTTGCCCCAGGTGGTGGGCGTGCTGACCGATCCGGCCGCGGCCGGTCCGGTCGTCCTGGCGCTACCCCAGGACGTTCAAGCCGAGACCTATGACTTCCCCGCCGCGCTTTTCGAGCCGGTGACGCACCGTCTCACGCGACCCCGGCCCGACCAGCGAGCCATTTCCGACGCTGTCGCCGAATTGCGCGCCGCGCGCCGCCCGCTGCTGGTGCTCGGGGGCGGCGTCCGTTACTCGGGAGCGGGGCCGACTGTGCTGCGCTTCGCGGAGCGTCATGGCCTTCCGGTCGTGGAGACCACCGCGGGTCGCTCCCTCGTGCCGCACGACCATCCGCTGTTCGCTGGACCGCTCGGCATCACCGGCTCGGCGTCGGCGAACGCGATGGCGGCCGAAGCCGATCTCGTCCTCGCGATCGGGACCCGGTTACAAGACTTCACCACCGCGTCCTGGACGGTCTTCGCACCGGAAGTCCGGCTGGTCACGATCAACGTGGCACGGTTCGACGCCGTCAAACACGGCGCCGGCGCGGTAATCGGCGACGCCGAGGCCACCGTGTGCGAGCTGGCCGGGCTGACGGGGGACTGGTCGGTCGATTCGAGGTGGACCGCACGGGCTGCCGCACTCCGCGGCACGTGGGACGCGTATATCGATGGACTGCGCGCGCCGACCCCGGGCCCGCCGAGCTACGCCCAGGTGGTGGGTGTCGTGAACGACCTGAGCGGGCCGGGCGACTACGTGATGACAGCCTCCGGTGGCTTGCCCGGTGAACTGATCGGCGGCTGGCGGGCGATCGGCGGCGGGCCGGCCATGGACGTGGAGTACGGCTTCTCCTGCATGGGCTACGAGCTCGCGGGCGCGTGGGGCGCGGCCATGGCCCGCGCCGACGGAGTGGTGACCACCCTGCTCGGGGACGGGTCGTATCTGATGCTGAACTCGGAACTGTTCTCGGCGGCGTTCGCGGGGCATCCGTTCGTCGCGGTGGTCTGCGACAACGATGGCTATGCCGTGATCGCGCGGCTGCAGGAGGGGCAGGGCGGCGCGGCGTTCAACAACTTCTACGCCGATTGCCGCAGCACGCGCGAGCATCCGCCCCGGGTCGATTTCGCCGCTCATGCCGCCGCCTTGGGCTGCGCCGTCTTCTCCGTCGCCGATCTGAACGAATTCCGTGACACATACGAGCGGGCGCGCGCGGCGGCACTGGCCGAGCGTCGTCCTGCGGTGCTCGTCGTCCGGACGCAGCCGTCGGCGTGGACCGACGCGGGCGCGTGGTGGGAGGTCGGTGTGCCGGAACATCTGGCGGGCCGAGCCGCCTACGACGAGACCAAACCGCGTCAGGTGCGCTATCTCGGCTCCTGAACAGAACTTAACGAACGGTGCGCCCGGGGATCCACCGGCCTAGGCTGGAGTGGGGGTCTGCCCGTGGTACGCTGAAAGGCGTTGCGGCACAACATAATTGGTAGCGAATGCACATCGCCGCCGAGTCGTGCCGAGGCAGAAGTCCCCTGCCGTCCGGCGTGGTAGCCCGGGTCCGGCCGGGGTGTGCTCGCCGGGGGAGGCGGCGAGTGTTATCCGGCGAAAAGTGCGGGTATCCGACGAGTGGGCCCGACGATGTGGCGCGATCGGGACCCGTCCGAGCGTTGGAGGTGAAAGACCAGGCCGCCCCTGAGCGAGCGTCGCGAGTGCACTCGCGCACGACGGCGCCGAGCACCGTCGTGAGCGTTAGCTCACAGTTGGTGGTGCGGAACGTGAGTAATTCGTCGGATCATGGCATCGTTGATCTACGAGACCAGGGCATCTCATAACACCTACCTGGCTCGTCTACAGAAAGTATGAAATGGCTCAAGGCATTGTGAAGTGGTTCAACAGCGAGAAGGGCTTCGGCTTCATCGCACAGGACGGCGGGGGGCCCGACGTCTTCGTGCATTACTCGGCTGTGAGCGGCTCGGGTTTCCGGTCCCTCGATGAGGGGCAGCGCGTGGAGTTCGAGATCGGCCAGGGACAGAAGGGTCCGCAGGCCCAGGACGTCCGCGTTCTCTGATCGCGACTTAGCTTCCGAAAGGCCCCGCACCGGGATGGTGCGGGGCCTTTCCCCTGTTCAGAGGGTATTACTTCCTCGTCTTCGAGCCGCTCAGCCCGCCAGCGCTTCGTCGCGGAAGAACTCCGCGGTGATCGCGCGGGCACGGGTGAGATCGCGATGACCGGACCGGCGGAACACCTCGGCCGCGCGGGTGAATTCGGCGGCGATGAACGCGGTGATCGGCGCCGGCGCCGAACCGCTGCCCATCTCGCGAGTCCGCGACTTCAGCTCGGTCAGTTCGGTCACCGCCGCCGACAGCTCGGCGGGCAGCTCGCACTGCGCCAACAGCGTCGGCAGATGCATCGGCGCCACCGCCGCCGCGGGATGCTCGCGCAGCCACCGCAGCGCCATCGCCGGACGCAGCGCGTAGAACACCTTCTTCAATGAGCCGGTGCGCTCGAACAGCACCCACTGCTTGGCTCCGAGATGCAGATAGTGGCGAGCGATCCTGTCGCGGTCGGCGACCTCGTGGGCCACCGCGCGCAACCGATCGCGGAACTGCGTGTCGCCGCGATACACGATCGGCGACATCAGCCACTCGATGAGCACGGCGTTGCCCTGCACCAGCAGCCGCAGCGCCTTGGCCAGATCCCAGCCGTTCACGTCGAGCAGGTCCGTGAGCGGTGTCTCCACCACGTCGCGGGTGCGCCACGGGGACAGGTAGGTCTCCAGCGCCGCGACGTAGACGAACCGGCAGTCGTAGTCCGAATCGGGAGACGGAAATCCCCAAGCACGGCTGCCGCTCTCGATCGCCAGCCGGATCGACACCCGGTGCTCCCGCTCCACCCGATCCAGCTCACCATCGATGGCCCCGACCACCGTCGGGTCCATCGAAGCCGGTATCGCGCGCAGAGACATGGACGCGATGGTAGGTGCCTGACCAATGCTGCCGCAGCTGCTTTTTCGTCGTTCAGCAGCGCCACACACCCTTCCCGAGCGCGGCGATGAGCACGGCTACGACCGCGAGCGTCCCGCCCAGCCACATGGCGGCGGCGACGCCGATCTCGTCGGCGGCTACGCCGCCGGTCAGCGATCCCAGCGCGATGGCGGCATTGAAGACCCCGGCGAACAGGGCGGAGGCGCCTTCCTTCGCCTGCGGCGAGGCGGCGAAGACCCAGCTTTGCGTGCTCACCGAGACACCACCGTAGGACACGCCCCACACGATCATCAGCACCACGACCTGGGTGAGCGAAGCGCCCGGCGCGGGCAAGGCGATCGCGGCCGCGGCCAGGATCGAGCCGATCGCGACCAGAGTGCCGCGCGGTGTCCGCGCCGCCACCGCTCCCGCCGCGAAATTGCCCGCCACACCGGCGACTCCGTAGACCAGCAGCAGTGTTCCGATCGTCGCCGCGTCGACCCCGCTCACCTCCTCTAGCACCGGCCGCACATAGGTGTAGGCGGCGAAATGGCCGGTGACCAGGAACGCCACCACGAGCAGCGCGACGCGCAAGCCCGGCTGCCGGGTCAGCCGCAATACGTCACGCAACGGCAGTGCTTCCGTCGCGGGCAGCCGCGGCAGCAAGGCCGCCATGGCCACCAGCACCGCGAGCGCGAGGCAGGCCGCGGCCACGAACACCATGCGCCATCCGGCGAGCGCACCGAGGAAGCCGACGCCGACCAGCACCCGCGCTCCGATCAGCACACTGAAGCCGGGCGCGCAGGCCGTCCCGAGGTTGCCCAGCGCCAGCACCGCCATCAACCCGCACAGCACCAGCCTGCGCTCGACGCGACGCAGCATCGCGGTGACCAAGGGCGCCGACAACGCGGCGATCGATCCCGTCACCGTCAACGCGAGACCGGCACGGCCCTCGGTCACCCGCAGCGCCGCGCCGATCGGAGTGAGCAGGCCCACCGGCAGCATCTCCGAGGTCACCACCGTGAACGTGCCCGCTGTCACCGCGGCGACGCCGAGCGCGCCGCGAAGCGCCGAAATCTGCCGTCTCGCAACGACTTCCTCAACCTGTGTCATGTCCACCAGGCAAACGCTCGCGACGAAGGGAAACAACGGCGAAGGTCTCATAGTTCTATGAGCTGGACTCATCGACCGTGGAAGGGAAGCTGATGAGTGGGCTGGAGGTCCGTGAGTTGGAGGCGTTTCTCGCGCTCGCCGAGGAACTGCATTTCGGGCGGGCGGGCGAGCGGTTGTACGTATCGCAGAGCCGGGTGAGCCAGCTGCTGCGTGCGCTGGAGCGGCGCATCGGGGGACAGCTGGTGGAACGGACCAGCCGCAGCGTCCGGCTGACCCCGCTCGGCGCGGACTTCCTCGCCGAACTGCGGCCCGCCTATGCCGCGCTGCGCGCGACGGTCGACGGCGCCCGCGCCGCGGCCAGAGGCATGGACGGCATCCTGCGCATCGGGTTCCAGGGCGCGGGCAACGATCATCTGATGGCCGCGGTCGAGTTGTTCCATCGGTGGCATCCGGACTGCTCGGCCGAGCTGGTCGAGATCCCGCTCGCCGATCCGTTCGGGCCGGTGCGGCGTGCTGAGGTCGACGCCGCGGTCGTGCTGCTGCCGATGGGCGAGCATGATCTGGTGCTCGGAGCGGTGTTCGCGGGGCAGCGGCAGACGCTGGCGGTGGCGAGCTCCCATCCGGTAGCCGGACGCGCCGCGCTGTCGGTGGAGGAAGTCGCCGAGTTTCCCTTGATCGGGGTGCGCGCTCCGGCGCCGGAGTACTGGCGGCGTGCGCAGAAGCTGGATGTGACGCCGGAGGGGAGGACGGTGCGCCCGGGTCCGGAGGTCGGCACGCTCGAGGAGGGTCTCGCGGCTGTGACGGCCGGTCGCGGCGCGATGCTGCTGTGTCAACCCACCGCGGAATCCCACCGCAGACGACCGGTGTCCTTCGTCCCGGTGACGGGAATCGCCGAATCCCGGCTCGGACTGGTGTGGCCCCGCCACCGCGAGACCTCGCGGGTGCGTGCGTTCTCCCGCGCGGTGGCCGCCACGAGGGAGATCGAGAACGTGTGGTCGGTCACCGCGGAGGCATCCTGACCGACTCCGCCCTCCGGATGGCTCGGGTGTCCGAATATCGCGCCCGACATGGCGTTGCGGATTTTCCGGAGCCGCCGCGTGAGCGATGAAGAATTATTTGCCTTATCTATCGCGCGACCTCGTCGGCTTTTTTTCGGCCATTCGGCGAGTCTATTAGCGAAGATAACTATCGATACGAATCCGCGCTTCGACCTGGACGTTTGACTAGATTGCCAGCTCAAACCCACTATCCGCCGTGGCCTGACTCACTATCGATAATCGACTGTGGTCTGCGTCTCCATATTATCGAATTCCGTAACCGTCGCCGATGGGTCGCCGATGTCCTCTCTGTCAGCCAGTTCGACTGGATAAGTTCGAGGAAGAGGTATTTCCATGATCCCCGTTATCATCGACACCGGCAGTGCCGCTCTGAACGGTCTTTTCGATACGCTCGGCGCTGCTCTGCACGGCCTTGTCGACACCCTGTGGACGGGTTCCTTCGGCGGCCGCTGACCGACGTGACGGTCGAGGCACTCGACCGGGTCCCACGCCGATCCGAGGCGTGATCGAGCGGGCCCCCGCACCGGATGGTGTGGGGGCCCGCCGCTGTGTGGGTCGGCTTCATCGCGGAAAGATCTGCGGGGCCGCCCGTGTGGGTGAGCTCAGTTGCGCATCCCCACGGCGGAGAGTCGGGTGAGTTCGGCCGCGAGTCGCGCGGGATGGGTCAGCTGCGGGTAGTGGCCCGCACCCTCGATCGACATCGCCTCGCGGGTGGTGGGGACGGTGAGCGGATCGGTGGAACCGGTGACGATCCGAACGGGCACCTCGAGGCGTGCGAGCAGAGTTCGCAACTCCTCGCGCCGTGCCGGGGCGCTCGCCCGGCGCAATGCGGCGACGGTACGGGCGGCGACGCGGGGCCTGCGCAGGTTGGCCGTCGCGCTCGCGATCGCGGCGCTCTCCGGCACGCCGAGCCGACGCGCGAGGTCGCCGGCCGACGTCCGGCGCAGCGCCGCCGCGGTCAGCGGTGAGCGCAGCAGCAAGCCGGACCGTGGCTGGAGGAACGCGGGAGCCACCAGCACCACCCCGGAGATCCGCTCCGGATGCTGTGCCGCGTACCGCAGCACCGGACCGCAGCCGAGTGAGTGGCCGACCAGCACGGGGCGGGTACGGACCGAAGCGAGCAGACCCGGCAGTAGCGCATCGGCATCGCCGGGCGCCGAGCGTCCCAGACCGGGCAGGTCCACGACCAGGCTCGGCCCGTCCAGCTCCGCGCGCACGTCGTTCCACGATTCGCCGTCGAGCGGAAGTCCGTGTAGCAGAACGTAGTCCGGGCGCAGGCGTTCGCCGTTCACCCAGACGCCGTCGGCGAAACCCGCGGTCGGATCGTCGGCCACCGCGCCGAACCGGCCGGCCACGAGATGGTCGGCCCATGCGAGCAGCGTCGCCTCGGTCGGCGGCATGGTGAGCCCGGCGCGGCGGGCCACGTCCTGCGCCGCCGATGTGTCGTAACGGTCGTCGGCGATGAACGTCAGCGTCTCCGGATCGGCGCCGGTCAGCGCGCGAGGGAGCTTGGAGATGACCCCGACCGGAATGGAGAACCGCGGCGCGGGGACCCCGAGGTGCCCGGCCAGCAGCCGGATCAGCTTCGGCAACACCGGAGTGCGCTCGTCGAGCACCGTGTAGGAGCGGCCCGCGGTGTCGGGCAGCGTGGGCAGGCTGATCAGGAAATCGGTGAAGTAGTCCAGGTCGACGATCGGCACGAAGGTCTCGGGTCCGCCGGGGAGGGCCGGTAGCCGCCCGTTCCACAGGTCCTCGACGACGGTGGCCAGTCCGATGTACTGGCCGGGGCCGATCACGCTGCTCGGGTTCGCGACGGTCAGCGCGACGCCGAGTTCCGCGGCCCGCTTGCGCAGCAGCGGATCCGATTCGAACTTCGACGCGCCGTACGCGCCGTTCTCGTAGTGCTGTTCCTCCGACTCCTCCACGGTGATCCGATAACCCGTGATGTGCACGACCCGGCGCAGTTCGGGAAGGGCGGCGGACCAGTCGAGCACGCGCAGCGCACCGGTGACGTTGACCGCGTACGCGTCGTCGGCCGCGAGCCCGAACGAAAAGCGAGCCGCGCAGTTGTACACGTCGCGGATGCCCGAGCCGTCGAACCCGGCGGGCAAGCCCAGATCGGGGGCGGTGACGTCACACGTGACGATTTCCAACCCGCTCGCGTCCACCCCCCGCCGTCGCAGCCAGCTGGTGAGCCGCTCCTCGCTGCCCGGCCGCAAGGCGGCGGCGACGGAATGCCCCTGCTCGAGTAAGCGGACGACCGCGTTGCGGCCGAGGAACCCCGCGGCTCCGAAGACGATGCTGTCGGACATGACTACTCCTTTTTAGACCGGTCTACATATTTTGATGACATGCGAGAACGCCGGCGCGGCATCCGCGCTCAGAGCAGGGAGTGCAGAGCCCGTTCGACGCGTTCCAAGGGTTCGCGACTGCGTTGCGCCCGTGCCAGCAGCAGCGCGCCCTCGACCATCGCCAGCATCGCGGCGGCCAAGTCCTCCGCGTCCTGACGGCCGTCGGCGCGCAGTCGCAGTCGCAGCGCCTGTTCCCAAGCGGCGTACGCGGCGGCGCATTCGGCCTGGATCGGATCGTTCGCGGCAGCGACATCCAAGGCCACCGTGGCGACCGGGCAGCCCTGTTGCCAGCCCGACGCTTCCAGCCGATCGCCGAACGCGCGCAGCAGCCTGCTCGCGGCCCCCGCGGCGTCGCCGGGCTCGATCGCGTCGATCAGCGCCGCGATCTCCTTGCCCGCTCGAGCGATCGCCGCGGCGACCAACTCGTCCTTGCCGCCGGGGAAGTGGAAGTACAAAGACCCGCGCGGCGCTCCGCTGGCCGCCAGGATCTGGTTGAGCCCGGCGCCGTAGTAGCCGTGCCGCTCGACCAGGGTGCGCGCGGCGTCGACGAGTTTGCCGCGAGTCTCAGTGCCTTTGACGCCCATGCCCTGACTGTAGACCGGTCTTCATATTTTTGCCAGAGCCGCGACTGACGACGGCCGCCTACCAGGTGGTAGCCCGGCCGGAAATCGCGCGCACTAAGCTGGTCGGCGGTAATTGCCGCCCCCCATTCCCCAGGAGTACTCCACGTGAGCCAAGCAGGCCGTCCTGTAGTTCTGATCGCCGACAAGCTCGCCCAGTCGACCGTCGACGCGCTCGGTGACGGTGTCGAGGTCCGGTGGGTCGACGGACCGGACCGCCCGGCCCTGCTGGCCGCGGTGCCCGAGGCCGACGCGTTGCTGGTGCGGTCGGCGACCACGGTCGACGCCGAGGTCCTGGAAGCCGGGAAGAACCTGAAGATCGTCGCCCGCGCCGGCGTCGGCCTGGACAACGTCGACGTGCCCGCCGCCACCGAGCGCGGCGTCATGGTCGTGAACGCGCCCACCTCGAATATCCACACCGCCGCCGAGCACGCGGTCACCCTGCTGCTGTCGGCCGCCCGCCAGATCCCCGCCGCGGACGCCACCCTGCGCGAGCGCACCTGGCAGCGCAGCAAGTTCAACGGTGTCGAGATCTTCGACAAGACCGTCGGCGTCATCGGTCTCGGCCGCATCGGCCAGCTGTTCGCCGCGCGCCTGGCCGCCTTCGAGACCAAGATCGTCGCCTACGACCCCTACGTGTCGCCCGCGCGCGCCGCGCAGCTGGGCATCGAGCTGCTGACCCTCGACGAGCTGCTCGAGCGCGCCGACCTGATCTCGATCCACCTGCCGAAGACCCCGGAGACCAAGGGCCTCATCGGCAAGGAGGCCATCGCCAAGACCAAGCCGGGCGTGATCATCGTCAACGCCGCCCGCGGTGGCCTGGTCGACGAGGCCGCCCTCGCGGATGCGATCAAGTCCGGCCACGTGCGCGCCGCGGGCCTGGACGTGTTCGAGACCGAGCCGTGCACCGACAGCCCGCTGTTCGACCTGCCGCAGGTCGTCGTCACCCCGCACCTGGGCGCGTCCACCTCCGAGGCCCAGGACCGCGCGGGCACCGACGTCGCCAAGTCGGTGCTGCTGGCCCTGGCCGGTGAATTCGTGCCCGGCGCGGTGAACGTCACCGGTGGCGCCGTCGGCGAAGAGGTCGCCCCCTGGCTGGACATCGTCCGCAAGCAGGGCGCCCTGCTCGGCGCGCTGTCCAACGAGCTGCCGGTCAGCGTCGAGGTCCAGGTGCGCGGCGAGCTGGCCGCGCAGGAGGTCGCCGTGCTGGAGCTGTCCGCGCTGCGTGGCATCTTCTCCGCGCTGGTCGAGGACCAGGTCACCTTCGTCAACGCGCCCGCCCTGGCCAAGGACCGCGGCATCACCGCCGAGGTCACCACGGCCTCGGAGAGCCCGAGCCACCGCAGCGTCGTCGACCTGCGCGCCGTGTTCGGCGACGGCAGCACCCTGAACGTCGCGGGCACGCTGACCGAGCCGCAGTTGGTGGAGAAGATCGTCAACATCAACGGCCGCAACTACGACATGCGCGCCGAGGGCCTGAACCTGGCCATCCTGAACTACGAGGACCGTCCGGGCGCGCTGGGCAAGATCGGCACCAAGCTCGGCGAGGCCGAGGTCGACATCCTGGCCGCGCAGCTGACCCAGGACGTCGACAAGGAAGGCGCCACGGTCGTGCTGCGGGTCGCCCGCGAGGTGCCCGCCGAGGTGCAGGCCGCGATCGCCGAGTCCGTCGGCGCGGCCAAGGTCGTGCAGGTCGACCTGTCCTGATCCGCTCGGGGCGCACCGCCCCGGCGAATGCTGAATCGGCGCCGCGCACGAAGCATCGTGCGCGGCGCCGGCTTCTGCGTCCGCGCGCAACCGGCGTGCGGACCGGCGCGAGTGGCGCGGTGCCGCGCCGCGCGCCCGGTGCTCGGCGATCCGGCCGCGCCGAGTACCGTGGCGGTGCTGCGGTCACCCGGCCGGAATATCGTGCGCACCCCGGCGGTCGCGTGTGGGCCGCGGTTGTGGCGGCCGCGACCGGCAGAATCGAACGGAGCATTTCTCATGAAACTTGCTGTCATCCCGGGCGACGGGATCGGGCCCGAGGTCATCGCCGAGGCGCTCAAGGTGCTCGACGTGGTCGTGCCCGGCGTCGAGAAGACCGAGTACGACCTCGGTGCGCGCCGCTACCACGCGACCGGCGAGATCCTGCCGGACTCGGTGCTGCCCGAGCTGCAGCAGCACGACGCGATCCTGCTCGGCGCGATCGGCGACCCGTCGGTGCCCAGCGGCGTGCTCGAACGCGGCCTGTTGCTGCGCACCCGGTTCGCGCTGGACCACCACGTGAACCTGCGGCCGTCCAAGTTGTTCCCCGGCGTGACCAGCCCGCTGGCGGACAACCCCGACATCGACTTCGTCGTCGTGCGCGAGGGCACCGAGGGCCCGTATACCGGCACCGGCGGTGCGATCCGCGTCGGCACCCCGCACGAGGTGGCCACCGAGGTCAGCACCAATACCCGCTTCGGCATCGAGCGTGTGGTGCGCTATGCCTTCGCCAAGGCGCAGGCCCGCCGCAAGCACTTGACGTTGGTGCACAAGAACAACGTGCTCACCTTCGCCGGCTCGCTCTGGCAGCGCACGGTGGACGCGGTCGCGGCCGAGTTCCCCGAGGTCAGCACGGCTTACCAGCACATCGATGCCGCCACCATCCACATGGTCAACGACCCCGGCCGGTTCGACGTGATCGTCACCGACAACCTCTTCGGCGACATCATCACCGACCTCGCCGCCGCCGTGAGCGGTGGCATCGGCTTGGCCGCCAGCGGCAACATCGACGCGTCCGGGACGAACCCCAGCATGTTCGAGCCGGTGCACGGCAGCGCCCCGGACATCGCCGGCCAGTCCAAGGCCGACCCCACCGCGGCGATCCTCTCGGTCTCCCTGCTGCTCAATCATCTGGGCGACAGCGAGGCGGCCGCGCGCATCGAGTCGGCGGTCGCCAAGGACCTCGAGTCGCGCTCCGGCGCCGCGTCGACCGTGGAAATCGGCGACCGCATCGCCGCCACGGTCTGACCCTTCCCCGCAAAGGTCCCGTTCCCCCGAGGAACGGGACCTTCCTGCACACAGCCTCTGCACGGATCCCGCGCCCGACCGCTGTCTCGCGTATCAGCGCCGTCTGCGTAGGACTTCGGGGCGCGGGTCTAGTCGGCGTCGCGGGGGACGAGGGGGATTGCCGCGACAGCCGTGACGGCGGCCAGAAGGAACGCGGCGGGGAAGCCGCTCGCGGTGATCAGCGCGCCGAACACCGGCGGGACGGCGGCCATGGCCAGATTCTGACCGGTGTTCTGGACGCCGAGGCCCCGGCCGCTCCAGTAAGGGCCGGCGATTTCGGCGACCGCGGTGAAGGCCAAACCATTGTCGGAGACGGTGATCACGGACGCGGCGATCAGCAGCGGGATGGCGGCCCACCACCAGTGCGTCCACGCGGTCAGCGCCAGCCCCGCCATCGAGAGCACGGCGGCGACGGCGACCGTGCGCAGCGGTCCCATCCGGCTGCCCACGCGATCCGACCACGCGCCCGCGCCGATCCGGCCCAGCGCGCCGAGGATCTGTGTGACGGTCACCAGCGCCCCCGCGGCGGCCAGCGACCAGCCGATGTCGCGATGCAGCCACAGCAGCGCGAAGGTCCACACCGTGCCCTGCGGAACGACCAGCAGCACCGAGACCAGATGGATGCGCCACAGTGTCGCGTCGTCGCGATAGGGATTGGCCCGCAAGGCGGGATCGGCGTCCGACCGGGCGGGGCGCGGCGGGTCGACGATGCCGGCCAGACAGCCCACGGCCGCCACGCCGGCCATCAGCGCGGGAACCAGAATCGCCGCAGGCACCCCGTGTGCGGCGGCGACGGCCGGAATCGCCAGCGCGCCGACGCCAACGCCCAGCGGCTGCGCGGTCTGCCGGATGCCCATCGCCAGCCCGCGCCGATGCGGCGGGAACCAGCCGACGATCACGCGGCCGCTCGCGCCGTTCGTGCTGGCCGCCCCGACGCCGCCGAGGAACAGCAGCGCGCCCAGGGCGAGGTCACTCGTCGTGGCCGCCGCGGCGCAGCCGGCCGCCAGCATCAGCAGCGGGCCGCCGACCAGCACCTTGCGTTCGCCGATCCGGTCGACCAGATAACCCCACGCGATCAGGGTGCACACCAGGCCGACGGTGGGCATGGCCACCAGCAGGCCGGCCGTCGCCAGCGCCATGCCGCGATCGGTCAGCGCGGGCAGCAGGAACGGGACGCCGTGGATGAAGACCGCGCTGGAAGCCTGGGCGAACACACCGAGACCGAGCATGGACCAGCGCCGAACCTCGTCGATCTGCGTCACGGTCGCCATCGGCTACTCCTCGTGATCTCATATTTTGGGAAAGAGTTCCCACTTTGTGAACTATCCTGCTCACCGTACACCCGCGTGGCCCCGCCGTTCGACGGCTGCGGCTGTCGAACTCCTCACAGCCCGGCGGGAGCCACGGCGTGCCGGTTCGGACCACTCGGTCGGGCGCGTTCGGGCAGGTGACGGCGGGTCGATAGACTCCGGGCATGCGTCTAGGTCGAGTTGCCAGTCCCGATGGGGTCGCCTTCGTCAGCATCGAAGGCGACGGAAGCGACAGCGTGGCCAAGGAGATCGCGGAACATCCGTTCGGCACACCGACGTTCACCGGACAGAGCTGGCCGCTGGCCGACGTGCGGCTGCTCGCGCCGATCCTGGCCAGCAAGGTGGTCTGCGTCGGCAAGAACTACGCCGCCCATGCCGCCGAGATGGGCGGTCCCGCCCCTGCCGACCCGGTGATCTTCCTGAAACCGAACACCGCGATCGTGGGGCCGAATGCCCCGATCATCCTGCCGCCCAGTTCGTCTCAGGTCGACTACGAAGGGGAGCTGGCGATCGTCATCGGCCGCCCCTGCAAGGACGTGCCCGCCGCCCGCGCGCTGGACGTGGTGCTGGGATACACCGCCGCCAACGACGTGACCGCCCGTGACCAGCAGCGCCACGACGGTCAGTGGACCAGGGGCAAGGGCTACGACACGTTCTGCCCGCTGGGTCCGTGGATCGAAACGTCCCTGGACCCTTCGGATCTGGAGGTCGTCACCGAGCTCGACGGCGAAGTTCGCCAGCGCAGCCGCACTTCGCTTCTCCTGCACGACATTCCGAAGCTCATCGAGTGGATCACCACCGTGATGACGCTGCTGCCCGGCGATGTCATCCTCACCGGCACCCCTGAGGGTGTCGGCCCGATGCGCGAGGGCCAGCAGGTCTCGGTGACCGTCGAGGGCATCGGCACCCTTACCAATCCCGTTGCCGCCAAACGCTGATCGAAAGAGAGCCATGACTGAAGTACGGGTCCGATTCTGCCCGTCACCGACCGGAACGCCGCATGTCGGCCTGATCCGGACGGCGCTGTTCAACTGGGCCTACGCCCGCCACCACGGTGGCGCATTCGTCTTTCGTATCGAAGACACCGACGCCGCACGGGATTCCGAGGAATCCTACCGGGCGATTATCGATGCGCTGCGCTGGCTCGGGCTCACCTGGGACGAGGGGCCGGAGGTCGGCGGCCCTTACGAACCATATCGTCAGTCGCAGCGAAAAGATCTGCACCTGGACGTCGTTCGGCGTTTGCTGGAGGCCGGTGAGGCGTATGAATCGTTCTCCACGCCGGAGGAAGTCGAGGCCCGCCATCGCGCCGCGGGACGCGATCCGAAGCTCGGGTACGACAACTACGATCGCGACCTGACGCCCGAGCAGATCGAGGCGTACCGCGCCGAGGGCCGTCCCGCCGTAATCCGGCTGCGGATGCCCGGCGAAGACCTGTCCTGGAACGATCTGGTGCGCGGCGAGACCACCTTCAAGGCGGGCAGCGTCCCGGACTTCGCGCTCACCCGTGGCAACGGCGATCCGCTGTACACGCTGGTCAACCCGGTCGACGACGCGCTGATGCGGATCACCCACGTGCTGCGCGGCGAGGACTTGCTCTCCTCCACGCCGCGACAGCTCGCGCTGTACGCCGCGCTGCGCCGGATCGGGGTCGCCGATTTCACGCCGGAGTTCGGTCACCTGCCGTTCGTCATGGGCCAGGGCAACAAGAAGTTGTCCAAGCGTGATCCGGAGTCCAATCTGTTCGCCCACCGCGACCGGGGCTTCATTCCTGAGGGTTTGCTGAATTATCTCGCGCTCCTCGGTTGGGGACTGTCGGAAGACCGCGACGTGTTCTCCATGGCGGAGATGGTCGAAGCCTTCGACATTTCGAAAGTAAATTCGAATCCGGCCCGTTTCGACCAGAAGAAGGCGGACGCGCTCAACGCCGAGCACATTCGATTGCTGGCGCCGGGTGATTTCGCTCACCGGCTGCGGGAGTATCTCACCGAACACGGCCTTGTTGGCGCCGAAATCGATGAGAAGGTGTTCGCCGCGGCGGCGGAACTCGTGCAGACCAGGATTGTCGTGCTGGCCGACGCCTGGGAGCTGTTGCGTTTCTTGTTCGCGCCGGCCGAAGAGTTCGCGATCGACCCCGCGGCGGGAGCCAAGAATCTCGGCTCCGACGCGACCGAGGTATTGCAGGCCGCTATTGCCGCGGTGGAGCCGTTGGCCGAGTGGACCACCGAGGCGATCGAGGAAGCGCTGAAAAAGGCGCTGATCGATGATCTCGGGCTCAAACCGCGCAAAGCCTTCGCGCCGGTGCGGGTCGCGGTCACCGGATCGCATATCAGCCCGCCGCTGTACGAATCGCTGGAACTGCTCGGCCGCGACGTCACCCTGGACCGGTTGCGCTCCGCGCTGGACTGGAAGGAGACCGGCCAGGCCGCGCCGCAGGGCTGAAAATAGGGCTTTGACCAGGCGATTTGTAGTTAACCCGTAGCCGTTTGGTACTCTTCTTCTCGGCCCGGAACGCGGTCTCGAGTCACCCAGACTTGCAGATGAACGACCTGGTCATTGGGGTATGGTGTAATTGGCAACACAGCTGATTCTGGTTCAGCCATTCTAGGTTCGAGTCCTGGTACCCCAGCGGAGTGTGTTGAAAGACTTCGGTTCGCGGCCGAAATCCCTCAGCACCTGGCGATTTGGTCGCCGGGCCTCGGCCGGATAAGCTAGCCGAGCCTCCTGATCGAAAGATCACCACGGCGCTCCTCGCGACAGTGAGAAGCAGTCCTGGCCCCGTCGTCTAGCGGCCTAGGACGCCGCCCTCTCAAGGCGGTAGCGCGGGTTCGAATCCCGTCGGGGCTACGCGAGTGGAAGGCCCATGCTCATGGAGCATGGGCCTTTTCTCGTTTCGCTATGTCTTGTGGGGGTGCCCCCCACACCCCGCCCGGAGGGCTTCGCCCCCGGACCCCCGGCGAGGACTTCGCCCCGCCTGGATTGTGGTGGGTTCTGTACCGGGGTGAGCTGCGGTTTCGGTCTCGGGTGTGGCCGGAAGGGCGCAGTGGTTGGTCCGGTTCGGCTGGCTGCCGGTGCTGTCGACGGTTCGCCGACTGTGTCTGATCTGTCTGCTGGGCAATCCGATGCTCGGATAGTTCGTGAGCACGGTGGCCGACGGTCGCGATCGCGCTACCTGCCATTGATACGACACGCATGCGGCTGTGCCCTGTGAGGCTGCGCATCGGTGATGCGCAAGCGCACTGTAGTGCCGTGCCGCGACGGCGTAGGGATGTCCCTGATGACGCAGCTGTGAAGCGGCCGTCACCGGATGCGCGCTGCCGCCATCTGTGCCGGCCCACGGACATGCCAGACGGGCGCATCGCACCCTCGGCGGAACCCGACTCGCTCGGTGGGTTGCGGTGTCCGGTGCCGGGATGCCACGCCCAGGTGTGGTGACGCGGGTCCCCTCGATGCGTCCGGCGCGAGCCTGCGCAAAAGAAAGGCCCTCCAGCGATCTTGCTGGAGGGCCTTCGCCGTCTGTGCGGACTAGCCGCTCTTGCGCCGGAATTCCCGCTTGTGGCCGACCGCGGCGTGCGCCCCGGACGCCTTCGACCGGCCGTCGAGGTGATCGGCCGCGCGGGCGTTCTGCTGGTTCTTGCGCTCCAGTGCTTCCCGGAACTTGCGCTTCACCTCGTCGGCGCCAGTGGCCTTACCCGAATCCGCCATCGCTGCTCCTCGTCGTCGCGGCCGCGCAGCGCGTCCTCGCGGGCGGCGGTGCCCGGCCGATTCCTGTCGAACACCCCGACGCTAGCCCGTGCGAGGTGGTTGTGTCAGTTGGATTTCGGGCGCGTCGCGCGGCCCGATCGCGCCCGGATCAGTCCAGTGCCTGCGCAGTGCTGCCGCCGAGGGGCATCGCGGGGAGACCGAGCTTGCGGTGATCCCAACTGCGCGTGCGCTCGGGCACCACGCGCACGGCGACCCGCTTGTTCAGCATGGCCTCCACCATCGGCCGCATCTCCTCGCTGTAGGGGCCGGTATAGCGTTCCCACACGCTCACGCCGACGGCGAAGAGTTTCCCGGCGTCGTCGATGATCTCGGCGCGGCCCTCGATCGAGACGCCCCTGAGCTGGTCGTAGGTGTCGCCCGCCTCGATCATGCAGGTGACCCGGGGATCGCGGCGCAGGTTCACCGCCTTCTGCGACTTGGCCTTGGTCTCGAACCAGATCTCGCCGTCGATCAGCGCGTACCACATCGCGGTCAGGTGCGGCGTGCCCTTCGGGCCGATGGTCGCCAGGGTCGCGATCCGGCTGCGCTGCAGGAACTCGGTGATCTCGGTGTCGGACATCACGATCTGTGCCCGTTGGTTGACTCCCATGGGCCAACTGTAGAGAGTCCGGACTGAAACGTGTTACAGACGCTTGTGCAGAGCCTCGGCCGCCGCGACCAGATCCGCCGCCCACCGGGCGCCCGGTCTGCGGCCCATCCGATCGATCGGTCCGGACACCGAGACCGCCGCGACCACGCTGCCTCCGGCATCGCGCACCGGCGCGGACACGCTGGCCACACCTGCCGCGCGCTCGGCGGCGCTCTGCGCCCACCCGCGCTTGCGCACCTCGGCGAGCGCGCGCTCGCCGAACACCGCGTCGGCCAGAATGGTGCGCTGCAGCTCCGGGTCGGCCCACGCCAGCAGCACTTTGGCCGCCGATCCGGCGGTGAGCGGCAGCCGCGCGCCGATCGGCACGGTGTCACGCAGTCCGACGGGGGGTTCCAGCGCCGCGACGCAGACGCGGGCGTTGCCGTCGCGGCAGTAGAGCTGGACGCTCTCCCCGGTGATCTCGCGCAGCCGGGGCAGAATGGCCGACGCGGCCTCGAGCAGCGGATCGCTGGCGCTGGTCGCGAGCTCGGCGAGGGCCGGGCCCGGCCGCCAGGTGCCGTTGCTGTCGCGAGCGAGCAGGCGGTGCACTTCCAACCCGACGGCGAGCCGGTGCGCGGTGGCGCGCGGCAGCCCGGTGCGCGCGCACAGCTCGTTGAGACCCGACGGATGCTCGGCAACGGCGTACAGGACCGCCACTGCTTTGTCGAGGACGCCGATGCCGCTATGCTGTCTCATAGAACGATACTAGCGTCTCGGATGTTGAGAAATCCACCTTCACGGATTTCGCCCCTCAGCGTCCGGACCAGGCGCAGCTATCCCAATTCGTGCAACCGTCGCCGCGGCGGAGTCCAGATCGCGGAACGGCTGCTTCGTCCGAAAGGTGATCGACCATGGCCGAACCGCGCACGCTGGCCGAGAAGGTGTGGGACCAGCACGTCGTCGCTCGCGGGGAGGGCGAGAGTGCCTCGCGCGAACCGGACCTGATCTACATCGACCTGCATCTGGTCCACGAGGTGACCAGCCCGCAGGCCTTCGACGGCCTGCGGGCCGCGGGCCGGCCGGTGCGACGACCGGATCTCACGATCGCGACCGAGGATCACAACGTCCCGACCGTCGATATCGACAAGCCGATCGCCGACCCGGTTTCGCGCACCCAGGTGGAGACGCTGCGGCGCAACTGCGCGGAATTCGGTGTGCGGCTGCACCCGATGGGCGACCTGGACCAGGGCATCGTGCACGTGGTGGGGCCGCAGCTGGGCCTGACCCAGCCGGGCATGACCGTGGTCTGCGGCGACAGCCACACCTCGACGCACGGCGCGTTCGGCGCGCTGGCGATGGGCATCGGCACCTCCGAGGTCGAGCATGTGCTTGCCACCCAGACCCTCTCGCTGCGCCCGTTCAAGACGATGGCGATCACGGTGGACGGCGTCATGCCCGCGGGCGTGACGAGCAAGGACCTGATCCTGGCCGTCATCGCGAAGATCGGCACGGGCGGCGGCCAGGGCTACGTCCTCGAGTACCGCGGGGAGGCCATCCGGGCCATGTCGATGGAGGCCCGAATGACGATCTGCAACATGTCCATCGAGGCGGGCGCGCGGGCCGGGATGATCGCGCCGGACGAGACGACCTACGAATTCCTCCAAGGACGGCCGCACGCGCCGCAGGGAGCCGACTGGGACGCCGCCGTGGCGGCCTGGGAGGCGCTGAAGACCGACGAGGGCGCCGTTTTCGACGCCGAGGTGCACATCGACGCGTCCGAGCTGACTCCGTTCGTCACCTGGGGCACCAACCCGGGCCAAGGCGCCCCGCTGGGCGAGGCGGTGCCCGACCCCGCCGCCTTCGCCGACGAGGTGGCCCGTGAGTCCGCGGAGAAAGCTCTGCGTTACATGGACTTGGAGCCGGGTACTCCGCTTCGACAAGTACCGATCGACACCGTATTCGTCGGTTCGTGCACCAACGGACGCATTGAGGATTTGCGTGCGGTGGCCGGGATTTTGAAGGGACGTCATGTCGCCGACGGCGTGCGAATGTTGGTTGTACCGGGGTCGATGCGGGTTCGCGCCCAGGCGGAAAAAGAAGGACTCGGCGAGATTTTCACCGCGGCCGGCGCCGAATGGCGGCAGGCGGGCTGCTCAATGTGCCTGGGAATGAATCCGGACCAGCTCGAGCCCGGCCAGCGTTGCGCGTCCACCTCGAACCGCAACTTCGAGGGCAGGCAGGGCAAAGGCGGCCGTACGCACCTCGTTTCTCCCCTCGTAGCGGCCGCGACGGCGGTCCGCGGAACACTGTCGTCGCCTGCGGATCTGGACTGACCGGCCCCGATTCCCTCAAACAAACCCAGGAGATTCGTAATGGAAGCCTTCACCGTGCACAAGGGCATCGGGGTGCCGCTGCGCCGCTCCAATGTCGATACCGATCAGATCATCCCGGCCGTCTACCTCAAGCGGGTGACGCGGACCGGATTCGAGGACGGGTTGTTCGCCGCATGGCGGACCGATCCCGACTTCATTCTGAACATCGCGCCTTACAACAGGGGTAGTGTGCTGGTGGCGGGCCCGGATTTCGGTACCGGATCGTCACGTGAGCACGCTGTTTGGGCGCTGTCTGACTACGGCTTTCGGGTGGTCATCTCATCGCGGTTCGCCGACATCTTCCGCGGCAATGCGGGCAAGGGTGGTCTGCTCGCCGCTCAGATGTCACAGAACGATGTCGAAATGCTCTGGAAGTTGCTCGAGGAACAGCCCGGCTTGGAATTGGTTGTGGGCCTCGAGGCGCGCACGGTGACGGCCGGAACCGTCGTGTTGCCGTTCGATATTGATGACTACACCAGGTGGCGTCTGCTGGAGGGATTGGATGACATCGGGCTGACGCTGCGCCGGGAGGACGCGATCGCCCGGTTCGAAAAGGCAAGGCCAACATGGAAACCGACGACCCTGCCGGTACATATTTCGCAGACGTAATCACCCTCGCCGGTTAGCTGGACGGCCGGAGTTGCGGTAGCTGGACGTGTGCTAAACCACATGAATTTTGGCGTGGCACATAGACTCTTGCCCAAAGTGGGTTTACCGTGGTACCTAGTCGGTCCGACGACGGGCCATTAGTCTGCGGAGGATTCAATGAACAAGGCGGAACTGATCGACGTTCTGACCGAAAAGTTGGGTACGGACAGGCGCACGGCCACCGCGGCAGTCGAGCATGTGGTCGACACCATCGTGCGCGCGGTGCACAAGGGTCAGAGCGTCACAATCACCGGATTCGGTGTGTTCGAACAGCGTAAGCGGGCGGCTCGCGTCGCCCGGAACCCGCGTACCGGCGAAACCGTGAAGGTCAAGCCCACTTCGGTACCCGCGTTCCGTCCCGGCGCCCAGTTCAAGGCGGTGATCGCGGGCAAGCAGAAACTGGCCGCGACCGGGCCCGCTGTGAAGCGCGGGGTGAATGCGCCGGTGGCCGCGAAGAAGGCGGCGGCGAAGAAGACGGCGGCCAAGAAGACCGCCGCCAAGAAATCGACGCCGACCAAGGCGCCCGCCAAGACCACGGCCAAGAAGGCCGCCGCCAAGGCCCCGGCCAAGACCACCGCCCGCAAGACGACCGCTACGAAGACCGCTGCGAAGAAGGCGCCCGCGAAGAAGACCGCGGTCGCGAAGAAGGCTCCGGCCAAGAAGACGGCCACCAAGGCCACGGCGGCCAAGAAGACCACCGCCGCCAAGAAGGCCCCTGCGAAGAAGACCGCGGCCAAGAAGGCCCCGGCTCGTGGAACCCGCTGATCTCGAGCCACCGCCGGATCGGCGCTGAATGCGCGGCCCCACGACTGGGCCCATTCGCCTCAACGTCGAGACGGCCCCGGGAGACACCCGGGGCCGTTTTCGGCTGTCCGCCTACCGTGACGTCACCCTCGCGGCGGGCCGTGCTCGTCGACCGGCGCCTGCCGACCCGCGCGGTGACGACGGAGTTGCCGTCGTATCAGGACTGCCCGTCGTAGGCTGACAGCGATCGATCCAGATGGTCGGCGGCCACCAAGCGATGGCCGACGAACGACAGCACCCACACACTGCCCTTGCGATTGCGCGCAGACGGCAGCACGAGTCCGTCGCGTTCGGCCAGCCGGCCCAGCAGATCTGGGATCACCTTGCCCTGACTGCAGACGACGCGAACCGCTTTGTCCGACACCAGGGCTCGAAACCGTTCCTCGGCCTCGTCCGGGCGCTCGGCGTACCCGTCTTCGGAAAACAATGGCTCCTCGACGATTTCGACGCCGAGCTTGTCCGCCAACGGCGCCACGGTCCGCACGCAGCGCAGGGGAGGAGCCGAATAGAACTGAGATGCGCCGAACGCCAAGAGATTCGGCGTGAGCGCCCGCGCCTGCGTGTCGCCATCGCGGTCGAGCGGGCGCTGGTCGTCGGGACCGTTGAAGCGGTTCCTACGGCCGGCTTTGGCATGCCGGACCAACAGCAGGGTGTCGGTACGCGCGGGCAATCGGGTGAAGGCGCGCACCACCTGCCGGTCCATCGGATACGACAACTGGTCCATCACCCGGTCCAGCGGGTGCCAGCTGAGCACGTCCACCTCGGAGTTGGCCGTGAACTCCCCGCTCATCAGTTCCGCGGCCCAGTAGTCGACCCGCTTGAGCTTGCGGTGGCCCGGAATCGGGTAGGTCACGTGCCCGAGGTAGCGGCCGAGCCTGCACTCCAGCCCGGTCTCCTCGCGGACTTCGCGGACCGCGGCCAGCACCGGGGTCTCACCCGGGTCGAGCTTGCCCTTCGGCAGCGACCAGTCCTCGTACTTGGGGCGGTGCACGATCGCGATCTCGATCGCCCCGGTGGACGACTCGCGCCACAGCACCGCTCCGGCGGCGTAGATGTTGGCGGTGACGCGGGGATCCCAGAACGGGCCCCCCTCCTGTTCGAACCCCGTGGTGGCGTTCACTGCTGATCTGGCCTCCGCAGCCGCATCAGGAATTCCTGATGGTCTCTGATCTTGTCCCCGTCGCCGGAGGTCCCCGGCGACGCCCGCCAGGTGCCGTCCGGTTGCAGCACCCAGCAGCGTGTGGTCGGCGAGAGGGCCGATTCGAACACCTCGCAGAGTTGTTCGGTCAACCGCGGGTCCTTCACCTGCGCCATCACCTCGACCCGGCGGTCCAGGTTGCGGTGCATCATGTCGGCGCTGCCGATCCAGTACTCGTCCTGCGCCTGGAAGTGCAGGATGCGGGAATGCTCCAGGAACCGGCCGAGGATGGAGCGGACCTCGATGTTCTCGCTCATGCCCAGCACACCGGGGCGCAGACCGCAGATGCCGCGCACCACGATCTGCACCGGGACGCCCGCCTGCGAGGCCCGGTACAGCGCGTCGATGATCTCCTCGTCGACTATCGCATTGGCCTTCAGCCTGATTCGGGCGTCCTCGCCGCGGCCGGCCAGTTCGATCTCGCGCTGGATGCGCTCGATGATGCCGGAGCGCACGCTGTGCGGTGCGACGAGCAGGTTGCGGTAGTTCTCCTTGCGCGAGTAACCGGTCAGCGAATTGAACAGGTCGGTCAGGTCGGCGCCTATTTCCGGTGCCGCGGTGAGCAACCCGACGTCCTCGTAGAGACGCGCGGTCTTCGGGTTGTAGTTGCCGGTCCCGATGTGGCAATAGCGCCGGATGGTAGCGCCCTCCCGACGCACCACCAGGCAGGTCTTGCAATGGGTTTTCAGGCCGATGAGGCCGTACACCACGTGCACTCCGGCCTGTTCCAGCGCGCGGGCCCACTTGATGTTGGCCTGCTCGTCGAAGCGCGCCTTGATCTCCACCAGGGCGACCACCTGCTTGCCGGCTTCGGCGGCGTCGATGAGCGCGTTGACGATGGGGGAATCGCCGGAGGTGCGGTAGAGCGTCTGCTTGATGGCCAGCACCTGGGGGTCGGCGGCGGCCTGTTCGATGAATCGCTGCACGCTGGTGGAGAAGGAGTCGTACGGATGGTGCACGAGCACGTCGCCCTCGCGCAGCGCGGCGAAGACGTTGCGCGGCGTCTCCCGTTCGCCGAAAGCGGGCGGTGTCGCGGGGACGTAGGGAGTGTCCTTGAGATTCGGCCGGTCCACCCCGTACACCTGCCAGAGGCAGGACAGGTCGAGCAGGCCGGGCACCTGGATGACGTCGCCGGGGTCGACGTCCAGCTCCCGCAGGAGCAGATCGAGCATGTGCTCGGTCATGTCGTCGGACACCTCCAGGCGCACCGGCGAACCGAACCGCCGCCGGGCCAGCTCCCGTTCCAGGGCCTGGAGCAAATCCTCGTCGCGATCCTCGTCGACCTCGAAATCCGCGTTGCGGGTGATCCGGAACGAGTGGTGCTCGACCACGTCCATGCCGGGGAACAGCAGATCCAGGTGCGCGGCGATGAGCGCTTCCATCGGCAGGAAAGCGGCGATCGGGGAGCCGGGTTCGGTGCGGCGCACGCGGACGAACCGGTCGACGTTGTCGGGCACCTTGACGCGAGCGAAGTGCTCACCGCCGGTAGCGGAATCCTTGACCGTCACCGCGAGGTTGAGACTCAGTCCGCTGATGTAGGGGAAGGGATGCGCGGGATCCACCGCGAGCGGGGTGAGGACCGGGAAGACCTGATCCTGGAAGTAGCCCGAAAGACGCTCGCGTTCGCTCTCGTCCAGATCGTTCCAGTCGATGATCGCGATGCCCTCGGCCGTCAGCGCGGGCAGCACGCTGTCGAGGAAGACGCGGGCATGCCGCACCGCGATCTCCTGCGTGCGCACGGCGATCAGTTCCAGCTGCTCGCTGGGAGAGCGGCCGTCGGCCGAGCGAACCAGCAACCCGGTCTCGGCGCGGCGTTTCAGCCCCGCCACCCGCACCATGTAGAACTCGTCGAGGTTCGAGGCGAAGATCGCGAGGAATTTCGCGCGCTCCAGCAACGGCAGCGACGCGTCCTCGGCGAGGGCGAGCACGCGGGCGTTGAAGTCCAGCCAGCTCAATTCACGATTGAGGTAGCGATCGCGTGGCAACCGCGCCGCCGACGAGTCGGCGGACAGGGGTGTCGCCGCCGGGGGTGGCGTGGGAAGCAACGGCTGCTGCTTGACGGTTTCCGTATCGCTCACGCCAACGATCATCCCTTACCGGACAGGCCGCGCGCATCCCGCGAGCGTGATCGTCCTGTGTCTCACGCCACCATGGCGACCTGCTAGCACACGTGTGGAACGTGTTCGTGAACGCCGCTCGGCCACCCGATGTCGTGCAGGACAGCACGCGTCGCGTTTCCGGCCCCGAGGGCAACCGCGCGGTCCAAGTCGGCGGGGGTGTCGACGTCCAGGCGCAGGCCCGGCCAGTCCCCGGTGAGGTCTACCGCGCCCGCGTCGATATGACTGCGCGCCGAGCCGGGTCCGAAGCGGGGATCGAGCGCGGCGATCGGGTCGCGGACGACGAGCGCCGCGGTGCCGCTGCCCTCGTGATCGATCACGATCGAGCGCAGCCCGCGCGGGGCGGCGGCGAGCATGTCGGACAGTTCTTCCGGGCGCAGGGCGGGCAGATCGGCTTGGAGTGCGAGCAGATCGACCGGGCCGTGCGCATCGCGCAACGCGGCGGCGGTGGCGGCCAGCGCGGTGTTCAGCCCCTCGGCCTGCGATTGGCGCGGTTCCGGATGAACGTCGGCGCCGAGCGTGCGGGCCATATCCGCGACGGCGGGGTCGGGCGTGACCACGGTGACCGAGACGACTTCGGCGACCGCCGCGGTGGCGGTCACGGTGTCGGCGAGCATGGCCAGCACCAGCCGGGCCCGGTGCTCCGGGCGCAACCGGTCGGCCAGTCGGCTCTTGGCCCGATCGAGGCTCTTGACCGCGATCACGGCATGCACGGCGTGCGGGCGCATGCGAGCAATCCTTCCATGGCATATTGGGCTGATGACGAGGGCGGCAGTGCTGGGCGCGGGATCGTGGGGCACCGCGTTCGCGAAGGTGTTGGCGGACGCGGGAACCGAGGTCACCATCTGGGCCCGGCGGCCAGAGGTCGCCGCGACGCTGGCCTCCGAACATCGCAATCCCGATTACCTGTCGGATATTCCGCTGCCGCCGATCGCGGCGACCTCCGACCCGGCGGTGGCGCTGGACGGAGCGGACCTCGTCGTGCTGGCGGTGCCGTCGCAGTCGCTGCGCGCGAACCTCGCGGAGTGGAAGGGGCTGATCTCGGACGACGCCACCTTGCTGAGCCTGGCGAAGGGCATCGAGACCGGGACGCTGCTGCGGATGAGCCAGGTGATCGCGGAGGTCACCGGAGCCGACCCGAGCCGGGTCGCGGTGCTGTCCGGACCGAACCTGGCGCGCGAGATCGCGTTGTGCCAGCCGGCCGCGACCGTGGTCGCCTGCTCGGACGAAGACCGCGCGGTCGCGGTGCAGCACGCTTGCGCGACCGGATACTTCCGGCCCTACACCAACACCGACGTGGTGGGCTGCGAGATCGGCGGCGCTTGCAAGAACGTCATCGCGCTGGCCTGCGGCATCGCGTCGGGAATGGGTCTGGGCGACAATTCGATCGCCAGTCTGATCACTCGTGGCCTGGCCGAGATCATCCGGCTCGGGGTGGCCCTCGGGGCGGAACCGGTGACGCTGGCCGGCCTGGCCGGAGTCGGGGACCTGGTCGCCACCTGCGCGTCACCGTTGTCGCGCAACCGGTCGTTCGGTCACGTGCTCGGCGCGGGCGGATCCATGGAGGCCGCCCAGTCGGCGACTCATGGCCAAGTCGCGGAGGGTGTGAAGTCCTGCACATCGGTGCGCGCGCTGGCCGAACGGCACGGCGTCGAGATGCCGCTGACCACCGCCGTGCACCAGGTCTGTCACGAAGGCCTCTCCGTGCGCGAAGCCGTCGGCAACCTGCTCGGGCGGCGGATGAAGCCGGAGTGATCCGGGCCGCTCCACGAGGGCGGCGGCCGGAGTGTCCGAGACGGTCAGCGGTGGGAGCGCGCACCGAAACGGGTACGGTTCGGGGCATGACGAACCGGATCAGGGTGGCTGTGGTGTTCGGCGGGCGCAGCAACGAGCACGCCGTGTCCTGCGTATCGGCCGGCAGCGTGCTGCGTCACCTGGATCCGGAGAAGTACGAGGTCGTGCCGATCGGCATCACCGCCGAGGGTCGCTGGGTGCTCGGCGGTTCGGACGTGGCGGAGCTCGGCATCCACGATCGCGCCTTGCCGTCGGTCGACGCCACCGGCACGGCCCTGACCCTCGCCGCGGACCCGAGCCGCTCGGGGGCGCTGATCGCGCTCGACGATCCGACCGCCGCGCTCGGCACGGTCGACGTGGTCTTCCCGATCCTGCACGGACCGTTCGGCGAGGACGGCACGCTGCAAGGAATGCTGGAACTCGCCGGAATTCCGTACGTCGGCCCCGGAGTGCTGGCCAGCGCGGCGGGCATGGACAAGGAATTCACCAAGAAACTGCTCGCGGCGGAGGGATTGCCGATCGGTACCCAGGTGGTGCTGCGGCCCGGCACCGCGACGGTCACCGAGGCGGACCGGCTGCTCCTGGGCTTGCCGGTGTTCGTCAAACCCGCCCGCGGCGGTTCGTCGATCGGCATCACCCGCGTCACGGACTGGGAGGAGCTGGACGCCGCCATCGCGGCGGCGCGCGCGCACGATCCGAAGGTGATCGTCGAAGCGGGCATCGTCGGACGCGAAGTGGAATGCGGCGTCCTGGAATTCCCGGACGGCCGGGTCGCGGCGAGCGTGGTCGCGGAGATCCGCATGCCGGAGACCGGCACCACCGCCGAGAGTCCCGCGTTCTACGACTTCGACACCAAGTACCTCGACGACGTCTGCGAATTCGACGTGCCCGCCAAGCTGGACGACGAGGTCTCCGAGCAGATCAGGGAACTGGCCGTGCGTGCCTTCCAGGCCCTCGACTGCCAGGGATTGGCGCGGGTCGACTTCTTCGTCACCGAACAGGGACCGGTGATCAACGAGATCAACACGATGCCAGGATTCACCGCCATCTCGATGTATCCGCGCATGTGGGAGGCCACCGGCGTCGATTACGCCGCACTGATCTCGACGCTCATCGAAACCGCGCTCGTCCGCGGCACCGGCCTGCGGTAGGGCTCTGGTTCGCGGTTGAGCCGATCCGCCGAGCCGGGGGTTACCTGCCGAGAGTTCGATGACGGTCAGGCGTGTCACCGCATTTCCGCCCAGCCGGTCGAACAGATCGGGCCCGGGGCAACCGGGCGTCGGAACCGGATCCGGTGTCGCCAGGCTTCCATCGTCCTCCTGTACCGCTCATCCGGACCGGGCCGCAGCGCATCGCGCGCCCGGGACTCGGCGAGTACGCCTCGGCCAGTCGCACGCCGACTGCTTCTCCGGATCAGCGCGTGGTCGCGTGGCGTCAGTTGGGCAGCGGCCCCGGGTCGATCGGCTGGGCCGGGAGCTGGGCGGTGATGGTGTCGGAGACTTCTTGCAGCGGGGTCGGACCGGAGCCGTCGGGGACGGTGAGGGCGACGTAGGCGCCCCGGTCGACGGCGAACCAGGTGCTCGCCCCGGCGGCCTGGTCACGGACCTCGAACCACTGCACGCCGTTCACGATCTGCAGGGGTGAGGCGCGGTTGAATTCCAGCGGGCGATCCAACCCGCAGCGCAGGACGATCGCGGTGCCGCCATCGGGACGCTGCCACGCGCGCGTGGCGGGCGGAGCCGGCTCCACCAGTGTCGACTTGGTGAACTCACCCAGGTTCGCCGGCAGCGCGGGCAGCAGGGCGGCGCAGGCCGGACCCTCCGCCGCCGGGGCCGGGACGGGACCGAGCACCAGCGGTTCGCGTTCGACCGGCGCGCGGCGCGCGAGCACGGCGGCCACGAGCACCGCGACGACCAGCACGACCGGAAGGGCCACGGCTGTGGCGATGAGGGCGGGCGAGTACTGGTGTGGCGGGGCCGATGCGGGCGGGCCGTCCGGCTCGTCTGCTGCGGCCGCGTCTTCGACGTCGCTCCGGCCGGCTGCCGCGGCGTCGTCCGGTGCCGCGGCAGCCGACGCAACGGCGTCGGCGCTGTCCGCGTCCTTCGTGCCCTCGGGCTTCGGGGATCCGGTCGCGGCTTCGGGGTGTTCGTCCCGCTCCGCCGAATCGCGGTCCGGCGAATCCGCCGCCATGGTCACCGATCCTTTCTGCTGCGCGTCGCCCCCGGTCGGCAGCCGCGCAGCGGCGGACCGGGCCGGTGGTACTCGAGTGCCTCCGAAAGGGTACCGTCGGGCTCGTTCCAGCAAGCAGCGCGCCGGAAAGGATCGGTCATCAGCGCCAGCAGGGCCCCGAAGACAGTGCGTGAACTGGGAGAGTTCGCGCTGATCGACCGCATCAACGCGGGCCGGGTGCAGTCGCCGGGTGTGCTGCTGGGCCCCGGTGACGACGCCGCGCTCGTCGCGGCGCCGGACGGCCGGTTCGTGGTGACCACCGACATGCTCGTGCAAGACCGGCATTTCCGGCTGGACTGGTCCAGCCCCGAGGACATCGGCCGCAAGGCGATCGCGCAGAACGCCGCCGACGTGGTGGCCATGGGTGCGACGCCGACCGCGTTCGTCGTCGCGCTCGGCTGCCCGGCCGACACCCCGGTCGTGGTGATCGACGGACTCGCGGACGGCATGTGGGCCGAGGCCGCCAGGGCGGGCGCGTCCATCGCGGGCGGCGATCTGGTCCGCAGCCGCGAACTGGTCGTCTCCGTCACCGCCTTCGGCGATCCGGTCGGCGCGCCGATCACCAGAGCGGGTGCGCGCGTGGGCGATGTCGTCGCGGTGGCGGGCCGGCTCGGCTGGTCGGCCGCGGGGCTGGCCGCCTTCACCGCCGGGGCGACCGGACCCGAAGTCGCGGAAGTGCTTGCCGCGCATCGCGTCCCGCAGCCGCCGTACGCCGTCGTCTTGGACGCTTTGCGCCGCGGGACGCGCGCGGGCTCGGATGTTTCTCGGCCGCACGGGATTCCGTCGCGTTCCGACATCCAATCCGATACCGGCGCCAGAGGTTCGGCGACGGTCTCCTGCCGTGCCGGAGCGTCGAGTTCGCCCCGGGCGACGGCCGAGTCGTCCGGACCAGCGCCGCTCGGCGCGTACCGGGAAGCGCAAGCCACCTCGGAAAGTACGGTCGCGGATGGCGGGACCGACCCCGGGCTGCACGCGCTGACCGACGTGTCCGACGGATTGCTCGCCGACCTCGGACACATCGCCGCGGCCTCGGGTGTGGGCATCGACCTGGCTTCGGCGGCCCTGCGCGACCCCGCGCTGGAACTCGTCGCCGCTCGGCTGGACGCCGATGCCGCCCAATGGATTCTGACCGGGGGCGAGGACCATGCCTTCGCGGGCGCATGGTCGCCCGACCGCGCGCTACCCGCGGGATGGGTCGCGATCGGGCGCGTCGTGGCCGGTCGCGGGCTCACCGTCGACGGCGTCGCCCAGACGGGTGGCGGTGGGTGGGAATCGTTCCGTGGGGCGGACTCGTCATCCGGCGACCGGCCACGCTAAGTTGTGCGGTCATGGGCGCGAAACCACTGTCGGAAATCATGGATCCGGGATGGGCGAAGGCACTCGAGCCGGTGGCGGATCGGATTTCCGCCATGGGCGAATTCCTTCGCGCCGAGAACGCCGCGGGCCGTGGTTACCTACCGTCCGGTGAGAATGTCCTGCGCGCCTTCCAGCGCCCCTTCGAGGCGGTGCGCGTCCTCGTCGTCGGCCAGGATCCCTACCCGACGCCGGGCCATCCCATGGGCCTCAGTTTCTCCGTGGCGCCGGACGTTTCGCCGATCCCGCGCAGCCTGGCGAACATCTTCGCCGAATACAGCAAGGATCTCGGTCACCCGACGCCGTCCTGCGGGGATTTGAGCCCGTGGTCGGATCAAGGTGTGCTGATGCTCAACCGAGTGCTCACCGTGTCGCCCGGCAAGCCCGCCTCGCACCGGGGCAAGGGGTGGGAGGCGGTCACCGATCAGGCGATCCGCGCCCTGGTCGCCCGGGACGAGCCGTTGGTCGCGATCCTGTGGGGTCGCGACGCGGCGACGCTGAAGCCGCAGCTGGCCGAATCCGAGGTCCCCTACATCGAGTCCGCGCATCCGTCGCCGCTGTCGGCGTCTCGTGGGTTCTTCGGTTCCCGCCCCTTCTCGCGAGTGAACGAACTACTCGACGAACTGGGGGCCGAACCGGTTGACTGGCGCCTGCCCTGATCGGGCGTCTGTGTGTGATCGACCGAAGTAAACGAGTGAGGAGCTGTTCCATGCACAACACCACCGTCCGCGGCGCGCTGCGCGGCACCACCGCGACCTTGGCCTTCTGCGCCGCTCTCACCAGCGGCGCCGCCGTCGCGGGTGCGGCGCCGCTGCGGCTCGAGCCCACCACGGAGACCGCGACTGCTCCGGTCGCCGAGGAGTACACCTCCAGCGGCTCCTCCACCATCTCCGCCTCGGTGAACGCCAAGATCGCGTGCCTGTTCTTCGTGGGCAATCTCGGCTGCTGAATCCGCGAATCGCCGGGTTCCCCCCGGCGCGGAACGGCATTGTGCGATCCTACAGATCGTGAGTAATGCGAACAATCTTCTCGAACCGTCTCGGCTCCGGTTGCGCGGTTCGGGCGGACTCGAGCTGGCCGCCGATCAGTTCGGCCCCGTCGACGGCCCGCTCGTCGTCTTCCTGCACGGTGGCGGGCAGACCCGGCACTCGTGGAAGAAGACCGGCGCTCGGCTGGGGGCGTCGGGAATGCGGGTGGTCACGGTCGACGCCCGCGGTCACGGTGACAGCGAGTGGGCGCCGGATCGCGACTATCGGCGGCAGACCATGGTCGAGGACCTCCTGCTGGTGCTGGAACAGCTCGGCGCGCCGGCGGTGGTCGTCGGCGCCAGCATGGGGGGCATCACCGGGCTGCTCGCTACCGCGCAGCCCGGCGGGCGGGCGATCTCCGCGTTGGTTCTCGTCGACATCGTCACCCGGCCCGAACCGGAAGGGGTCGCCCGGGTGATCGACTTCCTCGGCAAGCATCGCGACGGCTTCGACAGCATCGAGGACGCGGCCGACGCGGTCGCCGCGTACCTGCCGCACCGCCCGCGGCCGAAGAGCGCCGAGGGCTTGCTGCGCAATCTGCGCGAGCGCGACGGCCGCTGGTACTGGCACTGGGATCCGGACATGCTGAGCGACCGGGTCGAGGACCCGTCCGCCATGATCGAGCCGATGGAGGACGCGGCGCGGGCGCTGCGCATCCCGGTGCTGCTGGTCCGCGGCATGCGCTCGGACGTCGTGAGCGCCGAAGGAGCCGAAGCGTTCCAGCGGTTGGTGCCGCACGCCCAACTGGTGGAGATCGGCGGCGCCGCGCACACCGCGGCCGGTGACGACAACGACTCGTTCACCGACGCGGTGGCGAAGTTCGTACTCGCGACGCTGGAATGACGTCGGCTCAGGCGAGCGTGGCGTAATCGGGCTTGCGCTTCGCGGCGAACGCGTCCACACCCTCGCGTCCGGCGGCGGAGCTCGCGGCCACGGCGATACCGTCGCGTTCCCTGTCGAGTTGGTCGCTCAGCGTCGCGCTCTCCGACTGCCGCAGCAGCGACTTGATGCTCGCGTAGGTCGAACGCGGTCCGGCGGCGAGGGTGCGCGCCAGCCGCTGTGCCTCCGCGGCGATCTCCCCGTCGGGGACCAGCCTGCTCAGCACACCGAGGCGCACTGCTTCGTCGGCGTCCAGGATGGCGTCGGCGAGCAGGATTTCCCGCGCCCGTGCCCGTCCGACGATGCGCGGCAGCGTCCAGGACATGCCCCCGTCAGGGCTCAGGCCGATGCCGGGATAGGCCGGGCGCAGCTTGGTGCCGGGTCCGCCGAGCGCAATATCGGCCAGGCAGACCAGGCTCATGCCCGCGCCGGCCGCCCAGCCTTGGACCGCGGCCACCACCGGGACCGTGATCGCGTCCAGCGCGCGGACGAATTCGTGCAGGTCGGTGGCCAAATCGTGAATGTGCGCCGAGCGGTCCTTCGCCGCGGCGAAACCGCGCACGTCGCCACCCGCGCAGAAGTTGGCGCCGGTACCACGCAACAGCACCGCGCCCACGTCGGCGCCGAGCGCGTGCAGAGCCGAGGTGCCCGCCTTGATGCCCGCGAAGTCCATGGACGTGCCGTTGGCGGACGTGGCGATGGTGATCTGGAGGACGCCGTCGACGGTGGTCACGTACTCGGCTTGCTCGCTGGTGGTCATGATCTGCACCCTAGCGGGCGCAGCCGAACGCGGTCCGCGCCTGGCGCGGAGGCTGCGCCTAGCGAATTCCCTCCGCCGCGCGATCCGCGTGCATCGTCGGCGTGCGCACCATGCGCACCTCCATCGCGGCGGTGAACACCTCGACTTTGCGCGTGCCGTCGAGCACGAAACCATGCTTGCGATAGAACGCCTGGGCGCGCGCATTCTGCTCGAACACCCACAGCGAGCACGGAGCGGCCGGATCGAGCGCGGCGCGGATCAGGTCGTCGGCGACCCCGCTGCCGTGCCAAGCGGAGCGCACATAGAGGGCGTGCAGTTCGAGTGGGGTCACCGCGTCCGGGTCGACGGGCGGGCCCGCGCTGGAGAATCCGATCACGATGTCGTCGACGATCGCGACGTGCGTGCGGCCCGGATAGCGCACCCGGTCGCGCTCCCACTGTTCGGCCCGTCGCCCGACGTCGAACGCGTCGAGCACGTGGGCGGGCACGAGCCCCCGATACGCCTCGCGCCAGCAGTCGATGTGGCATTCGGCGAGGCTGTGGACGTACTCGGCGGTCAGTGGCCGGACTCGCCACGGATGGGCGGTCACCACGGCTGCGTCAGCCGGACACGGGTAGTCATGACGACGCCCCGGACCACCCGATACGGGTGCCGGGGCGTGTGCCGACAGTGCTGGTCAGCCGGAGGCTGATCAGCCGCGGGTGACCTTGCCCGCCTTCAGGCAGGAAGTGCACACGTTCATGCGGCGGGTGTTGCCCGGGGCGACCTGCGCGCGCACGGTCTGGATGTTCGGGTTCCAACGACGGTTGGTGCGCCGGTGCGAGTGCGAGACCGACTTCCCGAAGCCGGGGCCCTTGGCGCAGACGTCGCAGACGGCAGCCATAGTCGCGAACTCCTTCATGTCATGGTGGGGACCGCCGCTTTCGCGGGCGGCGCGTCCTCGTGCAATGTCGAGTATGTGCCCTGTCGGCGGAGAGCCGACCAGCGCTGACCGGCGACGGCCGCGCGAGGCAACCCTGCAAGGGTAGCTGTGCTGCCACCGATCCACCAAACCGGTCCCCGCGGACGAGCGCCGGATCGTGTGCCGGGCATCTCCATTCTGAGGACGCGATGTTGCCGGTTGCCTGTCGGGACCGCCCGCTAACCTGGCGGGCGGCGGTGGTGCGCGGGTGGCGGATAGGGAGTGAGGTGACGGTGTCCGGAGTGCGAGATGTGATGGACGGCACGGCATTGCTGCGCTGGGGCCGTACCTGTCTCGCCGGCTTGGCGCACCGGCGCGAGGAGATCAACGCGCTCAACGTCTTCCCCGTCCCCGACGCGGACACGGGTACGAACCTGCTGGCCACCATGCGTGCCGCGGTCGAGGCCGGCGAGGCGGCCGGGGCGCGGGCGAACGCGGACGGGAGCGCGGCCCGTGCCGTCGCCGTCGCGATGGCGCACGGCGCGACGGTCGGGGCTCGCGGCAATTCCGGGATCATCCTGTCCCAGGTGCTGCGCGGCGTGGCGGACGTGGTGGACGGCGGCCCGTTCACGGGAGACAGCCTGCGCGCCGCGCTGGCCAGGGCATCCGGGCTGGTCCGGGAGGCGCTGAGCGTGCCGATCGAAGGGACCATCCTCACCGTGCTGGACCGCGCGACCGCGGCGGCGGCGCGGTGCCCGGACGAGGAGCTGGCGAACGTGGCGCTGGCGGCCGCGGACGGCGCTGCCGAAGCGCTCGGCGACACTCCGTTCCAATTGGGTGTGCTGCGTCAGGCCGGTGTCGTCGACGCGGGAGCCCGCGGGTTGGTCGTGCTGCTGGACAGCTTGGTCACCGTCACCCGAGGCGAGGCGCCCACGCGCCCGGAGTACCCCCGGCCTGCGGCGGCGCGCAGCGCTCCGGTCGGCGACGCCGAGTCGCGGTACGAGGTGATGTATCTCCTGGCCGATTCCGATGAGCGGAGAGTGGCCGCGCTGCGAGCCCGTCTGAGTGAACTCGGCGACTCGGTCGTGGTGGTCGGCGACGGGCTCGGCTCCTGGTCGGCGCATGTGCACTGTGCCGACGCGGGCGCGGCGGTGGAGGCGGGCATCGCGGCGGGCGTGCTCAGCCGGATCCGCATCGAGAACGTTCTGCGCACGTCGCATCCGGACATGCGCGCCGGGTCCGGCGACTCCGTCACCGCCGCGGTCGGCGAACGCGCGAACCGGGCCGATCTCGCTCCTGGCGAGACTTCCGGCTTGCCGACCCGATCCGCCCGGGAAGGCGGTTTCGCAGGGTCCGCGCCGGCTGCCGATACGAATCATGTGGTGGTCGGTGTGCTCGGCCCGGGCGCGGCGGCGACGCCGGGGGTTGCGGCGGATCGCGGGATCTTGGCCGTGGTCGCGGGCGCGGGTGCCGCGGCGTTGTTCGAGGACGCGGGCGCCGTGGTGCTGGCGGGCGACGAGCCGGTCACGGCGGCGGCGCTGTTGGCCGCGATCCGGCGGATGCCGAACCGCGAAGTGCTGGTGCTGCCCAACGGCGCGCTGCCCGCGCACGAATTGGTCGCCGTCGGCGTCGCCGCGCGCGACGCCCATCGCGACGTGCTGCTGCTGCCGAGCGCGTCGATGGTGCAGGGATTGGCCGCCTTGGCCGTGCACGACCGCGGACGGATGGCGGTGGACGACGCGTTCGCCATGTCGGAGGCGGCGGCCACGACGCGGTGGGGATCGCTGCGTGCCGCGACCGGGCGCGCGCTCACCATGGTCGGCACCTGCGAACCGGGCGACGGGCTCGGACTGGCAGGGCACGACGTCGTCGTGATCGAGCGCGACGTGCGCGCGGCCGGGCGGACGCTGCTGGACCGGCTGCTCGCCTTCGGCGGCGAGCTGGTCACGCTGCTGGTGGGCGCGGCCGCGCCGGAAGGTCTCGGCGACGAACTCGCCGCGCACGTCGAACAGAACTTTCCCGGGGTCGAGGTGATCGTGTATTCCGGTGGGCAGCACGGTGATTCGGTGCAGATCGGAGTGGAATAGGGCATGGCGACACTGAGCGATCGGCTCGACCACATCCTCGGGGCGAAAGCGGCGGCCTCGCTGGCGGACGCGTTCGACATGCAGACCGTCGAGGATCTGCTGCGGCACTATCCCCTGCGGTACGCGACGCAGGGGCAGCCGCTCACCGAGGAGGCGCCCGAGGACGGTTCGCACATCACCGTCATCGGCCGGATCACCAAGGCCGAACTGCGGCCGATGCGCAACCGCCGCGGGTCGTTGCTGAAGGTGGTCCTCGACACCGGCTCCGGACGCGGCGTCGACGTCACCTTCTTCCATGGCGACAAGGTGAAACACGTGGTCCGCGCGGGTTTGCGGGCGATGATGTCGGGCACGGTGACCTACTGGCGCCCCGGTCAGTGGAATTTGAGCCATCCCGGCTACCTGATCCTGCCGGAGACCGAGGACGACACCGACTCGGTCGGTGCGCTGACCAAGGTGCGCGGCGGCGGAGATCTGCGCGGCCTCGCGCAGAGCGCGCGAGGTGCGGGCGGGGTGGACACATCGTTCATGGAACGCGAGTTCATCCCGGTCTACCCGGCGACCGCGAAGGTGCAGAGCTGGGACGTGCTGGCCTGCGTTCGGCAGGTGCTCGACCAGCTCGACCCGCTCGACGATCCGCTGCCGGAGGACGTGCGCGCCGAGCGCGCGCTGCCGAACCTGTCCGACGCGCTACGCCTGATCCACCTGCCCGAGCGCAAGTCCGATATCGACCAGGCCAAGGACCGGTTGCGTTTCGACGAGGCGCTGGCCCTGCAGTTGGTGCTGGCCGAGCGCAGGCACGAGGTGGCCGGGCGCCGGGCGCGTGCCTGCGTTCCGCGCGCCGACGGCATCGCCGCCGCGTTCGACCAGCGCCTGCCCTTCGATCTGACCGCGGGGCAGCAGCAGGTCGTGGCCGAGATCTCGGCCGACCTGGCTCGCGAGCAGCCGATGCACCGGTTGCTGCAAGGCGAGGTGGGCTCCGGCAAGACGATCGTGGCCTTGCACGCCATGCTGCAAGTGGTGGACGCGGGATTGCAGTGCGCGCTGCTCGCCCCGACGGAAGTGCTCGCCGCGCAGCACTATCGGTCGCTGCGCGGCATGCTCGGCGAGCTGGGCGCCGCGGGCGAGCTGGGCGCGGCCGACCACGCCACCCGCGTGGTGCTGGTGACCGGGTCGATGTCGGCCGCCGCCAAGAAGGCCGCGCTGCTGGAGGCGGTGACCGGTGCGGCGGGCATCGTGATCGGCACGCACGCGCTGATCCAGGACAATGTCGAGTTCTTCGATCTCGGCATGGTGGTGGTCGACGAGCAGCATCGTTTCGGGGTGGAACAGCGAGACGCGCTGCGCGCCAAGGCGAAAGCGGGCACCAGCCCGCATCTGCTGGTGATGACCGCGACCCCGATCCCGCGCACCATCGCCATGACCACGCTCGGCGATCTGGAGACCTCCACGCTGACCGAATTGCCGAAAGGCCGCTCGCCGATCGTCTCCAAGGTGGTGCCGCGCCGGCTGCACCCGAACTGGGTGGATCGGGCCTGGGAGCGGATCGTGGAGGAGGTCGCCGCCGGTCGCCAGGCGTATGTGGTGTGTTCGCGCATCGGCGACGACGAGGAGACGGCGGGCAAGTCGCGCAACGGACGCTCGAAGTCCGGCGAGGGCGGGAAGGAGGGCCCGACCACCCAGGCGGTGCTCGACGTGTTCGAGATGCTGCGCGGCGGACCGCTGTCCGGCCTGCGCGTCGGGCTGCTGCACGGCAGACTCCCCGCCGACGAGAAAGATCAGGTGATGCGGGCCTTCAACGACGGATCGGTGGACGTGCTGGTGTGCACCACCGTGGTCGAGGTCGGCGTGGACGTGCCCAACGCGACGGTGATGGTCATCGTGGACGCCGACCGGTTCGGCGTCAGTCAGTTGCATCAGTTGCGCGGCCGCATCGGCCGGGGCGAGCACCCCGGATTGTGCCTGCTGGTCACGGATGCCGCGCCGGGCGGGTCGGCCATGGCGCGCCTGGACGCGGTCGCCGCCACCACCGACGGCTTCGAACTGTCGGTGCTCGACCTGCGGACCCGCCGTGAGGGTGACGTGCTCGGCGCCGCCCAGTCCGGCACGGCCCGGTCACTGCGGCTGCTGTCGCTGCTGGACGATCTGGAGGTGATCACCGCCGCCCAGGAGTTCGCCAGGGCCGTGGTGGCGTCCGACCCGGGCCTGCGCAAGCACCCCGGTCTGGCCGGGATGATGCACGCGGCGGTGGACTCCGAGCGGCTGGAGTACCTGGCCAAGTCCTGACGCCGCTCGACGTCGGCGCGGCCGATCGGGGCGAGCTACGGGGTGGACGAACCCGGCCACATCGCCACGGTCACCGCCCGAGCCGCGGATAGGGCAGGTCGGTGCTGGTGTGTTCGGCGACCGCCAGCGGACTGCCGATGTGCGGGAAGGCGCGCTGCGGGCACGCGGGACGCTCGCACACCTTGCAGCCGGCCCCGATCGGGACCGAGGCCGCCGGGTCGTCCCACTGCAATCCGGCCGAGTACACCAAGCGGTCGGCGTATTCGACATCGCAGCCGAGGCCGATCGCGAAGTTCTTCGCGGCGGTGCCGAACCCGTGCGGGGCGATCGCCGCGGTGCGGGCAACCCACAGGTAGCGGCGGCCGTCGGGCATCTCGGCCACCTGGGTCAGGATGCGGCCGGGGTTGGAGAACGCCTCGTGCACCACCCACAGCGGGCAGCTGCCGCCGACCCGGGAGAAATGGAACGCGGTCGCGGACTGACGCTTGGAGATGTTGCCCGCTCGGTCGGTGCGCACGAAGAAGAACGGGACGCCGCGCTGGCCCTGCCGCTGCAGCGTGCTGAGCCGATGGCAGATGGTCTCGAAGCCGACTTCGAAACGCAGACCGAGCAGGTCGATGTCGTAGTGCAGTTCCTCGGCGGAGCGCAGGAATCGCCCGTACGGCAGCACCAGCGCGCCGGCGAAGTAATTGGCCAGCCCGATCCGTGCGAGTGTGCGGGACTCGCCGCTCAGCGACGGGCTTTCGGCCAGCACGGCATCCAGTTCGGCCCCGTACAACAGGAAGCCGAGCGTGGTGGCGATCTGGAAGGCGCGCTGGCCGGGCCGCAACCGGCGAGCGAGCGTGAGCGTCCGGGTCTCCGGTTCGTAGTGCCGTTTGGGGACGGTGGGGTCGGCGCCGTCGCCGCGCACCAGGACGGTGACCCCGGCGCGTTCCTCGGCGATGCGGGCGAGCTGGCGATCCAGCGAGCCGATGGTGAGCCCGGAGTTCTCGAACAGTTGCTCCGCGGCGATGTCGAGCTGCGGAATGTGGTTGTGATGGTCGTAGAAGAAGTCGCGCACGTCCTCGTAGGGCATGGGCACTCCGGGCGCGCCCGCGGGCGCGGAGACCCGCGCCGAGAGCAGATCGAGCTGATCGGTGGCGGCGCGCAGTCGGCGATGCATCGCCACGACGATCCGCGCGACCTCCGGCTGGCGGGTGGCCAGCTCCTCCACCTCGGTGAGCGGGGCGGTGTGCCCGCCCGCGGCGTCGATGAGTACTTCGTGCAGGTCCGACACGAGACGCGCGTCGGAATCGGCGGCGAAGAACTGGACGTCCAGGTCGAAGGTGGAATTGAGTTTCAGCAGTACGGGAATGGTGAGTGGGCGCTGGTCGCGCTCGAGCTGATTGAGATAGCTCGGCGACAAGTCCAGCGATTTCGCCAGAGCCGCCTGAGTCATCCTCCGCTCTTCGCGCAATCGCCGAAGCCGGGCGCCCGCATACATCTTGCGCACGTGCACGATGGTAGCTGCGATTATTCGCAATCATTGCAAAAACACGCGTTATTACCCACGAAAATATGCTTTTGCAAGGTGTTCAGCAATGTATGCGATCTGCGTAGCGTGCGAAGAGAGGTTTTGCCGCCCTGTCGTGGAGGATGCATGAAAATACACACCGTACGGGCCCGTTCCGCCGCCGAGGAGTTCCCGCGCGCGGAGCATCTCGCGACGAAGATCGCCGAAGTGGCCGCGGACCCGATCGAAGTCACCACCGAAGTCGCCGCGATGATCGTCAACCGGATCATCGACAACGCCGCGGTAGCCGCCGCGTCGCTCACACGCCGCCCGGTGGCCGCGGCGCGCGCCCAGGCCACCGCGCAGCCCTACTCGCCGCGCGCAGGCCGCCGAGGCGCGATGGTGTTCGGTTTTCCTGTCCCGCAGCGAGTTTCGCCCGAATGGGCTGCTTGGGCCAATGGCGTCGCGGTGCGGGAGCTGGACTTCCACGACACGTTCCTCGCCGCGGAGTATTCGCATCCCGGTGACAACATCCCACCGATCCTCGCCGTCGCCCAGCATCTCGGCCGCAGCGGCGCCGACCTGATCCGCGGGCTGGCCACCGGCTACGAGATCCAGATCGATCTGGCCCGCGGGATCTGCCTGCACGAGCACAAGATCGATCATGTCGCCCACCTCGGCCCCTCCGTCGCGGCCGGCATCGGAACGCTGCTGCGGCTCGATACCGAAACCATCTACCAGGCGCTCGGTCAAGCGCTGCACACCACCACGGCGACGCGGCAATCCCGCAAAGGCGAGATCTCCAGCTGGAAGGCGTTCGCTCCGGCGTTCGCGGGGAAGACGGCGGTGGAGGCGGTGGATCGCGCGCTGCGGGGCGAGAGTGCGCCCGCGCCGATCTGGGAAGGCGCCGACGGCGTGATCGCCCGGCTGCTCGGCGGGCCGGATGCCGAATACCGGGTGCCGCTGCCCGGTCCGGGCGAGGCCAAGCGGGCCATCCTGGACAGCTATACCAAGGAGCACTCGGCCGAATACCAGAGCCAGGCGCCGATCGATCTGGCCCGCCGGATGCGCGCGCGGATCGGCGACCCGGAGCAGATCGCCTCGATCGTGCTGCATACCAGTCACCACACGCACGTGGTGATCGGCACGGGTTCCGGTGACCCGCAGAAGTTCGATCCGCACGCCAGTCGCGAAACCCTCGACCATTCGGTTCCTTATATCTTTGCGGTCGCGCTGCAGGACGGGACCTGGCACCACGAGCGGTCGTACGCGCCGGAGCGGGCGCGACGGCCGGACACCGTCGCGCTGTGGCGCAAGATCAGTACGACCGAGGATCCGGAATGGACCCGCCGCTATCACGCCACCGATCCTCGCGAGAAGGCGTTCGGCGCACGAGCTGTCGTGACGCTGCGGGACGGGGAGACGATCGTCGACGAACTGGCGGTCGCCGACGCGCATCCGCTGGGGGCGCGTCCCTTCGGCCGGGCGCAGTACATCGCCAAGTTCCGGGCCTTGGCCGAGGGTGTGCTCGACGAGGACGAGCAGGAGCGTTTCCTCGACGTGGCGCAGCGCGCGCCGGAACTGGCGCCCGGGGAGCTGGACCAGCTGAGTTTCACCGTGTCCGAGCAGGTGCTGAGCCGAGCGCCGCGGATTCCGGAAGGAGTCTTCTGATGCGCGCGCCGATGCTCTTCCGGGATCGCCGGCCGGGCGATGGTGACGTGCTCGCTGTGGCAGGTGGTCGCGGCCTGCCCGCGGCGAGAATCCGGCACGCGCGAGCCGCCGGGGCGGGTACCGCGGCGAGCGACGGCGATGCCCGTGATCTGCCTGCCACGCGAAGCCGTGCTGTGCTGGGCGCCGGGCGGTGGGTCCGGTGACCGGCCTGCTGTCGTCGGCGGCGAGCGCGGAACAGAAGCGCACGGCGTTCCGGGCCGGTCTGTCCTCCGGGCGCATCCAGCGACTGCCGGGTGCCTTCGACCCGTTGGTGGCCCGGATGATCCAGGAGATCGGGTTCGAAGGCGTGTACGTCTCGGGCGCGGCGCTGGCGGCCGAGCTGGCCCTGCCCGACATCGGGCTGACCACCCTCGGCGAAGTGGCCGCCCGCGGGCAGCAGATCGCCCGCACGACGGAGCTTCCGGTGCTCATCGACGCCGACACCGGCTTCGGGGAGCCGATGAACGCCGCGCGCACCGTGACTGTCCTGGAGGACGCGGGGCTGGCGGGCTGCCACATCGAGGACCAGGTCGACCCGAAGCGTTGCGGGCATCTCGACGGCAAGTCCGTGGTGCCGGTCGAGCAGATGGTGCGGCGGTTGCGCGCCGCCGTGTCGGCTCGGCGCGACCCGAACTTCGTCGTCTGCGCCCGCACCGACGCCCGCGCGACCGAAGGATTGGCCGCGGCGATCGATCGGGCCAAGGCCTACGCCGACGCCGGTGCGGACCTGATCTTCACCGAAGCGCTGGCCGACGCCGGGGAGTTCGCGAGATTCCGTGCTGCCGTGCAGGTTCCGTTGCTGGCGAACATGACCGAGTTCGGCAAGTCGGAACTGCTGCCCGCGCCTGTGCTCGAAGAGCTCGGCTACAACGCCGTCATCTATCCGGTGACCACCTTGCGACTGGCCATGCACGCCGTGGAGAACGGGCTGCGCGACATCGACCGCACCGGCACCCAGGCCGCACTGCTCGACCGTATGCAGCACCGGTCCCGCCTCTACGAACTGCTGCGCTATGAGCGCTACAGCGAATTCGACGCAGGAATATTCACCTTCACCGTGAGCGAGTGAACGACATGACCGAGATCAAGAAGGGCTTGGCGGGCGTGGTGGCCGACACCACCGCCGTCTCGAAGGTGGTACCCGAGACCAACTCCCTGACCTATCGCGGCTACGCGGTGCCGGATCTGGCCCGGCACTGCCGGTTCGAGGAGGTCGCCTACCTGCTCTGGTACGGCGAACTACCGGACGCCGCGCAACTGGAACTGCTGTGCAGACGCGAGCGCGCCCAGCGCCGGATCGAGCGATCCGTGCTGTCGCTCATCGAAAAGATGCCCGACTCCTGTCATCCGATGGACGTGGTGCGGACGGTGGTGAGTTATCTGGGAGCCGAGGACCCGGAGGAGGATCTCACCGGCGCTCCCGGCCTGCGGGTGCTGCAGGCCAAGGCGCTGCGCTTGACCGCGATGCTGCCCACCGTCATCGCGGCCGACATGCGCAGGCGGCGCGGACTGGATTTCGTCGCGCCGCATCCTCACCTGGGTTTCGCGGAGAACTTCCTGAACATGTGCTTCGGCGCCGTGCCCGATCCCCGGATCGTCGAGGCGTTCGAGGCCTCCTTGATCCTCTACGCCGAGCACGGTTTCAACGCCTCGACCTTCGCCGCCCGGGTGGTCACCTCGACCCGATCGGACATCTACAGCGCGGTCACGGCCGCGATCGGCGCGCTGAAAGGCCCGCTGCACGGCGGTGCCAACGAGGCCGTCATGCACGCGCTGCTGGAGATCGGCGAACCGGAACGAGCCCGCGAATGGCTGCGCGCGAAGCTCGCGGACAAGCAGAAGGTAATGGGGTTCGGGCACCGGGTCTACCAGAACGGCGACTCCAGGGTGCCGACCATGCGGGCACAGTTGGCGCAGGTCGCGGCGGTGACCGGCGGCGAGCGGTGGCTGCGGGTGTGCGTCGCGCTGGAACGCGCGATGGACGAGGCCACCGGCATCAAGCCGAATCTGGATTTCCCGACCGGCCCCGCCTACTACCTGATGGGCTTCGACATCGCGATGTTCACGCCGATCTTCGTGATGAGCAGGATCACCGGGTGGACCGCGCACATCATCGAGCAGACGGCATCCAACGCGCTGATCCGGCCGTTGTCGGAGTACATCGGCGTCCCGCAACGCGACTTGGCGGTCAGCCGCTGACCGGAGCGGCCGACGGGCGCACCCCCTTCCGTGCCGAGCAATTGCTTGGTTGAATTATCCGGTCCGGCGTCCGGCAGCAGGAAGTGAGCAGAACGAATGCCCGATCCCGACGAACTCGTGCGTGCGATGTGCCGAAGCTGGTCCGACCCCGATCCGGATCGGATCAGCGCGTACTTCGCCGAGGATGCCGTCTACCACAACATCCCGATGGAACCCATCGTCGGCCGCACCGCCATCCGCGACTTCATCGCGGGTTTTCTGACCACCTTCGACGCCATCGACTTCGACATCCACCACCAGGTCGCCTCCGGCACGGTGGTGATGAACGAGCGCACCGACACCCTCCGCTCCGCAGGCCGCGAGACTCCGCTCCCGGTCATGGGCTTCTTCGAAGTCGCCGACGGCGAGATCGCCGTATGGCGCGATTACTTCGACATGGCCGCCATCAACCGGGCCTTCGGCCTGTAGCGACGTCGGAAAATTCCTTCCCCTGCTCGGAACCGAATCAGTGGTGGGTGCGTCGAAAGTAGGCAAGAGGGAAAGACGGTGTCGTGGTCGACTTGTGAGGAGGGGTAGCCGATGGAGCGTTGTTCCGGGTGTCATACGGCATGGCGGCGGGGGATGCGGGCGCGGGCGCGGGAGTTGCCGGTGACGCGGCGGGAGGAACCGTGTGATCGGTACACCTTACGGCGGCGGCAGCCCCCGCGACCGGAGCCGGAATCCGATTGACGGCGTAGTCGATTCGGTGCCCCCTTCGACAGGCGAAGGGGGCACCGATCATCGATCGGCGGTCGAACTCACCGTACCGCCGCCGCGGCGGCGACCATGTTGCGCAGGGAGGCTTCCACCTCGGTGCGTCCCCTGGTCTTCAGCCCGCAGTCGGGATTCACCCACAGCCGTTCGGCCGGAACGGCTTTCAGCGCCGCCCGCAACGATGTGGTGATCTCCTCCACGCTGGGCACCCGCGGCGAGTGGATGTCGTACACACCGGGGCCGACCCCCAGGTCGAATCCCGCGGCGTTCAGGTCGTCGAGCACCTCCATACGGGACCGCGCCGCCTCGATGGACGTGACATCGGCGTCCAGCCCGGCGATCGCTTCGATCACCTCGCCGAATTCCGAGTAGCACAGGTGCGTGTGGATCTGCGTCGCATCGGACACCCCGGAGGTCGCGAGCCGGAACGACTGCACTGACCACTCCAGATACCCGGGCTGGTCGGCCGCGCGCAGTGGGAGCAGTTCGCGCAAGGCCGGCTCGTCGACCTGGATGATCCGGATGCCCGCCGACTCCAGGTCCACGGTCTCGTCCCGGATGGCCAGCGCCACCTGGCGGGCCGACTCGCCCAACGGCTGGTCGTCGCGCACGAACGACCACGCCAGAATGGTCACCGGCCCGGTCAGCATGCCCTTCACCGGCTTGTCGGTGAGCGACTGCGCGTACTCGATCCAGTCGACGGTCATCGGCTTCCGCCGCGCGACGTCTCCGAACAGGATCGGCGGCCGCACGCAGCGTGTCCCGTAGGACTGCACCCACCCGTGCTCGGTCGCCGCGAACCCGTCGAGATGCTCGGCGAAGTACTGCACCATGTCGTTGCGTTCCGGCTCGCCGTGCACCAGCACATCCAGCCCCAGTGCTTCCTGCAGCGTGATGACCTCCGCGATCTCGGCGCGCATCCGGCGCACGTACTCCGCCTGGTCGATCTCGCCCTTGCGCAGCGCGGCGCGCGCCAGCCGGATGGCCGAGGTCTGCGGGTAGGAACCGATCGTCGTGGTCGGCAGTGCAGGCAGCCGCAAACGGTCCCGTTGCAGTTCCCGCCGTTGTTCGGCGGGCGCGCGGCGGGCGGCGTCCGGCCCGAGCGCCGCCAGCCGCGCGCGCACTCCCGGATCGTTCAGCCGCGGATCCGACGTCCGCGACGCCAGCGCCTCGCGGACCGCGGCCAATTCGGCGTCGATCGCCTCCGCGCCCTCGCTCAGGCCGGTCGCGAGCAGCCGGATCTCGGTCACTTTCTCGGCGCCGAACGCCAGCCAGGACCGCAGACGCTCGTCCAACCCGGTCTCCCCGGCCAGCGTGTACGGCACGTGCAGCAACGAGCACGAGCTCGAAACCGCCACGTGCCCGGCGGATCCCAGTAACGAACCGAGCGTGGCCACGGCTCGGTCGAGATCGGTGCGCCAAACGTTGCGCCCGTCCACGACACCGGCGACGACCAGCTTGCCGGTCAGCGCCGGCACGGCCGCCACCGCGGCGATGTCGACGCCGGAGGTGAAGTCGAGGGCTACTCCTTCTATCCCGGTGCGGGCCAGCGCCCCGAGAGCGGCGTCCGGCTGTCCGAAGTAGGTCGCGACGAGGATCGCCGGGCGCTCGGTGGCGTCGGCGAGTTCCTCGTAGGTGACCTGCAGCAGGTCGATTTCCTCTGCGGTGAGGTCGGTGACCAGCACCGGCTCATCGATCTGCACCCACTCGGCGCCGGTGACGGCGAGCCTGCGCAGCAGTTCCCGGTAGAGCGGCAGCAGTTCGATCAGCCGGGCGAGTGCCTGGCCGCCGGTCGCCTTCGCCAGCTTCAGGAAGGTGAGCGGGCCGATCACCACCGGCCGCGCGGGCACACCCAGCTCGAGCGCCTCCTGCAGTTCCGTCAGCAGCTTCTCCGGATGCAGCGAGAACGCGGTCTCCGGGCCGATTTCCGGCACCAGGTAGTGGTAGTTGGTGTCGAACCACTTGGTCATCTCCAAGGGCTCGACCGTGTCGGTGCCACGGGCGGCGGCGAAATACCGGTCCAGCGGATCCGTGATCCCGGCGACCCGGGGCGGCAGCGCGCCCAGCAGCTCGGCGGTGTCGAGCATGTGGTCGTAGTAGGAAAACGTGCCGACGGGGATCGAGTCCAAGCCCGCGGCGCGCAGTTCGGCGAACTGGGCCTGCCGCAGCTCGCGCGCCGCGGCGTGCAACCGGCCCGCGTCGCGCTTGCCCGCCCAATAGGCTTCGGTAGCCCGCTTCAGTTCGCGTCGTGGCCCCACTCGTGGAAGCCCGAGAACCGTCGCGGTGAACGGCTTCTGCTGTGCAACAGTCACGATGTTTCTCCATTGCTGAGGACGAAAGCCATCGCCTTACGGGCAGGCGGAGAACCTGATGACATGCCGGTGAATGTTCCCGGCCGAGGAGCCCGACACGTCAGCTGGTGATCCGCGCGCCCAATCCACGAGGCGGTGGCCGCCGGGTACGGCGTACTCGGCACGGCTGGCAGGTCTTCGGACTCGCGGGCACCGGCCGTGCGGGCCGGCGTACGCCGGAGTGCTCCCGATGGCCGACCTACTGGCCGTCGCTTCCCGAGTCGCGGAGCCTTCCGGCCCGGTGAACTCAGTGCCTGGTGACGGCGGTCGTTCCTGCATACCGCTGCGGGACAGTCCCGGATTCCCACCGGGTTCCCTCTCACCCGCCGTGACGTCGCCGCACGGGCGGGCTCGACTCCGTGGCGCGACGTCGGGGCTCCATCTCGTCGCGCTGCGGTGAACCAGCTGCCTCCTCAGCATAGGACGCGATGGGGCGAGCGCGTCGAACCGGACCCGGTCGCGCGGCGGCGCACCGGTTGCCGGCGCGCCGCATTTGTGTCGGCACGGTGAACGCAACTTCGCAACGGTGCTAGTCGGCTTTGTGAAAAACTTCGCGAAGGGGGATTCCGTGTCGGTGCGGTTCACGCAGCCGGGTACCTTAGGTCAATGTTCTCGAAAGTCTTGGTTGCCAACCGTGGCGAGATCGCCATCCGAGCCTTCCGCGCGGCTTACGAACTCGGCATCGGGACGGTCGCCGTGTTCCCGTACGAGGACCGCAATTCGGTCCATCGGTTGAAGGCGGCGGAGTCGTATCAGATCGGCGAGCCCGGCCATCCGGTGCGGGCCTACCTGTCGATCGAGGCGATCATCGAGGCGGCCAAGTCCGCGGGCGCCGACGCCATCTATCCCGGGTACGGATTCCTGTCGGAGAACCCGGATCTGGCGGCGGCATGCGCCCGGGAGGGCATCACCTTCATCGGCCCGTCGGCCGAGGTGCTCGAACTGGCGGGTAACAAGGCGCGCGCCATCGAGGCGGCCAGGGCGGCCGGTCTGCCGGTGTTGCGTTCGAGCGCACCGTCGTCGGACGTGGAGGAGCTGCTGGCCGCGGCGAACGAGCTGGAATACCCGATCTTCGTCAAGGCCGTCGCCGGCGGCGGCGGGCGCGGGATGCGCCGGGTCGCCGCGCCCGAGCAGCTGCGCGAGTCGATCGAGGCGGCTTCCCGGGAGGCGGAGTCTGCGTTCGGCGACCCGACGGTGTTCCTGGAGCAGGCGGTGGTGAATCCCCGTCACATCGAGGTGCAGATCCTGGCCGACCAGCAGGGGAATGTGATGCACCTGTTCGAGCGGGACTGCTCGCTACAGCGCAGGCACCAGAAGGTGATCGAGCTGGCGCCCGCGCCGAATCTGGACCCCGCCCTGCGCGAGCGGATCTGCGCCGACGCGGTGGCCTTCGCCCGGCAGATCGGCTACTCGTGCGCGGGCACCGTGGAGTTCCTGCTGGACGAGCGCGGCAACCACGTCTTCATCGAGATGAACCCGCGCATCCAGGTGGAACACACGGTGACCGAGGAGATCACCGACGTCGACCTGGTCCAGTCACAGCTGCGCATCGCCGCGGGGGAGACGCTCGAGCAGCTGGGTCTGAGCCAGGACGCCGTGACCATCCGGGGTGCGGCATTGCAGTGCCGGATCACCACCGAGGACCCGGCGAACGGGTTCCGTCCGGACACCGGCCGGATCACCGCCTACCGCACACCCGGCGGCGCGGGCATCCGCCTGGACGGTGGGGCCAACCTGGGCGCCGAGATCGGAGCCTACTTCGACTCCATGCTGGTCAAGCTCACCTGCCGGGGCCGCGACTTCGGTGCGGCGGTGGCGCGGGCGAGCCGGGCGCTGGCGGAGTTCCGGATCCGTGGTGTGGCCACCAACATTCCCTTCCTGCTGGCGGTGCTGGACGATCCCGACTTCAAGGCGGGCCGGGTCACCACCTCGTTCATCGACGAGCGCCCGCAGCTGCTGACGCTGCGGCAGTCCGCCGACCGCGGCACCAAGATCCTCGACTATCTGGCCGACGTCACCGTGAACAAGCCGCACGGTGAGCGGCCGACCACGGTGTACCCGCACGACAAACTGCCCGCGATCGATCCGAGCGTGCCGCCGCCGGACGGCTCCCGGCAGCGGCTGCTGCGGCTGGGACCGGAAGGCTTCGCGCGGGCGTTGCGCGAGCAGAAGGCGGTCGGCGTCACCGACACCACCTTCCGTGACGCGCATCAGTCGCTGCTGGCCACCCGCGTGCGCACCAACGGCCTGCTCGGGGTGGCGGGGCATGTGGCGCGGTTGACGCCGGAGCTGTTGTCGGTGGAGTGCTGGGGCGGCGCGACTTATGACGTGGGCTTGCGGTTCCTCTACGAGGACCCGTGGGAGCGGCTGGCGGCGTTGCGGGAGGCGATCCCGAATATCTGCCTGCAGATGCTGCTGCGCGGCCGCAACACCGTCGGCTACACCCCGTATCCGGAGGCGGTGACCCGCGCGTTCGTCTCCGAGGCGACCGCGACGGGCATCGATATCTTCCGGATCTTCGACGCGCTCAACAACGTCGACCAGATGCGCCCGGCCATCGACGCGGTCCGCGAGACCGGGACCGCGATCGCGGAGGTCGCGATCAGCTACACCGGGGATCTGTCGAATCCGGACGAGTCGCTCTACACCCTGGACTACTACCTGAAGCTGGCCGAGCAGATCGTCGACGCGGGCGCGCACGTGCTGGCGATCAAGGACATGGCAGGCCTGCTGCGCGCCCCGGCCGCGACCACGCTGGTCACGGCGTTGCGCAGCAATTTCGACCTGCCGGTGCACGTGCACACCCACGACACCCCGGGCGGGCAGCTGGCCACCTATCTGGCCGCGTGGCAGGCCGGCGCCGACGCCGTCGACGGCGCCAGTGCCGCGATGGCAGGCACCACCAGCCAGCCCGCGCTCTCGGCGATCGTCGCCGCGGCCGCTCACAGTGAATACGACACCGGGTTGAACCTGCAGGCGGTGTGCGACCTGGAGCCGTACTGGGAGGCGTTGCGGAAGGTCTACGCGCCGTTCGAGTCCGGGTTGCCCGCGCCCACCGGACGCGTCTACACCCACGAGATCCCCGGCGGTCAGTTGTCGAACCTGCGCCAGCAGGCGATCGCGCTCGGGTTGGGCGACCGGTTCGAGGAGGTGGAGGCGAAATACGCCGCCGCCGACCGGCTGCTCGGGCGTCTGGTGAAGGTCACACCGTCCTCGAAGGTCGTCGGTGACCTGGCGCTGGCGCTGGTCGGCACCGGTGTCGAGGTGGAGGACTTCGCCGCCGATCCGGGCCGCTACGACATCCCGGATTCGGTGATCGGGTTCCTGCGCGGCGAACTCGGCACACCCGCAGGCGGCTGGCCCGAACCGTTCCGCAGCAAAGCGCTGGCCGGGCGCAGCGCGGCCAAGCCGGAGACACCGTTGACGCCCGCGGACGAAAAGGGCCTGGCGGGCAGCTCCGAGGAGCGGCGGGCGACGTTGAACCGGCTGCTGTTCCCCGGTCCCACCGCCGAATTCCTCGCCCACCGCGAGAAGTACGGCGACACTTCCGGGCTGTCGGCCAACCAGTTCTTCTACGGTTTGCGCCGTGGCGAGGAACACCGGGTGCAACTGGAGAAGGGCGTCACGCTGCTCATCGGCCTGGAAGCCATCTCCGAACCCGACGAGCGCGGCATGCGCACGGTGATGTGCATCCTCAACGGACAGCTGCGGCCGGTGTCGGTGCGCGACCGCTCGATCGCCAGCGAGATCCCGGCCGCGGAGAAAGCCGACAAGGCCAACCCCGGCCATGTCGCGGCGCCGTTCGCCGGTGTCGTCACTCTCGCGGTGTCCGAAGGCGATTCGGTCGCGGCGGGCGACACCATCGGCACCATCGAGGCGATGAAGATGGAAGCCGCGATCACCGCGCCACGGGCGGGCACCGTCGGCCGCGTCGCCATCGGCGCCGTGCAACAGGTCGAAGGCGGCGACCTGCTCATCGAGCTGACGGTCCGGGAGTCGTCCGCCGGATGACGCGGATCGTCGCGGGGACGGCGGGCGGGCGGCGACTCCGGGTGCCGCCCGCCGGCACCCGGCCGACCTCCGACCGGGTACGGGAGGCGCTGTTCAGCGCCTTGGACGCCAGGCTGGACTTCGCGGGCACGCGGGTGCTGGACCTGTACGCGGGTTCCGGCGCGCTCGGGCTGGAAGCGCTGTCGCGCGGCGCGCAGCACGCGCTGCTGGTCGAGTCCGACCGCAAGGCGGCGGCGGTGGTCCGCGGCAATATCGCCGAGCTGGGGTTGCCCGGCGCGGAATTGCGCGTCGGGACCGTGGCCAGTGTGCTGCAACTGGGCGGGGCGGGCGTTTTCGACGTGGTGTTCTCCGACCCGCCTTACGCGGTGGACAACGCGGCGGTGCTCGCCGACCTGCGGTCGCTGACCGAGCGCGGCTGGCTGCGTCCCGGCGCGTTCGTCGTGCTGGAGCGTTCGGCGCGGTCGCCCGAAACGGCTTGGCCCGCAGGCTTCGTCCCGGCCAAGTCGCGCCGATACGGCGAAACCCGCATCGATCTGGCGGAGTACGAGCCGGAAGCCTAGACGCGGACCGGCCACTCGCGCCCGGCCGGGTATGTCCTGCTAGCGTCGCCTCATGGCAGGAGCACTGTGCCCCGGATCGTTCGACCCCGTGACCTACGGACATCTCGACGTCTTCACCCGGGCCGCGGCCCAGTTCGACGAGGTCGTCATCACCGTCATGATCAATCCGAAGAAGCAGGGCATGTTCACCGTCGAGGAGCGCATGGAAATGCTGCGCGAGTCGACCGCGCACCTGGGCAACGTGCGGGTGGAGTCGTGGCAGGGCCTGACGGTGGATTTCGCCCGCGAGCAGGGCATCACCGCGATCGTGAAGGGTCTGCGCGACGCGGGCGACTTCGGCTACGAACTGCAGATGGCGCAGATGAACAAGAAGCTCTCCGGGGTGGACACGTTCTTCATCGCCACCAACCCGTCCTTCAGCTTCCTGTCCAGCTCACTGGTCAAGGAGGTCGCCGCGTACGGCGGCGACGTCACCGACATGCTGCCCCCTTCGGTGCACAAGCGCCTCGTCGACCGTCTGGCCGAGCGCAAGAACTGACGGTGAACCCGCAGGCACCCCGCCCCGCACCGGCACATTCTGCGAACACCGGTGCGGCGGCGGAGTAGCGACCCGGCGAGGCGGTCCCCCTAGAAGACCAGGCCGCGCAGGGCGAGGAAGCGCATGCCACCGACCGCTGCGGTGATGGCCAGGATGGCGGCGGCCTGCGCGGTGTCTCCGAGGCCGGGAGCCCACAGGCCGAGTGCGGCCAGCGCCGCGGTCGTGACGCCGAGGCCGACCAGCGCGAGTCCGCCGCCTTCCCATTGGGCGGTGAACCAGCCGACCCGTGCCGCGGCGTGGAAGGTGAGCTGACGGTGCAGCTCGTTGGCGATCATCGTGCTGACGATGGAGCCGACGACGTTGGCGACCAGTGGTCCGACGCCGTGCATGCCGAAGAACAGCAGGACGTAGGCGATGTTGCTGGACCCGCCGACCAGCGCGAAGCGGATCAGCTGCGCGAAGGCGCGATCGCCGCGCAGATAGCGGGTGAGCTGTCCGAACCTGGTCGCGACCGAGCTCGTCGGCAACACCGGGTATGGGCCCACCCACGGCACGAAGAAGCTGGTGGCGCTCCCTCCACCCGGTCGGGGTAGTTCCAGAACAGTCATCGTCTTTCCGATCGAACACAGGCCCTCGGCAGAGACAACGGCGATGGTGATCGCCCGCCCCCGTCGACTCTTGGCAGGTTCCGTTCCTCGCGCGCAATCAGCGATCGCTGACGCGTCGGAGCCTGTCGACATTCGACGGCAGGTTGCCCGTACCTCCGGCTTCCTGGTCCACGATCCGGGGATCGCGGTAGGTGGTGAAGATCTTGGTCGACCTTCCAGAAAAATGTAACACGAAGCGGAGAGGCAGTCTCCACTTGATTTCTGTGGCGTGCGAGACACTGGGCCGACACACCGGAAAGTGACTCGGCACGAGCGGTGACGACGGGCACACTGGGGCTCGGCGGAAAGTTTCGCCGTGAGTCCGCAGGAGGGTAGTGAGCATGTATCGCGTATTCGAAGCGCTCGACGAACTGGTCGCCATTGTCGAAGAGGCCCGCGGCATCCCGCCGACCCGCAGCTGCATCGTGCCGCGCGGCGACGTGCTCGAGCTACTCGACGACGTGCGCGACGCGCTGCCCGGTGAACTCGACGACGCCCAGGACGTGCTCGACCATCGCGACAAGATCGTCTCCGATGCCAGGACCGCGGCCGAGACCGCCGTGACCGGCGCGAACGAGCAGGCCGAGCGCACCATCGGCTCCGCGCGCGAGGAGGCCGACCGCATCCTGGCCGACGCCAAGGCGCATGCCGACCGCATGGTCGCCGAGGCGAGCGCGCACGCCGATCGTCTCGTCGCCTCCGCCCAGGAGGAAGCCGACCGCGTGGTGGCCGACGGCAATGCCGAATACGAGGCGGTGACCGGACGGGCGCGCGTCGAGTCCGAGCGGATGATCGAGGCGGGCAAGGCCGCCTATGACCGTTCCGTCGCCGAGGGGCTCGCCGAGCAGGAGCGTCTGGTCACGCAGACCGAGGTGGTCCGCGCCGCGCACGCCGAATCGGCCAGGGTGATCGACGCCGCGCACGCCGAAGCCGATCGCCTGCGCGAGGAATGCGACCACTACGTCGACTCCCGGCTGGCCGATTTCGAGGAGACGCTGACCAGCACGCTGCGCACGGTCGGACGGGGGCGGCATCAGTTGCGCAGCGGGGCGGGCGCACCCGACTACGCCGGCGAATTCCGCAGGTAGCGGCATCGAACGGGGTGGGGCGGGTTTGGGTCCGTACCGCATGATCGCGTATTGTTGAGTGGTTGCCCGTATCCCTCGATCGTGAGTGAGTTCGTGATGTCCGCCGGTTCCGGTTCCGCGTCGCGTCCGCAGTCGGCCAAGCGCCGGCCGCCGGACGGTGGTTTCGTGCTGGACACCCGCAGCATCGGTCGCAGGCCGGGGACCATGCGCGAGCTGCACCGCACCGTCACCACCGAGCAGCGGATCGGACTGGATCTGAACGCCGTTCCCGTGGGCGCGCAGGTGGAACTCGACCTGCAGTTGCAGGCGGTGTCCGAGGGTGTGCTGGTCACCGGCACGGTGTCCGCGCCGGTCGAAGGCGAGTGCTCGCGCTGCCTCGAGCCGTTCGGTGACGAGATCACCGTGCGGCTGACCGAATTGTTCGCCTACCCGGACAGCACCACCGAGCAGACCACTGAGGACGACGAGGTCTACCGCATGGTCGACGACCTCATCGACCTGGAGCCCGTGGTGATCGACGCCGTCGGCCTCGAGCTGCCGCTGCAGCCGCTGTGCACGCCCGATTGCGCGGGATTGTGCCCGGAATGCGGCGTACGGATGGCGATTGCGGGATCCGACCACCGGCATGAGATACTTGACCCTCGCTGGGCCGGACTGGCTGAATACGCCTCCGGATCGCCCGGCACCGGCAGCCCCGACGAGGGTGCGGCCGACCGAGACCACTGAGCAAGACCGATCAGCCGAACCGGCAGAGCAATCAGACAGAGGAGAAGTAGTCGTGGCCGTTCCCAAGCGCCGGATGTCCCGTTCCAACACCAGGTCGCGGCGCAGCCAGTGGAAGGCCACCGCGCCGACCCTGATCACCTGCCCGAACCGCGCTTGCGGCGAGAAGACTCTCCCGCACATCGCCTGCCCGTCCTGCGGCACCTACAAGGGCCGCCAGGTCACCGCCGCGGTCTGATCGTTCGACCTGTCGTAGCAACGTGACCGACGAACCCGACTCGTCCGGTGAACACGCGAGCCTGCTCGCCGCGTTGGGCGTCGATGTCCAGCCGGACCTGCTGCGTCTCGCGCTGACCCATCGGTCGTACGCGTACGAGAACGGCGGTCTGCCGACGAACGAACGTCTCGAGTTCCTCGGCGACTCCGTGCTCGGGCTGAGCATCACCGAACGGCTGTACCACGAACATCCCTCCAAGAGCGAGGGTGAGCTGGCCAAACTGCGCGCGAGCGTGGTGAACATGCGCGCCCTCGCGGAAGTGGCCCGCGGGCTCGGCGAAGGCGGCCTCGGTTCGCACCTGCTGCTCGGCAAAGGTGAGGAACTCACCGGCGGCCGAGACAAGGAGAGCATCCTCGCCGACGGCATGGAGTCGCTGCTCGGCGCCGTGCATCTGCAGCACGGCATCGAAGTGGCCCGCTCCGTGGTATTGCGGCTGTTCGCGGAACTGCTCGAGCGCGGCCCGCGCATGGGTGCCGGCCTGGACTGGAAGACGAGCCTGCAGGAACTCACCGCCGAGCGTGGTCTCGGCGTGCCCAGCTACGAGATCACCTCGACAGGGCCGGACCACGACAAGGAATTCACCGCCACCACGGTGGTCGGCGGACGGGCCTACGGGCAGGGCGTCGGCCGGTCCAAGAAGGAAGCCGAGCAGAAGGCCGCGGGGGCCGCCTACGAGGCGCTGACCGCCGAAACCTGACGTGCCCGAACTACCCGAGGTCGAGGTCGTGCGCCGCGGGCTCGCCGAAAACGTGGTCGGCCGGGTCGTCGAATCGGTGGCGATCACCCATCCCCGCTCGGTGCGCCGCCATCTCGAAGGCGCCGCCGATCTCGCCGCCCGGCTGACCGGCCTGAAGGTCGAGTCCGCCGAGCGGCGCGGCAAATTCCTCTGGCTCACCTTCGACGACCCGGAAGCGGCCCTGGTCGTGCATCTCGGCATGAGCGGTCAGATGCTGGTCCAGCCCGCCGACGCGCCGTTGGAGAAGCACGCGCACATCCGCGCCACCTTCGGCGACGGCACCCAGCTGCGCTTCGTCGACCAGCGGACCTTCGGCGGCTGGGCGCTCGCCCCGCTGGTGGAGGTGGACGGCACGCTGCTGCCGCAGCCGGTGGCGCACATCGCCCGCGACCCGCTGGACCCGCGTTTCGATGTCGAGTCCGTGGTCGCCGTCATCCGGGGCAAGCAGAGTGAGATCAAGCGCGTCCTGCTCGATCAAGGCGTCGTCTCCGGGATCGGCAACATCTACGCCGACGAGGCGCTGTGGCGTGCGAAGCTTCACGGTGGCCGGCTCGCCTCGGGGCTGTCGCGGCCCACGGTGCGCGGGCTGCTGGCCGACGTCGGCGCGGTGATGGGCGAAGCGCTCGCCGCGGGAGGCACGTCGTTCGATGCGCTCTATGTGAACGTCAACGGCCAGTCGGGCTACTTCGAACGCGCGCTCGCCGTATACGGTCGGGAGCACGAACCGTGTCGCCGGTGTGGCGCGCCGATCATCCGGGAGCGGTTCATGAACCGCTCGTCCTACTCCTGCCCGCGCTGCCAGCCGAAGCCTCGTCGTCGTTAGCGCGGGCGAGCTACCGTTTCCTCAGGGCGGTTCGGAATGTCAGCCGACCGTGAGGAAGGGAAGCATGCGCAAGCTCACCTATTACGTCGCGTCGACCATTGACGGATTCATCGCCACCGAGGACGGCTCGGTCGATTTCTTCCCCGTCGGCGGCGATCACGGTCCGTCGATCACTGCGCAGTACCCCGAGACACTGCCTACCAAGGTGCGTGAGGCGATCGGGGTGGAGGAACGCAATCGCTACTTCGACACAGTGCTGATGGGACGCAAGACGCACGACTTCGGTGTCCGCACCGGCACTTCGGCGCCGTACGCGCACCTGCGGCAGTTCGTGGTCTCGACCACCCTGCCCGAGAGCCCGGATCCGGCCATCGAGCTGATCTCGGCGGACCCGGTCGAGAAGGTCCGTGCACTCAAGCGAGAGAGCGGACTGGGCATCTGGCTGTGCGGCGGTGGCGAGCTGGCGCAGGTGCTGCTGCCGGAGATCGACCAGATCTTCCTCAAGCTCTACCCGATCGTGCTCGGCCGCGGCCGCGCGCTGTTCGGCGCCGGGTCGCGGCTGCCGGAGCCGGCCAAGTTCCGGGTGATCACCAGCACGGTGTTCGAGGACGGCGTGGCGTTCGTCAAGTACAGCCGGGTGCCGTAGCACGTGCCGGACCAGCAACCGAGTGGCATACCGGACCGGGCCGCGGCGCCCGGTCCGGAGGCGGCGTTGCGGGAGATCGGCTTCTGGCTGGAGCGCTCACGGGCGGAAACCCATCGGGTGAAGGCGTACCGGCGCGCCGCCGACGTGGTGGCGGGATTGCCCGACGACGAGCGCGAGGCGCGCCGGGCGGCCCGCAGCTGGACCGAGCTCGCGGGCATCGGACCGAAGACCGCCGCCGTCATCGAACAGGCGTACGCGGGTGAGGTGCCGCGCTATCTGGCCGAGTTGCGCGCGGCCGCGCAGCCGATCGGAGCCCCGGGCAAGCCGTTGCGGGAGCGGCTGCGCGGCGATCTGCACACGCACTCGAATTGGTCCGACGGCGGCAGCCCGATCGACGAGATGATGCGGGTGGCGGCCGCGCTCGGGCACGAATATTGCGCTCTGACCGATCATTCGCCGCGTCTGACCGTGGCCAACGGATTGTCCGCCGACCGGCTGCGCAAGCAACTGGACGTGGTCGCCGAGCTCAACGAGCGGATGGCGCCGTTCCGCATCCTCACCGGCATCGAAGTGGACATTCTCGACGACGGCAGCCTCGACCAGCAGGCGGATCTGCTGGCCCGGCTGGACATCGTCGTCGCGAGCGTGCATTCGCACCTGCGCGACGACAGCGCGACCATGACCAAACGGATGGCGTACGCGGTCGCCGACCCCGATGTCGACGTGCTCGGCCACTGCACCGGGCGGCTGGTCGCGGGTGGACGCGGCACCAGGCCGGAGTCGGCATTCGACGCCGAGGTGGTGTTCGAGGCTTGCCGCACCTACGGCACCGCCGTGGAGATCAACAGCAGGCCCGAACGCCTCGATCCTCCTTCGCGCTTGCTGCGACTGGCGGCCGAGATGGGCTGTCACTTCTCGATCGACACCGACGCGCACGCACCCGGCCAGCTCGACTGGCAGGGTTACGGCTGTGAGCGCGCGGTCGCGAACGGTGTCGCGGCGGAACGGGTGATCAACACCTGGCCGCTGGCGGATCTCCTCGCCTGGACTCGCGCGCAAGGGTGACCGCGAGGTTAACTATTGTCGAATACTCCGACATTGCCTGTGTCGGAACGGGATTGCCGCCGAGAATGAGGGCCACACGGATTGCTGGGGGTGGGATCGACTGGTGGGCGACTTTCCGCTCGAAATCGTACTGGCGCTCATCGGTATCGCCGTGCCCATCGGGGCGTTCCTGTGGGAGTTCGTCTTCGCAGGCCGTAGGCGGCTCGGCTATCGGGTGCAGATGGACACCCCGGTCACCGGCGAGATCGAGTCGGTGTTCCCGGGAGTGCTGCCGCAGCTGCGCCCCGCCTCCGACGGGTCCAGTCCGGACCTGAAGGACATCTCGGTTGTCTTGGTGCGCATCGAGAACAGCGGCGTCACGACGATCGATACCCATGACTACAAGGCGCCTGAGGCCGCGCGGATCGGTCTGCACTTGCGCTTTCCCCAGCGCAGGGTGATCGGGATGGCGGTGAACGAACTCAGCGATCCCGCGCTGGCCGACAATCTCGACGCCGACTCCGGCATCGCGGTGCGCGAGGACACCGGCGGGCACATCGGCGTGATCGATCTGCCGAAGGTGCCGCTCGGCCCCGGCGATCACTACAAGATCCTGGCGATCCTGCAGCGTTCCGAAGGTGTCGGCGAATACCCGCAACCGGTGGTGCGGGGCGGCATCAAAGGCGGCCGGATCACCGAGACCCGCAGCCGCACCGGCATTCCCCTGATGATGGTCGCGCTCACGCTCTTCCTGGTGCTGGTGATCGTCGTCCAACTGGTGGTGGCCGCGCTGGAGCCGTCGCCGATGCCGTTGGACTGCGCCTCGGGAAAACTGACCGTGGTCGGGTCCTCGGCGTTCGGACCGGTGCTCGAGGAAGCCGCCCGGCAGTACCGGAAGCGTTGCACGGAGGCGGATTTCGCGTTCGGCTTCGAAGGCACCGAGCGCGGACTGGACCGGCTCGCCGAAGAGGGCGCGGGCAACGCGGGGTTGCTCGCCGTCACCGACGGCGCGAAGGGCAGCGGTTATCCGGCGTTGGTGCACCGACCGCTCGCGTTGTCACTGTTCGCCCTGGTCGTGCATCCCGGCGTCGGGGTCCGCGGTCTCACCGTAGCCCAGGTCCAGGATCTGTACCGCGGGAAGATCGGCAATTGGCGGGCGGTGGGCGGTCCGGACCTGCCGGTGGTACTGGTCAACCGCACCCCGGGCTCGGGTTCGCGGAACACGCTCGAGCGCAGGCTGCTCGACGGCTCCCAGCCGGATCGCCCGCACCTGAGCTGCACGGCGCTGAAGGGCACGGTCGTCACCGAGCCCGCGCACTGCGAGGTGCAGGTGACCGCCGACATGCGCAAGGCGGTGGCCGAGCTCCCCGGCGCCATCGGCTATGCCGAGTTCTCCGAGGCCCTCGACGCGGGTCTGCCGACTCTCATGATCGACGGTGTGGGCCCCGGCCGCGACGCCGCGATGCGGCGCACCTATCCGTTCTGGGGAGTCGAGTACGCCTACAGCAACGGCGAGTTGCCCGGGGACTCACTGGCCGCGAGTTTCCTGCACTTCCTGACCGATCAGACCGGTAAGGAGGTGCTGCGTGCGCACGGCAACGCACCGTGTGCCGACCTGCCCGACCCCGGCCGCTGCCTCCCGGATCAGTGAACTCCGCGGGCGCCGCAGCGCCGAGGTGTCGGTGGGGTGGGCGACGATAGCCGCATGACGAAACTGTCACGGCGCGAGCTGAATCGGACGCTGCTGGTCCGGCAGAAGTTGGTGGAGCGGGTGGGCATGCCGCCGCTGGAACTGGTCCGGCAGCTGGTCGCGGTACAGGGCCAGGAACCGAACTGGCCCTATGTGGGCCTGTGGTCGCGCCTGGTGAACTTCCGGCACGACGACTTGGCCGCGCTGCTGCGCGATCGCTCGCTGGTGCGCTCCACCATGATTCGCCGGACCGTGCACTTGGCCGACGCCGCGGACTACCGCTGGCTGCGGCCGACGGTGCAGCCCGTGGTCGACGCCGCGCTGAAAGCGCCGTACTTCCGTGCCGAGATCGACGGCGTCGACTTGGCCGCACTCGCGGCGGCGGGGCGTGAGCTGCTGGCCGGGCGGCAGCTGCGCCGCCGCGAACTCGGCGAACTGCTCGCCCGGCGTTTCCCGGGCAGGCACCCGCGCAGACTCGCCGAAACCGTCGAGTTGCTGGTGCCGTTGACGCATGGCCCCGAGACCGGCGCGTGGGGACGGTGGCGCAATCGGCACGTCACGGTGGGGTCGGCCGAGGAATGGACGGGCGCGCCGACGGCGGTGCCGCAGCCCGCGACGCTGGTGCTGCGTTACCTGGCCGCCTTCGGTCCGGCCACGGTGGCCGACATGCAGGCGTGGGCGGGCGTCACCCGGCTGGCCGAAGTCGTCGACGATATGCGCTCCCGGCTGCGCGTGTTCACCGACGACGAGCATCGCGTGCTGTTCGATCTGCCGGAGGCGCCGTTGGCCGAGCCGGAACTTCCGGCGCCCGTGCGTTTCCTGCCCGCCTTCGACAATGTGCTGCTCGGCCACAAGGACCGCCGCAGGATCATCAGCGAGGACGACCGCAAGCGCACCGCCAAGGAAGCTTCCGCGGGCGTTCCGGTATACCTGGTCGACGGTTTCGCGCACGGCCGCTGGTCGCTGGACGGCGCCACGCTGCGCATCGTTCCTTGGCACCCGCTGTCCGCCGCCGACGAGGCGGCGGTGCGGGCGGAAGCCGAAGACCTGCTGCGGTTCGTCCTGGCGGGCGGCGACGCCACCCCGGCAGGCCACGACCCACAGGTTGTTGTCGACGGGTGATGCGCGCTGCGGCCGACAAGGCGGGGCCACCGGCTTACCCATCGGTTGCCGAACGAACGCTGGGCGGCGCGATTTTTCCCGAACTGTTTGGTTTGAACCTCCCCGCCTGAGGTACCTCCCACTCGGCCCCCCTGCTCACACCGACGGCGTGACCAGGCCAACCAAGCCCCATGGACGGCGGTGCAGCTAGGTCTTCACCCCCGCCGCGGCGGCCACTTAGTTCAGTTCGGCGCCCGGTACTCCGAGTGCTGGGTGAATGCGAGTGAGTGCTATTTGGTTGTCCCTGGAAGGAGGGTCATGAGCGCGCTTTCCGTGCCGATTTCCGCGCAGGCGTCGTCCGATCTGGAGATGCCGTCGTGCGACTACTTGTCGACAGACCGTTCCAGCGGCCCGTTTCGCATCGCGATGGTCGTGCCGCCGTACTTCGACGTGCCGCCCAAGGCATACGGCGGCGTCGAGGCCGTGGTGGCCGATCTGGTCGACGCATTGGTGGCCCGTGGCCATGACGTCACGCTGCTGGGCGCGGGGGAGCCGGGGACGAAGGCGAAGTTCGTGCCGGTGTGGGAGCGAGCGCTGCCCGAGCGCCTCGGAGAGCCGTTCCCCGAGGTCGTGCACGCGCTGCGGGTGCGCCGCGCCATCGAGAAGCTCGTGGCCACATCGGGTATCGACCTGGTGCACGACCACACCTTCGCCGGCCCGCTCAACGCGACCGTCTTCCAGAACATGGGCTTACCGACGGTGCTCACCGTGCACGGCCCGGTCGAGGACGACATCTACCGCTACTACCAGGATCTGGGCGACGAAGTGGCGCTGGTGGCGATCAGCGACCGCCAGCGCGAACTGGCGCCGGGTCTGAATTGGTCCGGGCGCGTGCACAACGCGCTGCACGTCGACGACTGGCCGTTCCGGGTGGAGAAGGACGACTACGCGCTGTTCCTCGGCCGGTTCAACGAGTGCAAGGCGCCGCACCTGGCGCTGGAGGCCGCGCACGCCGCGGGGATCCCGCTCGTGCTGGCGGGCAAGTGCAGCGAGCGTCCGGAGCAGGCATACTTCGAGGCCAAGGTGCGGCCACTGTTGACGGAAAACGATCACGTGTTCGGTCTCGCCGACGCGGCGGCCAAGCGTAAGCTGCTTGCGAACGCGCGTTGCCTGTTGTTCCCGATCCGCTGGGAGGAACCGTTCGGCATGGTGATGATCGAATCCATGGTCTGTGGCACGCCGGTAGTCGCGCTGCGCGGCGGGGCGGTGTCCGAGGTGATCGTCGACGGCGTGACCGGCCGCATCTGCGAGGATCCCGCCGAATTGCCCGCGGCCATCGAGGAGGTCAGGGGCATCGACCCGTACGCGTGCCGAGCCCACGTGCAGGCGCATTTCGGCTCCGACACGCTCGGATTCGGCTACGAACAGGTATATCGCCGCGTGTTGCGTTCCAAGAAGCGGTTCGGTGCCGCGCCGGTGGACCTCGCGGCGCCTGCTGCCGCGCCGCTCGACGCGCCGGCGCCCGGCGCCGCGCCGATCCGGATCGCGGCGAGCGGATAGGCGTGACCGATTCCGCACCGTTGAGCCCCGCCCCCCTGAACTCCGGTGAGCCCACCGGGTTCGGGGGGTGCGGTTCGGTGACCCTGGTCGAAGGCGGCACGTTCTGCCTGTCCAATCGGCTCGGCGACGTCGAACCGGGCAAACCGCACGGATTGTTCTTTCGGGACGCGCGGGTGCTGTCCCGCTGGGAATTGCTGGTGAACGGCAAGCCCGCCGAGTCGCTTTCGGTGCTCAGTCCGGAGGCGTTCGCCGCCAGGTTCGTGTTGCGCAGGCCCCCGCAGGCGGGCCTGGCCGACAGCACGCTGCTGGTGGTGCGCGAACGGATCGTGGCCGACGGCATGCACGAGCTGATCACGCTGGAGAACATGGGCCGCGAGCCCACCGCGGTGCTGCTGGAGCTGCATGTGGACGCCGACTTCGTCGATCTCTTCGCGGTGAAGGAGGGTCGCGCGGGGCACGCGCGGGCCGACGTGACGGTCGCCGACGGCGAACTCGTGCTGCACGATCACGCCGACCGCAGCCGGGGGATCTCGATCTCGGCGACCGTGGAACCAGAAGTTCTTCCGGGTTCGCTGCTGTGGCGGGTGATCGTGCCGGTCGGCGAATGCTGGCAGACCGAGATCATCGCGCAGCCGACGGTGGGCAATCAGCGCTTCCAGGCGATCTCGCCGGGCGAGCACTACGGGGTCAGCGCACCGGGTCGCAAGATCGAGGCGTGGCGTGACACCGCCACCGACATCGCCGCCTCCGACCCGGCGCTCACCCGGGTGCTGCGCCGCACCGAAAGCGATCTGGGCGCGCTGCAGATGCACGACGAATCCGGCGATGCCCGGCCGTTCGTCGCCGCGGGCGCGCCGTGGTTCATGACCCTGTTCGGGCGCGACAGCCTGCTCACCGCGTGGATGGCGCTGCCGCTGGAGGTCGATCTGGCGCTGGGCACGTTGCAGCAGCTGGCGGAACTGCAAGGCCAGGACGTCAACCCGCTCACCGAAGAGGAACCCGGACGCATCATGCACGAGATGCGCCGCGGCCCGGCGGGCGGGCAGGTCTTCGGCGGCAACATCTACTACGGGACCGCCGACGCCACACCGCTGTTCGTCATGCTGCTCGCCGAATGCCATCGCTGGGGCGCCGACCCGGAGGTGATCCGGCAGATGCTGCCTGCCGCCGACGCCGCGCTGCGCTGGATCACCGACTACGGCGACCGGGACGGGGACGGCTTCGTCGAGTACCGCCGCGCCACCGACCGCGGCCTGATCAACCAGGGCTGGAAGGACAGCTTCGACGGAATCAACGACGTCACCGGCCATATCGCCGAGGCGCCCATCGCGCTGTGCGAGGTACAGGGTTACGTGCACGCCGCGATGCTGGCCAGGGCCGAGCTGGCCGAGGCGTTCGACGACCCGCGGCTGGCCGGCCTGCTGCGTGAACGCGCCGCGGAGTTGCGTGTCAAGTTCGCCGAGCAGTTCTGGCTGCCCGACCGCGGCTGGTACGCCGTGGCGCTGGACGGCGGTAAGCGCCAGGTCGACGCGCTGACCAGCAATGTGGCCCACTGCCTCTGGTCGGGCATCGCTACCGACGAGCACGCGGCGGAAGTGGTGGCGCGCCTGGCGGGTCCGGAGATGGACTCCGGCTTCGGACTGCGCACCTTGGCGTCGAACATGGGCGCCTACAACCCGATGAGCTATCACTGTGGCTCGGTGTGGCCGCACGACACGGCGATCGCGGTGGCGGGCCTGCTGCGCTACCGGCACGTGCCCGGCGCGATCGAGTTGGCGACGCGGCTGGCCACCGGTCTGCTGGACGCGGCCGCGGTGTTCGACGGGCGCCTGCCGGAGTTGTTCTGCGGCTTTCCCCGGTCGCGATTCGCCACGCCGGTGCCGTACCCGACTTCCTGTTCGCCGCAGGCGTGGGCGAGCGCGGCGCCGCTGCTGCTGGTGCGCGCGTTCCTCGGACTCGATCCCGACGCGCCGACCCGGACGCTCACCGTCCGTCCGCAGCTGCCCGCGCGGTGGGGGAAGGTCTCGCTGCGCGCGTTGCGGCTCGGCGCGACCACCGTCGACCTGGAGGCGGAGGGAGCGCAGATCACCGCGGCGCGCCTGCCCGACGACTGGCGGCTGGTGACCAGATGAGGCGCACCGGTTGCCGCGAGGCACGAGCGGGTATGCCTCCGGCGTAAGGATATCGGCAAGCCCTTCTCGCACTGATCCACAGCACGGGAGGTGCACGATGCAGACATCGCTGGATACGCAAGACCTGTGGCGGGCCCGATACCGGGACTGTTCCGTGGAGCCGTCGACAGATCTCGACATGGATCGCGCATTGTTCATCCGCAGCGTGCACGCCGGTCACGGCCCCGAGTGCCGCCAGTACCTCGCGGCGGCCGCGTATTGTCTCGACCACGGGGACGAGCACTGACCCGGCGGCACCGCGGCGACGGGTAGCGCACTCTTCACCCGTCGAGACGCCGGGATACGCGCGGCCGCCTACAGAATCGCGAAGGCGACGACCAGCCCGAGCGCGAAATGCGCGGCCGCCACCACGAGCACCTCGGTGGTGTAGGTGTCGGCGTGCAGCGCGGCGCCGATGTCGATGCCGAGCGCACGCTCGATGACGCGCACCGAGATGACCTGGGCGACGATGCCGACCAGGCCGAACACCAGCGCGGCGATCAGACCCTCGGACAGCTTGCCACCGCCGCCGACGGCGAAGATGGCGAGCACGACGATGAACGCCATGCTGATCATGCCCGCAGCGGTGACGATGATGGCGTTCGGCTTGCCCGCTATCACCAGCGTGCGCAACTTGCCCGGCGTGGTCAGGTCGATGGCGAAGAAGCCGACGAGCATGAGCACCAAGCCGGCGAGGGCGTAGAGGATGATCGCTCCCACACCCTCGCCCAGCGAACTCCAGTACCCCGATTCCAGGGCGACTGCGGTCATCTTGATCCTTCCGAGACGGGTTGGCGTACGGCCGAGACGGATTCGTGTTCGACGGTGACGAGGCTCAATCGGTGATGCGGTGCGGGACGAAGGCGGAGCCGTCGTCGGTGATCAGTCCCGCGGTCTCGCGGATGCCGAGGCCCGCCGCGGCGTCGCCGACGATCCACGCGCCGAGCACCGGGCGCATGTCGTCGAATTCCGGCAGCGGGTCGAGCAGTTGGTACACGTAGCCTTCCTCGCCGTAGACACCGCCGGTCGCGGTTTCCAGACCGGCGCCGACGATCGTCATATTGGCGCCTTCGCGTCCCAGCTTCGGTTTGCGGATGTACTCGGTGAGCTCGTGCGGCGAGTCGAGGTAGGCGGGCAGCAGATTCGGGTGGCCGGGGTACATCTCCCACAGCACCGCCAGGATCGCCTTGTTGCTCAACAGCGTCTTCCACAGCGGTTCGATCCACATGGTCTCGGGCAGGCTGTCCACGACGCGCTTGCCGAACTCGTCGTCGAGCACCCACTCCCATGGGTAGAGCTTGAAGATCGCCTCGATGGGGGCCTCCGCCAGATCCACGAAGCGTTCCAGCTCCGAATCGAATCCGATTTCCTCGATGGGCAGAGCGACGGTGTCGAACCCGGCCTCGGCCGCGGTCTCCTGCAGGTAGGCGGTGGTGACGTTGTCCTCGCCGGTGGCGTCCGCGCCCGACCAGCTGAAGTGCAGTTGCGCGGTGGGCAGCACGTCGCGCAGCTCGCCCCATCGTTCGACCAGCTTCTCGTGCAACGAGTTCCATTGGTCACCGCCCGGGTAGCGGTCGGTCAGCCAGTGCCACTGCACGATCGCCGCCTCCAGCAGCGATGTCGGCGTGTCCGCGTTGTACTCCAGCAGCTTCGCCGGACGCCGCGCGTCGTAGCGCAGGTCGAAGCGCCCGTACACGTACGGATCGGAGCGCCGCCAGGATTCCGCGATCGGACCCCAGCTCCACTCGGGCAGGCCGAAATCGGCGTACCGCTCGGTGAGCACGATGTGCTCCACCGCGTTCAGGCACATCGAATGCAGGAGTTCGACGTCGGCCTCCAACGCGAGGATCTCCGACATCTCGAACTCGTAGTGCACCGACTCGTCCCAGTACGGGCGCGGCTGACCGCTCGCATCCCGGCCCGGCGACCCGTAGACCAGGCCCTGGCTTTCGATGGTCTGCTGCCAGCCCGCCCGGGGCGTATCCCGCACGCGTCGCATCTACGACCCTCCGCCGGTGCTCTTGCTGCCCAGACCGCCGCGCTGGATCGTGGTGCCGCTCTTGGTCTTGATCTCGGCGCCTTTCGGTTTGATCGTGGTGCCGCCCGTCGGCGGTTTGCCGATGGTGCCCGTGCCGCCGTAGTAGTAGCGGTACTGCGGCCCGCCGCCCAGGATGATCAAGCCCGGATTGACGCCGGTATCGCCGATGAAGCCGGGACGGCCGTCGCCGCAGTACGAGTCGTCGACCACGATCTCCTGGCCGTTCTCGGTCTTCACGCACTGCGCCGTCACCCGGTCCGGCGCGGCCAGCGCGCGATAGGCCAGATAGCCGCCGCCGACCAGGGCGGCGACGCCGACGATGGCGACACCGCCGATCATGACTCGCTTGCGGGTGCGCTTCTTGGCCTCCTCGGCCCAGGCGGCCGCGCGCTGTTCCTCCTCGGCGCGCCTGCGGGCCTTCTCCCTCGCCCGCGCCTCGGCCACGGTGGGCGGACGGGGCTGGGTGACGCCTGCTTCCTGGCGCTGGATACGGCCGGGCCGCGGCGGGACGGATGCCGGGGGAGGTTCGCCGCCCGGACCGCTCGCCTCACCGGGCGGCACCGAAGCCGGCGTCGACCAGTCGACGCCGGGCTGCTCGGCGTCACCGGCATCCGGCCGCTCCGTGCCCCGGGAGACGGGCGTCGACCAATCCTGTTCGTCGCCGGACGCGGGCGTAGCCGCAGTAGCGGGCTGCTCGTCCTCGCTCGGGCGCTGCGGCCCGGACGGCCGTTCGGGCTCGTCCCGGCGCTCGCCCTCACCCGGATTCCGCGTGCTCACCGCTGCGTCCCCCTCGTCGCCCGAACCACCACTACCGCTCCTCGAAACCGGTCAAATCACCCCGCGCGGGCTCCCAGCTTTCCACAACCAACCTCACCTGACCAGGTGTATCGCCGGATCGCAAGTGGGCGAGCAACCGCTCGCACGCCGCTCGCGGCCCCTCGGCGACCACGTGCACGCGGCCGTCCCTGGCGTTGGTGGCGTGCCCGACCAGGCCGAGTTCCAGAGCCCGCGACCGGGTCCACCAGCGGAAACCCACACCCTGCACCAGGCCGTGCACCCAGGCGCTCAACCGAACGGCCTCGTCCATCAGGCCTCGACATCGAACGACAGCGTCACCCTCGATCCCGCCTTCAGCGTCCGTCCCACCGTGCAGACCTTGTCGATCGCCCGCTGCACGGTGACCAGCAACCGTTCGCGGGCCTCGTCGTCGAGCTCGCTGAGGTCGAGTTCGAACACTTCCGCCAGGTGCGGGTACACCTCGTTCTCCCGGTCGGCGTCGCCGGAGACACGGATGGTCGCGTCGAAGTTGTCGCCGAGTTTGCGCGACAGCGGGAAGTCCGCGCTCAGGCCGGAACAGGCGGCGAGCGCGATCTTCAGCAGCTCGCCGGGGGTGAACACACCGGGAACGCCCTGCGAACCGATCAGGACTTCGGCACCGCGGGAGCTGCGCCCGGTGTAGGCCCTGGTACCGGTGCGCTCGACCCACAAGGTGGTCGGTTCCGGCGCGCTCGGCGCCGCGGTGGCGGTGACGGGTGTAGCGGTCTGTTCAGCCATGGGTTCGATCCTGCCATTGTCGTCGCAATCAACTCGCGCGCCTGGCAACGCCGCGCCAGGTCGCGCCATTCCGCGCGGTCGGCGGCCCGTGGCCGGGATTACTACTCCTGGAACCGGTAACCCATGCCCGCCTCGGTGAGCAGGTGCTTGGGGCGCGACGGATCGTCCTCCAGTTTGCGGCGCAATTGCGCCAGATAGACCCGCAGGTAGTGGGTCTCGGTGGCGTAGGAGGGGCCCCACACTTCGCGGAGCAGCTCACGCCGTCCGACCAATTTGCCGCGGTTGCGCACCAGCATCTCGAGCATGCCCCACTCGGTGGGGGTCAGGTGCACGGTCTCGCCGCGTTTGGTGACCTTCTTGGCGGCCAGGTCGACGGTGAACGAATCGGTGGTCACGACCGGCGCCGAGGCGTCGGGATCGATGGCGCCGCGCCGGACCGCGGCGCGCAGCCGGGCCAGCAGCTCGTCCATGCCGAAGGGCTTGGTGACGTAGTCGTCGGCGCCCGCGTCCAGCGCTTCGACCTTGTCGGCGGAATCGGTCCGCGCCGACAGCACGATCACCGGCGCCGAGGTCCAGCCGCGCAATCCGGCGAGCACCTCGATGCCGTCCATATCGGGCAGGCCGAGGTCGAGAACCACGACGTCCGGGTGCCGGTCGGCGGCCGCGCGCAGGGCCGCCCCGCCGGTCGCGGCGGTGATCACGTCGTAGCCGCGGACGGACAGATTGATCCGCAACGCGCGCACGATCTGCGGTTCGTCGTCGACCACGAGCACCTTCGTCGCCACCGCCTCGGACGTCTTCGCCACCACCGCCGCCTCCTGTGTCGTCGCGGACACCTCACTCACCCGCGTTCGTCGTCTCGTGCGCTACGGCGCCGCCCGCGCCGTGGGCGTCCGGCGGCTCGCCGCCGGGCAAGTCGACCAGCACGGTCAATCCTCCCCCGGGGGTCGGCTCGGCATGCACCGTGCCGCCCATCGCTTCGACGAACCCGCGCACCACCGACAGGCCGAGCCCGACGCCGGTGGTGTTGTCGCGGTCGCCCAGGCGCTGGAAGGGTTCGAACAGCTGCTCCTCGGTGCCGTGCGGGACACCGGGACCGGTGTCGACGACCGCGATCGCGACCCGGTCGCCCGCGCGTTCGGCGGTGATCCGGACCGTGCCCGCGCGCGGCGCGTGCCGCAACGCGTTGTCGATCAGGTTCGCCAGCACCCGTTCCAGCAGGCCGCTGTCGGCGCGCACCGAGACGTCGTCGACCTCCACCCGGACCCGGTCCACCGCCGCGCGCCGCAGCCCCCGCGCGCCCATCCCGACGCTCACCAGTGCGCGGTGCACCGCCTCGTCCAGGTAGACCCGCCGCAACTGCGGCGTGACCACGCCGACCGCGAGCCGGGAGGAGTCGAGCAGATTGCCGACCAGCGCGGTGAGCTGATCCACCGATTCCTCGATCGTCTCCAGCAGTTCGGCGGTGTCCTCGGGGGAGAATTCGATGTCGTCGCTGCGCAGGCTGGAGACCGCCGCTTTGGCGCCTGCCAGCGGGGTGCGCAGATCGTGGCTTACCGCCGAGAGCAACGCCCGCCGCAGGCGGTCGGCCTCCAGCAGGGCCGCGGCGGCGCCGGCCTCCTCGGCCAGGCGCGCTTGCCGCACCAGCGCGACGGCCTGGTTGGTGACCGCGTTGAGCACCGGACGGTCCGCCGCCGCCAGCGGGCGGCCGGACAGCAGCAGCCGGTGGTGGGCGTCGCCGGCTTCCACCACGGTGTCCGCGTCGGAGGGCTGCCGCGGCGGGTCTGTGCCCACCTCGGCGAGCACTCGGTCGCCCGCCACCAGGCCGACGGCGCGCTGCGCGAAGACCTCCCTGATCTGTTCGAGCAGCCGGGGCAGATCCGCGCCGTGCAGGATCGCGCCGGAGAACATGGTGAGCAGTTCCGCCTGCCGGGATGCCTTGCGCGCCTGAGCGGTTCGCTTCGCGGCCAGATCGACCAGCGCCGCCACCGCGACGGCGACGATGAGCAGCACCACCACGGTGATGAAGCTGTTCGGCTCGGCGATGGTGAGGCTGTAGCGCGGCGGCGCGAAGAACCAGTTCAGCAACAGGCCCGACAGCAGCGCCGAGAACGACGCGGGCACGACGCCGCCGAGCAGCGCCACCGCCACTACGCCGACCACGAACACGGCGCTGATCCCGCCGAGATCGAGCACGTCGTCGAGGTAGGCGGCACTGACGGCGCAGACCACGGCCGGTACGAGAACCGCCGCGAGCCAGGCCGCCACGGGGCGGCGCGGATGCAGAGCCGCGTACCGGAATCCGCGGTGGGCCTCCTCGTGCGTCACCATGTGCACGTCGATCTTGCCGGAGCGCTGCACCACCGTGGAGCCGATGCCCTCGTCGAAGATGCGCGCCCAGCGCGAGCGCCGGGAGGTGCCGAGCACGAGCTGGGTGGCGTTCACCTCGCGGGCGAACTCGAGCAGCGCGGTGGGCACGTCCTCGCCGGTGACGGTATGCAGCGAGGCGTCCAGGCTCGCCGCCAGCTCGCGCAGCCGGGCCAGCCGCTCGGTGGAGACCCCGGCCAGGCCGTCGCCGCGCACCACGTGCACGACTACCAGATCGGCACTGGATTTGGTGGCGATCCGGCCGGCCCGGCGCACGATGGTCTCGGATTCCGGACCGCCGGTCACCGCCACCACGACGCGTTCGCGCGCCTCCCACAATTCGGTGATCTTGTGGTCGGCCCGGTACCTGGCCAGCGCGGCGTCGACCTGGTCGGCCAGCCACAGCAGCGCCAGTTCGCGCAGGGCCGTGAGGTTCCCCGCGCGGAAGTAGTTGCGCAGCGCCGCGTCGATCTTCTCGGCGGCGTACACATTGCCGTGGGAAAGCCTGCGCCGCAGCGCTTCCGGGGTGATATCGACCAGTTCCACCTGGTCCGCCCCGCGCACCACCGCGTCGGGCACGGTCTCGCGCTGCTGGATGCCGGTGATCTGCTCGACGACGTCGTTGAGGCTCTCCAGATGCTGCACGTTGACCGTGGAGATCACGTCGATACCCGCGTCGAGTAGCTCCGCCACGTCCTGCCAGCGCTTCTCGTGCTTGCTGCCGGGCGTGTTGGTGTGCGCCAGCTCGTCGACCAGCACCACCGCGGGCGCGCGCCGCAACACCGCCTCCACATCGAGTTCCGCGAAGGTGCTGCCGCGATAGTCGATCAGCTTCGGCGGTACGCGCTCGATGCCATCGAGCAGTTTCGCGGTCTTCTCCCTGCCGTGCGTCTCGACCACCGCGGCCACCACGTCGCGACCGCGCTCCAGCCGCCGGTGCGCCTCGCCGAGCATGGCGTAGGTCTTGCCGACTCCCGGCGCGGCGCCGAGGTAGATACGCAGCTGCCCGCGTTTCACGCCTTCATCATCGCGCGTCGCGCTGCTCGGGCCGAGCACCCCTGGGTGGTCTGGGCGTGCGGCGACGTCACCGCGGCGGGCCCGACGTCACCGCCACACATCGTCGGCCTCGAGCACCACCGGCTGGGGCCGTGGCGCCTGCACACGCATGCCGAGCGCGCGGATGGTCAGCACGCAGCAGACGAAGGCGACGACGATGATCATTGCCGACATTGCGATCCTCTCTTTGCCGGATGGCGCCGGTCGCGCGGAGATATCGCGCCTGGCCGGTTCTCCACTTCTACCGCCGCCAGACCGGCCGACCTCCATTTTTACGGTGTGTTGACGGTCGGTCCGCCTTCTTTGACGCCATCCTTGCGGGCGTCGCGTGCCCGTCAACGAAGCGCAAATGCCGAGTACCGAGACGTCAAGAAGTCGTCAGGAGACGACCGGACGCGCCATCGAGGCGTTTCACTCGCTCTGTCGCGCCGAAGCATGGCGCGTGGATGGAGGTTGTCGAGTGATGTCGGTCGTGGTGTTCACCGCGCTCACCGTGGCGGCGTTCGCGCTGCTGGGGTTGATCCAGCGCGGGGTGGAGAAGTTGTGACGGCGAATCTGATCGGTCTGGTTCTCGCCGTCGGTGTCGCGGTCTATCTGATCGCGGCGCTGCTGTTTCCCGAGAGGTTCTGAGTGAGCACGACAACCGCGGGGATCGTCTTCGTGGCCTCCCTGATCCTGGCGCTCGCGCTGGTGCACGTGCCGCTGGGCGACTACATGTACCGGGTCTACGACGGACGCGAGCATTCGCGCGTCGAACGTCTCGTCTACCGCGCGATCGGAGCGCACCCCGAAGTCGAGCAGCCTTGGCCCGTGTACGCGCGCAGCGTGCTGGCCTTCTCGGCGGTCGGCATTCTCTTCCTGTTCTTCTTCCAGCTCGTGCAGGGCCGGTTACCCCTGCACCTGAACGATCCGGGCACCGAGATGACGCCCGCGCTGGCCTGGAACACCGCGGTCAGTTTCGTCACCAACACCAACTGGCAGAACTACTCCGGTGAATCCACCCAGGGCCACCTGGTGCAGATGGCCGGGCTCGCGGTGCAGAACTTCGTCTCGGCGGCGGTGGGCATGGCGGTGGCCGTGGCGCTCGTACGCGGGTTCGCTCGCAGGCATACCGGCGATCTCGGCAATTTCTGGGTGGATCTGGTGCGCGGCACGCTGCGCATTCTGCTGCCGATCGCCTTCGTCTTCGCGCTCGTGCTGGTGGCGGGGGGTGTGATCCAGAATTTTCACCTGCACGACCAAGCGGCGCAGACGCTGAGCGGGACGCGGCAGACCATCACCGGCGGCCCGGTCGCCAGCCAAGAGGTGATCAAGGAACTCGGCACCAACGGCGGCGGCTTCTACAACGCCAACTCCTCGCATCCGTTCGAGAACCCGGCCGCTTGGACCAACTGGGTGGAGATCTTCTTGCTGCTGATGATCAGCTTCTCGCTGCCGCGCACCTTCGGCCGGATGGTGGGCAGCCGCAGGCAGGGCTACGCGATCGTCGCGGTGATGGGGACGATCGCACTGATCAGCGTCACGCTGACGAACCTGTTCCAGCTCCAGCACCACGGCACGGTGCCGACCGCGATCGGCGCGTCGATGGAAGGCGTGGAACAGCGCTTCGGCGTGTCGAATTCGGCGACCTTCGCCGCTTCGACCACGCTGACCTCGACAGGCGCGGTCGATTCTTTCCACGACTCCTACACCAGCCTCGGCGGCATGATGACCATGTTCGACATGCAGCTGGGCGAGGTGGCGCCCGGCGGTGTGGGGTCGGGCTTGTACGGCATGCTGATCCTGGCGGTGATCACGGTGTTCATCGCGGGCCTTATGGTCGGACGCACACCGGAGTACCTGGGCAAGAAGATCACGCCGCGCGAGATCAAGCTCGCCGCCTCGTACTTCCTGATCAGCCCGCTGATCGTGCTCGTGGGCACCGCCGCGGCGATGGCGATGCCGGGCCGGCGCGCGAGCATGCTGAACTCCGGGCCGCACGGTCTGTCGGAGGTGCTGTACGCCTTCACCTCGGCCGCCAACAACAACGGCTCGGCCTTCGCGGGCCTGACCGGCAACACCGAGTGGTACAACACCGCGCTGGGCGTGGCCATGCTGTTCGGTCGCTTCCTGCCGATCATCTTCGTGCTCGCGCTGGCCGGTTCACTCGCACGGCAGGGCACCACTCCCGCGTCGATCGGCACGCTGCCGACGCACCGGCCGCAGTTCGTCGGCATGGTCGTCGGTGTGACGGTGATCCTGGTCGCGCTCACCTTCCTGCCCGCGCTGGCGCTCGGGCCGCTCGCCGAAGGGATCCACTGACATGTCCAGTTCCGCAATCGATGACCTGGTCTCGGTGCGGTCCGAGTCCGAGCGGCCGCGGCGGGGCAGGAATGTCCCGAGCGGGGTTCTCGACCCCAAGATGCTGCTGACGTCGCTACCGGACGCGGTTCGCAAGCTCGATCCGCGCACCCTGTGGCGCAACCCGGTGATGCTGATCGTCGAACTCGGCGCGGTGTGGGCGACCGTTCTCGCGCTGGCGGACCCGAGCTTCTTCGCCTGGTCGATCGTCGTGTGGCTGTGGCTCACGGTGATCTTCGCCAACCTGGCCGAGGCCGTCGCGGAGGGGCGCGGCAAGGCGCAGGCCGACGCACTGCGCAAGGCGAAGACCGACACCGTCGCGCGGCGGCTGGTGGAGTGGTCGCCGGGCGCGCGGGTGGTCGAGGAACGCGTCGCCGCCCCGGACCTGCGCCGTGGCGATCACGTCCTGGTCGAGGCCGGGCAGGTGATCCCGGGCGACGGCGACGTCGTGGAAGGCATCGCCTCGGTGGACGAGTCGGCGATCACCGGTGAATCCGCCCCGGTGATCCGGGAATCCGGCGGTGACCGTTCGGCGGTGACCGGCGGCACCACCGTGCTGTCGGACCGGATCGTCGTGCGGATCACCCAGGAGCCCGGCCGCAGCTTCATCGACAAGATGATCGCGCTGGTGGAGGGCGCGAGCAGGCAGAAGACCCCGAACGAGATCGCGCTGAACATCCTGTTGGCCGCGCTGACGATCATCTTCGTCTTCGCGGTCGTCACGCTGCAGCCGATGGCGATCTTCAGCAAGGCGAACAACCCGGGCGTGCCGGACACCTCGGCGCTGGACGCGCACGGAGTCACCGGCATCGTGCTGGTCTCGTTGCTGGTGTGCCTGATTCCCACGACCATCGGCGCGTTGCTGTCGGCGATCGGGATCGCGGGCATGGACCGTCTGGTGCAGCGCAATGTGCTCGCCATGTCCGGCCGTGCCGTCGAGGCCGCGGGCGATGTGAACACGCTGCTGCTGGACAAGACCGGCACCATCACGCTCGGCAACCGCCAGGCGGCGGACTTCGTCCCGGCGCCAGGCGTGCACGAGGCGGAATTGGCCGACGCCGCGCAGCTTTCCAGCCTGGCCGACGAGACGCCGGAGGGCCGTTCCATCGTGGTCTACGCCAAACAGGCCTACGGTTTGCGGGAACGGACGCCCGGCGAGCTGAGTCACGCGCGCTGGGTGGAGTTCACGGCGCAGACCCGGATGTCGGGCGTCGACGTCGATGACCGGATGCTGCGCAAGGGCGCGGCGAGTGCGGTCACCGAATGGGTGCGGTCGCACGGCGGTTCGGTGCCCGCTGAACTCGGCGCGACCGTGGACGGCATCTCCGCCGCGGGCGGCACGCCGCTGGTCGTCGGCCGGGTCGACGGCGACGGCGCCCGGGTGCTCGGCGTGATCCACCTCAAAGACGTGGTGAAGCAGGGCATGCGCGAGCGGTTCGACGAGATGCGCCGCATGGGCATCCGCACGGTGATGATCACCGGCGACAACCCGCTGACCGCCCAGGCGATCGCGGACGAAGCGGGCGTCGACGACTTCCTCGCCGAGGCGACGCCGGAAGACAAGCTGGCCCTGATCAAACGGGAACAGGAGGGCGGACGGCTCGTCGCGATGACCGGCGACGGCACCAACGACGCGCCCGCGCTCGCACAGGCCGACGTGGGCGTTGCGATGAACACCGGGACCTCGGCCGCCAAAGAGGCGGGCAACATGGTCGATCTGGACTCCGACCCCACCAAGCTGATCGAGATTGTCGAGATCGGCAAGCAGTTGCTCATCACGCGCGGGGCGCTGACGACGTTCTCCATCGCCAACGACATCGCCAAGTACTTCGCGATCATTCCCGCGCTGTTCGTGCCGCTGTTCCCCGGTCTCGACCTGCTCAACGTCATGCGGCTGTCCAGCCCGCAGTCGGCGATCCTGTCCGCGGTGATCTTCAACGCCGTCGTCATCGTGGCGCTGATCCCGCTGGCTCTACGCGGCGTGCGCTACCGGCCGTCGAACGCGTCGAAGTTGCTCAGCCGCAACCTGACCGTCTACGGGCTCGGCGGCATCATCGCGCCGTTCCTCGGCATCAAACTCATCGACCTCGCGGTCCAATTCCTCCCCGGGATGTCCTGATATGCGCCTTTCGAACTGGATCCGGCAGCATCTCGCCGCCCTGCGAGCACTGCTCGCGCTCACGGCGATCACCGGAATCGTGTACCCCCTGGCCGTTTTCGCGGTGGCCCAGCTGCCCGGCCTGCACGAGAAGGCGGACGGGTCGTTGGTCGAGGTGAACGGGACGACCGTGGGCTCCGGGCTGATCGGGCAGTCGTTCACCGACTCCGGCGGTGCGGCTCTGGTGCAGTACTTCCAGAGCCGTCCGTCGGCCGCCGGTGCCGGCTACGATCCGATGTCCACCGGCGCGAGCAATCTCGGACCCGAGGACATCGTCGACACCCCGGCACGCGCGAGCCTGCTCACCACGGTGTGCGCCCGCAGCAAGGAGGTCGGCGACCGTGAGGGGGTCGACGGCAGCCGTCCGTTCTGCACGAAAGACGGTGTAGGCGCGGTGCTCTCGGTGATCGGACCACGGGACCGCGATGGGGACGTTTCGCATCCCGTGCGGGTCGTCAGCGTCAACGAGGCGTGCCCGGCGCGGCCGTTCGTCGTCGCCTACCACGGCGTCCGGGTCGATTGCGCCGAACCGGGACAGGACTACTCCGCTGGGCGTGTCGTCCCGATCCGGGGTGACGCGCCCGCCGATCCGGCGGTGCCGGCCGATGCCGTCACCGCGAGCGGGAGCGGACTGGACCCGAACATCTCTCCGGAGTACGCGGCCATCCAGGTGTCCCGTGTCGCGAAGGCGCGCGGAATCTCGGAAGACCAGGTGCGTGCCCTGGTGGACGAGCACACCAGCGACCGGACGCTGGGATTCCTCGGTGAGCCGCGGATAGACGTCCTCCAGGTGAATCTGGATCTGGATCGCCGGTATCCCTACCGCGGATGACCCGCGCGGTGCAGCCGTGTGCCGCCCGAAGCGCTCAGTGGCCGCGGGCTATCCAGTCGGCGAGGAAAGGTTTCTCCGCGCCGATGGTCGTGGAATCGCCGTGTCCGGTATGGACCGTGGTCTCGTCCGGGAGCGTCAGCAGGCGTTCGCGAATCGACTCGATGATCGTGCCGAAATCGGAGAACGAGCGGCCGGTCGCGCCGGGCCCACCGGCGAACAACGTGTCGCCGGTGAACACGACCTTCGCGTCGGGCAGATGCAGTGCGACCGACCCGGGGGAGTGGCCGGGTGTGTGCAGCACCTGGATCTCGCTGTCGGCCAGGGTGATCCGATCACCGTCCGCCAGTGGCCGGTATCCGGCTTCCGGATGGGTCATGCGCCACAGCGGCTCGTCTCCGGGATGCAGCAGGATCGGGGCGTTCAGCCGCTCGGCCAGTTCGGGGGCGACCGTCACGTGATCGTTGTGCCCGTGGGTGCAGACTATCGCGCGGACCGAGCGCCCGGCGACCGCCGCGACGATCGGGTCGGCGTTGTGGGCGGCGTCGATGACGACCACTTCGTCGTCACCGCCGACCAGCCAGATGTTGTTGTCCACCGCCCAGGTGCCGCCGTCGAGACAGAAGTCGCCGGAAGTGACGACGCGGTCGATCCGGGTGGTCACCAGACCACCACCGAGCGCAGCACCTCGCCGGTGTGCATCTGGGCGAAGGCCTGCTCCACCTGATCGAGGCCGATACGTTCGGTGACGAAGCGGTCCAGCGGCAGCCGTCCCTGGCGGTGCAGGTCGATCAGGCTGGGGAAGTCGCGATCCGGCAGACAGTCGCCGTACCACGAGGACTTCAGCGCGCCGCCGCGGGAGAACAGGTCCAGCAGGGGCATCTCGATGGTCATCTCCGGAGTCGGCACGCCTACCAGAACGACCGTGCCGGCCAGATCGCGGCCGTAGAACGCCTGCTTCCAGGTCTCCGGCCGACCGACGGCGTCGATGACGACGTCGGCGCCCCACCCGTCGGTGTACTCCCGAATCTTCTCGGCCACGTCCTCGGTGGTGGCGTCGACCGTGTGGGTGGCGCCGAAGTCGGTGGCCCAGCGCAGTTTCCGGGCGTCGCGGTCGACCGCGACGATGGTCTTCGCGCCGGCCAGACGGGCCCCGGCGATGGCCGCGTCGCCGACGCCGCCGCAGCCGATCACCGCGACACTGTCGCCGATCGAGACGTTGCCCGTGTGCAGCGCCGCGCCGATGCCCGCCATGACGCCGCAACCGAGCAGGCCCGCCACCGCGGGGTCGGCGGCCGGATCCACCTTGGTGCACTGGCCCTCGTGCACGAGAGTCTTGTCGACGAATGCGCCGATGCCGAGAGCCGGTGCCAGCTCGGTTCCGTCGGCGAGCGTCATCTTCGCGCTCGCGTTGCGACTGTCGAAGCAGTACCAGGGACGGCCCCGTTTGCACGCCCGGCACTCACCGCAGACCGCGCGCCAGTTGAGGATCACGTAGTCGCCCTCCGCCACGTGGGTGACCGCGGCGCCGACGGTCTCCACCACCCCGGCGGCCTCGTGGCCGAGCAGGAACGGGAAGTCGTCGGTGATCCCGCCTTCGCGATAGTGCAGATCGGTGTGGCAGACGCCGCACGCCTGCACCCGCACCACCACGTCGTGCGGGCCCGGATCGGGGATCACGACCTCGGTGATCTCCACCGGTGCGCCCTTGCTGCGGGCCACGACCCCGCGGACGGTCTCCGACACCTGTGCCTCCTGAGCGAGTTCGTCGGGACGCGGATCCGCCCGCTCGGCGAACCCGTGAGCTGAACACCTGTCCGTACAGCTGTTCCTGATGGAACCCTACCGCTGGATGGCGTCGAGGCTCGCGTTTCCGGCGGGAATCAGCACAGAGTTGACATTCCACTTTGGAGGGTTATGATGGAGTCATATTCCACTATGGAGGGTGGAACCGTCGATAGGACCAGGCATGGACATCTCCACTGGCACCCGCGCCTCGAATGCCGAACGCGACGCCGTGGTGCGCCTGCTCGGCAGGCATATGGCAGACGGGCGGCTCGATCTGCCCGAATACGACCAGCGCGTCGCCCAGGTGTACGCCACCACCGATCGCGAGGACCTGCGCGCGGTGCTGTCCGATCTACCGGACCTCGGCAAGGACGCCGCCGCACCGGCTACCGCGCGCCCGCGGATTCCGATCTGGCAGCGCATCGAAGGCAGCACCTGGCTCGGCGTGAGCCTGCTGGTGCTCGTCATCTGGGGCGCGATCTCGCTGAGCGTCGGCGCCTTCACCTACTTCTGGCCGATCTGGGTGATCGGCCCGTGGGGCGCGGTCCTTGCGTTCCGCATGGTGGCCGGCTTCGAGAACGGCCGTTTCACCCATCGGATGAGCTGAGCTTCGCTTCGCGGCGCTGCCACCCGGTCCATCGGGTGGCGGCGCCGTTTTCGTTCCCTACCAGCCGCGCCGGGAGGACTCGTGCGAGGTTTCGTGCCGTGATCGCTGATCGCCGCGATGGCGGCGGCCGGGCGGCGGTTGGTCGTAGGTCGGTTCCGGACCGGGGTCGGGCGGGCCGTCGCGGTAGGGAGGCTCGGGTCGCTCTCGCCGCCTGGTCCTGGGCTCGAGGTCCGCGGGCGTCTGCGGGTTATCCCTGCGCCCGGCCTGCCGACCCGTTCGCGGCCGCCGGGCATCCGCGTCGTCGTATTCCTCCGGCTGTGCGCCGGCGTGGTGCGGGTTGTCGGCGGGCGCTTGATGCCGACGTCGCGGCAGGTCGGGACGGCCCGGCGTAGGGCGGGCGAGCGGATCCGCGCCTTCGCTTCGCGGGGATCGTCGGCCCCGCCGGGCGGGTTCGGGCTCCTCGCGATCGCGGCGCGGGGGCGAAGCGTAGTCGTCGGACGAGCGTCGTCCGGCGGACCGGGGAGCGTCCCCGCGCACTCGATCGGCGTCGTGCCGCCGGGACGAGGACTGCGAATCGTCGCTGCTGCGCTGGGCGGAGCGCCTTTCGGCTCGCGCGGGCGGTGGTTCGGGGGATCGCGCGGCGGATTCTTCGCGGCGGGATCGGGCGTCCACGGCTCGGTTGGGCGTGCGCGAGGCGCCGGACGTGTCGCGCGGCGGCTTCCGGGGGGACCTGCCCGGAGGACGCCCCGGCTGGAGTACGGGCAGTTCGCGGGTTTCCTGGGTGGCGCTGACGCCCTTCTCCCGATAGGTCGCGGGAACGTCGTGCGCGCGCAGCCATGCGCCGGGGTCGTGGCGGGCTCCGGCGTCGAGCCAGGGGATGGTCTCCTCGAGCAGGTCGAGCAGGTCGCCGTGCCCGTCGCCGAGCGCGGCGCGGATGGCGGGGAATGTGTCGGGCCGGAACGTCCACTTCCATTCGGAGCGTGGCGGCGCGCCACTGTGCCCGCGGCCGTGCACGACGAGGTCACCGGAACGGGAAATCCTCACCCGCACCGTTCGCCTGCTCGATTCGATGACGAGTTCGCCCGTCTCGGTGCGGGTGACCTGTTCCGTCTCGTCGTGGTCGTCGTGGTCGTCGAATTCGCCGGGGTCGCCCTCGTCGTCCGGGTCGATGCGGCGCAGCCATTTCGTCATCGCGCCCAGCGGGAGCAGTGGCTGCCGGTCGTCCGAGGTATCGCTTCGGGTGATCCGCAATGTCCGCGCTATCCCGGCGACGAGATCGCCGCGCCCGGGTTCGGGTTGGTCGTCGTCCTCGGGGTCGGGTGCGGGCGCGGGCCGCGCGCCGACGCCGCTGCGCGCGGCTCGTCGGCCGGTGCCGTACGCCGGGTCGGCCGAGTCCCCGGCTCGGCCGCGAAAATTCCCAGAACTGGGAGTTTCATCCTCGTCGGGGTCGTCCCAGGAGGGGTGGGCGTCCTCCTCCAGCGCTCGCAGCTTGATCTCGAACCACGCGGCGGCCAGGGCGGCCGCCGCGAGGGCGACCGCGACCGCCACCTCCACCCGCACATCGCTGAGCAGAGCGCTCTTGCTGCGCTCACAGGCGTGCAGGAATACCAGGCTGCCGAGTACCAGCCCCGTGATGCGGGCAAGGCGGAACCGCGTGCTTGTCCCTGGTGAAGGGGCCGACATCGTGGTGCGCTCCCGAACGTTCCGCTGGCGAATCAGAGGGATCGTATGTGGCCGGAGCGCGCGACGTCAGTGCCAGTTCGAGACCGCCCGGAATCGGCGGACCCGCGGGCGCGGAGCGGGTATCGGATCGACCGAGCGCGTGGGTGCTTCCGCGCACCGCGGCGCGTCCTGCGCCGGGCCGGCGCAACCGGCCTGACCGGGTGCGGCCGACGCGGCCGGGAGCCGTGCCGGCAAACCTCGGGCACATCGAAATGCGCGCGAACCGGCGGCGAGTCGATAACCTACGGATGTCGCCGAACCGCCACTCGGCCGCGTGCGCCGTCGGGGCCGGGAAGCGCCCGGCACGCGACGGATACCATGACTGGTCGCCGGATGCGCTGCCTCGACCACGCAGAACGGCCGACCGCGCAGAACACGGAAAGGTCGTCGAACTTGCACCTGAAGAGCCTGACGTTGAAGGGCTTCAAATCCTTCGCGTCCGCGACGACGTTGCGGTTGGAGCCCGGCATCACATGTGTGGTCGGTCCGAACGGATCGGGTAAATCGAACGTCGTCGACGCGCTCACCTGGGTGATGGGCGAGCAGGGCGCGAAGGCGCTGCGGGGCGGCAAGATGCAGGACGTGATCTTCGCGGGCACGGCCGGGCGGGCTCCGCTCGGCCGCGCCGAAGTCACGCTGACCATCGACAATTCCGACGGCGCGCTGCCGATCGACTACGCCGAGGTGTCCATCACCCGGCGCATGTTCCGCGACGGGGCGGGCGAATACGAGATCAACGGCAACTCCTGCCGCTTGATGGACGTGCAGGAACTGCTCAGCGACTCGGGCATCGGCCGGGAGATGCACGTCATCGTCGGGCAGGGGCAGTTGTCGGCCATCCTCGAGTCGCGCCCGGAGGACCGGCGCGCGTTCGTGGAAGAGGCCGCCGGTGTGCTCAAGCACCGCAAACGCAAGGAGAAGGCGGTCCGCAAGCTGGAGGCCATGCAGGCCAACCTGGCCCGGCTGACCGACCTCACCACCGAATTGCGCCGCCAGCTCAAACCGCTGGGCAGGCAGGCCGAGGTGGCCCGCAGGGCGCAGACCGTGCAGGCCGATCTGCGCGACGCCAGGCTGCGCCTGGCCGCCGACGACCTGGTCACCCGTCGCGCGGAGCTCGCGAGTCAGCAGAGCAAGGAGGCGTACGCGCGCGAGCAGCAGATCACCGTGCAGACCGAGCTGGACGCGGCCAACGCGGCGCTGGCGCAACAGGAGTTCCAGCTGTCACGGCTGACGCCGAGCGCCGAGGCCGCCGCCCAGATCTGGTTCCAGCTGTCCGCGCTGGCCGAGCGGGTCAACGCGACGATCCGGATCGCGGGCGACCGGGCTCGGCACCTGGACGCCGCCGCTCCGGTCAGCACCGGCCGCGATCCCGAGCAGCTCGAGGCCGAGGCCGACCGTGTCGAAGCCGAGGAGGCCGAGCTGCGCGAGGCGGTCGAGATGGCCGCCGAGACCCTGGAAGCGGCCAGGGACCAGCTGGCCGAACGCGAACACGCCGCCAAGTCCGCCGAGCAGGCGCATCTGGCGGCTGTGCGGGCGATCGCCGACCGCCGCGAAGGCGTGGCCCGGCTGTCCGGCAAGGTCGACACGCTGCGGGCGAGGGCGCAGTCGGTGGACGCGGAGATCGCGCGCCTGTCGGTCGCCATCGCCGACGCCCGCCACCGCGGCGAGGCGGCACAGACCGAATTCGACGCGGTGCAGGACGAACTCGCCGAACTCGACGCGGGCGAGGCGGGGCTCGACGCCCAGCACGAGCACGCCGTGCAGGCCCTCGAACTGGCCGATCAGCGCGTCACCGAACTGCGTGAGCAGGACCGCGAGGCGAGCAAACGGGTCGCGTCGCTGAGCGCCCGCATCGAGGCGCTGGGGATGAACCTGGCCCGCCGCGACGGTGTGGCCTGGCTGGTGGAGCACCGCGAGCAGGGATTGCTCGGACCGCTGTCGGGCCTGCTGCGCGTGCACGCGGGCTTCGAGGCGGCGGTCGCGGCCGCGCTGGGCCCGCTGGCCGACGCCGTCGCCGCCGACACCGCCGAGTCCGCGCACGCCGCGATCCAAGCGCTCAAGGACGCCGACGGTGGCCGCGCCGCCGTCGTCTTCGGCACCGACAGTGGTGCGCCGCCGAAGCCGGGCGCCTTGCCCGACGGCGCCCGCTGGCTGGTCGACGTGGTGGCGTGCCCCGACCAGATGCGTGGCGCGATCGCGGCGCTGACCGCGGGAATCGCCGTGGCCGACGACCTGCCGTCGGCCCGCGTGCTGGTCTCGGCGCGGCCCGAGTTGCGTGTGGTCACCCGCGACGGCGATCTCGCAGGCAACGGCTGGTTGCTGGGTGGTTCGGATCGCGCGCCCAGCCAGCTGGAGATCCAGGCCGACATCGATGCCGCCCGGACCGAACTGGCCGCCGCGCAGCGGCGCGCCGAGGAACTCGAGGCCGCGCTGTCCGGCGCGCTCGAGGAGCAGTCCGACCGCAAGGACGCCGTCGACCAGGCGCTGCTCGCCCTGCACGAATCCGATCAGGCGCTGGTCGCGATCTACGAACGCCTGGGCAGGCTCGGCCAGACCGCCCGCACCGCGCACGCGGAGAGCGAACGGCTGCTCGGCCAGCGCGACGACGCGGAGGCGAGCCGGGAAGAGGCGCTGGCCTCGCTGGCCGAGCTGGAGGATCGCCTGCGGCACGCGGAGCTCGAACAATCCGAGGTGGACGCCGACGGTGCGGGCGCGGCGGGCACCGAATCCGCCGGGCGCGCACGGGAGGAAGCGGCGGCCGCGCTGGCCGAGGCGCGTGCCATGGAGGTCGAGGCCAGGCTTGCCGTGCGCACCGCCGAGGAACGAGCGGAATCCGTACGGGGCAAGGCGGATTCGCTACGCCGCGCCGCGCGCGCCGAACGGGAGAACCGGGCACGGGCCGAACGCGCCCAGGCCGCGCGCAAGCAGGCGGCGGAGGTGGCCGCCGCGGTCGCCGAATCCGGTGCGAAGATCGCCGCCGAACTGGAGCGCGTCGTCGGGGAGGCGGGCGCTCGGCGCGACGAACTGGTGCGCAGGCGCTCGGAGTGCGCCGCACAGGTCGAGCAGATCAAGGAGCGGGTGCGCGCGCTCACCGCGCAGCTGTCCCAGCTCACCGACGCGGTGCACCGGGACGAGGTGGCGAAAGCCCAAGCCGCGCTGCGCATCGAGCAACTGGAGGCGACCATCGCCGAGCAGTTCGGCATCGCCCTCGACGACCTGATCGCCGAATACGGTCCGGACGTGCCGCTGCCGCCCTCGGCGCTGGAGATGCAGGAGTACGAGCAGGCCAAGGAGCGGGGCGAGCAGGTCAGCGAGCCCGCCCCGATGCCGTACGACCGGCAGACCCAGGAGCGCCGTGCCAAGCGCGCCGAGAAGGACCTCGCCACCCTGGGCAAGGTGAATCCCTTGGCGCTGGAGGAGTTCGCGGCGCTGGAGGAGCGCTACAACTTCCTGGCCACCCAACTGGAGGACGTCAAGAGCGCACGCAAGGATCTCCTTGACGTCGTCGCCGAGGTCGATGCACGCATCCTTCAGGTGTTCACCGAGGCATACGCCGACGTGGAGCGCGAGTTCGTCGAGGTCTTCGCGAAACTGTTCCCCGGCGGCGAGGGCAGGCTGCTGCTCACCGACCCCTCGGACATGCTCACCACCGGCATCGAGGTGGAGGCCCGGCCGCCGGGCAAGAAGGTCAAGCGGCTGTCCCTGCTGTCCGGCGGCGAGAAGTCGCTGACCGCGGTCGCGTTGCTGGTGGCCATCTTCCGCGCCCGGCCCTCGCCGTTCTATGTGATGGACGAGGTCGAGGCGGCGCTGGACGACACCAACCTGCGCCGCCTGATCGGCCTGTTCGAGCAGTTGCGGGAGAAGAGTCAGCTGATCGTCATCACCCATCAGAAGCCGACGATGGAGATCGCCGACGCGCTCTACGGCGTCAGCATGCGCGGCGACGGCATCACCCAGGTGATCTCCCAGCGGCTGCGCGGGGAGAACCTGGCCCCGGTGGGCTGAGCCGCCACACGGTCACCCGCGGGGTCCGGGGAGGGTGACGGTGCCGGAGTCCAGATCGACCAGCGGATCGTCGCCGGAGAGGCGATCGTCGACCTTCGCGATCGCGACCCACTCCTTGCGCTCGTGGACGTGCTTGCGCGACGGCCCGAAGATCTCGTCGACTTCGGCGCCCACCGGATCACGGCGGGATCGTCTGCGCAGGCGTACCACCGTGCCGAGGGTACGCCCCGCAGCTCGATCAGCTCGATGAGCAGGGCGGATGCGGTCGAATGGATGTCGCGCGCACCAGCCCGCACACGCCGGCGGGCCGACCGGCTCGCCACCCGGCCTGGGCCGGCCGATTGTCTCTGTCGCGAAGCCCAGCGGTCGGCCGAACGGGTGTCCCGCTCATCCCGGCCGATGCACGGGCGGCAGCGGTCCGCCACCGTCGACGCGGCCCGGCGGCGTGAGCCCCCGATCGTCCGACCCGGTCACCGTCCGGTGCCCGCCTTCTCCTGGTCCAGCAGCGCTTTGATCTGCGCCGCACCGGTTTCCGCCAGCCAGGTGTCGAAGGTACGCAGTCCGGGATGGATTCGGCGGATCTCGTCCACGTCGGCGCTCCATCCGCCGGTGTGCCGCATCAAGCGCCAAGTGTTGCCGATCTCCGCGCCGATGGCGTCCGCTTCGGCTTCGGACACCTCGTGATAGCGAACGGGGTGGCCGGTCGCCGCACCGATCGCCGCGGCGGCCGCGGGCGGAGCCAGTACATCGCCCGCGAGTTCCAGGACGCGGCCGTGGAATTCGTCCGGATCGGCGAACGCCAGAGCGGCGATGTCGCCGATATCCGCGAGCGCGATGACCTTCATCGGGCCCGCGGCGGGGAACAGGTGCCGGTGCACGCCGTCGAAGATGCCGTCGACGGGCGACGTGCGCAGCAGATAGTTCTCCATGAAGCGCACCGGGCGCAGCAGGGTGTAGCGGACGCCGGCGGTGACGATCGCCTCTTCGATGCGCTGCTTGCCGGTCGCGCCCCACGATGTGTTGTCGCCCATCGAGGCGATGCCGGTGAACACGATCTGCTGCACACCGGCGTCGAGCGCCGCGCGCACGATCGCCTGTCCGCGCTCGGCTTCCAGATCGACGTCCCAGCCCTGCGCGCTGTAGGCCGCGGGCGGGACCAGGAACAGCCCGGTGACACCGGCCAGCGCCGCGGGCAAGGTTTCCGGCGCATCGAAATCGCCGACGACGAGTTCCGCACCCGCCGCGGCCAACTCGCGCGCGGCCGGCGCATGCGTGTCGCGGACCAGCGCGCGCACCGCCTTGCCGTCCGCCAGCAGCTTGCGGGCGGTCACGCCGCCCTGTTTGCCGGTGGCGCCGGTGACCAGGATGAGGGTGTGCTGAAAGGACATGCTTCGCCTTCTCTGCTCGATAGAATCGGGTTGGGTAACCCGGATTCGGACGATACGGGTGCCCCCACCCGATCCACTAGGGAACTTGTCGGAAGGCCGTAACGAAATGACCGCATCGCTCGCCCCGGCCGCGACGTCGCGCGCGGACGCCCGGCGCAATCGGGCCCGCGTGCTCGCGGCCGCACAGCGCGCCTTCGCCGAGCAGGGCGCCTCGGTGTCACTGGCCGAAGTCGCCCGCAGAGCCGGTGTAGGGGCGGGCACGGTCTATCGGCACTTCCCGACCAAGGCCGATCTGCTGGAAGCCGTGATGCAGCAGCGCATCGACGGTCTGGCGCGGCTTGCCGCCGAGCATGTCGGCGCATCGGACGCCGGGGCCGCCTTCTTCGACTTCTGCACCACCGTGATCGCCACCACGCCGGGCAACCAGGCATTGTGCGACCTGGTTCAGTCCGACGACGGCTGGCCCCGGGCGCTCTTGCAGAGCGCGGGTGTGCGGTTTCACCGCGCGCTGGACGTGCTGCTGGTAGCCGCTCAGCGGCAGGGCGCGGTCCGCGCCGACATCGGGATCGACGACGTGCTCGCGATCTTCACCGGATGCGTTGCGATCCAACAGCTTCGGAAGACCCGGGGCGGCATCGACCGTACCGCCGCAATCGTGCTCGACGCGCTGCGGGTGCGGCCGGGCGCTGCGGTCGTAACGGAACGCTCGACCGGGGACGAGGGCCGTAACGAAACGGCGGAACGTAACGAAACCGGGGGCGAGGGTTGTCCGGTTTGTCACGCGCCGGTGCCCCGTACCGGGATCGGGCGCAGAGCCAGATACTGCTCGGCGGCATGCCGCCAGAAAGCGCACCGTCGACGCGTCGCCGCGGCGCGGTAGCCGCACTGGCGCATTTGTGCCATTCGGTGCTCTGCTGAGACACGAGGCCGCTCGCGGGGTGGAGGCGGTCGCCTGCGCCGGCAGCCCCCTGGTGGCCGATCCGGGATGCTAGCGGCGACTCAGAGCAGATCGCTGACGTCGTCGGGCACATCGACGGCGTACTTGCGCAGGATGTCCATCGAGATCACTTCCAGGGCGTTCTCGTGCGTGGCGGCCAGCACCACGGGCGCGGCGACGCCGTCCTCGTGCGCGTGCAGCCATCGCACGGCCACCACGCACCACCGGTCGCCCGGTTGCAGACCGGGAAAATTGTTCTCCGGGCGCGGCGTGCTCAAATCGTTTCCGATGGACGCTTGATGTTCCAGGAATTCTGCCGTGACGACGGTGCACACGGTGTGGCTGCCCAGATCCTCCGGCCCGGTACTGCAGCAGCCGTCCCGGTAGAAGCCGGTGAGAGGATCGGTGCCGCACTCTTCCAGCGGCCCCCCAAGCACGTTTCGATCGGTCACGTCGCCGATCCTATTGTCCCTTCGCGAGAAGTTCCGCAGGACAAGAAATCTGGAGGGCTGTGTCGGTGCCCACCCGGGCGCGTCCGCGGCCCGGTACCTGCGGTGTTCGCCGAACTCGTGCGGTTTGCCCGGTGCGGCGACTCGCGCGCCCGGTGCGGCTCGGGGCCGGGTACGTGACGATCGGTCTGCAAGGATGGTTCGCGTGAGTCCCGAAGTCTGGATCCTGATCGCCGCGGTCGCCGCACTGCTGCTCGTCGTGCTCGTCGCCGGTTTCGTCCGGTACAAGCGCGGCCGCGTGTCGCTGACTCCGCCCACGCAGGACAAGGAGGTGACCGATCGGTCCGGTGGTTACACCGCGTCCGGCGGATTCGCCTTCAGCCGGGGTGGCACGGCGACCGAACCGCAACCGGTCGAGCGCACCGATACCGAAGGACAGCCGCACGTCGGCGACGACGCGGCGATCCCGCGCGACGCGCCCAGACGCGGCATCACCAACGTTCCGTTGCCGGACGCGGACGTCGCCGAGGCGCCGCCCGCCGCCGGGGCCGCGCCGGCCGAACCCGAGACGACACCACCCGCCACCGATGCGGTGGCGCCGCCGGAGCGCCCGGTCGCCGACAGCGCCCCCGTAACGGCGGACGAGACCGAGGCCGCGGACACGACCGCCGAGCCGGTCACCGCAGGCCCGGACACCGGAGCGGCTACCGACCTGGTCGCTCCCGACACGCCAGCGGGCGTCGAGGCGCCCGCCGCGCTGGAGGAGATCGAACCCACGGCCGGGCGCCTGGTCCGGCTGCGCGGACGCCTGTCCCGTTCGCAGAACGCGGTCGGCAAGAGCCTGCTCGGCCTGCTCGGCGGCGGTGACCTCGACGAGGACTCCTGGGAGGAGGTCGAGGACACCCTCGTGCTGGCCGACCTCGGCACCGCCAGCACCACGGCCGTCGTCGCACGGCTGCGTTCGGAGATGGCGGCGCGCAGCGTGCGCACCACCGACCAGGCCCGTGCCGTGCTGCGCGACGTGCTGATCGAGCAGTTGCGACCGGAGCTGGACCGCTCGGTGCGCGCGCTGCCGCACCCGGATCACCCCTCGATCCTGCTGGTGGTCGGCGTGAACGGCACCGGAAAGACCACCACCACCGGCAAGCTCGCGCGCGTGCTCGTCGCCGACGGCCGCCGCGTGCTGCTCGGCGCGGCCGACACCTTCCGCGCCGCGGCCGCCGACCAGTTGCAGACCTGGGGCGACCGGGTCGGCGCCGACACCGTCCGCGGCCGCGAGGGCGCCGATCCCGCTGCGGTCGCGTTCGACGCGGTGGCGGCGGGTATCGAGCGCGGCGTGGACGCGGTGCTCATCGACACGGCCGGGCGACTGCACACCAAGACGGGCTTGATGGACGAGCTGGGCAAGGTCAAGCGCGTGGTGGAGAAGAAGGCCGCCGTCGACGAGGTCCTGCTCGTCCTGGACGCGACCGTCGGGCAGAACGGGCTGACCCAGGCCAGGGTGTTCGCCGAAGTGGTCGACATCACCGGCGTGGTGCTGACCAAGCTGGACGGCACGGCCAAGGGCGGCATCGTCTTCCAGGTCCAGCACGAACTGGGCGTGCCGGTGAAGCTGGTCGGGCTGGGCGAAGGGGCCGACGACCTGGCTCCGTTCGAGCCCGCAGCGTTCGTGGACGCGCTGCTGGGCTGAGTCTTCCCGCTCGCAGGCCTCCTTCGAAAGGGACTGCGGCCCGCTCTGTTCCGGTCGGCGGGCCGCGGTCCATCCCGCGCCGCGGGAATGCGAGGGCGATCACACCCCGGATGTTTGCCGAGTCCTCTTCGGCGATAACGAATATCCGATTCCCGGACGGTGACCTCACAGCGCCGGAAAACGCCCGGTGTACCTGACGAAACGTAGTGGCAACACAGCTGCGCCATCCGTTCACGTAGGTGAAACACGTCAGCTCTACGGATGAAACACCGAGTAAGGACCCTTCTGTTCAGGTCCATTTGCCGGAATCGGCGGGGCCCGAGATGAGGAGGACATTAAAGTGGCTTTTCCACTTACCGGTGCACCGGATACCGGTGACACCGCATGGATGCTGGCGAGCTCGGCGCTGGTGTTGCTGATGACGCCCGGCTTGGCTTTCTTCTACGGCGGCATGGTCCGGTCGAAGAACGTGCTCAACATGATCATGATGAGCATCAGCGCCATGGGCCTGGTCGGCGTGCTGTGGTCGCTGTACGGATACTCGACGGCCTTCGGTGACAACAAGTTCGGTGTGATCGGTGACCCGACGCAGTTCTTCGGCCTGAAGGGCCTGATCGGCGGCAACTCCGTCGCCGAGGTCAAGGACGCGGCGGGCGCGGTCACCACCGAAGCGGTGAACATCCCGCTCGCCGGCACGATTCCGGCGACCGTCTTCGTCGCCTTCCAGTTGATGTTCGCCATCATCACGGTTGCCCTCATCTCGGGCGCGGTCGCCGACCGCTTGAAGTTCGGCGCGTGGCTGCTCTTCGCGGGCATCTGGTCCACGGTGGTCTACTTCCCGGTCGCGCACTGGGTGTTCGACTTCGACGTGAAGGACGCCGACGGCAACGTCGTGCACGAGGGCGGCTGGATCGCCAACAAGCTGCTCGCCGTCGACTTCGCAGGCGGCACTGCGGTGCATATCAACGCCGGTGCGGCCGGTCTGGCCCTGGTGCTGGTGCTCGGCAAGCGCAAGGGCTGGCCGACGACGCCGTTCCGCCCGCACAACCTGCCGTTCGTCATGCTCGGCGCCGGTCTGCTGTGGTTCGGCTGGTTCGGCTTCAACGCCGGTTCCGCGGTGACCTCCGGCGGCCTCGCCGGTTCCACCTTCGTCACCACCACCATCGCGACCTGCGCCGCCATGCTGGCCTGGCTGCTGGTGGAGAAGATCCGCGACGGCAAGCCCACCTCGCTGGGCGCCGCCTCGGGCATCGTGGCCGGCCTGGTCGCCATCACCCCGTCGTGTTCCTCGGTGAACGTGCTCGGCGCGCTCGCCATCGGCGTCGTCGCCGGCGCGCTGTGCGCCCTCGCGGTCGGCCTGAAGTTCAAGTTCGGCTTCGACGACTCGCTCGACGTGGTCGGCGTGCACCTGGTCGGCGGCATCGTCGGCACCCTGATGGTCGGTTTCGTCGCGGCGCCCGAGGCGGGTGCGGCCAAGACCGGTCTGTTCTACGGCGGCGGAGTCGATCAGCTGTGGCGGCAGGCGGTGGGCGCCGGTGTGGTACTTGCCTTCTCCTTCATCGCGACGCTGATCATTGCCTATATCGTGAAGTTCACCATTGGGCTGCGCGTGAGCGAGGAAGCAGAGTCGGTGGGCTTGGACGAGTCCGAGCACGCGGAAACCGCCTACGACTTCGCCGCTCTGGGTAGCACGGCACGTTCGGCCGTCAAGGAGGCATGACGAACATGAAACTGATCACCGCAATCGTCAAACCGTTCACGCTCGAGGACGTCAAGTCCGGGCTCGAGCAGGCGGGTGTGTTGGGCATGACCGTCAGCGAGGTCCAAGGGTACGGCCGGCAGAAGGGTCACACCGAGGTGTACCGCGGCGCGGAGTACTCCGTGGATTTCGTGCCGAAGGTGCGCGTCGAGGTCGTCGTGGACGACGCGTCCGTCGAGAAGGTCGTGGAGGTGATCGTGGAGGCCTCCCGTACCGGCAAGATCGGCGACGGCAAGGTCTGGGTCACCCCGGTGGAGTCCATCATCCGGGTGCGGACCGGCGAACGCGGCACCGACGCGCTATAGCGGAAACGAGTCGAGCGGCGGCCCCGCTCCCGCCGGACCTCCCGGTCGGGGCGGGGCCGCGCGCATGAATGGGCGGTGGGTTGTGGGTAGTCAGTACCAGCACGACGGTGATCCGAAGGTCACCGGAGAAGGCAACGGCAAGGTGTCCAACGGCGCGGCCGACCTGGTCCGCGCGCGCACCCAATTGCTCGACGGCGGCCAGCCGCGCAATCCCCGGCTCGACGCCGAGTCGTTGCGCCATGCCCTGGTCGACCTCTACGAACTGTGGCTCACCAGCAAGGGCGCCGAACTGGGCATCGCTTCCGACAGCGGCTTGGCCGTGGTGGCCGTCGGCGGTCTCGGTCGCGGCGAGATGCTGCCGTTCTCCGATCTGGATCTGGTGCTGCTGCACGACGACGTCGACCCGGCCCGGGTGGCCGAGGTCGCCGACCAGCTGTGGTACCCGCTGTGGGATGCCCACATCAAACTCGACCACAGCGTGCGGACCGTTCCGCAGGCGCTGCGGGTGGCTTCGGACGATCTCATCGCCGCGCTGGGCATGCTCGAGGCCAGGCACATCGTCGGCGACCAGGAATTGAGCAATCTGCTGATCGGCGGGGTGCGGAGGGAATGGCGCACCGGCATCCGCTCCAGGTTCGACGAGCTCATCGCCCAGGCCCAAGCCAGATGGGAGCGCAACGGCGAGATCGCGCACCGCGCCGAGCCCGATCTGAAGAACGGGCGCGGCGGGCTGCGCGACATCCAGCTGCTCGACGCGCTGGCCATCGCCCAGCTCACCGACGCCATGCCGGGACTGGGCCCGGACGTGCCGGGCGGCGGATTGAAGCAGGCGCATCGGCGCCTGCTCGACGTGCGCACCGAACTGCACCGCGTGGCGGGCCGGGCCCGCGACCAGCTGCGGGCGCAGGACGCCGACGAGATCGGCGCGGCCCTGCGCATCGGCGATCGGTTCGATCTGGCGCGCACCCTGAGCGATTCGGCCCGGACGGTCAGTTACTCCGTCGACGTCGGGCTGCGCACCGCGGCCAACGCGCTGCCCCGCCGGGGATTGGCGCGCCTGCGCCGGATGCCGGTACGCAGGCCGCTGGACGAGGGAGTCGTCGAGCACGCGGGCGAAGTCGTGCTGGCCAGGGACGCCCGCCCGCAGCGCGACTCAGGATTGATCCTGCGCGTGGCGGCCGCGTCGGCGCAGACCGGTCTGCCCATGTCGGCCACCACCTTGAACCGGCTCTCGGAGGACGCCCCCGAGCTACGCGAGCCGTGGCCCAAAGACGCCCTCAACGACCTGCTGGTGCTGTTGGGCGCGGGCCGCGGCACCATCGACGCGATCGAGGCGCTGGACCGCACGGGATTATGGGGCAGGCTGCTGCCGGAGTGGGGGGCCGTGCGCGACCTGCCGCCGCGCGACGTCCAGCACATCTGGACCGTCGACCGCCATCTCATGGAGACCGTCGCCTACGCGGGCGGGCTGAGCACGCGGGTGGCGCGCCCGGACCTGCTCGCCCTGGGCGCGTTGCTGCACGACATCGGCAAGGGCCGTGCGGGTGATCACAGCGTGGTCGGCGCGGAACTGGCCACCCACATCGGCCGCCGCCTCGGTCTGTGGCCGTCGGACGTCCGCACTCTCAGCGCGGTCGTGCGTCATCACCTGCTGCTGCCGGAAACCGCGACCCGGCGCGATCTGTCCGATCCGGAAACGGTGCGCTACGTCGTCGACGCGCTCGACGGCGATCCGCAACTGCTGGAGCTGCTGCACACTCTGGCGGAGGCGGATTCGCAGGCGACCGGTCCCGGCGTGTGGGGTGACTGGAAGGCGTCGCTGATCGGCGAACTGGTCCGGCGCTGCCGGTTGGTCATGGCGGGCGACCAGTTGCCGACGCCGGAGCCGATCGCACCGGAATTGGTCGAGCGGGCCCGGGCGGGCGGGGTGCACGTCGATCTGAAGCCGGGGGAGAGCAAGCACACATACGTGGTCACCGTCATCGCGCCCGACAGCTCCGGCCTGCTCTCCGACGCCGCGGGCGTGCTGGCGCTGCATTCGCTGCGCGTGCTGTCGGCCGCGCTCGGCGTCGAAGGCGCGTCCGCGGTGGACACTTTCGTCGTCGCGCCCAAATTCGGTGATCCGCCGGATCCGGGACTGTTGCGCCAGGAACTGATCCGTGCCACGGCCGGGGACCTGGACGTATCGGCGGCGCTGGCCAAACGCGAGCGCGAGGCGAGCACCATCGGCCGCAGCCGCTACGCGCAGGCGCAGCCCCGGTTGATCTGGTCGGACACCTCGGTGCCCGGTCAGGTGATCCTGGAATTGCGCGCCGAGGACCGGGTCGGCTTGCTCAGCCGCCTCGCCGCCGAGCTGGCCGATTGCGGAGCCGATGTCCGCTGGGCCAAGGTGGTCACGATGGGATCGGCGGTGGTCGACAGTTTCTGCTTGGATCTGGGCTCCGAGGACGGTCCCGCGCGCCGGGAAACGATCGAGAAAGCGCTGCTCGCGGTGGTTCCCAGAACTGCGCCGAAGCCTCCTCCGGAAGGTGTCGCGAATGCAGAAAAAGGTATTTAGCAGCAGATTTATGCGGTGATCAATCCGTTGCGAGATATTTGCTGCATCCGAACTCCCGGCTCGTGAGCCGCCCCTACGATCTAGAGCGTCCTGCTATCGCGAGCACGAGGGGAGCAAGTCGGTGGCAATTGAAGTCGTTTCGGCGTCCACGATGACGAGTGACGAGACCACGCACATGGCACGCTGCGTCGGCGGTGACCGCTGGGTGGTCTCCTGGCTTCCGGGTCGCACCCTGACCGGGCGACAGGCGGTGACCGCGATGACGATCGCCTCGACCGTCGCCACCTCGCCCATCCCCAGCACGGCGGAGTGGGCCGTCCTCGACGGCCTGGCCCTGCAGCTGGGCCTGACCGCCAACGAGGCGGTCTTCATGGTGGCGGAGGAGAACCACGACTACCGCAAAACGGCCAAGCCGCGCCGTCGCGTGCTCGACTAGCGGGCCCGCTCCGCGGGGAAGGACGCACCGCCTGCGCGAACACGTGGGCGATCCCATTACCCTGGGAGAGAATGTGACGTCCCCCGAGATCAGGAGCGCGATCGGTGTTCGAATCCCTGTCCGACCGGCTTACCGGTGCCCTCAAGGATCTGCGCGGTAAGGGGCGTCTGTCACCGGCCGACATCGACGCCACCTGCCGCGAGATCCGCCTGGCCCTGCTGGAGGCCGACGTCGCGCTGCCCGTGGTCCGCGGATTCATCGGGCGGATCAAGGAGCGCGCCAAGGGCGCCGAGGTCAGCGCGGCGCTGAACCCGGCGCAGCAGGTCGTGAAGATCGTCAACGAGGAGCTCGTCGGCATCCTCGGCGGCGAGACCAGGCGGCTGAACCTGGCCAAGAACCCGCCGACCGTGGTCATGCTGGCCGGTCTGCAGGGTTCCGGTAAGACCACGCTCGCGGGCAAGCTGGCGAAACTGCTGAAGGGTCAAGGCCACCAGCCGCTGCTGGTGGCGTGTGACCTGCAGCGGCCCGGCGCCGTCACCCAGTTGCAAGTGGTCGGCGAGCGCGCGGGCGTACCCGTCTACGCGCCGCACCCGGGCACGTCCGTCGGTGGTGGAGACAACCCGCTGGGCATCTCGGCCGCCGATCCGGTCAACGTGGCGCGCGGCGGTGTAGAGGAGGCGCGGCAGAGGCAGTACGACGTCGTCATCGTCGACACCGCGGGCCGTCTCGGCATCGACGAGGAGCTCATGCGCCAGGCCGCGGGCATCCGCGACGCCGTGCAACCGGACGAGACCCTGTTCGTGCTCGACGCGATGATCGGCCAGGACGCGGTCAACACCGCCGAGGCGTTCCGCGACGGTGTCGGCTTCACCGGTGTGGTGCTGACCAAGCTCGACGGCGACGCCCGCGGCGGTGCGGCGCTGAGCGTCCGCGAGGTCACCGGTGTGCCGATCCTGTTCGCCTCGACCGGTGAGAAGCTCGAGGACTTCGACGTCTTCCACCCGGACCGCATGGCCAGCCGCATCCTCGGCATGGGTGACGTGCTCACCCTGATCGAGCAGGCCGAACAGGTCTACGACGCCAAGCAGGCCGAGGAGGCCGCCCGCAAGATCGGCAGCGGCGAGCTCACGCTCGAGGACTTCCTCGACCAGATGCTGGCCATCCGCAAGATGGGCCCGATCGGCAACCTGCTCGGCATGCTGCCGGGTGCCGGCCAGATGAAGGACGTGCTCGCCCAGGTCGACGACAAGCAGCTCGACCGCGTGCAGGCGATCATCCGCGGCATGACCCCGGCCGAACGGGCCAACCCGAAGATCATCAACGCCTCCCGCCGCCTGCGCATCGCCAACGGTTCCGGAGTTCAGGTCTCCGAGGTCAACCAGCTGGTCGACCGCTTCTTCGAGGCCAAGAAGATGATGGCGATGATGGGCCGCCAGATGGGCCTGCCCGGCTCCCGCCGCGGCAACGCGAAGAAGGGCAAGAAGGGGAAGAAAGGCGGGCGCGGCCCGACGCCGCCGAAGGTGCGTGGCGGCTTCCCGGGGATGGGCGGCATGCCCGGCATGCCCGCCGGGATGCCCGACCTGTCCGACATGCCCGCCGGTCTCGACCAGTTGCCGCCCGGCTTGGAAGGCTTCGATCTGAGCAAGCTGAAGTTCCCCAAGAAGTAGGACACGCACTGGTTCGCGGCTCGACCCACGACGGCACCGCGGGCAGCGGCCTCGCTCGACGAGCGTCGCTGTCCGCACCGTGTCCGCGCGAATGACCGATTCCGGAATCGGACACTAGGTTGGAAGCAACCGACAACGTCCTGGAGGTTGCTGTGCATCTGCGCGGTGTGGTTCTGCCCGAAGACGAGCTGCGCGACCTCTGGGTGCGCGACGGCTTGGTGTCGTTCGAGCCCGTGCCCGGAGCCGAAACGTTCTGCGGCACGGGATGGATCGTGCCCGGCCTCGTCGACGCGCACTGTCACGTCGGGATCCGGTACGGCGGGGGTCACGAGGACCGTGCGGGCGCGATCGCACAAGCCGAGACCGAGCGCGACGCCGGGGCGCTGCTGCTGCGCGACGCGGGCTCGCCGATCGATACCCGCTTCATCGACGATCACGACGAGCTGCCGCGCATCATCCGCGCGGGCCGCCACATCGCCCGCCCGAAGCGCTACATTCGCGAACTGGGCATCGAACTCGACGACGAACGCGACCTGCCGCAGATCGTCGCCGAGCAGGCTCGCCTCGGCGACGGCTGGGTGAAGATCGTCGGCGATTGGATCGACCGCTCCGTCGGCGACCTGCGCCCGCTGTGGAGCGACACGATCCTGAAAGAGGCCATCGACGCCGCGCATGCCAACGGCGCCCGGGTCACCGCCCACGTCTTCGGGGAGGACGCGCTACCCGGCCTGATCAACGCCGGTATCGATTGCCTCGAGCACGGCACCGGCCTCACCGACGAGACCATCGAGATGATGGTCGAGCACGGCACCGCCTTGGTCCCCACCCTGGTGAACATCGACACCTTCCCTGGCATCGCCGACAGCGCGGGCAAGTTCCCGGTCTACGCCGCGCACATGCGCGACCTGCACCGGCGGGTGCACGGCACAGTCGCCGCCGCGCACGAGGCGGGCGTGCCGATCTTCGCGGGCACCGACGCGGGCGGCTCCATCCGCCACGGGCGCATCGCCGACGAGATCGCGGCGCTCGCCGCCGCGGGCCTGTCCCGGCACGACGCGCTCGGCGCGGCCTCCTGGAATGCGCGCGACTGGCTCGGGCGGCCCGGCATCGAACCCGGCGCGCCGGCGGATTTCGTTGTCTACGAGCAGGACCCGCGCATCCACCCGGAAACGCTCACTACCCCCTACGCCGTCGTCCTGGGCGGGCGGGTGTACGGCGGACGCGGTCCGGTCACCGGGCATCGATAACTCGTCACCGCGGCTCACCCGCGCGTTCGCGAACGCGGCGTAAGGTCGGATTCCGTGACGATTCGCCTCGGATATCAGATGCCCAACTTCAGCTACGGCAAGTCGGTGCGCGAGCTGTTCCCCACGGTTGTCGCGCAGGCCAGGGAGGCCGAAGCCGCAGGTTTCGACACGGCCTTCGTCATGGACCACTTCTATCAACTGCCCGGCATCGGCACGCCCGACGAGCCGATGCTCGAGGCGTACACCGCGCTCGGCGGCCTGGCCACGGCGACGGAGCGAATCCAGTTGTCGGCGTTGGTCACCGGCAACACCTACCGCAACCCGGCCATGCTCGCCAAGACCGTCACCACGCTCGACGTGGCCAGCGGCGGCCGCGCGGTGCGCTCGGCATCGGCGCGGGCTGGTTCGAACTCGAGCACCGCTCCCTCGGGTACGAATTCGGCACGTTCACCGACCGCTTCGAGCGGCTCGACGAGGCGCTGCACATCATCCAGCCGATGCTGCGCGGCGAGCGGCCCACCTTCGAGGGCAAGTGGTACCGGGTCGAGAACGCCATGAACGAGCCGCGCGTGCGCGACGACCTGCCGATTCTGCTCGGCGGCAGCGGCGAGAGGAAGACCTTCGGCCTGGCCGCCCGCTTCGCCGACCATCTCAACATCATCTGCAACGCCTCCGAACTGCCGCGCAAGATCGAGGCGCTGCGAGCGCGTTGCGCCGAGGCCGGCCGGGATCCGCAGACTCTGGAGACCAGCTACCTGTGCTTCGTGATGATGGACGAGGACGGTGATCTGGTGCGCAAGCAGCAGCGGGATTATCTGAGCCGCATGGGTATCGACCTGTCGGCGCTCTCGGACGCCGAGCGAGCGCAGAGCCCGGCCGACCGCCAGTTCGTCGGCACCCCGGACGATGTTGCCGAACAGCTGCGGACCCGCGTTCTCGACCACGGCGTCGACGGCCTGATCATCAATATGGTGTTCAACGGGCACGAACCGGGAGCGGTCGAGCTCGCCGGGCGCACTCTTGCTCCGCTGGTGCGCTGACGAGCGCGAACCGGGCGCGAATAGCATTGGCGCTGGATACAATCGGCCGATGATAGCCCCTCCGTGGCGCGCGTCGTACGGTGTCGACGCGCCGTCGGTGCTGCTGTTGCTGGGAGTTCTCGCGGTCGGGTATCTCGCCGCCGCCCTGGTGGTGGCGCTGTTCCAGCAACTGCGTCCGAGTCTGCTGCTGCTGTTGATCGGCGTCGTGCTGGCCGCGCAGTTCGGGTTGTTCCTGCACGCGACCCGCCGGGGCAAGTTCCAGGTCTGGGCGGGCCTGCTCGACGATCTGGACCTGCGCGGCGACGAACGACTACTGGACATGGGGTGCGGCCGCGGGGCGGTGTTGCTGGCCGCGGCGCGCCGCCTGCCCGCCGGGCGCGCCGTGGGCCTGGATCTGTGGTGCTCGGCCGACAACTGCGGCAACACCCCGGCCACCGCCGAGCAGAACGCGCTCGCGGAGAACGTCGCCGACCGGATCGAGCTGCACACCGGCGACATGACCCGCATGCCGTTCCCGGACGACGCCTTCGACGTCGTCGTCTCCAGCCTGGCCATCCACAACATCCGGACCGCCGAGGGCCGCGCGGCGGCGGTCCGCGAGGCGTGCCGTGTGCTGCGTCCCGGCGGCAAACTGGTCATCGTCGACATCGGCAAGACCCGGGAATATCGCGCCGTTCTGGCGGCCGACGGCGCGACCGCCCTCACCCTGCGCCCGGTGGGGTGGCGGATGTGGTGGGGCGGTCCTTGGGTGCCCACGCGAGCCCTCACCGCCGTCGCTCCGGGGTAGTGCTGGAGGTGTTACGGCGGGCGGACGCCGCTTCGTGAACGCGGGACGCGATTTCCGACGTGATCGCCCGGTCTGGCACAATGGACCACCGTCCTTCCGGACAAGTGTCAGCCCGTCTCCGGTTCCGTACCGCGCGGCGGTCACACACTCGAAAGCGCAAAACCGGGCTCGCAGACCATGCGGGTCGCCGAATTGCGTCGTGACCAACCAAACGAAAGGCAGATCAGCAGTGGCTGTCCGCATCAAGCTCACCCGCCTGGGCAAGATCCGCAACCCGCAGTACCGCGTCGTCGTCGCCGACGCCCGCACCCGCCGCGACGGCCGGGCCATCGAGTCCATCGGCAAGTACCACCCGAAGGAAGAGCCGTCGCTGATCCAGATCGACTCCGAGCGTGTGCAGTACTGGCTGGGCGTGGGCGCGCAGCCGACCGAGCCGGTCCTGCAGCTGCTGAAGATCACCGGTGACTGGCAGAAGTTCAAGGGCATCGACGGCGCCGAGGGCACCCTGAAGGTCAAGCCGGCCAAGCCGTCGAAGCTGGACCTGTTCAACGCCGCGCTGGCCGCCGCCGACAACGAGCCGGTCGCCGAGGCCGTCACGCCCAAGAAGAAGGGCAAGAAGGACGCCGAAGAGGGCGCCGAGTCCGCTGAGGCCGCCGAGTAATGTCCCCCGCCGCCCATGGACCGGCCCGGACGACGGGTGAGTCGCGTCTCGAGGTGATGGAGCAGTGAGCGCCGTCGTCGCCGATGCCGTCGAGCACTTGGTGCGCGGCATCGTCGCCAATCCCGATGACGTCCGCGTCGAGTTGATCACCGGCCGCCGCGGGCGCACCGTCGAAGTGCACGTTCATCCCGATGACCTGGGCAAAGTGATCGGCCGCGGCGGACGCACCGCGACCGCGCTGCGCACCCTCGTCGCCGGTATCGGCGGCCGGGGCATCCGGGTCGACGTGGTCGACACCGACCAGTAGATGGAACTCGTCGTCGGGCGGGTCGCCAAGTCGCACGGCGTGCGCGGCGAACTCGTCGTCGAGGTGCGCACCGACGAGCCCGAGGCGCGTTTCGCGCCGGGCACCAGGTTGCGCGGCAGGCTGCCGCGAGCGGCGGAGGTCCGCGAATTCACCGTGGAGTCGGCCCGGGAGCACTCGGGCCGGCTTCTGGTGTTCCTGGCCGGCGTGACCGACCGCACCGCATCCGACGCGCTGCGCGGCATGCTGTTCGTGGTCGACAGCGCCGAGCTCCCGCCGTCCGAGGACCCGGACGAGTTCTACGACCACGAGTTGGAGGGGCTGGAGGTTCGGCTCACCGACGGCACGGTGGTCGGGTCCGTGCGCGAAGTGCTGCACTCCGCGGCCGGTGAGCTGCTCGAGGTGCGTGCCGCCGACGACGGGCGAGAGATCCTGATCCCGTTCGTCACCGCCATCGTGCCGACGGTGTCGCTCGCCGAGGGTGTGATCGTGATCGATCCGCCCGAGGGCCTGCTCCACCCGGAATGAGGCGGTGCGGGATCCGCTCACGCGTCGCTCGCCCGGCCGGTGGGACGCGGCCCCGCGGCGAGAGGAGACAGGCATGAAACTCGACGTCGTCACGATCTTCCCGGAATATCTGGAGCCGCTGCGCACGGCGCTGCTCGGTAAGGCGATCGACAAGGGACTGATCTCCCTCACCGTGCACGACCTGCGCCGCTGGACACATGACGTGCACAAATCCGTCGACGACGCCCCCTACGGGGGTGGGCCGGGCATGGTCATGAAGCCGACCGTGTGGGGCGCCGCGCTCGATGAGGTCTGCCCCGACGACGCACTGCTCGTGGTCCCCACCCCGGCCGGCGTGCCGTTCACGCAGTCGACCGCGCACCGCTGGGCCGCCGAGCGGCATCTGGTCTTCGCCTGTGGCCGCTATGAGGGCATCGACCAGCGCGTCTTCGATGACGCCGCCCGCCGCGTGCGGGTGGAGGAGGTCAGCATCGGCGACTACGTGCTGATCGGCGGCGAGGCGGCCGTGCTGGTGATGACCGAGGCCGTGGTCAGGCTGCTGCCGGGCGTGCTCGGCAATCAGCAGTCTCATCAGGAGGATTCGTTCTCCGACGGGCTGCTCGAAGGCCCCAGCTACACCCGCCCGGTTTCCTGGCGCGGCCTCGATGTCCCGCCGATCCTGCTGTCCGGTGACCACGCGAAAGTCGCGGCCTGGCGACGCGAGCAATCCCTCGCCCGCACCCGCGAACGGCGGCCCGACCTGCTCGCGGCGCAGGACGAGGCCGGACCCGGGCGATAGACCGGATTCGCCTCCCGCGCACCCGGGGCCACATACCGGCTCGTAGCCGTGCGGCGCTGGGTGCTGGCCTATCCGGCTCGCTTCGAGTTGGTCTCCGGCGTGTGGACGATCGACTCCGCCGAACTCGCCGTGGCCGCGGATGCGGCGTAGGACGCGTTTGGTGCGGCCCTCCTGCGCGCACTTGGCCCGGCGCCGCCGATCCGGCCGCGGCGGGCCGCCTCGCCGCGGACGGCAAAGGCCACGCCGATGCCGCCGACCTGGTGGACGATCTGCTCGCCTATCTCCGTCCGGCGTCGTGACGGAAACCCGCACGTCTCACGGCAGCAGGCCGTGGCGGCGGGCGGCCACCACCGCCTCGTGCCGGGAATGGGCGTCGAGTTTGACCATCGCGTTGCGCAGATAGCTCTTCACGGTTTCCGCTCCGAGTGAAAGCCGCTGCGCCGCTTCCTGATTGGAGCAACCGAGGGCGATCTGGGAGAGCACGTCGAGTTCGCGGCGGGACAGTTTCGGGCGGTCGGCCTGCGGCTCGCCGGTGAGGACCCGGGTGAGTCGTTCGCACACCGCGTGCAGACGTCCGCGCAACCGGTCGTCATCGGCCGAGCGCGCCATGCCGCGCAGTTCGGCGTGGATGTCGCGCAGCTCCTCGGTGATCGCCGGGGCCGCCACCGGCGACGGCGCGGCCGCCTCCAGCATTCGCAGCCTGCGGTCGACCTCGTCGCGCACGGCGATCTCGGTGGCAAGGCGGCGACCGGCCTGGACGACGAGATCCGCGGTGCGGTCGCCCAGCGGGCTCGCGCCACGCGTCGCGGCGTAGAGCACCGCGCGGGGCTGCCGGTCCACCACTACGGGCACGGCCAGTACGGAGCGGATGCCCTCGCCGACGACCGGCCCGTCGTAGTCATGGGTGATCGAGGAGGCGCGGCGATAGTCCGAGACCGCGGCGGGCCGCCCGGAATCCATCACGCGGCCGCCCAGCCCCGAGGTCCGCACGACGGCCAGGCCACGCAGGCCGTTGGTCAGCGTGCCGACGAATTCCGAGAGCAACAGCGCGTCGCCGTGCACCTCGCCGCCGAATGCCACCGGCACGCCCGCCGTGCTCGCCACCCAGCGGATCTCGGCGCGCAGAGCGTCACTGTCGCGCGGACGCAGCAGAGCGATGTGGGTCACGGGACTCACCCCTTTTCGGGGGTAGTGGGCGGCGGGATGTGACCCACATCCTATTGCACACCCGGGTTGCGCTGGATCACAGAACGAGGAGAACTGAAGATGGGCACCGATCCGAATCAGCGGGTGCGCGAACTGCTGGACTGTTACGACCGTGCCGACGCGTCGGCGGCGGACCTGCTGTGCGACCGGCACCCGGCCGACCGGGTCGCCTTCACGATCGTCGAGGCCGACCTGTCCTCGACCGACCTCACCTACGGTGAGCTGCGCGAACGCTCCGCCCGGTTTGCCGCCGCGCTGGCCGGGCTCGGCGTCGAGCCCGGCGACCGGGTCGCCACGCTGATGGCGAAGTCGGCGGACCTGGTGGTGGCGCTGCTCGGCATCTGGCGTCGCGGCGCGGTGCATGTGCCGCTGTTCACCGCCTTCGCGCCGCCCGCCATCGCCCTGCGGTTGGACGCGAGCCGCACATCGGTCGTCGTCGCGGATGCCGACCAGGCGCCCAAGCTGGCGCCCGGACCGGATCTCCCCGCCGACCCGCCCTGGCGGCTGATCGTCGCGGGCGCCGAGGCCCCCGAGGGCGCACTCCGGTTCGACGCCCTGCTCGACGCCCACTCGGCTGCCCACCCGCACGCCCGCCCGGTCACGGTGGGCGGCGACGGGCTGCTGGTCCAGCTGTTCACCAGCGGAACCACGGGCACGCCCAAAGGCGTCCCGATACCCCTGCGTGCGCTCGCCTCGTTCCACGCCTATCAGGAATTCGCGCTGGACGTCCGGCCCGACGACGTCTTCTGGAACGCCGCCGACCCGGGTTGGGCCTACGGCCTCTACTACGCCATCCTCGGCCCGCTGGCCACCGGTATCCGCAGCATCCTGCTGCACGCCGGTTTCTCCGCCCCGCTCACCTGGCAGGTGCTGGACACCTTCGGCGTCACGAACTTCGCCGCCGCCCCGACGGTCTATCGCGCGTTGCGCGCCGACGGCGCCACGCCGCCCGTGCACTCCCGGCTGCGCCGCGCCTCCTCGGCGGGGGAGCCGCTGACCCCGGAGGTCGTCGCCTGGTCCGTCGAATACCTGGGTGTCGCGGTGCGCGACCACTACGGCCAGACCGAGCACGGCATGGTCATCTGCAACGCCTGGCACGAAGACCTCGACATCGAGACCCCCGCGGGATCGATGGGCCGCTCGTTGCCGGGTTGGACCTGCGCCGTGCTCGCCGACGATGCCGACACCGTGGCCCCGCCAGGGCAATTGGGTCGCGTCGCGATCGACACCGAACGCAGCCCGCTGCTGTGGTTCCTCGGCTACCTCGACGCTCCGGAACGCACCGCGCAGCGTTACACCACCGACGGCCGCTGGTATCTGACCGGCGACGCGGGCTCGCAGGACGCCGACGGCTTCTTCCGTTTCTCCTCCCGCGACGACGACGTGATCATCATGGCGGGCTACCGCATCGGCCCGTTCGAAGTGGAGAGTGTGCTGGTGCTGCACGACCGGGTCGCGGAGGCGGCGGTGGTCGGCATGCCGGACGAATTGCGCGGGGAGGTGCTCGAGGCGTTCGTCGTGCTGCGCGACGGCGCGGAAGGCGGTCCGGAGCTGGAAGCCGAGTTACAGAGCTTGGTGAAGAGGAAGTTCGCCGCGCACGCCTATCCGCGCACGGTCCACTTCGTGGACAGCCTGCCGAAGACGCCCAGTGGCAAGGTGCAGCGGTTCGTGCTGCGGCAGGGCGGTGCCCGATGACCTCGGCCGCCGCGCTGCCCCTGCCCAGTTACGCCTCCGGTGTCTCGGACGTCCCCCTGCTCGGCGACACCATCGGCGGCAATCTCGATCGCACGGTGGCGGCGTTCCCGGATCGGGAAGCGCTGGTGGACCGGCCGAGCGGACGGCGCTGGACCTACCGTGCGCTCGGCGCCGCCGTCGACGCGCTGGCCTGCGGACTCGCCGACCAGGGCATCGGTAAGGGGGACCGGGTCGGCATCTGGGCGCCGAACTGCGCGGAATGGTTCATCGTGCAATACGCCACGGCGAAGATCGGCGCGATCCTGGTCAACATCAACCCGGCCTACCGCACCAGCGAACTGCGATACGTGCTGCGGCAGGCGGGCGTGCGGATGCTCGTCGCGGCCGAGCGGTTCAAGTCCTCGGACTACGTCGCGATGATCGAGCAGGTCCGGCCGGATTGCCCGGCGCTGACCGAGGTGCTCGTGCTGGGCACGCCCGCGTGGGACGCGCTGACGCACACCACGATCGACGCCGATCGGCTCACCACGCTGGCTGCGCGGCTGTCTGCCGACGACCCGATCAACATCCAGTACACCTCGGGCACAACGGGTTTCCCGAAGGGCGCGACGCTCAGTCATCACAACATACTGAACAACGGGTACTTCGTCGGCGAGTTGTGCGGATACACCGAGCAGGACCGGATCTGCGTCCCGACGCCCTTCTACCACTGCTTCGGGATGGTCATGGGCAATCTCGCGAGCACCAGCCACGGTGCGGCCATCGTCATCCCGGTGCCCTCGTTCGATCCGAAGGCGACGCTGGCCGCGGTCGCGGCGGAGCGCTGCACCTCGCTCTACGGCGTGCCGACGATGTTCATCGACATGCTCGCCGAACTGGACACGGCCGCTGTGGATCTGTCCACCCTGCGCACCGGGATCATGGCAGGCTCGCCCTGCCCGGTCGAGGTGATGAAGCGGGTCATCGGCCGGATGGGCATGCGCGAGGTGAGCATCTGCTACGGCATGACCGAGACCTCGCCGGTCAGCACCCAGACCCGGCGCGACGACGGCATCGACCGGCGCACCGCGACGGTCGGCCGGGTCGGGCCGCACCTGGAGGTCAAGATCATCGATCCCGCAACGGGTCTCACGGTGCCGCGCGGCGAGCCCGGTGAGCTGTGCACGCGTGGTTACTCGGTGATGCTCGGGTACTGGGACGATCCGGAGAAGACCGCCGAGGCCATCGATGCCGCCCGCTGGATGCACACCGGCGACATCGGCGTGATGGACGCCGAGGGCTACGTGGCCGTCACCGGCCGGATCAAGGACATGGTCATCCGTGGCGGCGAGAACATCTACCCGCGGGAGATCGAGGAATTCCTCTACACCCATCCCGACATCCTGGACGCGCAGGTGATCGGCGTACCGGACCCGAAGTACGGCGAGGAGCTGATGGCCTGGGTCCGGATGCGCGAGGGCGCAACGCCGTTGGACGCCGCAGCCCTGCGGGAGTTCGCCGCGGGCAAGCTGGCGCACTTCAAGATTCCCCGCTACGTGCACGTGGTCGAGGAATTCCCGATGACGGTGACCGGCAAGATCCGCAAGGCCCGGATGCGGGAGTTGTCCCGGCGGCTGCTCGGACTCGGCGAGGGTTGAGGTGGGGAGGTTCACCTGGGCGTGGACCGCGTGTCAGGCGGCGACTGTAGTGTCTCCGACGTGACGACAGCGCCCGAGACTGCCAGTGCAGAGTCCACACCCGCCGTGCCACGCTCCGACACCGCGGGCCCAGCCAGCGTGAACCGTCGTATCGCGGAGGAACTCGCGGTGCGTGAGCCCCAGGTGCGCGCCGCCGTCGAGCTCCTCGACGCGGGCTCGACGGTGCCGTTCATCGCCCGGTACCGCAAAGAGGTCACCGGCGGACTGGACGACGCGCAGCTGCGCGTGCTCGAGGAACGTCTGCACTACCTGCGTGAACTCGACGAGCGCCGCGCATCGATCATCGAATCGATCCGTGGCCAAGGAAAACTCGACGACGCCCTGCACCGGCAGATCATGCTCGCCGAGACCAAGGCCCGGCTCGAGGACATCTACCTGCCGTACAAGCCGAAGCGGCGTACGAAGGCTCAGATCGCGCGGGAGGCCGGGCACGAGCCGGTGGCCGATGCCCTGATCGAGGATCCGAACACCGATCCGGCGCAGTACACCGCCGAGCAGCTCGACGGCGCGCGCGCCATCTTGGTCGAACGCTTCGCCGAGGACGCCGACCTGGTCGGCGAATTGCGCGAATTGATGTGGAACCGCGGACAGATCACCTCGACCGTGCGGGCGGGCAAGGAGGAAGCGGGCGCGAAGTTCGCCGACTACTTCGAGTTCAGCGAGCCGTTCGACAAGCTGCCCTCGCATCGCATCCTCGCGCTGCTGCGCGGAGAGAAGGAAGAGGTGCTCACACTGCACCTCGAGCCGGACACCGAGGAGCCGCAGCCGGGCGAGCGCACCGTCTACGAGGGCCGCATCGCCACGCGCTTCGGCATCGCCGACCGGGGCCGCCCCGCCGACTCCTGGCTGCTGGACACCGTGCGCTGGGCTTGGCGCACCAAGTTGCAGGTCAGCCTCGGCATCGACACCAGGATGCGCCTGCGGCAGGCCGCGGAGAAGGACGCGGTGGACGTGTTCGCCGCGAACCTGCGCGACCTGCTGCTCGCCGCCCCCGCGGGCACCCGCACGACGATGGGTCTGGACCCGGGCTACCGCACCGGCGTGAAGGTCGCGGTGGTCGACGCCACCGGCAAGGTGGTCGCCACCGAGGTGATCTATCCGCACAAGCCGCAGGGCCAGACCGAGAAGTCGCTGGCGGTGCTCGGCGCGCTGGTCGCACGATTCGGCGTGGAGCTCATCGCCATCGGCAACGGCACCGCCTCGCGCGAGACCGACGCCCTTGCCGCCGAACTGATCTCGCGTATCCCGGAGAACAAGCCCACCAAGATCGTGGTCTCCGAGGCGGGCGCCTCGGTGTACTCCGCCTCGGCCTACGCCTCGCAGGAACTGCCCGACCTGGACGTCTCGCTGCGCGGCGCGGTGTCGATCGCGCGGCGGCTGCAGGACCCGCTGGCCGAACTGGTGAAGATCGATCCGAAATCCATCGGCGTCGGCCAGTACCAGCACGACGTGTCCGAATCGCTGCTGGCCCGCTCGCTGGGCGCGGTGGTCGAGGACGCGGTGAACGCGGTCGGCGTCGACGTGAACACGGCCTCGGTGCCGCTGCTGTCGCGGGTGTCCGGCATCGCCGGGTCGGTGGCCGAGAGCATTGTGGCGCACCGGGACCAGAACGGCCCCTTCCGCAGCAGGACCGCGCTGCTCGACGTCCCGCGCCTCGGCCCGAAGGCGTTCGAGCAGTGCGCGGGCTTCCTGCGCATCCGCGGCGGCGACGATCCGCTGGATACCTCCGCGGTGCACCCGGAGGCGTATCCGGTGGTGCGGCGCATCCTCGAATCCACCGGGCGGGGCATCGCCGAGGTCATCGGCAACACCACGGTCCTGCGCTCGCTGCGCGCCGGCGATTTCACCGACGAGCGCTTCGGTGTCCCGACCGTCACCGACATCATTGCCGAGCTGGAGAAGCCGGGCCGCGACCCGCGTCCGGAGTTCAAGACCGCCGAGTTCGCCGCGGGCGTGGAGAAGGTCGCCGACCTGAAACCGGGCATGGTGCTCGAGGGCGTGGTGACCAACGTGGCCGCGTTCGGCGCGTTCGTCGACGTGGGCGTGCACCAGGACGGTCTGGTGCACGTCTCGGCCATGTCGCACAACTTCGTCAAGGACCCGCGCGAGGTGGTCAAGTCCGGCGACGTGGTCAAGGTCAAGGTGCTCGAGGTGGACGTGGCGCGCCAGCGCATCGGCCTGTCGCTGCGCCTGGACGACGAGCCGGGCGCACCCGCCAAGGGCGGCGACAACCGCCAGCGCGGTCAAGGCGGCCGATCCGATCAGGGCGGGCGATCCGGAGGCGGCGAGCAGCGGCAGCGGCAGAATGGTCAGAACAGGCAGCAGGGTCAGAACCGCAACCAAGGCCAGGGGCGCGGCGGCGGCAACCAGCGCCGGAACGCGCCCGCACCGAGCGGCGCGATGGCGGACGCGCTGCGCAGGGCGGGGTTCGGCCAGTAGTCCGGTGCGCGGGAGGAAGTAGCGGCCATGCGACGGTGGCTCCACGAGGACGTGATCGCCCAAGGGCGGCTGCCGTTGCTGTGCTTCCTCCTCGGATTCATCGTCGGATTCCTGTTCATCCGCGTCAGCGTCCGGCTCATCCGGGCGCGGGTGCGGTGGTGGCCGGGCAATCTGCGGGCCGGTGACACGCACATCCACCACATGGTGTTCGGGGTCATCCTGGTGCTCGCCTCCGGCGTCGGCATGGTGGCCCAATACCAGAGCGCCGATACGGCCACGGCGAGCATCCTGGCCGCCTCCTTCGGTGTAGGGGCGGCGCTGGTGCTCGACGAGTTCGCGCTGATCTTCTATCTGCGCGACGTGTACTGGGAGGAGCAGGGACGCACGTCGGTGGACGCGGTCTTCGTCGCGCTCGCCGTGACGGGACTGCTGCTGCTGGGCTTCCACCCGTTGTGGATGCTGGACATCAACGATTTCCGGCACGATCCGAGTACCGAGGTGCGCGCCTTCGTCGTCGCGTTCGCGGTCGTCAATCTCGCTCTGGCGGCGATCGTGATCGCCAAAGGGAAGATCTGGACCGGTCTGTTCGGCATGTTCTTCCTCCCCCTGCTGGTCGTCGGCGCGCTGCGGTTGAGCCGTCCGGGTGCGCCGTGGGCGCGCTGGCGTTACGCCGACCGCAGGCGCCTGAGGTACCGGGCCATCGTCCGCGAACGGCGCTATCGCCGCCCGGTCATCCGCGCGAAGATCTTCGTGCAGGACCTGGTCGCGGGAAAACCGGACGTCGAGCACGTCCGCACGGCGGCGGAAGCGGAGCTCACCCGCACGGTCGTGCCCGCTCCGCCCGCCCCGCACCGGCACCACCCGCTCTGGCACGCCGACCATGTTTCGCCGTACACGCCCGGCCCTCCCGCAGAGGACGCGGTCTCCGGCGAACACAAACACTGAGAACGGCGTATGCGGTGGAGATTCGGCAGACGTCGCGCTATGCGTATACGTATACTGTGACTGTGGTGGATCCCCTGAGTCTCGCGGTCGGCGCCGGCCTCGTCGGTATCGGCTGGGCCTGTGGCCGGTTCGGACATCGCCGAACCTTTTCGAGAGAGCGAGTTCCGGCGCGCTGCGGTTGCGGGCACGACCTGGCGCTGCACGACCGCGCCACCGGCAATTGCCACGCCGAGATCTCCCGTAAGGGCACGCATGGCCTGCGGGAATGGGTTGGGTGCCAATGCCGCCGCTACACCGGGCCGACTCCGCTGGAAGAGGTGTTCGCGTCGCCGATTCTCCCGCCGGAGTCCTGAGCCGGAAGACGAGGGGCAGCCGGGGCCGCCGCGCCGAGTTCGCAACCGCCGTGCCGTCGCGCACTCGAGGTCCTCCGCGCGGAAACGGTGTCACCCCGCAGTCGGTAACAGGCGGCGGTCGTGCACCGTGGCGCGCCGGGGGTAGCGTGAAAGGGCGCCGCCGCACCGCCCGATTTCTTCCGCGGCGCGCCGATCTGGCACAATGCTCAGGTTGCCCTGGGCGGTTGTCGACCCGGCGCACCCCCTTATTCGGAGCATGAACCGGCCGAGCACGTCCAGTGCCGCCAGGGTCCTCTGTTCGCGCGAAACCAGAAGGATGGAAATGAACACCCTTGACTTCGTCGACGAGAAGTCGCTGCGCAGCGACGTCCCCGAGTTCCGGCCGGGCGACACGCTCAACGTGCACGTGAAGGTCATCGAAGGCTCGAAGGAGCGCATCCAGGTCTTCAAGGGCGTCGTGATCCGCCGCCAGGGTGGTGGCATCCGCGAGACCTTCACGGTCCGCAAGGTGTCGTTCGGTGTCGGCGTGGAGCGCACCTTCCCGGTGCACAGCCCGAACATCGACCACATCGATGTCGTCACCCGCGGTGACGTCCGCCGGGCCAAGCTGTACTACCTGCGCGAGCTGCGCGGCAAGGCCGCCAAGATCAAGGAAAAGCGCTGAGTTAGCTTTTCGGTACACAGATTTTCCCCAGCCCGGCATCGGACCACGGTTTCGCTGCCGGGCTAATCTGTTCGGCGTGGCAGACGAAAGTGGGTCGGTGTCGGTGTCCGAATCGGGCGACGAGGGTACGCGGGCAGGTCGCGCAAAGCGGCGGCCGAAGAAGAAGCAGCGGCCGTTCTGGCAGGAATTGCCGATTCTCATCGTGATCGCCGCGGTGATCGCCGCGCTGATGGTCACCTTCGTCGGTCGGCCGTACGTGATCCCGTCGGAATCGATGGAAACCACGTTGCACGGATGCGCCGGATGCACCGGTGACCGCATCTACGTGCAGAAGCTCAGCTACTACTGGGGCGATCCGCAACCGGGCGACGTGGTCGTGTTCGTCGGGCCGCCCTCGTGGAACACCCACTACCAGTCGATCCGTTCGGACAACCCCGCGGTCCGCGGCGTGCAGAACTTCTTCTCCTTCTTCGGGCTGGTGCCGCCGGACGAGAACGATCTGGTGAAGCGGGTGATCGCGGTCGGCGGCCAGACCGTGGAGTGCTGCGATCCGCAGGGCCGGGTCATCGTGGACGGCAAACCGCTGGACGAGCCGTACGCCCGCTATCTCGCCCCCTACGTTCCGGGCCAGCCGTACAACGCGAGCGGCGGACGCGAGTTCAAGCCCGTGAAGGTGCCCGAGGGTCATCTGTGGGTGATGGGCGACAACCGCAACCAGTCGGCCGACTCCCGCGCCCATATCACCGACGAATTGCAGGGCACCATCCCCGTGGAGAATGTCCGCGGCAAGGCGGTGTTCAAGATCTGGCCGCCCGGCCGGATCGGCCCGGTCCGTTCGGAGAATCCCCAGGAGAACTGAGCGCGCGGCGCAGGATAATTGGACGGTGGGGCAAGGGCGAGTGCCGGTGGGTAACGGTTGGCCGCCGCGCGTGGTGATGCGCAGGGCCGGAGGGTTGCGCACGCTCGAGGCGGCATTGATCCGCAGCGGTCTCGGGCCGGTCGCCGGTGTGGACGAAGCAGGGCGCGGACCCTGTGCGGGACCGCTCGTGGTGGCCGCGTGCCTGCTCGCTCCGAAGGCGTATGACAAGTTGGCCGGCCTCGACGACTCCAAGAAGCTCACCGAGGCCACCCGTGAAGAGCTGTATCCGGTGATCGTTCGTCTGGCGCTCGCCTACCAGGTCGTCGTCATCCCGGCCTGGGAGATCGACTCGATCGGCATCCACGTCGCCAATATCGAGGGGATGCGCCGCGCCGTGGCCGGGCTCGGGCGCACTCCCGGATACGTGCTGACCGACGGATTCCGGGTGCCCGGCATCCCGGTGCCCTCGCTGCCCGTGATCGGGGGCGACGGCGCGGCGGCCTGCATCGCGGCGGCCAGCATCCTCGCGAAGGTCACCAGGGACCGCATCATGGTCCAGCTGGACCAGCGGTTCCCCGGTTACGGCTTCGCCGCCCACAAGGGCTACAACACGCCCGAGCACACCGCCGCGCTGCACCGCCTCGGACCCAGCAGCGAACACCGCCGCTCGTGGCGCAACGTGCGCGAAGCCGCCGGGTTGCGGCCGGTCGCGGCGGCCGCCGACGAGGCGGACGCACTGCTGGCCGAGGGCGTCGAGGAGGCGCTGTCGGAGCAGTTTCCGGACGGGCGTACGGCTGGCCGAGTAGCTACCGACGCAGCGCATGCGCGATGATGTCACCACACGACGCGATGCGGCGAGAAGGAGGACGTCCCACCCGATGAGTGCCGAGGACCTCGAGAAGTACGAAACCGAGATGGAGCTCTCGCTGTATCGCGAGTACAAGGACATCGTCGGTCAATTCTCGTACGTGGTGGAGACCGAGCGCCGCTTCTACCTGGCCAATTCCGTGGAGCTGCGCCCGCAGAACGCGGACGGCGAGGTGTACTTCGAGGTGCGGATGAGCGACGCGTGGGTGTGGGACATGTACCGCCCGGCCCGCTTCGTCAAGCACGTCCGGGTCATCACCTTCAAAGACGTCAACATCGAGGAGCTGGAGAAGCCGGACCTGCGGTTGCCCGAGTGAGCCTGCCGTCAGTTCTGCACAGCGACTCGGTTATCAACAGGCTTTCCCTTTTCCCAGGTCGACGGTGCTGACCTGATTCCGGGTCCGGCGCACGCTGGCCGGGTGACAGACAGACAGGCGCTCGGCGCGCACGGGGAGGAACTGGCGGCGGCATTTCTGCGCGCCGCCGGAATGCAGATCGTCGCCAGGAACTGGCGTTGCCGATACGGCGAACTCGACTTGATCGCCACAGACGGGGACGTGACCGCGTTCGTGGAGGTCAAGACCCGTTCCGGCGTGGGCTACGGAACTCCGGCCGAGTCGGTCACCTTCGCCAAGCAGCAGCGGATTCGACGGTTGGCTCTGCTGTGGCTGGCCGAGCAGGACGGACCGTGGCGGCGCATCCGGTTCGACGTGGTGTCGGTGCTGGTGGCGCGTGGTCGCACACCGGTCATCGATCATCTCCGGGCGGTGTTCTGAATGGCCCTCGGCCGGGCGCACTCGGTCGCGGTCACCGGCGTGGACGGTCTGCTCGTCGAGATAGAGGCCGATATCGGGCAAGGCCTGCCGTCGGTCCACTTGGTCGGGCTCCCCGACACCGCGTTGCAGGAGTCGCGCGACCGGGTGCGCTCCGCGGTGGCGAATTCGGGGGAGAAGTGGCCCGACGGCCGGGTGGTCCTCGCGCTGTCGCCCGCGACATTGCCGAAGTTGGGCAGCGTCTACGACCTCGCCCTCGCGGTCGCGGTGCTGGACGCGTCCGGCTCGGTTCCCTCCGATCGGCTCGCGAAGACCGTGCTGCTCGGCGAACTCGCGCTGGACGGCCGGGTGCGGCGGGTGCGCGGCATCTTGCCCGCCGTGCTCGCGGCGCGCAAGGCCGGCTGGTCCACGGTCGTGGTCCCGGCGGTGACCATGGCCGAAGCGGGACTGGTCGAGGGCATCGAGGTTCTCGGGGCGCGCAGCCTACGTGCCGTCGTGGCCTGGCTGCGCGGGGAAGGCGCGCTCGACGAGCCGGACGGTGACCTGCCGGACACGGTGCGCCATGGCGGCGATCTCAGCGAAGTGGTGGGGCAGGACGAGGCCCGCTGGGCATTGGAGGTGGCCGCGGCGGGCGGGCACCATCTCCTGCTCACGGGGCCGCCCGGCATCGGTAAAACGATGCTGGCGCAACGTCTGCCGAGTCTGCTGCCACCTCTCACCGAGGCCGAGGCGCTGGAGGTGACCGCGATCCACTCCATGGCGGGCACGCTGGCGGGAGATCATCCGCTGGTCACCGCGCCACCCTTCGTCGCCCCGCATCACTCCACTTCGGTGACCGCGATGATCGGCGGTGGGTCGGGGACCGCCCGGCCGGGCGCGGTCAGCCGGGCCCACCGCGGCGTGCTGTTCTTGGACGAGTGCGCCGAGATCGGTACGAAGGTGCTGGAAGCGATGCGAACGCCATTGGAGGAAGGGGAGGTGCGTATCGCCCGGCGCGACGGTGTCGCGCGTTATCCAGCTCGTTTCCAGCTGGTTCTGGCTGCCAACCCGTGCCCGTGTGCCCCGGCGCGCGATGTCGACTGCATCTGCGCGCCGCTGGCGCGCCGCCGCTATCTCGGCAAGCTGTCCGGGCCGCTGATGGACCGGATCGACATCTGGGTGCGGATGCACGGGCAGTCCGGCGCGGCGTTCAGCACCGACGCCGCGGAGAGCAGCGAGGTGGTCCGCGGCCGGGTCGCCGTCGCTCGGCGCGCCGCCGCCGAGCGCTGGCGCGAATACGGCTGGCTGACCAACGCCGAGGTGCCCGGCCACATCTTGCGCCAACGCTTCCGATTGCCGCGCGAATCGCTCGCGCCCGTCGAGGCCGCACTACGTCTCGGTCGCATGTCCGCGCGTGGTGCGGACCGGGCCATTCGCGTCGCCTGGACGATTTCCGACTTGCGCGGCGGTGGGCTGCCCTCGGCACAGGACGTTCTGGCCGCTCTCAACTTTCGCCAGCGGGGTGCCCAGTGAGCGCGATGACGCCCGCCGAAGATGAGACCGGAAACCCGCCTGCGGCGGTGACCGTACGCGACGCTGCGGACGGGGACGAGGCTGCTCTCGCGAACTTGCCTGTCGTTGCGCATCTACCCGCGGCCGCGGACGCACCTGCCGCCACAAATCTGCCTGGAGGCGGGGAAGTGGTCGTCGCGAATGCGCCTGCGGTCGCGCATCCGCCTGCGGCGGACGTACCGGCAGCGGCGAACGTGCGCACGGTCGCCGACTCGTGCGCGGTGGCCCGAGGGTCTGCGGTCGCGGCCGGGCGCTCGGTGGTCCGGGCGCCCGCGTGCGGTTCCGGAGCGCCGTCCGGCGAACCGGATGCCCGGCGGCTCGCGTGGGTGTACCTCTCGCGGGTGGTGCAGGGGCCGTGTGCGCCGCTGTCGGCGCTGGTCGAGTCGGTCGGGGTGGTGGAGGCGGCGCGTGCGGTGCGCGAGTGCGCCTTGCCCGAACCGCTTCGCGGGCCGACGGCGCAGCGCCGCGAGGTCGATGTGGCGGCCGGGGATCTGGAGATGATCGAGCGGATCGGCGGGCGGGTGGTGACGCCGGACGACCCGGAGTGGCCCGCTTGGCGCATGCTCGGTCTCGCCCAGCTCGAGCCGGGCCGGGATCGTGACGGCGCCGTACCGCTCGTGTTGTGGGTGCGCGGCCCGCGCTCGCTGCTGGAGTCCAGCGAGCGTGCTGTGGCTGTGGTCGGCGCGCGGTGCAGCACCGGGTACGGCAACCGGGTCACGGGTGAAATCGCGGGCGATCTCGCCGCACAGGGGTGGACCATTGTTTCCGGGGCCGCCTTCGGGATAGACGCCATGGCGCACCGGGCGGCGCTGGCGGTAGAGGGCCCTACGATCGCCGTGCTGGCTTGCGGTATCGACCGGCCCTACCCGGCGCAGCACGAGCGCTTGCTGACCGACATAGCCGAGTCCGGCTTGGTGGTCAGCGAATACCCGCCTGGCGTCTCCGCGCAGAAGCACCAGTTCCTCGCGCGGAACCGATTGATCGCCGCCCTCGCCGACGGCGTGCTCGTCATCGAGGCCGGGCTGCGCAGCGGTGCGCGGAACACCGTCAAATGGGCACGTCGCCTGGGGCGTCCGGCCCTGGCCGTGCCCGGCCCGGTGACCTCGGCCGCTTCGGTGGGCTGTCACCGCATGATCCGCGACGGCGAAGCCCTCCTGGTGACCAAAGCGGAGGAAGTCGTCGACGAAGCGGGGCCGTTACGGCTGTCGCTCCCCGCAGCGGCGGCCGCGGGCGGCAACCCGGAGGACCAGTTGGCCGGAGACGAGGCGCTGGTCTTCGCCGCGCTGCCGAGGATCGGTTCCCGGCTGCCACTGGAAATATCGCGGCAGTGCGGCCTGCACCTTCCGGCGGTTCGTGCGACCTTGTCCGCGCTCGAATTGGCGGGTCTGGTGGCCAGTGACGAAAACGGTTGGCATCGAAGGGCGCGGCGCGGATGAGCGCGTTCGGCGCGGCCGCTTGCGATCCGCGCCGCGGATCGGGACGGTGGAAGCATGGAGGAGTTGCCCGAAGACCTGGAAGCGCTGCTGGTGGAGTACGGCAGGCATCTGCGGCTCGGACGCAACCGCTCCGAGCACACCGCGCGCGCATACCTGGGGGACGCGCGATCCCTACTGGCGCACCTGTACACGCGGTCGGCGGATTCGGCGATCCGCGAATTGGACCTGCTGTTGCTGCGTTCGTGGCTGGCCCAGCAAGCGGCGGCGGGCGCGGCGCGCACGACTGTGGCACGGCGCGCGTCGTCGGCGCGCACATTCACGGCCTGGCTCAGCCGGACCGGCCGATTGCCCGCTGATCCGGGGCTGCGGCTGGGTTCCCCGAAGGCGCACCGCGTCCTTCCCGCTGTACTCGGGCGGCAACAGGCGCTGGGCGCCATGGACGCCGCGGAATCCGGTGCGGCGCAGCGCGATCCGATGGCACTGCGAGACCGGGCGATAGTGGAGTTGCTGTACGCCACCGGCATCCGGGTCAGTGAGCTGTGCGGCCTGGACGTCGAGGACGTGGACCGCGAACGGCGCGTGGTGCGCGTCCTCGGGAAGGGCAACAAGGAGCGATCGGCGCCGTTCGGCGCGCCCGCCGACGAGGCGGTCGGCAACTGGCTGCGCTACGGACGCCCGGCCTTCGCCACCGCCGAGTCCGGTCGAGCGCTGCTGCTCGGCCGCCGTGGCAGGCGTCTCGATCAACGCCAGGCCAGAACCGTCGTGCACGAGGTGGTCTCGGCCATCCCGGGTGCGCCGGACCTGGGTCCGCACGGTCTGCGGCACACTGCCGCGACCCACCTCCTCGAAGGCGGGGCCGATCTTCGTGTGGTGCAGGAACTTCTCGGGCACGCCAGTCTGGCCACCACGCAGCTGTACACCCACGTCTCCATCGACCGGCTCAAGAAGGTGCACGACCAGGCCCATCCCCGGGCTTGACCGGCGCACGGATCAGGGACCGACGTAGTAGTGCACTCGAGCCTCCCGGCCGTCCGCGGTGTGCCAGCCGCCGGGCCCGCTGTGCACCTGCCGCCAACCGTGCCGCTCGTAGAGGGTGATCGCCGCTGTGCTGTCGGACGCCACCGTGAGGACGGCGCGCTGCCCCCAGCTCCCGGCGATGCGTGCGGCTTCGGCCAGCAATCGTGAGCCCACTCCCGCTCGGCGGGCATCCGGGCGGACATACAACCGGATCACCGACACGACCGCTTCCGCGCCCGCCGATTCACGCACGGCCTCCGGGGTGTTGTCACTCGTGCCCAGGCCGATGTGCCCGACTACGGTGCCGTCGCGGTCGGCGACGACCGCTGTGAGGAGTTTGGGCGGTGCCAGCCAGCCGGCGGGGTCGGTAGGCCAGACCTCGGGATATCGGTCGACGTCGTGGACGTGTCGCAGGACCGCGGCGCAGGCGTCGAGGTCGGCTTCGGTGCGCGGTCGGATGAGGACGCTCATCCGGCTGTTGTGGGCCGTTCGCCCGCCCGGATGACGATTATCCGACTGATCGGTTGGTTTCATGCCGGTTCCCGTGTCTGAAGTCCGATAGCGACTCACTCATGGGACGAAGTAGTCGAATCTGCATGTTTCCGCCACCGAGAAAGGGCACCCTGGGAGTAGCGAATCGGTGCCCGCAGTTCCCGGCGTACTTCGAGTGGGAAGACGAACGATGTCTACGTCCAGCGGACCACAGGCCCTGCGTCGCGAACTGTACCCACTGGCGGGACAGTCCGCGTGGGAGCGTCCTGCTTCCATTTCGCCACAGTCCGTCGCGCAGGAAGGTGTGCGGGAAATCTCGCTCGACGGCGGCGCGTCCAGAATGACGATCGGGCGGTCCGGCGCCGCCGATATCATCGTGCCTTCCGACCCGACCGTGTCCCGGCTGCATGCGATTCTGGAGCGCATCGGCGGATGCTGGACCATCGTGGACGACGGCTTGTCCAAGAATGGGACATTCGTCAATGGCGAACGCGTTGGCGGACGGCGGAAACTCGGTTCGGGGGATACGATTCGCGTCGGTCGGTCGGCATTCGTCTTCCGAATCGCCGAATCCTTCCACGAGGAAATGACGCTCGCGCATTCACCCCTGCCGACCCGTAATTCACTGACGCCGGCCCAGTATCTGGTTCTCTCGGCGCTGTGCCGTCCGTACGACGCGCGCGACGCCTATTCCTACCCGGCCTCCAACCGGCAGATCGCGGACGATTTGTGCCTGAGCCTTTCGACGGTCAAGACGCACATGCGTGCGCTGTTCCGGATATTCCAGGTCGAAGCCTTACCGCCGAACCAGAAACGACTGTTCCTGGTCGAACGCGCTATCGAATTCGGTGTCGTCACCGATCAGGAGAGGTAAGGCTCCGGCCGGCTCGTCGGAAGATTCCCGGTCCGGTCAGATCGGTTGGAAACCCGCGCCCGCGCCGCCGCGCGCATTGATGTCGGCGACGACCGCGGTGATGTCGGTGCCGAGTTGCGGGCCGAGGCACGGTACGGCCAAGTAGCCGCTGACCATGCCGACGAGTGTGGTCCCGACGACGAGCGGAGCGCCCGAATCGCCCTCGACTACACATGTCTGCGTCCACGTCGAAGTGCCGCCGGTGAGCATGTCGCCGTAGGCCGGTCCGCAGGTCCGGCCGGTCGTCCGGCCTTCCTTGCAGACGGTGTCCGGGGGCCGCGCAGGCCCACCCAGACCGGTGATGGTCGTGCCGCCCACCTGGTTGACCGGCGTGACCTTACCCGGATCGAATTCGATCACAGAGTAATCCAATTCGCGGTTGGCGAAGACGACCGTGCCGACAGTACCGGCGCCGCGATCGCTTTCGGGGACGATGGCGGCATTCGCGTCACCGCAGTGGGCCGCGGTGAACCCGACGAGGCGACCGCCGGTGTCGCGCCCGATGGTGGTGAGCGTGCAGATGTTCTGACCGCCGACGACGATGCCGGAGCCGCCACCCAGCACGGATGGCGTCTCGGCCTGCGCGGTCCCGGGTGCCCCGAACAGCGCGGTGACAGCGGCTGATGCCGCCGCAGCGCCCACGAGTTTCCTGAACTTGGTCATCCGGTAATTCAACCGCACTTATCCAGGCGTCACGATTGATTCCCGGATGTTCATCGGATCGGTGCTTCCGCAAGTCCGAAACGAAATCAGCAGAGCGCTGAGAAAGGCGGACGCCTCGGGCTGGTCACAGCCCGAGGCGCACCCGTATTCGAGGCACTTCTGACGAATGCGGTCAAGCGGCGCAGACGAACACGGCAACCGCGTTGACCACCGGCGGAAGGAGCAGCAGAGGGGCGCAGAAAATGCCGAGCGGCCAAATCAGGCCCAATGTCGCGGGCTCGACCTGAGCCGGTACCGCATTATCCGCCACTTGCACAGGTCCTGGTGCTACGTCCGGAGCAGCGGACGCGAAACCTGAACCGAGGGCGATGATCGGTGCGAGCGCTACCGCCGCCGCCGTTACGCGCATTTTGTTCGTGATCATGATGTCTCCAGCGATTGATTGCTTCACCAGCCCTCGTTTGTTGAAGGCCGTCATTGTGAACACACATCAACTCTTCTCGGCGGGCGCGCGCTAGACCATGAGCCCGGGGGTCGGAATCATTCATACCGGGGGAACCGCGGAGACATCGGAATCGCTATTGTGCAGGCCCGATCAGCCCTGCGCGACCGGAGCGGTTTCCGGTTGCCCGGCTGCTTGCGGCCGCCGGGCGCGCAGCAGCACCGCGCCGAGCAGGGCTGCGGCGATGGTGAAGCCGGCGCTGATCCACGCGCCGGTGGACATGGCGGCGGTGAAGGCATCCTTGGCGGGCTCGATGTAGCCGAGTTGGAAGGCCGCGCCGATGGATTCGCGCGCCGCATCCGGGGCGTCGGCGGGCATGTGCGAGGTGAACACGCCGGCCAGCACACTGCCGAGGACGGCGATGCTGATCGCCATGCCCACCTGCTGGATCGTGTCGTTCATCGCGGAGCCGACACCGGCGTGCTCCAGCGGGATCGCGCTCATGATGGCCGCATAGGCCGCAGGACCCGCCAGCCCGCCGCCGACGCCCATCACCAGCATGCTGACCAGCACCCACACATACCCGCTGCCTGCCGCGAGGATGCCGAAGGCCACACCCATGACGAGCAGGCCCGACACGATGAGCGTCTTGTTGCTCAGCGTCTTGCCGAGCGTCGCGCCGAGACCGTTGCAGACCGCCGCGGCCACGGCGTACGGCAGCAGCGCCAGCCCGGCCTTCATCGGGCCGTAGCCGAGGACGAACTGGAGGTACTGGGTGAGCATCAGCATGACCGCACCCATGCCGAAGACCATCAGCAGCAGGGTGAAGCAGGTGCCGGTGAAATCGCGGCTGCGGAACACCGCCAACGGCAGCATCGGATGCTCCGACCGGCTCTCCCAGACGACGAAGGCGATCGCCGCGCCGACCGCCGCGACGATCGCGCCGATGTTCCACTCCCGCTCGATGATCACGTAGACCGTCGCGCTCAGCGCCACGACGGACAGGACGACGCCGACCAGGTCGATCGGCCGCTGCTCGCCGGTGGTCTCCGGCATCAGGACGACAGCCGCGACGATCGCCAGTAGCGCCACCGGGATGTTGAGCAGGAACACCGAACCCCACCAGTAGTGCTGGAGCAGGAAGCCTCCGAGCGTCGGTCCGGCGACGATGCCGACCATGGAGACCGTCGACCACGCCGCCATCGCCGTGCGTCGTTCGTCCTCGGCGAAGGTGGTCATCAGAATCGACAGGGTCGACGGCATCAGCAGCGACCCGCCGACGCCCATCGCGACGCGGGCCGCCACGACCTGCCACGGTTCGGTCGCCAGCACGGCGGCCAGGGACGCCACCCCGAACACGGCCAATCCGGTGATCAGCGCTCGCCGCCTGCCGAACCGGTCGGACAGACTGCCCGCGGTGAGCAGGAGCCCGGCGAACACCAACACGTAGGCGTCCAGAATCCACTGCACGTCCGACGGGGTGGCGCCGAGTTCCCGGATCAGCGACGGGATCGCGAGATTGAGCACGGTGCTGTCGAGCATCAGCACGAGCAAGGACAGACAGAGGACCCCCAGGACCCACCAGCGGCGGGGGTCTCGTACAACGTTCGATTCCACTCGCACAGCGTACGAGAAACTCGAACAGTGTGCGAGCGATTATAAGATCGTGTTGTGACCAAGCAGTTCGCATCGGTATGGACCAAGCAGCCGCGCCAGCCCAAGTCGTCCGGGCTGCGCCGCGAGCAGATCATCGCGGCGGCCGTCGAGATACTCGATGCCGAAGGGCTGGAATCGCTGAGCATGCGCAAGCTCGGCGCGAAACTGGGCGCGGGTGCGACCAGTCTCTACTGGCACGTGTCCAACAAGGACGAACTGCTCGAGCTGGTGCTCGACGAGTTCTGGGGTCTGGTGCGCACGCCGGAGCCCGAGCAGACCTCCTGGCGTGAGCTGCTGAACACCTTCGCCTACAGCCTGCGCGCGACCATCAGGGAGCATCCCTGGATGGCTTCGCTGGTCGGGCAACTGCCCAGTATCGGCCCGAACTCGCTGCGGTTGAGCGATCGGCTGCGCCGCGCGTTCGTCCGAGCCGGTTTTCGCGGTGTGGACATCTACCTGGCCAGCGGAACGGTGATGTGTTTCGTCCTCGGTCAGGTCATCCCGGAGATCGCCTGGGACAAAGTGTCCGAAGGTATGGAGATCGATGCCGACGGCATGCTGCGCGTGATGGGGGAGGTGGCCGGCGACTATCCCGAGATGCTCGCGGACTATCAGGCGACCGTGCCGACCGACCAGGAGGCCGCACGTGCGATGGCGTTCGACTTCGGCTTGCTCTGCGTCCTCGACGGCCTCGAAGCCCGTTTGCGCAACAGGCGGGAAGCCGGGCAGGAGTCTCCGGCGAGTGACCCCGGTCGGGCGTGAAACGTGTTCTACATATTGAAAAGCAACCGTAGGTCGGTACTGTGCCGATAAATTGAAACGTGTTCTATGCATGTGTCCGCAGGGCGCATGACGACGCGGGGCGCTGCTGCGCAGAAAGGCTTCGATATGAGCACGCACACCGTTCTCGGCCGAGAGGTGCGCATGCCGGTGCGCATCCGGCTCGCGCACGCGTTCATGGCGACCTATCTGGTGCCCGCGGGGCCCGCGCAGCGCCTCATCGACTACTCCGGCCTGCAGATTCTTCGGCTCCCGGGCGGACGCGCGATGTGCACGCTGGTCTTCGTCGACTACGTCGACGGCGATCTGGGCCCCTACAACGAGTTCGGCGTCTCCTTCATGGTGCGCCACCACACCGCGGCATCGGGACCGGGCAATCTGAAGGCGCTGGTCACCGGGCGTGCGGGGGTGTTGATCCACCGGCTGCCCGTGGACGGCGATTTCACCCTGGCCGCGGGGCGCGGTATCTGGGGTTTTCCCAAGGAACTCGCCGACTTCGTCGTCGACCACGGCAGTCGGACGCGCAGCGGCGCGCTGCACCAGGACGGGCGGCTCATCGCGGATCTCACGGTACGGCCGGGGTTCGCGGCCCCGAACCGCGGCGCCGCGTCCTCGTTCGACGCCTACTCGCACATCGAGGGCGTCACTCGCTGCACGCGCTGGCAGATGCGTCCCTCCGGTATGCGAGCGCGCCTGGGCGGGGCGAGGCTGACCCTGGGCGACCACGAGATCGCCGCGGAACTCCGGTCGCTGGGACTGCCCCGGCGCGCGTTGATGTCTTCGTCGGTGTCGCGACTGGCCATGACCTTCGAAGACGCGACCGCGATCTGACCCGCTAGGCCGCATAACCACCCGGTCACGGCGGGGCGAGGAGCGTGGACGGTCCGGCGCGGCTCCGGTTAGCCTGACGTAGCCGATCGTTTGCCGAACGCTCAGTATGGAGTGTGCCCGTGACCGTCGCCGCCCGGAAACGCGTCGCCGAACAAGGCTGCGAACTGGCTAGATCGTGCGGCAGCTGCCGATCGGCGGGAGAATCGCGCGCTGCTGTGCCAGTCCTCGAATTCAGGTTGCCAGCCGAATCGGGAAGGTGCCGACTCGCGCTCTGCCGTTCGAATACTGCGGCGATGTGCGTGTCCCCGGAGAGGGCGCGTCCGGCGCGCGAACCGATATGCAGCGCGTTACCGTGGCCGGTGATCGCCCGGCGCGAGTTCCGGCGGTCCGCACTAGCGTGGTTCGTCGTGAGCACCGTGCAGTCCGGCATCACCCTGTGCACCGGGACACCGCTTCGCGCAAGAAGAGTCCACGCCATTCGGTGTGGGCGAACCGGCGCCGCCGGACGCGCGTGCGCGGGGACGCGGCCTCTGCCGACCCGAACCGAGGCGGCGTGACGCTGCCGAATCCGGAAGCCGAATCGGAAGAGGGCGAAGAGGAACTCGACTACCGCTTCACGCTCGCGAACGAGCGCACGTTCCTGGCCTGGATGCGCACCGCGCTGGGGTTGCTGGCCGGTGGCGTCGCCGTGCACACGCTGGTGCAGTCGTTCCGGATCGGCGGATTGCGGCGCGCTATCGCGCTGAGTTGCCTGGCCCTGGCGGCGGTCGTCGCGGTCGGTGCGTACGGGCACTGGCGGCGCGTCGGGGTGGCCATGCGGCGCGGAGATCCGCTGCCGGAGACGGTGCTGGTGCCGATCCTGTCGGCAGGCATCGCGATCGTCTCCGTGCTGGCAGCCGTGGCGGTGCTGCTGCGATGAGCGCGCCACATCTGTCCGCCGAACGCACCGCGCTGGCGTGGCGGCGCACGGCCGTGTCGGCGATGGTTGTCGGCACGCTGTTCATGCATCAGGCACTCGGCAGCGGCCGGCACGCGGCCGCGGTCGCGCCCGTCGGCGCCGCGATCACGATGGCGGCGCTGGCCGGGACCTGCTATCTGCGCAACCGGAGCCTGCGCGGAGGCCGCTACGCCCATGGCGGTCGCGTCATCGCTGCCACGGCCGCGGCGGTGGTCCTGGTCGCGGTGGCCGCCGCCGTAGGCGGTTTCCTCGATCCGCTTCCCTGAACGGGGGAGCGGTCCAGCAACGTTGGTCGAGACGACAGGAGGACGACAATGAGCACAGCGAGCGAGCCGAGTGACTTCATCGTCGCGGAGCATCGGCGGGCCGCCGCCACACTGCCCTTCGCCGACACAGCCGATGCGGCCGATGCCGAGCGTGGTTTCATCGCCGCGCTGAAGCCCGGCGTGGTCACCTCCGACGACGGAACGGTCGTGTGGGACAACGACTCCTATTCGTTCCTGCGGGAACCCTGCCCGGTCTCGGTCCATCCGAGCCTCTGGCGGCAGTCCGGCCTCGCGGTGCGACAAGGGCTGTTCGAGGTGACCGAAGGCATCTATCAGATCCGTGGTCTCGACATCTCCAATATGACGCTGGTCGAGGGTGAAACCGGCGTCCTCGTGATCGATCCGCTCATCTCGGCCGAGACCGCGGCGGCCGGTCTCGCGCTCTACCGCGCCCATCGCGGCGACCGCCCGGTGACCGGCCTGATCTACACCCATTCGCACGCCGACCATTTCGGCGGTGCCTCCGGAGTCACCACCGTCGAGGCGGTGGAGGACGGGCGCTGTCCGGTGCTGGCGCCTGCCGGATTCCTGGAACACGCGGTGGCCGAGAACGTCTACGCGGGCACGGCGATGGCGCGCCGCGCAGGGTACATGTACGGCGCGGTGCTGCCCCGCGGACCGCTGGGCGCGGTGGGTTCCGGCCTCGGGCAGACCACGTCGGTCGGCACGGTCACCTTGATCCCGCCGACCGTCGACATCACCGCCACCGGTCGAGAGGAGACGATCGACGGCATCCGGATGGTCTTCCAGCTGACACCCGGCACCGAAGCCCCCGCGGAGATGAACTTCTACTTCCCCGACCGCCGGGCCCTCTGCATGGCGGAGAACGCGACCCACACCCTGCACAACGTGCTCACGTTGCGCGGCGCGCTGGTGCGCGACGCCCACATCTGGGCGAGATACCTGACCGAGGCGATCAACCTGTTCGCCCGGGACTCCGACGTCGTCTTCGCCTCGCACCATTGGCCCATCTGGGGCACCGCCCGGCTGGTCGAATTCCTCTCGCTGCAACGGGACCTGTACGGGTATCTGCACGACCAGACCGTCCGCCTGTTGAACCAGGGGTACGTGGGCGCGGAGATCGCCGAACTGGTCACCCTCCCGCCCGCCATCGAGGAAGCCTGGCACGCGCGCGGCTACTACGGTTCGGTCAGCCACAACGTGAAGGCCATCTACCAGCGGTACATGGGTTGGTTCGACGGCAATCCCGCGCACCTCTGGCAACATCCGCCGGTCGAATCCGCCCGGCGGCACGTCGAATTCATGGGCGGCGCGGAGGAAGTGCTGCGTAAAGCGCGGACTTCCTACGACGCGGGGGACTACCGCTGGGTGGCGCAGGTGCTCGACTACGTCATTTTCGCCGACCCCGACAACGACGCCGCGAAAGAGTTGCAGGCCAGCACCTTCGAACAACTCGGCTACGGCGCGGAGAACGCGACCTGGCGCAATTTCTATCTCAGCGGAGCCTACGAGCTGCGCTACGGCTCGTTCGGCACGCCGACCAAGACCGAATCACCCACCATGGTGGCGGCTCTGTCCGTCGACCAGATCTTCGATGCCTTGGCGTTGCGCGTCGACGGCCCCAAGGCGTGGAACCACCGGCTCGTGACGGACTGGATTCTCACCGACCAGGACCGCACGCACCGGCTGGAGCTGCGCAACGGCCGCCTGACCCACTTCGACGTCGCGCCGGGCATGAAACTGCCCGAACCGGACGCCACCTTCACGCTGGCCAAGAACACCCTGATCCGGGTGTTGCTGGCCGGCGAGGACTTCGGCGTCGCGGCGGCCGCGGGCGACATCGTCATCGAGGGAGATGTCACCAAGCTCGCCGAATTGGTGGACATCTTCGACGCCCCCGATCCCGATTTCGCGATCGTCACACCCTAGTTCGAGCCTTGATCATCGAGCCTCCCGGCCGAAGAAGTAGCCGACAACGATCCCGGCGAGGCCCGACACGGGCGCCAGGTATTGCGTAAGTTCCTGGGCGGGCAGACCTTTGACGATGCCGAAGATGACACCGGCGACCGTGCCCGCCACGAGCGCGGCGGCGAGTCCTGCGCGGTAGCGAGCCTCCAAGATCTTGTTCTTCGCCTCCGCTTCTTCCTTGATCAGCTCGGTGCGTCGCGACTCCGCCTGTAGCTCATGGTCCCGCCGCGCCCGATCGACGGCTTCTGTGTCGGCATAGGCTGATGCCTGGTATTCGCGTTTCGCCGTGATGTAGGTCGTCATCTGATCGAATGACAGGGCTTCGACGCCCATCAGTCGGGAAGAATCGATGATCTCCTGGATTTCGGCGCGGCTGTCGAGCGCCTCGCCGTAAATGGGCGAGGGTGCGTCACTTTCCACAGGGAGATCCGGGAGACTTTCGGCCATCTCGGGTTCGCCGGTCACCGAAACAGTATCGCCTGCGTCCCGGTCCACTGCCGGTGGTCAAAAGTTTTGCTGCGAACCGATTCGTCGGCACTGTGCTCAATCGGACGTCGGCAACGTCGCGAGGTATCGGCCCGCGACGAAACGCTGGATCAGCCGCACCGCGGGTCCGCCGAGCCGGGTGTACCAGGTGGCGGGGCGGGAGAACGCGACGATCAGCCCGTACACCGTGTCGTCGGCGCGGTCGTACTCCACGGCGAACAATTCCTCGCCCGACGCCGGGTGGCCGGGCAAGGTTCCGTAGGCGAAACCCCGCCGGTCGGTTTCATCGAGGACGTAAACCACGCGACACGGGGCGGTGATCCCGAACGGACCGAATCCGAGCCGCACGGTGATCGCGGTGCCGGGCTCAGCCGTCGGGGTATCGGCGGACCGGAAGATTCCGGTGCCCTTTTGCACGCGGTAGCTCAGAATCTCCGCACCCGCGCGCTCGAACAGCGCGCGCCCCCGGCCGAGACGCCGCCGCACTCGCAACCCGTGATAGCCCTCCGGCAGTCCATCCCGCGTCGCACCGACCTCGGAATACGTAAACGGCGACAACCCATCCGCCATGCCCCGATCTTCACCCCACCGGGCCCGGTCCCGCCACCGCGGATCGCCGACACGCCGGTCCTGACTGTCCCGGCTGCTCCGAAGACCTGAGCCGACCCGCGAACGAAGCCGCGGATCGTCACATTCAGGGGCGCACCGGTTTGAGCCGCAGGGGAGTGAGGCGCAGCAGTCCGAGCGGGTCCAGATACTCACGGTTACGGCGGCGATCGCCTTCTACGCGGGCTCCCCAATGCAGACACGCCGTCGCGCATCCCGGGTGGCCGGACTCCAGCGTGCCGATCCGGGTGCCGCGTCCGACCCGCCTTCCCACGGGAATCTCGGCGCGTACGGGCTCATAGGTCGTACGCAGCCCGCCCGGGTGCTCGATGGACACGACCGGCTTGTCGGCCACCGTTCCGGCGAACACGACGATCCCGTCCCCGGCCGCGAGGACCGTTTGCCCCTCCGCCCCGGCCAGATCGACCCCGCGATGTCCCGGCAGCCAGTTCTGCGCTGGTTTGTCGAAGTGTCGTAGTACCGCCGGGCGCGGCTGCAGCGGCCAGCCGAACCGACCGTCGGATCCGGCTGTCGCGGCCGGAGTCGTCGCGACGATCGCGGTGATACCCAGAGCCAGCGCCGAGGAAAGACGCCGACCACGTCGCAAGGCGTTCGGACTGGGCATTCGGGCCCGGTCAGCAGGCCGATTACGACCCACAGAGGGGTACGGGCGGTGCGCACAGTTCATCAGCGGAGGCGGAAGGCGTCCGGTCGCCGCCCGTATCGAGGCCGGATTGCCGGAATGGAAGCGGCGTGCGGCGCAGCAAGCCGGACAGAGACGGCAGGCAGACCGATCCCGTGCACGCCCCCGGTGCGGGTCGCTCGGCAGGCGTTCGGGCTCCGCTCGGCGGTGCGGTCACGACGCCGAGCACGAAGAAGAGCGGTACGAGGAAAGTGGTCGCGGTGGAGATCGGTTTCATGGCTCCAGCCTTCCGTGGTTCCGGCGTCGCCGAGGGCTCCATTTACGGAATGGGGATAACTCGCCGGCCTGTGAAAAGCCGCTGTTTTCCCTGGTCACAGCTTTCGGCTCGGACCGATTTAGATCTGCGTGCCGGAAGGCCGTAAACTGATCGAGCGGTCCGTGCCTGCATGGACCGACTTCGCGCGCCACCCGTGCTTGTTCATAGCGGCGCTGTTCGAATCGGACTCGATACATCTGGGTTCGCGGCAGCGTGTTCGGAACAGGGAATCGCCGGCTGGTCCCCACCTTCGTGGTCGGGTCCGACGATTCGGCGGCGCCAGGGCAGTGGATCACCGATTCGCTGCGTCAACCGGCAAACGAAAGAGAGATACGGGAGCTATGGCTGTCGTAACCATGAAGCAGCTGCTCGACAGCGGCGCGCACTTCGGACACCAGACCCGGCGCTGGAACCCGAAGATGAAGCGGTTCATCTTCACCGACCGCAACGGCATCTACATCATCGACCTGCAGCAGACGCTGACCTACATCGACAAGGCCTACGAGTTCGTCAAGGAGACCGTCGCCCACGGTGGCACCGTCCTCTTCGTCGGCACCAAGAAGCAGGCCCAGGAATCGATCGCGGCCGAGGCGACTCGCGTCGGGATGCCCTATGTCAACCAGCGCTGGCTGGGTGGCATGCTCACCAACTTCTCCACCGTGCACAAGCGTCTGCAGCGCCTCAAGGAGCTCGAGGCCATGGAGCAGACCGGTGGCTTCGAGGGTCGCACCAAGAAGGAAATCCTCATGCTGACGCGTGAGATGAACAAGCTGGAGCGCACCCTCGGCGGTATCCGCGACATGCAGAAGGTGCCTTCGGCCATCTGGGTCGTCGACACCAACAAGGAGCACATCGCCGTCGGCGAGGCGCGCAAGCTGAACATCCCGGTCATCGCGATCCTGGACACCAACTGCGACCCCGACCTGGTCGACTACCCGATCCCGGGCAACGACGACGCGATCCGCTCCGCCGCCCTGCTGACCAAGGTCGTCGCCTCCGCGGTGGCCGAGGGTGTGCAGGCGCGCGCGGGCGTGGCCTCGGGCGACGAGAAGCCGGAGGCGGGCGCGGGCGAGCCGCTGGCCGAGTGGGAGCAGGAGCTGCTCGCGCAGGCCGCCCCCGGCGCAGAGGCCGCCGAGACCTCTGCCGAGGCCTGAGACCCGCCACCACCGCGGCGTGAGCGACGCTCCCGGAGGCACCAGCCCGCGTAGGGGGCCCGCGAACGCCGCGGATGGGCACAGTTCCGCCGGCGTTCACGGGCGAGTGCCATCGTGAGCGCCGCTGCCAACACCCACACTTCTCCGAAGGAGGCTCGCCGAGAATGGCGAACTACACCGCTGCCGATGTGAAGCGGCTCCGGGAGCTGACCGGCTCCGGGATGATGGACTGCAAGAACGCGCTGGCCGAGACCGACGGTGACTTCGACAAGGCCGTCGAACTGCTGCGCATCAAGGGCGCCAAGGACGTCGGCAAGCGTGCCGAGCGGACCACCGCCGAAGGCCTGGTCGCCGCCAAGGACGGCGTCATGGTCGAGATCAACTCCGAGACCGACTTCGTCGCGAAGAACGCGGAGTTCCAGCAGCTGGCCGAGCAGGTCGTCGCCGCGGCGGCGGCCGCGAAGCCGGGCGACCTGGAGACGCTGAAGGCCCTCGACCTGGGCGGCAAGACCGTCGACGAGGCGGTGCAGGCGCTCGCCGCGAAGATCGGCGAGAAGCTCGAGCTGCGCCGCGTCATCTCGCTGAACGGCCCGGTCGCCACCTACCTGCACAAGCGTGCTTCGGACCTGCCGCCCGCCGTCGGCGTGCTGGTCGAGTACACCGGTGAGGGCGACGCCGCTGCCGAGGCCGCTCGCGCCGCCGCCATGCAGGTCGCCGCGCTCAAGGCCAAGTACGTCACCCGCGACGAGGTTCCGGCCGACATCGTGGAGAACGAGCGCCGCATCGCCGAGCAGACCGCTCGCGAAGAGGGCAAGCCGGAAGCCGCGCTGCCGAAGATCACCGAGGGCCGGGTCAACGGCTTCTTCAAGGACGTCGTGCTGCTCGAGCAGCCGTCGGTCACCGATTCGAAGAAGACCGTCAAGGCGTTGCTGGACGAGGCCGGTGTCACCGTCACCCGCTTCGCCCGCTTCGAGGTCGGCGCGAACTGATTCTCGCCGCACCCCCAGCGTGTAGGCCCCCCGACGACCGAACGAACACCGGTTGACGGGGGGCCTTCTGCTGCCGCTCCAACCGAATAAGGCAGGATGGATGCCGCTCTGCCTTGCTCTACGTCACAGGCGCTCGCCATGAGCAACGAATCGCCGGAAGAACGACAATCCCTCGCCGAAGGAGACTGGAGACCCATGACGGACCCGGGGACCGATCGCCCAGGATATCGCCGGGTACTGCTGAAACTCGGCGGGGAGATGTTCGGCGGCGGGAAGGTCGGGCTGGACCCGGACGTCGTGCAGACGGTGGCCGAGCAGATCGCCGAGGTGGTCGCCACCGGCGTCCAGGTGGCCGTGGTGATCGGCGGCGGGAATTTCTTCCGCGGCGCCGAACTCGAGGAGCGCGGCATGGAACGCGCCCGTTCGGACTACATGGGCATGCTCGGCACCGTCATGAACAGCCTTGCGCTGCAAGACTTCCTGCAGCAGCAGGGCGTGGACACCCGGGTGCAGACCGCGATCACCATGGGCCAGGTCGCCGAGCCCTACCTGCCGCTGCGTGCCAAGCGGCACCTGGAGAAGGGCCGTGTGGTCATCTTCGGAGCGGGCATGGGCATGCCGTACTTCTCCACCGACACCACCGCCGCCCAGCGCGCGCTGGAGATCGGCGCGGACGTGGTGTTGATGGCCAAGGCGGTCGACGGAGTCTTCACCGCCGACCCGCGCGTCGACGAGACCGCGACCATGTACTCCGAGATCACGCACAAAGAGGTCATCGAGCGCGACCTCAAGGTCGCGGACGCGACCGCCTTCAGCTTGTGCATGGACAACCAGATGCCGATTCTGGTGTTCAATTTGTTGACCAAGGGCAATATCGCCCGCGCGGTCGCCGGTGAGAAGATCGGCACACTGGTTCGGTCCTGATACCCGCGGACCGCGGATCATGACATGACGACGCTGTGGAGGAAACGGTCGTGATAGAAGAAGCGCTCTTCGACGCCGAGGAGAAGATGGAGAAGGCCGTCTCGGTAGCGAAGGACGATCTCGGAACCATTCGTACCGGTCGCGCGAACCCGGGCATGTTCTCCCGGGTCGTGGTCGACTATTACGGGTCGCCGACCCCGATCACCCAGATGTCCAGCATCACGGTGCCGGAGCCGCGCATGGTCGTGATCAAGCCCTACGAGGCGGGCCAGCTCGGGGCGATCGAGACCGCGATCCGCAACTCGGATCTCGGTGTCAATCCCACGAACAACGGCGACATCATCCGGATCAGCGTGCCGCAGCTGACCGAGGAGCGCCGCCGCGAACTCGCCAAGCAGGCGAGGGGCAAAGGCGAGGACGCCAAGGTCGCCATCCGCAATGTCCGTCGCAAGGCGATGGACGAACTGTCGCGCATCCAGAAAGATGGCGAGGCAGGCGAGGACGAGGTCGGGCGCGCCGAGAAGGAGCTCGACAAGACCACCGCCAAGTATGTCGGCCAGATCGATGAACTGGTCAAGCACAAGGAAGCCGAACTGCTCGAGGTCTGACGCGGATCGGCCGGTAGGCGTGGCGGGGGCCCGGAGGAGGCCCCGCGTCACCGCGAGTGCCGCCGAGTCAGCGCAAGGCCCGCCCGGGCGGGGGACGAACGGAACGACGAGTTGAGCGACGGGACAATCGTGGCCGAGAACGCCGCCGCGACCGGTGCGGCAGAGGAGCCGCCGGTGAACGGGACAGCCGATGCGATGCAGCAGCGCGCGCACGATGCTCCTGGGTCCGGTCATGAACCGTTAGGCGCCCCCGCGGCGTCGGCTCCCGATCCCGCGGCAGGCCACACCGCGCCAGCGTCGAGTGGATCGCGCGCGGGTCGCAACTTGCCCGCCGCGCTCACCGTCGGCTTCGGTCTGGGCCTTTCGCTGATCGCGATCCTGCTGTTCGTGCCGAAGGTGTTCATCGGCGTCGCGGCGGCCGGGGTCGGCGTGGCCACCTGGGAAGTCGCCAAGCGGCTGCGTGAAGCCGACGTGCTGGTCCCGCGCGTTCCGCTGATCGCGGGCGGCCAAGCGGTGTTCTGGCTGGGCTGGCCGTACGGCGCCAGCGGCGTCGCGGGCGCGTTCGCCGCCACCACGCTGATCTGCATGGTGTGGCGGCTGTTCGACCACGGTTTACAGACCGCACCGCGAAACTTCTTGCGCGACACCGCCATCACGGTGTTCGCGCTGGCCTGGATTCCCTTGCTCGCCTCGTTCGCGACGCTGTTGCTGCTGGAGCCGGACGGCAACCTGCGGGTGCTGACCTTCATGATCCTGGTCGTGTGCTCCGACGTCGGCGGATACGTGGCAGGCGTGCTGTTCGGCAAGCATCCGATGGTGCCCTCGATCAGCCCGAAGAAGTCGTGGGAGGGTTTCGCGGGCTCGCTGGTGTTCAGCGTGATCGGCGGCCTGCTCACGGTGACGCTGCTGCTGGAGGCCAACTCGATGATCGGCGTCGTGCTCGGCGTCGGCCTGGTGCTGGTGGCCACCTGCGGCGATCTGATCGAATCGCAGATCAAGCGCGAACTCGGCATCAAGGACATGGGTACGTTGCTGCCGGGTCACGGGGGCATCATGGACCGTCTCGACTCCATGCTTCCCTCGGCGTTCGTCTCCTGGCTGGTGCTGTCCACGCTGCTGTGATCCGGCGCGTCAGCCCTTCTTGGCCGCGCGGCGCAGCTGCAGGATGCGCACGCCGCCCACCGAGGCCATGACGAGCGCGCCGCCGATCACCGACAGCAGCACGGTGACGCCGAGCGGCAGCGAGAAGTCCCAGAAGAAGAAGTGCACTTGGACCTGTTCGAGGTTCTGCACGATGAAGATCAGCAACAGGACCAGGATCAGGACGCCGGCGACGAGCCCGGTCCAGGCGTAACCGGTACGCGAGGCCAGCGACTTCTTGGCCGGTAGGAGGGGTGGGGCGCTCGGCGGCGTCGTGCGCTTGCGCTGCGACAGGTCCGGGTCCGGCTCCGGCGGGTGTTCGGGGGGATGCGTGGACATATCTCGATCATGGCCGACGGCTATGACGGCCGCAGGTATTTCCCGGCGACGAACCGGGCATGTCGGGCCGCCCGCGTGTGGTCGGGTGCCGGGGAAGTTCCGGCGGATGGGAGAATGGACCAACTATGACCGTCTCCTTGCCCTTGGTTTTCGACGCTCCGCGCCGTGGCATGCCGCCGCGCCATCTCGCCGACCTCGATGCCGAGGGCAGGCGCGCGGCCGTCGAGGAACTGGGCCTGCCGAAGTTCCGCGCCGATCAGATCGCCCGCCAGTACTACGCGCGTTTGCAGGCCGATCCGGCACGGATGACCGATCTGCCCGCCGCGGTCCGGGAGAAGATCGGCGAGGCGCTGTTCCCGCCGCTGCTGAGTGTGGTCAAGCACGTCGCGTGCGACGACGGGGAGACCCGCAAGACCTTGTGGCGCGCGGGCGACGGCACGCTGCTGGAGAGCGTCTTGATGCGCTATCCCGACCGCGCGACCCTGTGCATCTCCAGCCAAGCCGGTTGCGGCATGGCGTGCCCGTTCTGCGCGACCGGTCAGGGCGGGCTGAACCGCAATCTGTCGACCGCCGAAATCGTCGACCAGGTGCGTGCCGCGGCCGCGGCGCTGCGGGACGGAGAGGTGGCGGGCGGGCCGGGCAGGCTGTCCAACATCGTCTTCATGGGCATGGGGGAGCCGCTGGCCAACTACAAGCGGGTGGTCGCCGCGGTCCGCCGGATCACCTCGCCCGCGCCGGACGGTCTGGGTATCTCTCAGCGCAACGTCGTGGTGTCGACCGTCGGATTGGCTCCGGCCATTCGCAAACTGGCCGACGAGGGATTGTCGGTCACGCTCGCCGTCTCCCTGCACACGCCCGACGACGAACTGCGCGACACTCTGGTACCGGTCAACAATCGCTGGCCGGTCGCCGAGGTGCTCGACGCGGCTCGCTACTACGCCGACAAGACGGGCCGTCGGGTCTCGGTCGAATACGCGCTGATCCGCGATATCAACGATCACCCGTGGCGTGCGGACATGCTGGGCGAGAAACTGCACAAGGCGCTCGGGTCCCGGGTGCACGTCAACGTCATCCCGCTCAACCCGACCCCGGGCAGCAAGTGGGACGCCAGCCCGAAGCCGGTCGAGCAGGAGTTCGTCCGCCGCGTCAACGCACAGGGCGTGCCCTGCACGGTCCGCGATACCCGCGGCCAGGAGATCGCCGCGGCGTGTGGGCAATTGGCGGCGGAGAACTGAGATACCCCCGATCCGCCGGGCGAATGATTGCCCCCGGATGTCGTGTCGCGGAATCCGCTATGACCTCGCGTTGTCCGGGCGGTAACTTCCCCCGCCGGCCGACGCGCTAGCCGCGGTTCTTCGCCGGGCGGTTGGTGGCGGCGCGGCGTTCGGCTTCTTTCGCCTTGATGCGCTCGTTCTCCGCCCGGACCGCCGCGTAGTTCTCGCGCTCGTGCACGAGCCATTCCGGCGGGTCGGCGAGCAGGGCGTCGATCTCCTCGGCGGTGAGGTGGTCGGAGACCCCGGCCCGGGTCAAGCCGGTGTTGGAGACGCCGAGTTTGCGGGCCACCACGTCGCGGGGGAAGGGGCCGGTGCGGCGCAATTCGGTGAGCCATTCGGGGGGATCGTTGCGCAGCGCGTCCAGCTGAGCGCGAGAGATCGGCGCGTTGCGGAACTCCTCGGGCGCGGCCGGAAGGTAGATGCCGAGTTTGTCGGCCGCAGTCAGCGGCTTCATCGTCTGCGGTTTCTTGTCCGGGCTCACCGGCACAGCCTAGCGGGCACGGCAGGAGGGACCCGTCCGCAGCCCCGCCTCGGACCACACGGAGACGCGGCGACCGCTCGACGGGCGCTCGCCGTGTGCGCGGGACACGAGCTGGGCGGCCGTCTATCCGGCGGCGCGAAGGGCTCACTTCGGCTGGTGGCATACGCTTCCACGAATGAGCCGGTTGGAGTCGATCGATGTGGTGCGCCTGCGCTGGTTCGTCGCGGTCGCGCAGGAGTTGCACTTCGCGCGCGCGGCGAAATCACTGCACATCTCGCGGCAGAAGCTGAGCCATACCGTCATCGATTTGGAAAACGAACTCGGGATTAAGCTCTTCGTGCCCGGCGCGCAACCGACCCAGCTCACCGCCGACGGGCGGCAGGTACTGGAGCAGGCGCGCGAGCTCATCGCGCGGGCCGAGTCGGGTGCGCAGCGGCCCGAACCGGAGGCTGCGGCCGTCCTGCGGGTAGGTTTCGTGCCGGGCGTCACGGTGTCCAAATGGACGCGGATCTGGGCGGAGCGGTTCCCGGACACCCCGCTCGAGGTCAGCGCGCTGGCGCAGGCGGAGCAGGAAGCGGCTCTGCGCGGGGGGAGCGTGGACATGTGCTTCGTCCGGCTTCCGATCGACCGCGAAGGGATGAGCGCGATCCCGCTCTACCGGGAGGTTCCGGTCGTGGTGGTGCAGAAGGAGCACCCGCTGTCGGTATTCGACGAGGTGCGCATGGCCGACCTGGCCGACGAGCGCCTTCAGGACACCTCGGACGTCGACGCGGTCGGCGGCGCATTGGAACTCGTCGCCGCGGCCGGTGGCGCGGCGATCGTGCCGCATTCGCTGGCCCGCCTGCATCATCGCCGCGACCTCGTCTACCGTCCGATGCTCGGCGTCCCCGATACGGAGGTCGCGCTGGCCTGGCCCGCCGGCCGCACCACCGATCTGGTCGAGGAGTTCATCGGCGTCGTCCGTGGCCGTTCCGAGCGCAGCTCCCGCAGTCCGGCCGGAGCCGACAAGAACGAACCGCGGAAGAAGCCTCCGGCCGGAAAGGCGGGTGGTCGGCCGGCTCCGGTCAAGAAGAAGCCCTCCCGGCGCCGCGGACGCTAACCGGTCCATCCGGCGGCGGCGCGAACCCGGTCGGGTCCGCGCCGCCCGTCTATCAGTTCTTGCAGACTCGGTTCAGTTCGTCGGTCGCGGCGTCCATGCTCGTCACCTTCTCGTCGGTGAGGGCGTTGGCGTAGGCGGCGATGGCGTCCTTCTCCGGGCCGTCGGCCTGGATGGCCGAGAGCTTGGCGGCGAGGGACTGCTGCACGGTCGGGTCCAGATTCCCGCCCGACTCGTCGATAGCGGCGTTGATCGCGTCGATGGCCGCGCCGCACGCCGGTGACTGGGCATGCGCGGGCGCGGCGGGCAACAACAGCAGCGAGCCGAACGCGCTCGCGGCGAGCAGGGCAGCCGAACAGGTCTTGATCATTGCGTCCTAAATAGTCGTGCGAACAGGAACCGAGGTCCGCGACCCGGCTGGGACGCGGACCTCGGACGCACACGGTACCGGGCCGTAGCCTGCGGTACAGGACGAATGGAATTGTGCGAGAAGGCCTTTCGGTCAGCGCGGCTTGCGCTGCAGCAGCGAGTCGCGGATCAGGATGCCCGCGATCAGGACGGCGAAGCCGACCAGGAAGATGTCCTCGATCTTGCCGCTGTGGTTGCCGACCAGCATGGCCAGCAGGATCAGCGCGACGATCCAGCCCGCGATCCGGAAGGTCCGACGCGACTCGCCGCTCCAGCCCCAGGCAGCGGAGGGAACTTCGGCGGGGTCCACGCGAGTGACGACGCGCTCGGTGTCGACGTGTTCGAGTTCCGTGGCGGCCACGATCGCTCCTTAGCTGTTACTCGTACCGTGATTCCGGTACGCATTCGATGAGCTACTGCCGCATATCGTGACATACGACGGTGCGTCGTTGTAAGTCGGCCCGCGCCGGTCGAACGCGCTGTGGCGGTAGGACACAATGAAGTCGTGTCCGACATCGTGAGAGTCCTGCTGCTGGGCAGCACCGGATCCATTGGCACTCAGGCGCTCGAGGTGATCGCCGCCAATCCCGACCGCTTCGAGGTGGTCGGACTCGCCGCGCGCGGCGGCAACACGGAGTTGCTCGCCGCCCAGATGGCCGCCACGGGCACACGCAATGTGGCCGTCGCCGATCCGGCCGCGGCCCAGCGGCTGGACCTGCCGCTGGGCGGCCCGGGCGCCGTGACCGAGCTGGTGCGCCGTACCGAGGCGGACGTCGTGCTGAACGCGCTGGTCGGTTCGCTCGGACTGGAGCCGACCCTGGCCACCCTCCAGTCGGGCACCCGACTCGCCCTGGCCAACAAGGAATCGCTGGTCGCGGGCGGTTCGCTGGTGACCAGCGCCGCCGCTCCCGGTCAAATCGTCCCGGTCGACTCGGAGCACTCCGCGCTGGCGCAGTGCCTGCGCGGAGGTCGTGCCGACGAGGTGGACCGGCTGGTGCTGACCGCTTCCGGCGGGCCGTTCCGCGGTTGGACCACCGAGATGCTCGATTCGGTCGAGCCCGCCGAGGCCAAGGCGCATCCCACCTGGTCGATGGGCCTGATGAACACCCTGAACTCGGCCTCGCTGGTGAACAAGGGGCTCGAGCTGATCGAGACGCACCTGCTGTTCGGGATTCCCTACGACCGCATCGACGTCACCGTGCACCCCCAATCGATCGTGCACTCGATGGTCACCTTCACCGACGGCTCCACGCTCGCGCAGGCCAGCCCGCCGGATATGAAGCTGCCCATCGCACTGGCGCTCGGCTGGCCGGACCGGGTGCCCGGCGCGGCCGCGGCCTGCGATTTCGGCACCGCTTCCACTTGGACGTTCGAGCCGGTCGACAACGATGTCTTCCCCGCGGTAGAGCTGGCGCGCGCGGCCGGCCAGGCCGGTGGCAGCGTCACCGCCGTCTACAACGCCGCCAACGAGGTCGCGGTGCAGGCTTTCCTGGACGGCGCCCTCCGTTTCCCGCAGATCGTCGGCACGGTGGCCGCCGCGGTGGAGGCGGCGCAGCAGTGGCGCGCGGAGCCGGAGACGCTCGACGAGGTTCTCGCCGCGGACACCTGGGCGCGGGAGTTCGCGGCCGCCCGCATTCACGGCTGAAACCCTTCGGCGCCGGATCGGACGCGCGCACCGACGGCGTGCTGGCACACTGAACACACAGGACAGGACTTTGTCCGGTTAGGGTGAACAGAGTGCTCGCGGCCAGGAGCGGACGCGTGCGTGCGGGATATTCGAGCTGCGTCAACGCAGGAGGGTCGTAGAGCAGATGGTGTTCGCGTTGGGATTTGTGCTGTTCGCTCTCGGCATCACGCTGTCGGTGGCGCTGCACGAATGTGGACACATGTGGGCCGCCCAGGCGACCGGAATGAAAGTGCGCCGGTACTTCATCGGCTTCGGACCGAAGGTCTTCTCATTTCGCCGCGGCGAGACGGAGTACGGGCTCAAGGCGCTTCCACTCGGCGGCTTCTGCGACATCGCGGGTATGACGGCGCTCGATGATCTGCGTCCAGAGGAACTCGACCGCGCCATGTACCGCCAGGCCACCTGGAAGCGTCTGCTCGTCATGTCCGGTGGCATCGCGATGAATTTCGTGCTCGGCTTCGTCCTGGTCGTAGTGCTCGCCGTCGGTTGGGGCTTGCCGAGTCTCGAACAGCCGGCGCCTACCGCGCTGGGCGCCATGGACTGCGTGCAGAGCGAGCTTCCCGGTGGAATCGAGCAGGACTGCGCCGGCTCGGGTCCGGCGCAGCAAGCCGGTCTGCAGCGCGGCGACGTGGTCACCAAAGTCAACGATGTTCCGGTCAAGACGTGGCAGCAGTTCGTGGTCGAGACGCAGAAGGCGGTGGGTACCATCACGTACACCGTCGAACGCGGCGGCCGCACGCTGGTGATTCCGGTGACGCCGCAACGCGTGATGCGTTACCCGGACGATGGTGGTCCTGGACGTGAAGTCAGCGCGATCGGGGTGGGCCAGGATTCCTATGGGCCCGTGAAGTACAACCTTCTGTCGGCGATACCCGCCTCTGCCGCGTTCACCGGAGATCTCGGGGTAGAGGTCTTCAGGTCCCTGATCCAGATGCCGGCGAAGGTTGCGGACCTGTGGGAGGCGGTCACCGGGGGGGACCGTGACCCGAATACTCCGGTCAGCGTCTATGGAGCCAGCCGTATCGGCGGCGAGAGCGCTCGCGCGGGTCTGTGGCAAGTGTTCGTGATGATGCTGGCCAGCCTGAACTTCTTCCTCGGCGCTTTCAACGTGTTGCCGCTGCTGCCGCTCGACGGCGGCCACATCGCGGTGGTGCTCTACGAACGGATCCGCAACGCCGTGCGGGGCGCCCGCAGGCTTCCACCAGGAGCTCCGGTCGATTACCTGAAGTTGCTGCCGATCACATATGTGTTCGTGGTGATGGGCGGTGCGTACATGCTGCTGACATTGGCGGCCGATATCGTGAACCCGATCAAACTCTTCCCGTAAGTGCGCGCCCGCTGCTCCAGCCAGGTCGGAATAGCGGGGCGCAGCAGCGGAGATGGGCGACTGTGTGACAGCGGTTTTAGCCTCGAAGGTTCGCGATCGGTGTTTCTGCCGTGATTGACGACTTGGCGGCGGTCCTCTATGATGATCTTGAAAATTGGTGGGGGCGGGGGATTCTTCCGAACTCGGACTAGCGATCAGGGATGTGTCTCGTCGATTCCGTGTCGGCGACAATTTCCATCCTGCGTCGCTTCCGATCGAAATTTGCCCGCTTCGAGTGAAGGGGTTCGAAGTGCTGCTCCGGAAATTTTTTACAGCGGTGAGTGGATTCGCCGCGTTGGTCGTATGCTTCGGATCGGTCGGCGCGGGGGCCGCGTACGCAGGCTCTGTCGAATCTGCGGCACGCGTGTCGGACGCGAAGCTGGCGGTCACGCACGCGATCGCATCCGGTTCTCTCGCGCTGCACGGCGATGTCAGCGCCCTCGATCTGCGACAGATGAACGTGGCATCCGAGTCGGGATTCCACCTCGTGACCATCCCATCCTCGGGCGCAGGACAAAGCAGGTCGGTGGTGAAGGTGGCGGTCGGCGACGACGCCACGATCCTTGGTTATTCCGAAAAGCGCGTCAGTCCGATCGGTGATTCGTCGGCACTGCTCATGTCGACCTGGAAGAACGGGTCTCCTGTGGCAGTCTTCGAAGCCGCGACCGACGACTATTTCGTGGCCTGTCTCGAGAAGCAGGGTGTCGACGGGAAGATCGCCAAGAAAGTTTTGCAGAAGTGCTTCAACGGCACGCTCATGCCCACGGGGACCGCCGTCGGGTGCGCGCTCGGCTTCGGTATATCCCGTGACGCCGTCAAGAAATGCGAGCCGTTGCTGGCCGCCTGATTCTCCTCCGTTGGAACCCGTCGTTCCCGCCCGTGCGGCCACGTGACCGCACGGGCTTTCCATCGGTTTGCGCACTGCCTGATTGCTTCCTTTTCATATCCGCCGGAACAGCGAGCGCCCTCTTTCTCGCACAAGAGTGGTTCCGCATCGGCGCTCGTTTCCGGCCGCGTCCGAGTAACCCTCGGCCCTTCGACGCCGATATGAGGACCGTCGCTCACCTGCGATACTGTGGCCCGGCATCGACAGCGCAGGGGCCCCGGCGTTGTCAGGAGCGTCACGGGCGGCCGGTCTCGGGCGCGACTAAGCTCGGTGGGCGTACAGGTCGCAGCGACGAACGAAAGTAGGCAGCCGAAGGTGACCAGCACAATCGGATTGGGGATGCCGACCGCTCCCGCGGCAGTGCTCGCTCCACGGCGTAGGACCCGCCAGTTGATGGTGGGCAATGTCGGGGTGGGCAGCGACCACCCGATCTCGGTGCAGTCCATGACCACGACCAAGACGCACGACGTGAACGCCACCCTGCAGCAGATCGCGGAGCTGACCGCGTCGGGGTGCGACATCGTGCGGGTGGCCTGCCCGCGTCAGGAGGACGCGGACGCGCTGGCCACGATCGCGGCGAAATCCCAGATCCCCGTGATCGCCGACATCCACTTCCAGCCGCGCTACATCTTCGCCGCGATCGACGCCGGATGCGCCGCGGTGCGGGTCAACCCCGGCAACATCAAGGAGTTCGACGGCCGGGTCAAGGAGGTCGCCAAGGCCGCCGGCGCGGCGGGCATCCCGATCCGCATCGGCGTGAACGCCGGTTCGCTGGACAAGCGGATGCTGGAGAAGTACGGCAAGGCCACGCCCGAGGCGCTGGTGGAGTCGGCGCTGTGGGAGGCGAGCCTGTTCGAAGAGCACGGGTTCGGCGACATCAAGATCTCGGTCAAGCACAACGACCCGGTGGTGATGGTGGAGGCCTACCGGCAGCTGGCCGCACAGTGCGACTACCCGCTGCACCTCGGCGTCACCGAGGCGGGCCCGGCGTTCCAGGGCACGATCAAGTCGGCGGTCGCCTTCGGCGCGCTGCTGTCGGAGGGCATCGGCGACACGATCCGTGTTTCGCTGTCCGCGCCGCCTGCCGAGGAGGTCAAGGTCGGCGGGCAGATCCTGCAGTCGCTGAACCTGCGCCCGCGCAAGCTGGAGATCGTGTCGTGCCCCTCCTGCGGGCGCGCCCAGGTCGACGTGTACACCCTGGCCAACGAGGTGACCGCGGGTCTGGAGGGCATGGCGGTGCCGCTGCGGGTGGCCGTGATGGGCTGCGTCGTGAACGGTCCCGGCGAGGCGCGCGAAGCCGACCTGGGGGTGGCCTCCGGCAACGGCAAGGGCCAGATCTTCGTCAAGGGTGAGGTCATCAAGACCGTCCCGGAGGCGCAGATCGTCGAGACGCTCATCGAAGAGGCGATGCGCATCGCCGAGGAGATGGGCGAGGACGCGGGCACCGGCGAACCGGTCGTCACCGTCAGCTGAGCAGCCGCTCACCAGCGCTTTCGACATAGCCATACCGCATCGCGCCGGTTCGTGGCAGGCTGTCACCGTGCGGAGTCTGCTGGAGCCGGCGCGACGGGCCAAATACGCCCCTGCGCGGCAGCTCGCTAATCGGGATCTTGCTCAGGTCTTGCGTGTGCTCGATGCCGATCCGGTGGCCTCGTGTATGGTCGCCGCCCGCTTGCAAGAGTTCGGCCTGGACAACCGGTGCGGCCAGGGCGAGCTCTGGAGCAGGGGCGGCCCCGCGGAGTCGCTGTGCTTCTCGGGTGCGAACCTGGTGCCGTTGCTCGGGAATCGGGACGCCCTGCGTGCCTTCGCCGACCGGGCGATCCGCTGGCCCCGCATCTGTTCCTCGGTGGTGGGGCGCCGGGAACTGGCGTTGCCGCTGTGGGAGATGCTGGCCGATCACTGGGGTCCGGAGCGGGAGCTACGCGGCGAACAGCCGCTTCTGGCGCTGGCTCAGCCGCCGGTGGCCATGCCCGACCCGGAGGTCCGCCGGGTGCGCCGCGACGAGCTCGACCGCTATCTCTCGGCCGCGATCGCCATGTTCATCGAGGAGGTCGGCGTCGATCCGCGTGCGGGTGACGGTGGCCGCGGCTATCGCCGCCGCATCCAGAGCTTGATCGAATCCGGCCGCGCGTGGGCCCGTTTCGAGGACGGGGAAGTGGTCTTCAAAGCGGAGGTCGGCTCGCTGTCGCGGCGCACGGGCCAGATCCAAGGGGTTTGGGTGCATCCGGATCATCGGGGGAAGGGGTGCGGCACCTCGGGCACCGCGGCGGTGGCGAACGCCGTGGTCGCTTCGGGTCGCACCGCGAGCTTGTACGTGAACGACTACAACGCGATCGCCCGCCGCGCCTACAGCCGCGTCGGGTTCCGGCAGATCGCGACGTTCGCCACCGTACTGGTCGACTGAGCGCGCCCGCGGGCACGGCGAATCCCGGAGTGCCGCAGGCGTTTGCCCGGCAGTCACTATTACGATCGGTCCCGATGTCGACTCGGATGCTCCTCTCGCTCGCCGTCGCGGCCTTCACGGTGGCCGCCGCCGGTTGTGCGAGCGAGCCGCAAGGGCCTGTTCCCGCCGCGGACGCATTCGTCAAAGCGTTCGCCGAGCACCGGGTGAGCGCCGCCGCCGGACTCACCAATCTGCCGGAGAAAGCAAGCGCCGCATTGCGTTCCGCATGGGACCAGCTCCAAGCCGAACAGCTCGGCGCGCGCACCGGCGCGGCCCGCGTCACCGGTGACACCGCGACCGTCGACTACACCTACGAATGGCGGCTGCCGAAGAACCGGACGTGGAAGTATTCGGGCCAGTTGCAGATGGGGCGCAGCAACGGACGCTGGATGGTCCGCTGGACCTCGTCCAATATCCACCCCAAGCTCGGCGACACCCAGACCATGGTGTTGCGCTCCAATCCGCCGCCGCGCGCGCGAGTCAACGAGCAGTCCGGCAGCGACGTCATGGTGCCCGGCAAGGTGTCGCGGGTCGCATTCGTCGCGGCCGACGCCGCCGATCCGGGAAGCGTGGCCACGGCGTTGGCCGCGGCACTGCACCGTTTCGACAAGTCGCTGACGCCGGAGTCGATTCTCGACGAGGCGAAGGCGGCCCGGGGCGCCTACACGGTCGCGCTGCTCAACGAGGTCGAATCCGGCCAGGTGACCACCGATCTCATCGGGCTGCCCGGCGTCACGGTGACCCAGCAATGGGACCTGGTCGCCACCGATCGGGATTTCGCGCCCGATCTGCTCACCCAGGTGCGCAAAACGGTGATCGCGGAGGTGGACGGCAAGGCGGGGTGGAGCGTGGTCACCGTGAACGCCAACGGCGCCGACACCGACGTGCTGCTGGACGTGCCCTCGCAACCCGCGCCGTCGTTCTCGCTCAGCGTCGACCGCAACGTGCAGAACGCCGCCCAGCGCGCCGTGCAACCACGGACCGAGCAGACCATGATGGTGGTGCTGCGCCCGTCCACCGGCGCGATTCTGGCGGTGGCCCAGAACAAGGCCGCCGACCGGGACGGTCCGCTCGCGACGATCGGCCAGTACCCGCCCGGCTCGGTGTTCAAGACGGTCACCGCGGCCGCGGCCATGGCGAACGGCCTAGCGACACCCGATACGGTGCTGCCGTGCCCGAGCCGCATCGTCATCGGCGAGCGGACCATTCCCAACTACAACTTGTTCACCGTCGGGAACGTGCCGATGTCCACGGCCTACGAGCGATCCTGCAACACTTCCTTCGCCAAACTCGCCAGCGAGCTGCCGGGCCCCGCGTTGCACGACACCGCGGCGAAGCTCGGTGTCGGACCCACCTATTCGGTGGTGGGGCTGCCGACGACCTCCGGCGCGGTGCCGTCCGCCGACGACCTGATCCAGCGCACCGAGGACGGCATCGGTCAGGGCAGAGTGGTGGTCAGCCCGTTCGGCATGGCGCTGATGGCGGCGACCATCGCGCACGGCTCGGCCCCGGTGCCGTACCTGATCGCGGGGCGGCCCACGCAGATCGAGGGGGGTGACCGCCCGGCGCTGGCTCCCGATGTCATCGAAGGGCTGCGCACGATGATGCGCCAGGTGGTCGTCGGCGGCACGGCCGAGCGGATCGCCGATCAAGGTCCGGTCTACGGCAAGACCGGTGAAGCCGAAGTGGACGGCGGGTCGCACTCCTGGTTCGTCGGCTTCCGTGGCGACCTCGCGTTCGCCACGCTGCTCGTGGAAGGCGGCAGCTCGGACAACGCCGTCGCGGTGACACGGGACATGTTGGCGGCACTGCCTCCCGGATACTGATGCGCTGCCGACTCGGAACAGCGCGCGCCTCGGTACGGAACGTCGCGGGACCGAACTCGGAACGGTGCACGCACACCGATCCGAGTCCGGCGGACCGGCCGGTCATTCACCGGCGGCCGACTCGATCAGCAGATGCTCCAAGCTGATCGTGTGGTCGGCGTACTCGTCGACACCGATGACCGCGACGAAGTCCCGATCACCGGCCCGTTGCTGCAGCGATCCCCACGAGTTGGCGAGATACCAACCGGCTCCGGCGGTGCCGCGTGCACCCAGACCGCCGCAGTACATCCGATATCGGCCGGGATGCCGATCGGCGTCGGGGCGTACCCGGGCGACGATGCCGATGTTGCGGTCATCGCCGGAGTTGTAACTACTTCCGTCGGCCAGCCGCAGGTACACGGTATGGGCACCGTCTTCCGCAGCGCTGTCCCACAGGGTGAACAGCGGACGCTCGGCGGTGTCCAGGTACCGGCGAAGGCAGTCGTTGCCGCTGAGCCCGAAGCTGATGTACGGGCGGTCGCGGTGGACGACGTGATCGCGGTCGCTTCGGACGTCGACCGGGATGCTGGTGTGGCGTTGCAGGAACGACAGCACGTACAGCAATCCACGAAGCTCGTTCTCACCCACTACGGATGGAACGTCGTATCGCGCCGGGAACACGCTGCCCTGCTTGTCGAACACCCGCTGCCTGCCGATCCCGGCCGCCCGAAGCGCTTCCACCGAAGGCCGTGCCAGCTCGAACACCGGATACACCAGCGTCGTTCCGTTGGTGGTCATCTCGGCGCCGAGGAACGCCTCGAGCGAGGCGTCGGCGCCGGAGAAGACCGTCTCGTGCGAACGGAGCTCGGCGGGTGTGGAGTTGGCCATCTGAAACAATCCCTCCACGGTCCAGCCTGGGAACATGCGTTCCAGCACCCGGCAGTGATAGTCGCGCGGAAGTCCGATCATGCGTCCGGACAACCACTGGTAGTACTGCGCCTTCGCAGGCCCATGCCCGGGCGGGATGGGCGGATCCAGGCGCGCCGCGCACCTGTCGTACGCGGCCAGAAAATCGTGATGACTCTTGAGATGCCGCTCCGCCAGCAGCATCTTCAGTACGGTCGCCAACGAAACCCCCTTACCCCTGCAGCCTCCGTCCACGGTGACGGAGACTCATGTCGTAGTCGCTCAACCGCGACGAAACCGGGCCGTCGGCGAGATGCCTGCCGACGGCCCAGCCGCTTCAGCCGTCAGATGTAGATGAATGGGAGACCATTACTGGTTCCTCCGGAGGTGGTCGCGGTGACTTGCACTGTTCCCGTTCCGGCGGGAGTGACGGCGGTGATCTGTGTTGCGGAGTCGACGGTGAACGAAGCTGCCGGTGTGCCGCCGAAATCGACGGCCGTGGTGCCTGTCAGGTCGGTCCCGGTGAGGACGACCGTCGTTCCACCGGCCGCCGGCCCTACATTCGGAAGCACGACCGCGAGTGTCGGTACCGCGATGTAGGTGTAGGCGAGGCCGTTGCTGGTTCCGCCGGGGGTGGTGGCGGTGACTTGCACCGTACCGGTCCCGGCGGGCGCTACGGCGGTGATCTGCGTTGCCGAATCGATTGTGAACGAGGTCGCCGGTGTGCCACCGAAATCGACCGAGGTAGCCCCGGTCAGCCCCGTGCCGGTGAGGATGACGGTTGTCCCGCCCGCTTCCGTGCCGACACTGGGAACCGCCGCGGTGAGGGCGGGAACCGCGACGTAGGTGTAGGCGACGCCGTTGGTGGTTCCGCCCGGGGTGGTGGCCGTGATCTGGACGATTCCGGTCCCCGCCGGGGCGACAGCCGTGATCTGAGTGGGTGAGTCGACCGTGAACGAGGTCGCCGGTGTGGCGCCGAAGTTCACCGCTGTCGTACCGGTCAGGTCGGTGCCGGTGAGCACGACGGTCGTGCCGCCGGACACCGAGCCCAGGGTCGGAGCCGCCGCGGTGAGGGTGGGCAGCGCGACGTAGGTGTAGGCGACGCCGTTGCTGGTTCCACCCGCGGTGGTGGCCGTGATCTGGACAGTTCCGGCCCCCGCCGGGGCGACGGCCGTGATCTGGGTGTCGGAATCGACGATGAACGAGGTCGCCGGTGTGGCGCCGAAGTTCACCGCGGAGGTAGTGGACAGCCCTGTTCCGGTGATGACGACGATGGTTCCGCCGGCGACCGGTCCTACATTCGGCACCTCCGCGGTCAGGACGGGGATCGGGATGTAGGTGTAGGCGACGCCGTTGCTGGTCCCACCCGGGCCGGTGGCGGTGATTTGCACCGTCCCGGTCCCCGCCGGGGCTACGGCGGTGATCTGGGTGGCGGAGTCGACGGTGAACGAGGTGGCCGGTGTGGCGCCGAAGTTCACGGCGGTGGTGCCGGTCAGTCCCGTTCCGGTGAGCACGACTGTCGTACCGCCCGATACGGTGCCCACGTTGGGAACCGTCGCGGTCAAGGTGGGGACCGGAATGTAGGTGTAGGCGACGCCGTTGCTGGTTCCGCCCGGGGTGGTGACGGTCAGCTGCACGGTTCCGGTCCCGGCGGGAGCGATGGCCGTGATCTGCGTGGCGGAGTCGACGGTGAACGAGGTCGCCGGTGTGGCGCCGAAGTTCACCGCCGTCGCTCCCGTCAGTCCTGTTCCAGTGATCACGACTGTCGTGCCACCGGTTGCGGGACCCACATTCGGCACCACCGTGGTCACGGCGGGGATCGGGATGTAGGTGTAGGCGACGCCGCTGCTGGTTCCGCCGGGGGTGGTGACGGTCAGCTGCACGGTTCCGGTCCCGGCGGGAGCGACGGCCGTGATCTGGGTGTCGGAGTTGACGGTGAACGAGGTCGCCGGTGTGGCGCCGAAGTTCACCGCGGTGGCTCCGGTCAATCCTGTGCCGGTGATGACGACGGTTGTCCCGCCTGCTTCCACGCCCGCGTTCGGTACCACCACGGTGACAGTGGGCAGCGCGACGTAGGTGTAGGCGACGCTGTTACTGGTTCCGCCGGGGGTGGTGACGGTCAGCTGCACGGTTCCGGTCCCGGCGGGAGCGACGGCCGTGATCTGGGTGTCGGAGTTGACGGTGAACGAGGTCGCCGGTGTGGCGCCGAAGTTCACCGCGGTGGCTCCGGTCA
>NZ_VUOS01000003.1 GCF_009829325.1 Nocardia sp. CY41
GGTTCCGCCGGGGGTGGTGACGGTCAGCTGCACGGTTCCGGTCCCGGCGGGAGCGACGGCCGTGATCTGGGTGTCGGAGTTGACGGTGAACGAGGTCGCCGGTGTGGCGCCGAAGTTCACCGCGGTGGCTCCGGTCAGGCCCGTGCCGGTGATGACGACCGTGGTTCCGCCGGTGACCGGTCCTACGCTCGGGACCACCGTGGTCAGGGCCGGCACGGCGACGTACGTGTAGGCGGCGGCGTTACTGGTTCCGCCCGCAGTAGTGACGGTGACTCCCACGGTCCCCGTCCCCGCGGGGGCGATTGCCGTGATCTGGGTGTCGGAGTTGACGGTGAACGAAGCTGCCGGTGTGGCGCCGAAGTTCACCGCGGTGGCTCCGGTCAGGCCCGCGCCGGTGATGACGACCGTGGTTCCGCCGGTGACCGGTCCTACGTTCGGCACCACCGTGGTGATGGCGGGCACCGGAATGTAGGTGTAGGCGAGGCCGTTGCTGGTTCCGCCGGGTGTCGTGACGGTGACTTGCACGGTTCCGGTCCCGGCCGGCGCGACCGCCGTGATCTGGGTCGCCGAGTTGACGATGAACGAGCTCGCCGGTGTGGCACCGAAGCTGACCGCTGTCGCTCCCGTCAGATTCGTCCCGGTGATGACGACCGTTGTCCCGCCGGTGACCGGACCGGCATTGGGCACCAACGTGGTGATGGCGGGCACCGCCACATAGGTGAAGGGAAGGCCGTTGCTGGTTCCGCCGGCAGTGGTGACGGTGACCTGCACGGTCCCCGTTCCGGCTGGAGCGACAGCGGTGATCTGGGTATCGGAGTTGACGATGAACGACGTCGCCGGTGTGCCACCGAAGTTCACCGCGGTGGCGGTCGACAGCCCCGTTCCCGTGATGACGACCGTGGTTCCGCCGGTTGTCGGACCGGTCGTGGGTACCAGGCTGGTCAGCGCTGGGACACCGGCATAGGTGTAGGTGACACCGTTGCTGGTCCCGCCCGAACCCGTGACGGTGACCTGCACGCTCCCCGTTCCGGGAGGCGCGATGGCGGTGATCTGAGTGGGCGAATTGACCGTGAAAATGGTTGCGGTGTTTCCGAACCGGACAGTCAGCGGGCCGGTGAACCCGGAGCCGGTGATCGTGACGGTGTTACCTCCCGAGGCCGGCCCGGCGGTCGGCGAAATGGAGGTGATGGTGGGGACGACCACGTAGATGAACGGCACCGCACCGCTGGTGCCGCCCGGACCGGTGACCGTGACCGGCACGATCCCTGTACCGGCCGGCGTGACAGCCGTGATCTGGGTGTCGGAGTTGACCGTGAACGAGGTCGCCGGTGTGCTGCCGAAATTGACCGCGGTGGCTCCCGTGAAGCCCGATCCGGTGAGCGTGACTGTCGTCCCGCCCGCGGTGGAGCCTTGGTTCGGGTTGATGCTGTTCAGCGCGGGAACCGGAACATAGGTGTAGGGGAGGCCATTGCTGGTTCCCCCCGCGTTGCTGACGGTGACCTGCACCGTACCGACCGAGCCGGCCGGGGCGATGGCCGTGATCTGAGTGGGGGAGTCGATCGTGAAAGTGGTCGCGGTACCGCCGAACCGTACGGTCGTCGGACCGCCGAATCCGGTACCCGTGATCACGACACTGGTTCCACCCGTTGCGGGCCCTGATGTCGGGGAGAGGGAAGTGATGGTAGGCATGGCGCTGCCTCCTTTTGCCGTGGTGATGATTCCTCTGCACCGGGGGGCGCCCGCCGCTCTTCAACGGCCCGGCTATCTCAATTAACGCCTTTGTACTGATGCCTGGCAACATATCCCGCGATCCGTTTTGGTCCGTTTTAGGTTCGCCGACGATGCATCGGGTTACGGCGCGAACAGCCTGGCAGGCGTTGCGGCAGAAATATTTTCGACGGTGTCTCGCCGCTGCCGGCAGCTACGCCGTCAGCACGGAGCCTGCCGAGAACCGCCGTCTCGGCGAACGACTGGCGACCATCCGGAACGCCCGTCAGCATCCCGCCTCGGAGTCCCTTCCCGTGTCAGAGGAACAGTTCCGGTGGGTCGTCGAATTCGATGCCCGCCTGCCGTGCCCGGGTCACCATCTTCCGATCCCACTCCCGATGGACCCGCAGAGCCATGCGGAACTCGCCCATCTGCTCGGACATCTGCTGGGTCTGCGAGATGGCCAAGTCACTCAATACTTTCGCGGCGTCGGCTTTCGTCTTCGTCATATGGGCGTCGACGTCGCCGCGCTTGAACCACGCCGTCACGGCCGCCGACAGCACCGACGAACTGGCGATGAGCACCAGCGCCGCGAAGACCGGTGACTGCTGGATGAGGTTCATGACGCCTCCCGAATCTTCACCGCGTGCAGCGTCCGGACGTCCTGCAGCACCTGTCGGCGCTTCCAGAGGAACGCGACACCCAGGGCGATCGGCAGCGGACCCCCGAGAACCGTGGCCGGACCGAGGGTTCGGTGCTGGATCTGCAGCAGCAGCAGTTGCGCGCCGAAGGCCACCAGGGACCAGCCGAGCGCTCCTAAGCCGACTTGCTCGACCAGATAACCCCAGACGCGCCGGGCGAACAGGCCGACCAGCGTGGCGACGCAGCCGATCAGCATCAGAACGAGCCACAGCGTGCGAAATCCCGCGGGCATGGCCGCGGTCGCCGAACCCGGCGGTGGGCCGTAGACGCAGTGCAACAGCATCGAGACACCGAATACCGCGCACAGCACCACCTCGAAGGGATCGTGGCGTGTCTTCTCCTTCTGAGCCCTCATGCTGGTTCACCGCTATCCGGTGGCGCCGGGCTCACCCGGTGGCGCGCCGATTCGACTGCGGGCAAGCCCAGTGCCGCCGCGACGATCGCGAGGACGAACCCCGAGAGGTCGGCGGAGACGACGCCTTTGGTGACGCCGTAGCCGATCAGCGCTACCAGCAGTGGGTACAGCAATGCGCGAACGGGCTCGCTGTGCAGGATGGTGATCACCTTGTTCATCGGTTCTTCCCTTTCTTTCTGTATCGACGGCGCTGTCGGCCGATGCCGGAGCGCCCGCCGTCTGAAAACCCACCGTGGGGTTTGTTTCGGATACGACCTGGTCCGATGTTCGGACGGTGTCGTGGAAATGCCTGCCGGCCAGTGGTATCTATGCGAACCCGTATGCGTCCGTGGAGGCTTCATGGCGCGTTGCCGCGGCCTGCGCCGGAGCGGCGCCGTTTACCGGAATGCCGTTTGCCGCCGTGTCGCGTCGGGCCCGCGAGTGATGTCCTGCCGAGGGGTAGAGGAAGGTAGGCATGACGCTGCCTCTCTGTTTGCTGGTTCCTCTGTACCGGGGTGCGCGACGCTGGTGGCGAACCGGTTAACTCCGTTATGCCCCATGATCAGCGGGTCGGCAACGCGCCAGATGATCCGTTTTTGTCCGTTTTCCAGATTGTTGCCACGTATTGACCAGGCGGCGGTGTGATTCGGTCGGGCCGCATCGTCCGGCCTGGCCGCAGTGTGGTTCTCGCCGGTGCGGTGGACCGGGACCAGGCAGCCCCGGGACCCCGGCCGCCTCGCAAATCGGAAACGCCACGCCCGCTGGAATTCTGGTCGCCACGCCCGTGCGTCTGCCAGTCCGCGGGTCGGGAGATCGAGATCACTGGTCGCTGTGAGGGAGGACAACCCGGCCGCAAGTGAGGGTCGGTCCCTTCGATCGGACCGAACGCTCGAGGATTTCACGCTCCACGCGACCGGGCCGCCGCCGGAATGCCCGGCGGCGGCCCGGTCGCTGTCTCGATCAGACGTAGGAGTACGTGGCGCCGTTACTGGTTCCACCGGACCCGGTGACGGTGACCTGGACATCGCCGGCCGCGTGGGCCGGTGCGACGGCGGTGATCTGGAGAGCGGAGTCGACGGTGAAGGTCGTCGCGGTGTCGCCGAACCGTACAGTGAGCGGACCGGTGAATCCGGTGCCGGAGATCGTGACGTTGTTTCCACCGGATGTGGGCCCCGAAGTCGGCGTGAGCGCCGAGATGGTGGGCACCACGACGTAGACGAAGGCGACCCCGTTGCTGGTGCCACCCGGAGCGGTGACGGTGACCGAGACGATGCCCGTGCCCGCCGGAGCGACAGCCGTGATCTGCGTGTCCGAGTCGACGGTGAACGACGTCGCCGGTGTGGTGCCGAAAGTGACCGCGGTGGCGCCCGTCAGCCCCGATCCGGTGAGCGTGACCGTCGTCCCGCCGGAGGTGGACCCCTGGCCGGGCGCGATAGAGCTCAAGGACGGAACGGCAAGATAAGTGTAGGTGGCTCCGTTGCTGGTTCCGCTCGAGTCCGAGACCGTCACCTGCACCGGACCGGCCGACCCCGCTGGGGCGATGGCCGTGAGCTGAATCGCGGAATCGATGGTGAAAGTCGTTGCCGTGGAGCCGAAACGCACGGTCAGTGGGCCGGTGAATCCGGTACCGGTGATCGTGACGCTGGTGCCTCCTGTAGTCGGGCCCGATGTCGGGGTGATCGAAGTGATAGTGGGCACGGTGATGCCTCCTGGTTCCGTAGAGATTTCCTCTGCACCGGGGAGGGCGCCCCGACTCACTCAGTGGCCCGGCACTTTCCATTAGGGCCCCGCGCCGCTACCTCGGCAATAATCCACCCACTCCGTTTTTGTCCGTTTTCTCCAGCGGTGCCCTCGTGAATCATCGCTGCACTCATACGGCCTCGGCCGCCGCAGGAAGGATGCGCCGCAGCAACGCCGCCACCTCGTCCGGCGCTTCGAGCGGTCCGCAATGTCCCGTCTCGAGTTCCACCAGCTCCACCAACCGTGGGAGTTGCTGGGCGAGCGGGCGCGAGCGGTGCGCCCGGGTGATGCGGTCGGCGATCACAGTGCTGGCACGGGTGAGGGCGCGAGGTTCGATGCTGGTCGCCATGCGCACCAGCATGAAGCCGTCGCCACCCCGGCCGCGAGCGGATGTCGCGGCGATGATCTCGTCCAGACGGAGCAACAACCTCGCTGGCGCTACGGGTCGGCGGGACGACTGGAGGAAGCGATTGCCCTGTTCGAGCGGACCCTCGCCGATCGGGAGCGGATCCTCGGTCCAGGCCACCCCGATACCCTGGCTCCCCGCGATAACCTTGGCGGGATGGTTCGGTCCGAGAATTCGCTCGAAGTCGGCAACGGTCCGCTCGTAGAGGGAGATTGCCTCTACGCGTCGCCCCATCGATGCGTAGGTGTGAGCGAACGAGGTGGTTCGTGGCAACCTCGCGGCCTCACAGGCGCAACGATCGAGGCCGCGTGGTCGGCAGTAGGTCCGGTGCCACAGCGGACGGTGCATTTCATCGACCGCCCCGTGTGCTGCAGATATTGCCCGAGAAGCCGGAATCGACGCAACGCGGCGGACGGCGTCTGGCAGCTCGACCTTCTTGATCTCGGGGATGGATGCCAGATAACCGTGGTTATCTGGCAATAGCTCCTCTACGCAGATTGTGGCGCGTATGACGCTCGGCCGTATCGGGCAGGATTTTTCGGTGCCTGGTGGGCTGCTCGTAGATGCTGCAGAGCAAAACATAGAACATCACCTCGTGACACCGGTCACTGATGGAACCTGTTGTGCCGCAGCATCGTCCAAGAGCAGTGAAGGAGATACCTTCAAACCAACGGAGGGGACGACATGCGAACCATTTCGGCCGGGCGGCGACTTGTCACAACAATCGCGCTGACGGCTGCGTGCATCGCGGGCGCATCGGCAGCCGGGGTCGGCATCGCACAGGCTGAGATACCGACGATTGCCGCCGAACCCGTCGAGGCGGCACGCCCGCACTGGCAGTTCGAACTCACCGCCAAGTGGACCGTGACATTGTCCTGCTACTTCGAGAATCTGGACCGGACCGACGCCACCGGTCCAGAGAAGTACACCGGAACGGGTAAGACCAAGGACGCGGCCGAGAAAGACGCTTGGAACAAGGCGCAAGCGGCTGCGCCCAAGGGGCGGAAGGTCAAGCACTGCCGCGTCGAGAGCTCATCGAAGAAATAGCAGGAAGGTTGGACGTGGACGACGACGAACGCCAAGTGTGGGAGTTCGCGGTAGGACTCGGGTTGCCGGACGCGACCGGGCCCGGTGCCCTCGACGGCGAGGGAATCCACCCGGTTGCGCTGGCGCTCGAGGAGAGCGCCCACCGGATCCGCGGGGTGAACCGTATCCCGTGCTTCACCAGTTTCGGACCGGTCACCGCGGTCGATGAGTTCGCTCAGCGCGCGTGGGGCGACGCATACGACCCGGCGCGCGTCCTGGTTGAATGCCGTCTTGCCGTCTATGTGACCGATGACGAGCTGGACGAACTGGTGTCAGCGATCGTCGAGGATCTCGGCATCGACGAGGACGGATACTCGGTGGTAGTCGGCCGGAAGGTCACCGTCGGCCTGCGGGCCATCTCGCTGGAGTCGCCAGAGAACAGCTTCTACCAACACCTCGTGGGCCAATACCGGGATCAACCCACCACGGATTGACTCCGTTCCGGAAGCCCCCCGTAACGACGACTACGAACCGGTCCAGAGCTACATCCTGCGGATGATCAAGCCATTCGCGTAGCGCAGACGCGTCTGTGCATCGAGGCCCGTCGCTCCGCGTAGAGCGACGGGCCTCGTCGGTCTCGCTTTCCTCGGCGGCTCGACACGCTTCTTGACAACGCGATGCGCTGGAATTCCGCGCCTTCGGTGCCGGGTGTCGAGTATCCGAAAGCTGAACGTTTCTCAACACCCCCGGTGGCGAGTCCGGCGGCGGATCGACGCCAGTCGTGCGGTGTCCTGGGTACTGAGCGAGCGCTAGAAGAAGGGCGATTCGTCGTCGCCGTCCTTCGTCACAGTGCGCCGGTAGACGCCGGTGACGATGCCCACGCGTCGCTATTGTTCCCCGAACAGCCAACACCGGAACGCGGCTGGGAACTGCTGTCGGTACTCGAACAGGGCGATGGGTCCCGTTGGATCTCGACCACCGTTTCATCGCAGCCCATATCGTCGCCGGCCAAGCCGAAGGCATACTCGCCAGGGACGATCCGGACCTACGCGCGGAGGTGATGATCCCGCTCACCCTCGGCTATTTGCTGGCGCCGAGCCGGCGTCTGAATCTCGAGGACCCGACCGTTGCCCGGCACGTCGCCCGCCGGACCGTCGCACCCCTGGTGACGGGTTCATCCTGCCCCGGACCCGGCTGCCTTCCGACGCCGTCACCGGATCCGGCGGTGGTGCCCGCTCGGGCGACGACTGCAATCCGTCGGCACCTGCTGGGGCGGTAAAGTGGGCCCGGTCGTGCTGTCGGAGCACGTTGCGTCCGAGGGGGATTCATTGACCGCGATAATCGGTGCGGATTTCGATGTGCGGGGCTGGTCGGCCTCCGTTGAACTGCCACGGATGCACGGCTCGGTCGTACGAGTCGACTGGCGCGGGTAGGAATGCAAGCGTGAACGGTCAGCCGCCGCCGCTCCCGGCGGGCCCGGGTCCGGTGCTCGACGCCAGGGCAGTCCTGAACGGAACCGTCGACATGCGCACCTACCGGCGCAAATATCTGGTCATCTGCGCGCAACCCCGGCGAGGTCTCGCCTGGGATGCGGGCCTGCTGAAAGCCAACCATCAGGCGAGTCTGTCGACGCTGACCGCCTGTATCGAATGGCTGGACACGTACTTCGGCTGGGAGCTGGTGAGCGTCTTCACCCGCCAGGTCGACAAGTACTACATCCACCACGCGATGTTGCGGCGTCGATGACGAACAGCGGCCGGATGAGTTGGGCAGCGACCCCTCAAACGCATCGCAGCTGGGTTACGCGCATGGTCCGCGTGGTGTCACGGCACGTCGTAGATCTCCCACCTCGCGAGTTCTGCTTCCGGAGACGGAGTGCCGTCCCATGGATGCGCTTGGAAGTCGTGGTCCACCAGATATGCTCGGTACTTTACTTTCGCGGAGCCGGTGTTGGTGACGTACAGGGTCCCTGTGCGAGCCCCCAATTCACTCTTCTTCAAAGCGTGGGCGACGGTGGTTGCTATCGGCCGAAGTCCATCGGGATTCTTCGACGCTGGTACGCAAAGATGAACCAAGACTATAGCGCTGCCATGTTTGTCGGCGGCAATTCCGAAGTTCACATCGAAGAGGTTGACCTCGGGCGGGAGCCGCAGTTCATCCGCGAATTTCGCCAGCTCCGGTTCTTTGATCTTCAGCATCGGAAAGCAACTGTCGATTTTCGTGGGCGTCGTTGACGCTGCCACCGTACTTGTCGTAATCGGAATGATGTCGTTGTCGGGTGTCGATCCGCAGCCGACCGGGGTGCAGGCGATGGCTACCGCCGCAATGGTCGAAGTGCGCCGCATGAATCGCCGGGCGGTGCGAGATGGCAAGATCATTTGACCACCAACTCCCACAGCTTGGGATCCTCGAAAGTGTTGGAAACAGAACTCGGCCACGTGTTGTTCGGCAGCCCGCGCGGGTTGTTCCTGAGATTCTTGAGTTCGTTCGCCGCGATTCCCTGCTCCTGCAGATTTCCGAGTGCTGCGGTGAACAGATCCGCCATCGTGGTGAATGCCTGGCCAGCCAGTTGTCCGACAACGCCGGCAGCCTCCAACGCCCCGACTATCTCGGCGATGTCGACGATCAACTCGACAATCTTGGCGTAATATCCAACGATGCCTTTGACGATCTCGGTGTAAAGCGCATGTCCGCTTCTGGCCAAGGAAATCAACTGATCGTGTACCTTGTCACATAAATCTGCGGTGGTGGCCATCGCCTGCTGCTGGCTCGTCCGGGACGCGCTGTAACGATCCTTCGCGGCTCCTGTCCAATGCCCATCGAGGCTGATGACAGGATTAGATTGTGCGTTCTCTGCGCCACGTACCGTTGCGCCTACCGCTTGCCAGTCGGCCGCGTACTGGATGAACAGGTAGGGTGCGGCAATTCCCTCGCCGATCTCGATGAATTTATCCATCACCTTCTTGAGTTCTACCTGTGCGTCGTCGCGCTTAGAAGTCACCAGCGCATAGAGCGGTGGCGCCTTCCACTTCAAGCCGTCTACTGCGTCGTTCAGCTTGTTTGGAAGATTGTTCCAATCATCCCGCGCCTTCTTGAAGTCGCCGATCGATTTGTCCAGATCTTCCTTTTTGAGCGTTTCGGTCATATGCTGAAGTCCACATCCAACTTGTTGAGATCGCCTTCGATCGCCTCGTCCTGGCTTCTGTAAGTGGCCGCCGCTCGGTGCAATGCGACACCCATTTCGGTGGCCTCGGTGCCGCCTTCTCGGAGGCGATCCTGGATATAGGCGGCGGTCTGGGTGTACTGATCCCAGGGTATCTGGAAGATCCCAAATTGAATCCTGGAGAACTTCAGTGGCTCTATTTGATCCGCAGCATTATAGAGCGCCTGATCCACGGTGTCGGTCCAAGCTTTCGACGCTTGTTCGAGAAGGTCCAGTTCTACGGATAGGTTGTCGGCCATCAGATCTCGTTTTCGGTCAGTTTTCGAATGTGCTCGGCAAGGCGCTTGGAGACCTCGGCCTCTGATTCTCGATCGAGATAAGGATCTCTGGCTGAAACCGGTTTCATTGCGCGAATTCGATCGGCGCATGCCACGATGTCGTGGGCGATCGTGAAAGGTTCGGCACCCTGGGCCCATCGCGGATCGATCCGGATGGCGATAATTCTTCTTTCATTCGCCGTCACGGTAATCGCGGGCTCGTCGGACTCGGTCAAACCGGGGCCGTGTGCTTCGTATGTGACGGGACCTATCAGGCGTGTGAAGGTCTCCTGATATTCATGAGTGTCTCGCGTTTGCAGAAGCGCGGGCGCGACATCGTGCAGGGATGGCATCGTCGATTCCGGAATCGAGCCGGACTCGGCATAATGAAGTTGCCGCTCATAGAGGGCATATTTGTATGCGGTCATGATGCTCTCCGCGTAGCGTGACGGCTCCCAGCTGCCCTTCCAGTTGCGACTGATTTTCACTTCGGTGGGCAGGCAGTCTTCACCTACTTTTACCGATACCAACGCGGACTTCTGCGGCAGCGTGAGCGTATCACGCTCGGCACCGGCGGCGGAATCACCTCGATCGGCACCGGCCGATTGATGCTGCCGCCGATTGTCGTCGGGCTCGTCATCCCAATAATTCGGGTCGTCCCACGGAGGTGGGGTGTGTGGCATCACTCGTCCGCTTTCGAACTCGACAGTGCCTGATCCTCGTAAAGTCGTCGCCCAGCAAACTCTACGGGTGCGGTATTTCTGCTCACGAAACTCCCCTCTCGGCAGCCTGTCGATGAATTCATGCAGGCCGATCAACTCCCCATTGGGTTCCAGACACTACCGGCGTGCCGGGCCGTCGGCAAGCTTCTCAGCAAGGAGTTGGCCACGCTGCTACCAACTTTCGGGGCGGGCGGCTTCGAGATGTTGGAGGGCTTGGGTGATCCAGGTGGTGAAGTGGGTGGTCAGGTCGGTGGGGGTGGTGGGGCGGATGGTGATGTGGTCGGTGCGGTGTTCGGTGTAGCGGCCGTCGGTGGAGATGTCGTGCCATTGGAGGACTTTGGCGGGTTTGGTGTGGGTGTGCAGGGGGGCGGTGATGAGGACGGCGGTGCCGCCGCCGTCGACGGGGCGGCCGAGGAGGCGTTGGTATTGCTCGCGGGGGGTGTTGCGGGCGTTGTCCTGGAGGTAGGTGTCGCGGCGGGGGATCAGGTCGTCGGGGTGGAAGGTTGCGGGTTTCTCCGTTCCGGGGGTGCAGGCGGGGATGGCGTTGAGGAGGCGTGCCGGGAGTTGTTCGGCGGGGAACAGGCGCGCGCGGATCGGGCCGTGTTCGTGTTGATTGCCCGCTTGGCTGAGGACAACGGCGCGGTAGTTGTCGCGTGCGCCGAGGATTCGATACTCGCGGATGTCGTGGGGGCCGGTGCTGTTCTTGTGCTTGCAGGTGCCGCCGAGGATCTCGATCCGGAGGTCGGAGTCGCCCAAGGTGCGGAAGGCCGCGGCGATCTCGTCGAGTTCGTCCGCGGAGTAGCGGTCCCAGACGGCGGCGCGGTGGGCGGCGAAGTCGTCGCGGAAGGCGAAACGGCTGGTGTAGCGCAAGGGGCTGGGGATGCGATCGTGCGCGTCGCCGTACCAAAGAGCGGCGAAGTCGTCCGGTTCCCAGGTCCATTCAGCCATGTGAGAGGTCCAATCCGGCCGCTGCGCGGCCACTGTTCACACGCGTACGCCCGCTCACCGATACGGCAGGCGGGGGTGCGCGGAGTCGAGAAGTATGCGGCCCGATCAGTCGGGCGTGCCGCCGATGACGCCGCCGGGCAGCGTTCTCGGAGGTTCACCGAGCAGTTCGTCGGTGTTCTCCTGGGTGATCAGGTAGTCCGGCGTCTTGTGCTCGGACTCGTCGTCCTTGCCGCCGCCGCGAGCGCCGGGCGCCATCATGCCCGGCATCCCGCTCGTGCTGCGTAGTCCCGAAGCGGCCCTCGCAGCAGCTGCCGGATTCGCTGTAGGGTTCAGCGTTCCCGGTGCGCCCGCGATACTGCGTCCCGGTTGCGGCTGGTTCGAGGTGCTGGGCGTCCCCGGTGTGCCAGGGCTGGGCGCACCCGGGCTGTGCGGGGTCGGGTTGCCGGCCGGCGCGGACTTGGTCGGGTCCGTGGTGGAGGCGGGAGTCGTGGACGTGGGGTCCACGCCTGCGGGCTCGGTCGTGGTATCGGACGCTGTCGTGTCGGACGATTGCTGATTCCGGGGCGACTCGTCGGTGGACTGCTGCTGTTCTTCGGTGGTCGTCTCGTCGGGCTCGCCGTCGCCGTTCTCGTCACCGGGAGTGCCCGAATCGGTAGTGGTAGGACCGTTGCCGGAGTCGGTCGACGTGGGGCCGCCGCTGTCGTCGCTGTGGTATCCGCCCGGCGGTGGCGCTGGGATGTCCACGGATGCGGTGGGGCCCACCGGTGTGGGCAGCACCGGAATCTTGCCATCCATCTCACTGAAGGGCTGGACGTAGTAATCGTTCATCGCGACTCGGGCCGACTGCTCGGCCAGGAAGCGTTCGCTCGACAGGTTCCATCGTCTCGGATTGAAGATGCGATCCTCGAACGGGATGTTGACGAGCTCGGGGATAGCCTTCTTCGTATCGGTGATCGCGGTGGCGGCGTCGCGGACCCGGTAGTACAGCTCCTCCAGGGAGGTCGTCAGGTTCTGTGCGTCGCTGGTGTACTTGGCGATGGAGCTCTTGGACTGCTCCGCTGCGGGGCCGGACCAGGCTTGAGCTATGGATGTCTGGATTGAGCGCGCGAAGGTTTCGACACCGCGCTCCCACTCATTGCGAGCCTGCCAGTACGTGTCGGCATGGGTGTGGGCATCAGTGGGATCGAGGGGCTTGAACGTGTCGTTGATGCGCGCGTGTTCCCAGCTGTCGGTGTGCTCGCCACCGTTCGGGATGCGCTTGTTCTCGTAGCCGCTCATTTGCTCGGTCCGATCGGGAGTCGAGGCGGTGAGAATTGGACTCCAACGGGCGGCCGCTCGGGCAGTGTGGTACTCAGCCTGTGGAAGTCTGCGGCAAAGTCGCTGTCGGACTGCATGATTCGATCTCGAGCTATCCGGTGAACTTCCTGGATGTCCTCGACGATGCGATAATGATCATCCATGATCTGATAGACGCTGTTGTTGTCTTCCGCGCCGCGTGCCTTCTTTTTGAATCTATCGACCAAGGTTTGTGCCGACACCATGTCACCGTCGCGCTCGCCCAAGCCCCAGTGAGACTGCTGTGAGACAAAATCCATGGATCTTTGGATCTTCTGAATGGCGTTCTTGAAGTACTCGCAGTCGCGGTCGATGTAGATGAAGTCCTCTGCGGACATGTGGATTCCTAGCTGGCCCTCGTTCGCCGCGCTTAAAATGTTCGCCATCGGCCGAGGCGGCTGCGCGCTGTCGTCACCCATGTACTGCTCCCTCCCGGTGAGTTCGATCGCTTCGGCGGTTTCAAACAGTGGCAGGCATTGTCGGCACTACTTTCTCAGCCAGAGTCCGTGCCAGTGCGCATGTATCGAGGCTTCCCGTGTTCTTGCGCGACGGTGGATTACTGAGGAAGATTTCGAGGCTTCCGCCTCTCATCTCCACATTGATCGTGCACACCGCGTCCGGGTGCTCGTCTACCTGTCGTGTGGAGATCGCTCGGCGACCGTTGAGCGTGTACTCGCGCGTATCTGTGAACTTCTTGTCCCGCACCATGTCGACGGTGATGTTGGTCGTGGTGATCACCGGGGCGTAGCCGTCGGTCTGGATCCATGCGCAACCACGCCACTTGACCCCTCCAGAAGCGTTCGAGTCCTGCTTGTCTTTGCTGCGCAGGTTCTCTGAATCGAGCACGCTCTGCGGGATGTCGGTGCACGGGTCGTAGCCGGTGGGGACGTCAGGGGCGATGGTCGGGCTGGCGGATGCGGCTCCGGTCGACGGGGCATGATCGGTGGAGGAATCGCAGGCTGGCAGCATGAGCGCGGCACCGAGGGCGAGGATGACCAATCGCTGAGATTTCCGCGCTGACGTCATTGGTCCCCTCCTGCACCGGTGTGTTCCCTGGCCTCTCCAGGGCCGGACCGGCTCTTCCGCCCCCTGCAGTGAATGTTGACGCTACCGGGAGGTTTCCCCGAGGTGCAAGCGTACCGAAATGTATCCCGCGTCCTAGGGTCTCCGGTTCAATCGAGTACCTCGGACCTCCCGAGAGGAAGGTCCGAGGACGTGGCCGACCGGCCTCGGGGGGCTGGTGTCAACCGCGTTCGTTCGTTGCTGGCAATGCGAGCGGTGAACGAGTCCCACTCGCGCGGGGTGAACACGAGAGCCGGTCCGGTGGGATTCTTTGAGTCACGTACACCCACGCAACCTTCGCCCAGGAACGCGACCTCGACGCAGTCCTTCTCGGCACTGCTATAGCTGCTCTTGAACCAGGTGACGTCGGATAGGCTGGCGTTCATTCGGCGTACTCCTTCGCGATCTTGTGGATGAGAAGTCGGCTTCGCTCCTGGTCAAGTGCCGATCGCTGAATATCGGCGTACGTCTGGCGATATCGCCGGATCTCGTCGGGCCTCTCAAGATACAGGTCACCGGTGAGTCCCTGCATATAAACAACCGGCGGCTCGGTGAGATGTGCAGTGGGATAGTTCGGAAAGTCGAGCATTACAAACGACCCGGCGCCCAATCCCGCGTACGCCTCCGCTGCGAGCGGAACCACTCGGATTGATACATGGTCTCGTTCGCCTACAGTCGCCAGGTGCCTGAGCTGCCGTTCCATTACTGATGGGCCACCGATCGCGCGACGCAGTGCGGACTCATCGATGACAGCCTCCAGGAGAACCGGGTCGGAGTCGTCCAAACGGGCCTTCCGCTGCTTGAACATCTCGATCCTCCGCTCGACTTCGTGTCCGGGTATCGCGGGAAGCTCGACCCAGATGAGCGCGCGTCGGTACTCGTCGGTTTGCAGGATTCCGGGCAGAAGGGTTGTTTGATAGGACACGAGACGCTTGGCTACCGCCTCCAACTCCACGAAGAGGCTGAACTCTTCGGCGATGGTGTCCCCGTAGGCGTGCCACCATCCGGGCCGCTTGGTCTCCTCGACCAGATTGAGCAGGATGGCGGTCCGTTCCTCCGACGCTCCGTACACCTTGCACAGCCGTTCGACGAACAACGGGTTCAGCCGGACCGGTTGCCCGGTCTCCATCCGCCACAGGGTCTGTTTCCCGACGCCGATCGCGTCCCGTGCGTACTCCGCGCTCACGCCCGAGCTGACCCGCAGCTCACGCAGCTGCCGCCCCAGCATCCGGCGGGGCAGGGTGGAACCGGTTGAAGTCACGGCGAAATCCCTTTCGTAGCCTAAGTATTGGCCGGGTACCTAACTGGAACCGAATGGCGGGGGACCTTGGAACCTGGGCGATTTCCGCCCGATTCCACCACTGAGAACATTCCCGCCCAGCAATATCCGGTGCTCTACTGAACGCGCCCGGACCCAATCGAAGAAGTGCTGAAACCTTAACCGCGCCAACGGTTCCAGGTCCAGCGTCCGGGATTTCTCGCGTACCGAACTATGTGAATCGAGGCAGGCGAATGAATCATGCGGCATTCGCGGACACTCCCGCGTCCCGCTGCGCGTTTTACCGCCGCACCTGTGGGCTGCCCGCCGGGATCCATCCGGAGATCGGCCGGATCGTCGTGAAGGCGGGTGTGGTGGGCGGGATCACGATGCCCGACCGGCTGGGGCAGTGCGTGCGGGACGACATGCTTTTCCGTGGCAGGCCGCTGGGCCCGGTGGTCGCGCACATCCGTTCCCGCCGATGGACATTCCTGTGCCGTCCCGATCTGCCGGACGACGTGCGGCTGTTCGCGGCGTTGTTCCGGCTCGACGTTTCGGTCGTGCCGTTCGGCAGTGAAATCGCGCTGCCGTCACCTGCCGATGCTCCAGGCGTGTTTCGCCGATGGGTGGTCGCGCCGCGCGACACGTTCCGTCCGTCCGGGATGGTGATCGTGGATTGCGTGCTGGCTCGCGCGGGCAGGAAAGGGGCACTGTGAGCGAGGGGTTGCCGACGCGAAGTCAGCTGTTGGGAGCCTGCCGGGACAGCGCACCGCCGCCGGGCCATCCGGTGCTGCTGCGGGCGCGCGCTCTCGCGGAGTTGCATACGCGCCGGATCCGCGCGGGTCACGGCTGCATGTGCGACAACGATGAGCGCCGGGCCCGGCTGGTTCGTGACGTCGACCGCTGGGTCGCGACCCGATTGCCCGCAGCGCGCGGCGGAGCCTATCTGCACACCGAATCGGTCGGTTCGGTGGTCGACCGCCTCGCCCGGCTCAGCGCGGGCGCGTCTGCGGCGATGGCCGACGACCAGGGCTGGGACCTGTGGTTCGCCTGGGAGCGGCTGGCCGAACTGGCCGTGGCCTACGAGGATCTGGTCGGCGAGTTGCGCAGTGGACGTCGCCGGTTGCCGAGCGCTTTCTAGCGTGGATCAGTTCCGCCGCAGGGTGGCGGCGAGGTGATGCCGCAGCGGTTCGCCGACCGCCGCCATCCGGAGCGTGTAGTCGATGGTGTCGCCGGACACGTGCAGCGACCGGCCGAGAGCGGTGACGAGTTTCGCGGTGCTGCTGCGCCCGATGGCGGTGGAGTCCAATTCCATGCGCAGCGCGCCGTCCTCGATCGTGAGCGAGCCCTCACAGATTTCGGTGATGCCGGTGGGATGGGCGAGGATCAATTCGACGCGGTCGGGGCGCGGGCAACGCAGATAGCCGGTCTCGGCGTGCAGCGGCCGGCCGTCGTCGGTGGCGCGGGTCTTCTGCCGGTAGGTGAGGAACGGTCGGCCGAGATGGCCGAAGCGGATTTCCTCGACATAGCCGAACGGCTGAATGGTCGGGTATTCACCCTGCCCATTACCGCGCCACGTGCCGAGCAGTGGAGCGAGCGGAGCGATATCAGGGTGCAGGGCAATAGCAGGCTGGGGTTCGACCACGGCGAACAGCCTAAACCCGTGCCCGTCCCACCGTTCGGGTACTCCCGAATTTGCCGCACGCTAAGGTTAGCTTCGCCTTATCACCAATGTGGTGTGGTCGGAAAGGAAACAGTAAGTTGAACGGACGCTGGAATGAGTCGCGTCGTGGCGGTACGCCTCCGTCGCGGACCCGAAGTGGTCTGCTGCGCGCGTCGGCGCTTGGTGTCGCGCTGATCGTCGCGGCGGGCTGCTCGGACTCGAAGTCGGACGAGGTGCCCGCGCTCGACGGCAACAAATACGTCCAGACCAATCTCGCGGCCAACAACGCGGAGTACAAGGCGCAGTTCGTTTTCCCCGACCTGGTGAACGCCTGGGGGCTGGCCAACCGCCCCAAGGGCGCGGGCGGGCACTTCTGGGTCGGCGCGGGCGGTAAGTCTTTCCAATTCGTCGGTGACGTGACCAAGTCCTCGGACGAGAAGCTGCACAAGCTCTTCCAGGACGATCTGAAGATCGTCACCATCCCCGGCGCCGACGCCGACACCTCGGACAAGAGCGCGGGCAAGACCACCGGCGTGGTGTTCAACCCGGCGCCGATCACCTCCGACCTGTTCGTCGTGCGCGACCAGCCGGTCGAGGCGGAAGGCGGGCCGCTCAACGGTTCGGCGCGGTTCATCTTCGCCACCGACTCCGGCAAGATCTCCGCCTGGACCGAACTGGGCTTCGAGGGCCGGATCGTGCGCCACGACGGGCCCGCCAACCTGGTCTTCGACGGCCAGGCGCAGGGGATGCAGTTCTTCGGGATCGCGCTCGCCCCCTCCGGCGACAAGCTGCTGGCCGCCGACTTCGGCGCCGACCCGCAGGTGCGGACCTTCGACAAGAACTGGCAGCCGATACCGACCACCGGCTTCGCCAACCCGTTCGCCACCGGCGACGCGATCGACCCGGCCGCGCCGGAGAAAGGCAAGAAGGCCGAGCCCGGCGATCCCGCGCCGTTCAACGTCTCGACCATCGGCAACCGGGTGTTCGTCGCCTACGCCACCACGCAGCCGGACGAGAAGGACGCCGCGAAGTTCGACGCCGGCGAGGAGGACTCGCTGGACAAGGACGAAGAGCGGGAAGCGGGCGGCAAACCGGACAAGGGCAAGCTCGCCGAGTTCGACGCAGGCGGCAAACTTGTGCGCATCATCGATGACGGCAAGCGCCTGAACGCGCCCTGGGCGGTGACGATCGCGCCGGACGGGTTCGGTCCGCTCAGCGGCAAACTGCTGGTCGGCAACTTCGGCGGCGCCGGACACGTGCTGGCCTACGACGACACCACCGGCAAGTTCGCGGACTACTTGCGCGATGCCGACGGCAAGCCGGTCGCGATCGAAGGGCTGTGGGCGCTGATGTTCGGCAACGGCGAGAGCCTCGGTGACGCCGACTCGCTCTACTTCACGGCCGGACCCGACGACGAGAAGGACGGTCTGTTCGGCAAGCTTCGCTTGAAGTAGGACCTTTCCCCAGCGGCCCGCACCGATCCGGTGCGGGCCGCTGGTGCTTATCGTCCGCCCTTCGGCGCCGAGGCTCGGGGTTCGGCGCGCCGTTCGCGGACGGCCGACTCGACTTCGTCGATCGCCGTCCGGATCATCGTCCCGTAGCCGTCGTCGGCGAGGGTGTGCAATCGTGTGCGAGCGGCGTCGATTTCGCGTTGTGCGGCGTCGAACGAACCGAGCCTGCGGTAGTCGTCGGCGAGGTTGAGGTGCAGTGACGGGTAGAACGCGGCCACTCGCAGCGATCCGTCATAGTCATGTGCGCGGGCGTCCGAGAGGCTGTCGGCGGCATCCAGTGCCCGGATGTTCCAGGTGAGCGCCTCGGCGGCGTCGTCGTACAGGTCGGCCAGATAGTGCGCGAGCGTGCACCGGTGCAGCGGGTCGCCCTGCGGGCCGAGCGAGGCCCATACGGCGAGCAGAGCGTCGCGCGCGTCGTTCGGGCGGCCGTCGTGACCGAGGGCGACAGCGCTGGTGATGGCGTCCATGGTGGGATCGTGGGTCGGGTTCATCCGGGTCTCCTTCGGTGTGGGATGAGGTCGCGTGTCGTATGCGAGTTCGAGTGGCCGGTGTCGGGCCGACATCGGATGTATCCGGAGGCAGGCGGGACGCGCGTTCGGATCGCGCCGCCGACGGGCACGACGAACGGGCGGCGCAGCGAAGGCACAGATACCGGCCGTCGGCGACGGGGTGACTATGCCGAAGCGTTCTCGTCGAGCGGTCGGACCGGCATGGCCAGGGTGGTGAGATCTCCGTCGGTGGCGGAACGCAGGATCACCGGTTGATCGGCGGCGATGATGTCGAGCATGAGATCGGGGCCGAGCGCGGTGTGGACGGCGGGCAGCAGCGTGGCGGGATCGAACGACAGCGCGACGGCGGAGCCGGTGACCTGAGCGGGCACGTGATGCGCCGCGCCGGGTTCGACCGCCACGACCTCGGATCGCTGGATATCGAATCGGACTGTCACAGAAGCCTTTTCGAGAACGTCCAGCATCAGGTGCCGGGCGACGAGCACCCTGGTGCGGACCGGTCCCAGCCCAGCCAGTAGGGCGCGATGGTCGGGGAATTCGCCGTCGATGACGGCCGAGCGGTGTTCTCCGCTGTCTCCGGCGAGAATCAGTCCGCCGTCGGCCGGTGCGGCGACGACCTCGTCCATGCCGCGCAGCGTCTCGGCGATCGACGCGAGCCCGTCCGGATCGAGCACCACGGACCAATCGCCGCCGTGCTGCCGGTTCGCCACCACGGTGCGGGTGGACAGGCGGTATCGGTCGGTGGCCGTGAGAGTCACGGCGTTCGCGCTCGCTTCCAGGAGAACGCCCGCCAGCACGGGAATTTCGCGGGTACGAGCCGCGGCGGCGCGGACCTGCTCGAGCGCCTCGGCCAGCACCGCCGCGTCCATTGCCACGTGCGCGCCGAGTGACCGCTTGACCACGGCGGCGACGCGAGCGGCCTCGTGTGCTCGCCGCGCCAGTTCCGCCACGTGACGGTCGAGCAGTACGCCTGCGTGCTCGGCGTCGCCGGTAAGAATTTCCGCGATCGCCTCCAGTGGCAGATCTATCGCGCGCAGCTGCCGGATGAGCGTCGCCCGCTCCCGCTGCGCCTCGGTGTAGTAGCGGTATCCGGTCAGTGGGTCGACCCGGGCGGGAACGAGCAGGCCGCAGTCGTCGTAGAACCGCAGCGCGCTCGCCGTGAGCCCGCTGGCCCGCGCGAGCACACCGATCGTGATCAACCCCGTCGACTCCGCACTCACCACGGGGCCATCATGGAGTCTCAACCAACTCGAAGGTCAAACGCCGGGGTCGGTGGGGGTCACGCGCCAGCGGCGCGACCAGTCCCAGACCGATTCGAGTGCCGTGCCGAGTTCGACGCCCGCGGTGGTCAGTTCGTAGGACTTGTCCGGGTTCTTCGCGATCAAGCCCGCGGACTGCAAGTGCTGCAAGCGCACCGACAGCATGCTGGAAGAGCAGTTGCCCATGCGCCTGCGCAGTTCGAGGAAGCCGAGGCGGTCGGGTTCCAGTTCCCACAGGATGCGCAGGATCCAGCGCTGGCCGAGCAGATCCATCGTGGCCAGCAGCGGCGCGTTCGCCGGGTCCTCCCGGCCGCGCGGCGGCTTCGGTTCGTTTGCGCTTCTCATTTAGAACCAGCATAGTAGTTCTGAATCAGAAGCATCGGCCCGGGTCGCCGGGTGGACCGAGAGGGTGACGGTGGACGACACGACCGGACGGCGAATCGTTCTGATCACGGGCGCCTCCCGCGGTATCGGCGCGGAGACCGCTCGAGTGCTGGCAGCGCGGGGCGACCACGTGGTGATCAACTACCGGGAGAAAGCCAAGCGGGCCGATGTGCTGGCCGAGTCGATCCGGCAGGCGGGCGGCAGCGCCTCCACCGTGGGCGCCGACATCGCCGACGCGGACTCGGCCCGTGCGCTGCTCGCCGCGGTCGTCGAGGAGTTCGGACGGCTGGACGTGCTGGTGCTCAACGCTTCCGGTGGGCTGGAGCGCAACGCCGCGCCCGGATACGCGATGGCCCTCAACCGCGACGCGCAGGAACGGCTGGTGCGGCTCGCCGTGCCGCACATGCCGTCCGGCGCGCGGATCGTGTTCGTGACCAGTCATCAGGCGCATTTCCACGGCCGCAAGCCGGTCCCCGCCGACTACGAACCCATCGCGGCCAGCAAGCGTGCGGGCGAGGACGCGCTCCGCGCCATGATCCCCGAACTCGCCGCCGGAGGCATCGCCCTGCACGTCGTCTCCGGCGACATGATCGACGGCACGATCATCGTCCAGCTGCTGGAGCGCCGGAACCCCGACGCCGTCGCCGCGCGCCGCACGCAGGGTGATTTGCCCAGCGTCACGGAATTCGCCACCGCCGTCGCCGCGGCCACCACCGCCCCCGCCGACCCGGGCCACACCACCTACATCGGCGGTCGGGACTACCTGGACGCGCGCGCGACGGTTTCCTGAAAGCCCCCGTCGCGGGCGGTCGGTCTGCGACGGTTGAGAGTCGAGGCAGCGAGACGATCCCGAGTGCCGATCGATCATGTGACTTCGCCAGGCGTAGCCGGGTCTGCGGGCGCCGGTAGTTCGGGTATGCGGGAAGCCGTCTCCTCAGTGCGGTCCGTCGGTCGGCGTCGGTGAGCTGCGCGCGGTCGGGCAGGTCGCTCACCCGCGCGCCGTTCATCAGCGCGCCTCGATATCGCCCAGGCGTGGGCACACAAGGAATCGGTGATTTCGGTGGAGCGTCGAGGCCAGAACTCGGATCATGGGCGGGTGGTCGACTACCTGAGCACTGCGTCGCGGACCGAGTGGGCCGAGGTCCCGCTGCCGGTGCGGGAGGAAGTGGCGCGGCTGCTCGGGGATGACGTCTGTGCGGCGGTCGATCAGCGCGGCGGGTTCGGTCACGGTGTGGCTGCGAACGAGCGGGGGTGGCGCCGCTTTCGTGAAGGCGATCGAGGTGGGCGACGGGCTCGCGTCGGTCTACCGGCAGGAGGCGCGGATCGCGTCGCGTCTGCCCGCCACGGTGCCCGCGCCGAAATGCCTTTTCACCAGTGAGATCGCGGGCTGGTTCGTGGCCGCGTTCGACGATGTCGATGGGACGTTTCCGCGGCTCGACGAGCCGGGGGAGTTGCAGGACTGCCTCGACCTCGTCGCGTGGTTGGCCACGGAGTTGACGCCGAGCCCGCTGGTGGACGTGCCGACGGTCGCGGAAGCCTACGGGCCGGAGCTGGTCGGCTGGCGGACGTTCGCGACCGAGGGCCCGCCTGTGGACCTGGACCACTGGTCCGTTCGCCACCTGACGGAATTGGCCGAATCGGAAGCGACCTGGCTGACGGCCGCGGCCGGGAACACGCTGCTGCACACCGACCTTCGACCGGACAACATGCTGCGGCGCGCCGACGGTGCGTTGCTTGCGGTCGATTGGGCGTGGGCCTGCCGGGGCGCCGCGTGGATCGACCTCGTCGCCCTCGCTCCGTCCATCGCGGCCGCCGGTGTGGATCCGGATCCGATCGTCACCGCCCACCCGCTGACCCGGGACATCGACTCCGCGGCCATCGATGCCTTCGTATGCGCGCTGGCCGGATATTGGGCCGCGGCCTGCCGGAAGCCCGGACCGCCGCGTTCGCCGTGTTTGCGCGATCATCAGTCGGCGTTTGCTCGGCTCTCCAGAGATTGGCTGGCGTGTCGCATCGGTTGGCAATAATCCCAGCGGAGACGGCTCTATCATCGAAAAACGCGCGATCACTGGATGTTTGCCGTCGGGGTGGTATCGGGGCGGCGCCGAGAATAAGGCCGATGGGCGTGTCGCGGAGGCGGAAGTGGCCGAATCCGGCGCGGTCGCCGCCGTTCTCGGTCACGCTGAGCACATGTGGATGTTCGGGCAGTGCCGGAACACCGGCGAGGCAAGGCATCGAGGACGCGCCCGAAACGCGTCCACCCTGGTCGGAATGGGGGTCCGTGAAGTGGATCAGTTATCCGAGGCCCGGGTGATCCCTGGCAAAGAACTCCTGCTGGCCGCCTTCCGAGGCTTGCCGCACATGGATCATCCGATGCTGGAGGCGGCGGGAGAACTGGCGCAATTGCATCAGACGCGCGAGCGCACCCCGGCGAGCCGGTGCGACAAACTCGATCGGCGCCGAGCGCAACTGGTGCGCGGCATCGATCGCTGGGTCACGCTCGCGACGCCGATTCCGCCGCCCGCCGCGCCCGAGCACGCCGAGACCGTCGGCCGGATGGTGGACCGGCTGGCCATGCTGGCCGCCCAGGCGTTCGCGACGCTGACCCACGCGCCCGATTCGGTCTTCTACGACGCGTGGATCAGGATCGATGAATTGGCCGACGGCTACCAGGATCTCGTCGACGACCTGCGCACCGGCGCGCGACGACTACCCGAGGGCGGTTATGACCGCTGGTAGCTACCTGCCCCGCCCGAACAGCCGGAACGAGCGCCTGCGACGGCGCGGCAGGGTCGCGTACACCATGGTCATATCCGCGAAGACCTCCGCTTCCCGCTCGCGATCGGCGCCGAACTCTGCACGGCCGAGCACGTGTTCGATCGACTGCGGGGAGATCGAGGGCAGGATGACGGACAAGGCGGGCGGCAAGGGATCGCCGCGTTCCTGGTCCTTGTGGTGACCCAGCAGCATGTGGCCGACCTCGTGCAGGATGACGTGATCGGCGTTGCGGCCGGTCGCTGCGGCGTCGTACACGATGATGTCGTCGTGCTTGCGTGCCACCCACAGGCCGCCCCCGCCACAGCCCGTGTCGGCCAACATCGCCTTGGGCACGGGGTGCAGGCTGATCGAGCGTCCGCGATGGGCGGCCACCGCGGCCAGGTAGGCGGTCAGGTTCCACGGATTGGGGAGGGGCACGGTCCGGGTGGCATCCCCGAAACGGGCTTCCATGCTGGTCATCGGCGCCCACCTTACCTACCGGTCGGCGACTAGTCATCTGCGGAATCCGGGCATACCGGTGACGGTGATCCGCAGGGCTACAAGCCGATCGGTCACTCGGCGGGCGGCTTGCTGTCCAACGGCTGGGCCCGGATGGCGCGGATGGCCAGGTAGTTCAGGCCCCACAGCGCGATTCCGATGGCCAGCAGCACGCCGGCGATGGCATATTGCGCCGGATTGCGATCGGTGAACGGCGTGACGAGAAAGCCGCAGGTGAGCGCGCCCAGCACGGGCAGTGGCGTCGGCGTCGTGAAGTGCTTGTGCGGCACCGGGTCTCGGCGAAGCACCAGCACGGCGACGTTGACCACGGTGAACACCGCGAGCAGCAGCAGCGCTGTGGTGCCGCCGAGTTCGGGCACCTCGCCGACGAACAGGATCAGCCCGAGTGCGAGCAGCGTGGTGAAGACGATCGCGTTGTAGGGCGTGTGGCGCCGTTCGTGAACGCGGCCGAACGGCCGGGGCAGCACCCCTTGCCGAGCCATGCCGTAGATCAGGCGACTGGCCATCAACATGTTGATCAACGCCGAATTGGCGACGGCGAACATGGTGATGTAGGCGAAGATGTGCGTCGGGAAGCTCGGCGCGCCCACCTCGACGACCTTCAGCAGTGGGGTATCGCCTTCGCCGAGTTGGTCGGCGGGGACGAGCGCGACCGCGCTGATCGACACCAGCACGTAGATCACGCCGGTGATGATCAACCCGGCGAGCAGCACCTTCGGGAAGATCCGGGTGGGCTCCTTGCACTCCTCGGCCATGTTCACCGAGTCCTCGAAACCGACCATCGCGTAGAACGCGAGCGTGGTGGCCACGATGACGCCGCCGACCGCGTTGCGCTCCCCGGTGTCGAATTCGACGATGCGCGAGAAGTCGCCGTCGCCGAAGCCCAGCGCCCAGCAGCCGATCCCGATCACGATCAGCAGGCCGGTCAGCTCCACGCAGGTGAGCACCACGTTCAGCTTCACGCCCTCGCTCACGCCGCGCAGGTTGACCGCCGCGACCACCGCCATGAACACCAGCGCGATCGCCGTCACCGCGGTGCCGCTGCCGAGATCCAGGCCGAAGGCTTCGGCGAAGTTGGCCGCGAAGGCCCGCGACGCCGTGGAGGCGGAGGTGATGCCGGAACTCATCACCGCGAAGGCGACCATGAACGTGAGGAAGTGGATGCCGAACGCCTTGTGCGTGTAGAGCGCGGCGCCCGCGGCGTGCGGGTACTTGGTGACCAGTTCCAGGTAGCTGAAACCGGTGATCAGCGCGACCAGGAAAGCCACGAGGAACGGCACCCACACCGCGCCCCCGACCTCGTTGGCCACCTTGCCCGTGAGCGCGTAGATGCCGGTACCGAGGATGTCGCCGACGACGAACAGCAGAAGCAGTCCCGGCCCCATCACCCGTTTGAGTTCGGGCCCGGATTCGGCTGGTGGATTTTCGGTGACTTCGGACATAGGTCCTCCCCTCGGCAGTAAGCGCGAGGGTACCCATTCCGGCGCGGAATAGTCGTTCACCCACGCCGGATGCCGGTGGCGCCTAGTCCTCCCGGTCCATTCGGCGCGCGGCCTCCACGATCATGGCCGCGGAGTCGCGCGGGCTCAGCGCCATGGCGCGCAGCTGATCGAAGATGACGCCGAATCGGCGGATCTCGGAATGGCCCTCGATCAGCTCGTCACCCGCCATGCCCTCGACGTAGACCAATTCGGGGTCGGCGGGATCGGGGAAATCGAGCAAAGTGAACGAGCCCGCCATGCCGGGATGCGCGCCCGCGTCGAACGGCAGGATCTGCAGGATCACGTTCTTTCGCTTGATCTCCTGTAGCAGCCGGTCGAGTTGCCCCCGCATCACCGCGGGCCCGCCCACGGTGCGACGGATGGCGGCCTCGTCCAGGACCACCCACAGCTCGAGCGGGTCCTCCTTGGTCAGGTTGACCGCGCGGTCCATCCTGGCCTTCGCCCTGCTCTCCATGACCGACGCCTCGAGCTTCGGCATCGAGGTGTCGATCACGGCCGTCGCGTATTCGTAGGTCTGCAAAAGCCCTGGGATGAAGGAGGTCTGGTAGTGCCGGGCGGACAACGCCTCGGACTCGAAGTTTATGTAGGCGGCGTAGACCTCCGACACGCTGCCCTCGTACGCGCGCGACATGCCCGGCTTCAGCGCGTCGGACAGCAGCTCCAAGGCGTCTTCGCGCTGTTCCTCGCCGATGCGGTAGAGATCGAGCATCGCCATGAGGGTGCGACGCTGCGGACGCGCCTGCGCGGTCTCGATCCGGTACAGCGTGGTGACGTTGATGCCGGTCTTCGCGCTCACCTCTTCCTTACTGAGCTGGGCGTTCTCGCGCATCTCGTGCAGCATCGCCGCCAGCCGCCGCAACCGGACGGTCAGGACGGTGCGCTTGCCTGCCATCAGTACTACCCCTTCGGTCTGCGCACTTGCTGGAACGTGTTATCGCGTGCGCCCTCGGATGCGCCCTGCGTGCAGCGGATCTGTGTCGAGTGTGGGCACAGCAACAGAGACTACCTCCCGTGATGCACGTTATGGTCGGTGTTTTCGTGGGAGTCTGCGTTCGGCGGCCGACTCTGCGGGGCAAACCCGACCGAGCGCTCGGTCGAGGCGGCGTCCGGATACTCGCCGACCGCCCCGCCCTCGTTGCGCGGACGACCGGCACGCCGCGCCGCCGGAATGCGACCGCGGGATGTCACCCCGTGCGCGTGGTCCGGCTGGGCGTGGTCGGCGGCGCCTTCGCATGCTCGTCGGCAGCGGCCATCACCGTCGCGATCGGCGCGCCTGCTGCGTCACGGCTCATATTGCAGCTCAATTGCTATAAAATTCATACTCATCCACAATAATGAATAAGGCCAGGTGGACGGCACTTTTTGACGGATGCGGAGAGTTTGCCACAATTTGATTTCATCTCGTGTTCCCGGCCTTACGTCGTGAGCGCCGATGGATAATGGCCGCGTGACGAGGATGGATCACCTCGCGCTGAGAAGCGCCTCCGCGATAGAGAGCGTCATCGCGGGCACGCCGCAGAGCGTGGGAACCTTCCGCTTCTGGTTCGAGGATCAACGATGGGAATGGTCCGACGAGGCGGCCGCGATATACGGCTACGCCGCGGGGAGCGCGCGACCCAGCACGGAGTTGCTGCTGGCGCACAAGCACCCGGACGATCGGGCGCCCGCCGCCCAGTCCATCGCCACCGCGGTGCGCGGCGGTGAGCCTTTCTGCGGCCGCCACCGCGTCATCGATGCCGCCGGGCGCACCCGGCACATCATCGTCGTCGCCGATCGGATGCGCGACGACCGGGGCGCCGTGGTCGGCACCGCGGGCTATTTCATCGACGTCTCCGACATCCTCGAGGAGAACCGGCAGGAGGTCCTCGACGACACTCTGCCCGAACTGGTCGAGTCACGGGCGGTGATCGAGCAGGCCAAGGGCGTGCTCATGGTCGTCTACGGCATCAACGCCGAACAGGCGTTCCGAGTGTTGCAGTGGCGCTCCCAGGAGACCAACATCAAGCTGCGGACGCTCGCGCGGCTTTTGGTCGGCGAGGTTCCCGCGATGGGCGGCGGCCCAGCCGCGCAACGGGCCCGCTTCGATCACCTGCTGCTGACGATGCACGACCTGCCGGCGTCGAAATAGGCGCCGCGCCGGGGCCGGAGACCGCGCGACGGACCACTGTTCGAGCAGGGCGCGCGGCGACAGCGGCGCCGCATCCTTCGCCGCGTCCCGAATCGGTCGCTTGCCTAGTTGCGCCATGGCCACCCCTGCGCCGCGAGGCCGCCCGGCGCGGTGAACTCCCCGTTTGCCGCTGTGTCGCCGTCGAATCGACAGTGCCTCAACGTCATCCAGGACACGGGGGTTGCGTGACCTTCGCCCTTCGATCGATCCCACTACCGATAAGTCGGAGACAATTCATTAGAAGTCACCATAGTGGGAGGAAGTCGTTGTGGTCAGTGAGTACACATCGGCACTCGAGCGGGAAATCGTCACCATGCGCGAGCAACACGAGGCGTTGCTGCGGACCGGGCGGCAGTGGTCGTTGCGCGCGATGTTCGGTACATCCGACTGGGATATCGTCGATTACTGCCGCGACTTCCGGCCCAACCGGTTCGGCGACCGCGCGTGCGCGGAGGTGGAGCGCTTCTGCCGCGAGCACGGCATCTGGCTCGAGCCCGCGGGGCCGCACTACAACAGCATGACGCCCTACCTGCATCCGGGCGCCGTCAGCGCGGAGCGGATGACGATCATCGGCTTGTACAACGCGATCCTGTTCTGGCTCAACGACACCGTCGGCCGGGAGAAGTTCGGGCACCTCGGGGACGATGAACAGCGCGAGGCGCGGGTGGCGATCGACCGGCTGTGCGTGCTCTTGCGCACGCGCTCGGCGCCGGAGAACGCCACTGCGTTGGAGACGTCGGCCACGGCCTTCCTCACGATGCTGTCCGCCCTCGCCGACCCGGCCTGGCTCGACCGGTTCATCGAATCGACCATCGAGCACCTGCGACCCGCCATCCAGGACCAGAACGCCCGCGCGCGTGGTGGGTTGCTCGGTGTCGAGGAGTACATCGATCTGCGCTCCCAGGTGTCGGGCATGTATCCGGCGATCGCGCTGTGCGAGTTCGGCCGGGACGACTATCTGCCGTGGGAACGGATCCACCACAGCGGGCTGGCCGGCGATCTGCACCGCCTGCGGGTGCTGACCGTGGAGATCGGCGCGCTGATGAACGACGTGTTCTCCTTCGAGAAGGAGTGCATTGTCGATCTCGCGGACTTCAACCTGATCCCGGCGGTACTGCTGAACCACCCCGGATGGTCGCTGGAGGACGCCGTGCAGGGCGCCACCGAGATCGTGCGCGCACGGCTGGCCGAGTTCCGGGAGGTGTGCGCGGTGGTCGCCGAGCGATGCGACCGCCTGGCCGCGGCGGACGCCGAGTTGGCGGCCACGGTCTCGACCCACCTCGCCGACCTGGTCGCGTGCGTGCAGGCGACCTGGGTCTGGCAGGTCGAGACGCTGCGGTACAAAGGTGCGTCGATCTTCCGGGAGAACGGGTTGCCGTAGTCCGGCCCGCCTCGCCATGGCTGGGAATGCTTCCGGGCGGCAGTACTCGACGGTCTCGAACAAGTGTGGATACGATGCGTCGGGGGCTATCTCCGGCCTGAATGGTGAGGGGGTTGCGGTGGAACAGATCGAACTCGCCAGGATGGCGAACGTGTGGTGGCGCGCTCTGCAGGCCGTCGCCGAGGGGTCGGTGTCCGTACCGGACCCCGAGGCTGTGCTGCTCGGGATGGTCGAGGAACTGGTTTCCGGCCTCGAAGCCGAACCTTTCGACGCGAGCGTCGGGCTCCGCGTCGGCGCGGGGCTGGCCGCCGTCGGCCTGGTCGGCCCGGCGGTGCCCAGTACGTCCGCCCAGGTTCTGTACGGGCTGGCCGAACACGAGACGGCTCCGGATTCCGGTCGGCGGCTCGCGGCGCTGCTCGCGGCCGTCGGTCAGGGCTACGAAGCGCAGTCGCGGGACGCCGCCAGCCACGCGCGCCGCTTGTACGACGAACGGTTCCGCGTGGTGTTCGACAACGCGGCGATCGCGATCGCCATCGGTGACACCGACGGCACGCTGCTGGACGTCAACCGGGGCTTGGCCGAGATGATCGGAGTCCCGGCGGAGACGCTGCGCGGGGTATCGGTCTACGACTTCGCGCACCCCAACGACCGCGAGGGCATCCGCACGCTGGTGTACGAGAAGCTCGTGCCGGCGGGGGCGGGCACGGTGAAACTGGAGCAGCGGATCCGTCGCGCCGACGACAGCTACGGATGGGCGTCGTTCGCCATCACCTTCGTCAAGGGCGTGGACGGTCAGAGCGACTATCTGCTCGCGGTCGGCGAGGACGTCACCGAGCAGCACCGGATGCGCGAGGAGCTGCATCGGCAGGCCCGCCACGACCCGCTCACCGGACTACCGAACCGGCGGCATCTCATCGAACGGATCGACGCGATGATCGCCGACGCCCGCAACGGGGACCGCGCGGGCTTGTGTTTCGTCGACATCGATCGCTTCAAACACATCAACGATCGCTACGGCCACGGCACCGGCGACCAGATCTTGACCGCGGTCGCGGAGCGCCTGCAGGACAGTGTGCGCGGATCGGGGTGCCTGGTCGCCCGCATCGGCGGCGACGAGTTCGTCGCGCTGGTCCCACCGCCTGCCAGTGACCACCGGGTCGCCACCGTGGCCAACAGCCTGCTCGAGGCGCTGGTCGACCCGATCACCGCCGGCGACCGGCGACTACGCATGTCGATCAGCATCGGCGCGGTCGTCACGGCGGTGGCGGGCGCGGACGCCGAATCGTTGCTCGACGCGGCCGATACCGGCCTCTACCGGGCGAAAGCCGACGGCAAAGGCCGGTGGGTACTGCACATTCTGGACACCGACGCCTCACGCGGTCCGCAACCGGTGTTGTGAGCGGCGGAGTCGTTCGCGCGACGGTTCAGCGGGCGAGCAACCGGTGCAGGAACCTCGGCGAGACCATCGGCCGTTCCTCGGGCCAACGTCCCTCGCGCAGGTCGTAGTCCAAGCTGTGCAACAGCGACATGACCAGATGCCCCTCGTCGAGCAACGGCCGGATGAGCCCGGCCTCGGCGTACCGGATGACCACCGGGACCAACTCGTCCTTCGCCGCTTCGGTCCGGCCCGCTGCCGCGAGGCAGGAAGCGAGCAGCAGTGACGCCTGTGCCGCGGCTCGGGGGCGTCGATCGGCGTCGATCGAATCCCGTAGCTGACGGGCGCGCGCGGATGCGGCGGCAACCCGCTTGGCGGCTCCGGAACGCAGCAGCATGCGGATCGCGGAATCCTCGCGCATCTCCGCGGCCATCGTGGCTATGCCGCTTTCCCCGGTCGGAGGTTCGGTGACATAGGTGGCCGTCAGGCCGAGCCGGACCTGCTCATTGGCGATGCGGGTGGCCAGTCGTGGCAGTTTGAGGGCCTGCGCCACCTCGGCGCCTTCGTCCAGCCGTCGCGCGGCGGAGGCCAGGTCACCCCGGAGGGCCTTGATCCGGGTGCCGGTGGCGTAGTTCGCCATCAGGAAGTCCACCGGGCCACCCTCGGTGCCCAGACGGCCCGCTTCGTCCAGCAGGCGCTCGGCCGCGGCGAGCTGGTCGCGTTCGTAGAGCAGCTCGCCCAGCATGCCGCCCGCCAGACGGGCGGCGTAGGACCGCGGGCCTGTAGAGGTGGTGGCGATCTCCAGCGCGGTGCGGAAGCTGTGCTCGGCCGTGGCCATGTCCAGCTGCTCGCGTGCCGCGACGCCGACGATGCTGTGGCTGTACATCAGGATGAACGTGCTGCGGGTCTGCCGGTAGAAGGGTGTGGCCCAGTCGTGCCATTCGCGCGCCCGGTCGTAGTCGAATCGGCTGAACGCGGAGAACGCGGCGAGGTTCGCCGCCTCGCACAGCACCCACGGACCCAGCGTGTCGGCCCGGCCCAGGCATTTCGCGACCACGTCGTCCACGCCTTCGGGATGGTCGCCGAACGCGCGTTCCACGCACTCGATGAGATCGGCTTCGATCGCCAGATCCGGGTCGTCGACCGTTGCCTTCTCCAGCGACGCGCGCACCAGCCGTAACGCGGCGTGCAGCTCTGTGGGCTGCCGCAGCACCACGTGGGTCCAGGCGATCGCGATCTGCAGCCGCGGGCGCGCGGCCGCCGCCGCGGGCGGAAGTTTGGCGACCAGGCCGACGAATGTCGCCAGCTGCGCGTCTTGCACCAGATCGCGGGCTTTGGCCTCGACGATGTCGACCGCCATTTCGCCGCCGTCGCCGGCCAGCGCGTGGTCGATGGCGTCGCTGAGCATGCCATGGTCGCCGAACCATTTCGCCGCCGTGCGATGGAGTGCGGCGACCTCGTCGGGGAAATCACGTTCGAGTCGCCTGCGCAGGAATTTCGCGAACAGATGGTGGTAGCGGAACCAGTCGCCGCTGTCGTCGACCCGGCGCAGGAACAGATTGCGGCGTTCGAGATTCTCCAGCAGGTCCTGCCCGTGCGGCCTTCCGGTCAGCGCCGTGGCCAAACTGCCGGAAACCCGGTCCGGCAGTGAGGTTTTGAGCAGGACGTCGAGCAGTTCGGGCTCGACGGTGTCGAGCACGTTCTCGGCCAGGTACTCGGTGATGGCATGGTTGCGACCGGACAGATGGGCGATCAGCGAGGCCGGGTCGGGGTGCTCGCGCAGCGACAGCGAGGCCAGTTGCAAGGCCGCCGCCCAGCCTTCGGTGTAGTCGTGCAGTTCGGCGTTCTCGGCGTCGGCCAGCGTGAGTCCGGTCTGTTCGGCGAGGAACGTGCGCGCCTCGTCGGGGTCGAAACGCAATGCGGCGGCATCGATTTCGACGAGCTGGTGGTGCACGCGCATGGTGCCGAGCGGCAGACCTTCCAGCGACCGGCTGGTCAAGATGATCTGCAGGTGCTGCGGGCCTTCCTCGATCAGGTAGTGGAGTGCCTCGACGGCGGTGGGATCGGTGATGCGATCCCAGTCGTCGATCACCAGGGCGAACCGCTCGTCGCGCGCGTGGATGGCGTCGATCAGCGTGGTGAGCACGTAGCGCGCGGCGGCGGCGTCGCCTTCCTCGAGCACCGGAGTCAGGTCGGGCGCCAACGCCGGGCTGACGCGGTTGAAGGCCTCGATCAGATGCGTCAGCAACCAGACGACGTTGTTGTCGTCCCGGTCGACGTTCAACCAGGCCACCGCCACCTTCTCGGTCTCGGCGAGACGCTTGGCCCACTGGGCCGCCAAGGTGCTCTTGCCGAACCCGGCCGGAGCATGGATCACCGCCAGGCGCGGCGGCGGCACGGTCTGCAAGGCGTCGATCAGGCGCTCCCGCTGGACCAGCGGCCGAGTGGGCAACGCGGGGCGGAACTTGGTCTCCGGCGTGGGCGGAGTCTTCGGGTGCGGGGTGGGGAACCGCGCGGTGGCCGTCAACGGCCGCGTGCTGAGGTCTTCGGGCGTGGGCCGATCGCCCGCGGGCAGGGTCATGTGCTCGACCTGCATGTCGTTACCGCGCTGGATATCGCGCAGCCGCTCGCCGAACGCGGCGGCCGAGGGCGGACGGTCCGCGGGATTGTGCGCCATGCTGGCCTCGATGGCGGCGGCCACCTCGTCGGGGATGCCGTCGAGCCGCAGATCCGGCAGCGGGTCGGCGGCGATGCGCAGGAACTGCGCGACGACCTGCTCGCCGGAACGACGCTCGTATGCCGCGTGACCGGTGATCATGGCGAACAGCGTCGCGCCGAGCCCGTAGACGTCCGAGGCGACCGACGGAACGCCGGAGCGCAGCACCTCCGGCGCGGTGAACGCGGGCGACCCGGTCACCACGCCCGTGGTGGTCTCGAACCCGCCTTCCATACGGGCGATCCCGAAATCCGTGAGCTGCGGCTCGCCGTAGTCGGTGAGCAGGACATTTCCCGGTTTGATGTCGCGATGCAGAATGCCGGCCCGGTGCGCGGTCTCCAAGGCGCCGGCCAGCTTCACGGTGATTCCGATCGCCTCCGGCAACGGCAGCAGACCCTCCCGGCGAATGCGGTCTTCCAGCGAACCGCGCGCGTGATACGGCATCACCAGGTAGGGCCGTCCGCTGCGGGTGGTCCCCACTTGCAGGATCGGCACGATGTTCGGATGCCCGGACAGCGCGCCCATGGCCTGCTGCTCACGCAGGAATCGTTCGACGTTCTCCGGTTCGAGATCCGGTCGCGCGGTGAGCACCTTGACCGCGACGTTGCGATTCAACGCCCGCTGCCTGCAGCGATAGACGACGCCGAACCCGCCCTTGCCGATCACTTCGGGGTCGTCGAGACCCGCGCCCTCCAGTTCCCGCTCGATCCCTGGAGGCCGATCATGCTGTGTGGCGAACGGGTCCGAACCGGCCATGGCCCTGCTCTGCGTCGGATGTCTGTGGTCCTGCGGGTGGATACCCAGTTTATGCCCAGCGACCCGCCGTTCGGTTATTACGTTCCAGAGGGAAGGTGAGGCACGGGTGGGCTTGGTGGCGTTGTGCCGTTGTTGTCGCGGGGCCGCTGCCGGACCTCGGCAAACAAGAGGCTTCGTGCTGCCGAGCAGGACGCTCCAGCGGACGTCGTCGCAGCGGCGCCGACCGCTGTGACCTGTGTCAGAATCCGCGCATGACCATCGACGTCTGGGCGCAACACCCGACCCGGCGCTTCCTTGCCCACGACATGTTCGCCTCACTCCGGCGGTGGACCGGAGCGGTGATACCGACCGACGAGATTCCCCTGTCGGTCACCCTCGACGCGATGGATGCCGCGGGCGTCGACCGAGCGCTCATCTCGGCGTGGCACGGGCCCGAGGGCGTCCTCATCTCCAACGACGAGGTCGCGGCCTGGGTGGCCGAGGCGCCCGAGCGCCTGCTCCCCATCGCGTCGGTGGACCTGCGCAGTCCGATGGAGGCGGTGCGGGAGTTGCGCCGCCGCGTCGATCAGGGATTCAAAGGGTTGCGCGTGCTTCCGTGGCTGTGGGAGCTACCGCCGACCGATCGGCGCTTCTATCCGCTGTTCGCGGCCTGCGTCGATCTGGGCATCCCGTTCTGCACGCAGGTGGGGCACACGGGTCCGTTGCGGCCGTCGGAGACCGGTCGCCCCATTCCGTACATCGACCAGGTCGCCCTCGACTTCCCGGAGCTGACGATCGTCTGCGGGCACATCGGCTACCCGTGGACCGAGGAGATGATCGCGGTCGCGCGCAAGCACGAGAACGTCGTGATCGATACCTCCGCGTACACGACCGAACGCTTTCCCGCGGACCTGGTCTCCTATTTGAAGTCCCGGAGCGGGCGCAGGAAGGTGCTGTTCGGCACGAACTATCCGATGATCTTCCCGCAGCACGCGCTCGACGGCTTCGCGGCCCTCGGACTGGACGACGAGACCCGCCGGCTGTACCTGGACGGCAACGCCCGGCGCGTTTTCGGACTGGCCGGTTGACCGATTCAGCGCGGCGGCGTGTCGGCAGGGCGTTGCCCGCGCTTGCCCCCGCTTCGGTCATAGGATGCCTCGGCGCGCCGGAGATCGGCCGGGCCGTCGCGCGGATCGCCGGACGGTCGGGCGCCGGCGCCCCCGGTCGGCGCGCATCGTGAGGAGGTCGAATGCTCTGGGTGGTACAGGTGTTCGCCGCCGTGGCCGCTGTGCTCCATGTCGGCATCTTCGTCATGGAGTCCGTGCGGTTCGGTGACCCCAAGGTGTATCGGGGGGTCTTCCGGCTTTCCGAAGCGGAACTGCCCGCGGCGCGGCCATGGGCGTTCAATCAGGGCTTCTACAACCTGTTTCTGGCGGTGGTGACACTCGTGGGCGTGGCGATCCTGCGGTCGACGCCGGAGGCGGGATGGGCGCTGCTGCTCGCCGGATGCGGGTCGATGCTGGCCGCGGCGGTGGTCCTGGTGGCGCACGACCGCCGGTTCGCCAGAGGCGCGGCGGTGCAGGGCGCGCTGCCCGCGCTGACGCTGCTCGCCGCCGCTACCCAGCTCTGAACGTGTCCAGGCGGTCGGCAAGCCGCTGAACACCGGTGTGGCGCCTCGGAATTCTGTTCCGGTCACCAAGGTCAGGCAAACGCCATCAGCACACCGGTGGCAACTAAAGGTCAACAGCGATGGTCGCATTCGTACTCGTGGACGGGCGCATGGCCCTGAACAGCGACCGGAAGTCGGGAACGACGGACGTCTCCGGTATCGCCGACCGGGGCGCGGATCGTTCGTCCCCTTGGGCCGAAAAGGGTTGCGGCGAGTGTGCTCTCGGTGCTGAGGCGCCGTCAGGAGGTCTTGACCGCAGAAATGCAGACGCAATCTTGCGTTCTTGCATCTGTACGTGCATGATCCAGCTAGCCTAGTTGTGACAACCGATCCGATGGCCGGGATAACCGAATCGAGAGCCAATTATGTTGGTACAAAGAGCGTTGGTGTCGGGCGAACTCGGAGTACGGCGGTGAGCGCGCCGACAGTCGGCGTCTTACCGACCGCACCGCAATTGTTGTGTGCTTTCCAAGGGCGGCGTTTCCAAGACCGGGAGCTGCTGCGGTCCGCACACGCACTCGCCGAGCTGCACCAGCACCGCGTGCGCGCGGTGGACGCCGCACTCATCGCCGAAATAGACTGCCGCCGCCGCGAGCTCGTCGACGAGATCAACGACTGGGTCGCGCAGGAGATCCCGCAGCACCGCAACGGGGCCTCGCTGCACACCGAGAGCCTGGGCGCCGTGGTGGACCGGATGGCACGTAGCTGGGTGGACGCCAATCAGGTCATTCACACCGAGGGCGCGCGCAGCGACAATACCCATAAGCATTGGTACCAACTGGCCGAACTCGTCGACGGGTACACTGATCTGGTAACCGACGTGGCCGGTGGCCGCCGCCGTTTGCCCGAACAATGAGTTCGTCGCGACGGTGGTCTCGTCCGCGGTAGTGACACTGCCCCGCAGCGTCACTCGTCCGAATGGCGGCGTCCCGGTGCCGAGCTACCCGACCAGTGGCTTGCTCCGGGTGGTTCTGTCGCCGGCACAGTGACGGCGGGCGCAACGGGGCGCCCCGCCCGGCGTGCCGCGTGGTCGACTGGCGCGGCACGCCCGTGACGGGTTCCACTGCCTAGCAATCATTTCGCAACCAACGCGCGGCTGCCCGTGCGCTCGGCCCGACGGGCCCGTCGCCGCCGGAGATAGCGACGAATCCGGCTCGCGCAGAAGTACACCACGGTCACACCGACGAGGAGCAGAACCGCCGCGATCACCGCCGCGGCCAGTGGGTGGAAAACGGCGAGGGTGACCACACCGGCCACGGTCACGTCCTCGGCGGTGCTCACCACGATGTTGCTGGCGGGCTCGGGCGAGGTGTTGACCGCCATCCGAGTTCCCGCCTTCACCAGATGGCTCACCAGGGCGGCCGTTCCGCCGACCGCGCCCGCGGCGAGTTCCGGCAGCGAGCCGTCCTGTCCGGCCAGCAGGGCCGCGACCACCGCGCCCGCGATCGGCCGCACCACGGTGTGCACCGCGTCCCAGAACGAGTCGAGATACGGGATCTTGTCGGCCACGGCCTCGACCAAGAACAATACTGCCGCCGCGATCAGGACGTCGGTGCGCTGCAAGGCTTCCGGTACCGAATCGGCGAAGCCGAACCGGCCGAAGAGGCCGAGCAGCAGCACCACGGCGTAGGCGTTCACGCCGCTGGCCCAGCCTGCGGTGAAGATCAACGGTAGAGCGGACACGAGCCCATGGTAGGGCGACCGGGCGACAGCGCGCCCTGGCGTCCGTGTCCCTGCTGGATATCCAGACTGCCGAATCGGCAGCCGACATCGACCTGGTCGGGCGAATGCCGAATCCGCCGCGCCGGAGCCAATTTCAGCGAGGGTATCGACGTGACGCGCCTTTCCGGCTGTGGCGTACACGGCCGTTGATACGGACGCGGTGCCGGAGCTCAGCGCAGCGCACAGGGCTGCTATGAGCGCGTAGCGTCCGCTTCGCGTGGTCGGAACCGATTCCGGCGCGGGCTCGCCCTGCCCTCCCGCCGGAACGGGTGCGGGGCGATTCCACTCCCGGCTTCCGGTCGACGGATCGTTTCGAGGGCGTGGTGACGTCGTCGGCCGAATTACTCGATCCGGTGTCGCCTACGCCGACTCGCCGGGTGTGCACTCGGTCGGTGCGAACCGCCACCGTCGGGCCGCGTCGGTCGCGTATTCGTCGGTGCTGGGCGGGGGGATGCCGCGCGCACGTCGGTCGCTACCGTGTGTGGCGGCCCCTTCCCGATCGGCCTCGGTTCATGCCTCCGATTCGATGATCGAGCGCTCCGGCGCGCTCGTGCCCGGCCGAACCGGACCGTGGTCCGAGGCTGTTCCCGCTGGCCCTCGGCATCGGCGCGGTCGTCCGATTACGCTGTTCGCTATGTCTGTCCGCACTCGCAAGCCCCTCGTCCCCGGAACGCTGTCGCCCACCCGTGAAGTGCCGCGCACCATCGAGCGCCCGGAATACGCGTGGAAGAAGACCGCCGACGAGGGGCGTGAGCCTTGGGTACAGACCGCAGAGACGATCGAGAAGATGCGGATCGCGGGCAAGATCGCCGCCCAGGCGCTGGAGGAGGCGGGCAAGGCGGTCGCGCCCGGCGTGACCACCGACGAACTGGACCGCATCGCGCACGAGTACATGTGCGACCACGGCGCCTACCCGTCCACCCTGGGCTACAAGGGCTTCCCGAAGTCGTGCTGCACCTCGTTGAACGAGGTCATCTGCCACGGAATCCCGGACTCGACCGTGATCGAGGACGGCGACATCGTCAACATCGACGTCACCGCCTACATCGACGGCGTGCACGGTGACACCAACAAGACGTTCCTGGCCGGTGACGTCGACGAGGAGGTGCGCCTGCTGGTCGAGCGGACCGAGGAGGCCACCATGCGGGCGATCAAAGCGGTCCGCCCCGGCCGGGCGCTGAACGTGATCGGCCGCGTCATCGAGTCCTACGCCAACCGGTTCGGCTACGGCGTGGTGCGCGACTTCACCGGCCACGGCGTCGGCCCGACCTTCCACAGCGGGCTGGTCGTGCTGCACTACGACCAGCCGGCGGTGGAGACCATCATCGAACCGGGCATGACGTTCACCATCGAGCCGATGATCAACCTCGGCGGCATCGACTACGAGATCTGGGACGACGGCTGGACCGTCGTGACCAAGGATCGCAAGTGGACCGCGCAGTTCGAGCACACCTTGGTCGTCACCGAGTCGGGGGCCGAGATCCTGACCCTCCCGTGACCGGCGGCCTGGCCCGTCGCGGTCCGGCGGCTCGGATGACCGCGCCCCGCATGACCGGACCGCGATGAAGGGCGCGCTGCTGGTCGCGGGCACGACCTCGGACGCGGGCAAGAGCGTCGTCGTGGCCGGGATCTGCCGGATGCTGGCGCGGCGCGGCGTGCGCGTCGCCCCGTTCAAAGCCCAGAACATGTCCAACAACTCCGTGGTCACCCTCGACGGCGGGGAAATCGGCCGGGCGCAGGCATTGCAGGCCCACGCGTGCGGACTGGAGCCGAGCGTGCGGTTCAATCCCGTCCTGCTCAAGCCGGGCAGTGATCGCCGCTCCCAGCTGGTGGTGCGGGGCAAGGCGATCGGCACCGTCGGCGCGGAGGACTACTTCCGGCATCGCCGGGAACTGCGCGAGGTGGTGGCCGCCGAACTCGCCGCCTTGCGCAACGAATTCGATGTGGTCGTCTGCGAGGGCGCCGGGTCGCCCGCCGAGATCAACTTGCGTGCGACGGATCTGGCGAACATGGGCCTGGCTCGTGCCGCGGGGCTGCCGGTGCTGCTGGTCGGAGACATCGATCGCGGTGGGGTGCTCGCCCATCTGTTCGGCACCGTCGCCATTCTCGAGCCCGAAGACCAGCGCTTGATCTGCGGGTTCGTCGTCAACAAGTTCCGTGGCGCGGTCGAGCTGCTGCGGCCCGGGCTGGAACGTCTCACCGAACTCACCGGCCGCCCCACCCTCGGCGTGCTGCCGTATTCCGAGGACCTGTGGATCGATGCGGAGGACTCGCTGAGCACCCTCGCCGACGCGCCGGTCGGCCGTCCGCGACCACCGGTGGGCGCCGAATGGCTGAGCGTCGCCGCGATCCGGCTGCCGCGCATCTCCAATTCCACCGACGTCGAGGCATTGGCCTGCGAACCCGGTGTCGCGGTGCGCTGGGTGGCCGAACCGTCCCGGTTGGCGGACGCCGATCTGGTGGTTCTGCCCGGGAGCAAGGCGACCGTGTCGGACCTGCGGTGGTTGCGGCGCACCGGCATCGCCGACGCCTTGCGGGCCCGCGCCGCCGCGGGCAGGCCGATCCTGGGCGTCTGCGGCGGGTACCAGATGCTCGGCACCCGCATCCTGGACCGCGTCGAGTCCGGTGCGGGCGAGGTCGACGGTCTCGGATTGCTCGACCTCACCGTCGCATTCGCCGAGCCGAAGGTGTTGCGCCGCAGCGCGGGACACGCCGCGGGGGTCTCCGTGCACGGCTACGAGATTCATCACGGCCGCGTCACGCACCGTGGGGATCCGGCGTGGCTGACCGTCGACGGCGAGCCGGAGGGCAGCGTCCGTGGCGCGGTGTGGGGTACCCACCTGCACGGTTTGCTGGAGTCCGACGAGTTCCGGCGCGGGTGGCTCCGTACGGTGGCGGAGGCGGCGGGGCGGGCGGGTTTCGTCGCTGCCGGCGACGTCTCGGTCGCGACGGTGCGTGCCGCCCAGCTCGATCTGCTGGCCGATCTGATCGAAGACCATCTCGACCTCGCGGCGTTCGAGCGCCTGCTGACCGACGGCGCGCCCGCCGGCCTGCCCGCTCTGGCCACCGACGTGGTGCTCCCGAACGGCCGTATCGGTTGACGCGGACCACCCAGCGCCTTACCTTGCAGTAAGGAATTCGGCTCCAGGTAAGGCTCGGAGCCGATCGGCACGGTCGGGTGAGGATGATGGCGGCGGAGAAGAGGCCAAGCGGCCGAGGGGCGAATGTGGTGTCGGCGACGGTCACGAGCAAGGGGCAGATCACCATCCCGATCGATGTGCGCGTGGCGATGGGCTTGCGCACCGGCGTGCGCGTCGCCTTCGTGCCCACGCCCACGGGCACCTACGAACTGGTGCCCGAAACGCGCACGATCAAGGCGCTGAAAGGCATCGTGGGCTGGTCCGGATCTCCGATCGGCCTTGCCGAGATGAACGAGGCGATCGCGGGCAACGTCGTGGAAGGTAAGCGGTGATGATCGGTCTGGACGCGAACGTGCTGATCCGCTATCTCACCCAGGACGACCCGGAGCAGTCCGCGCGCGCCAATCAGGTGATCGACGGGCTCACCGAGAGCAAACCGGGTTACGTCACGATGATCGTGCTCGCGGAGATCCACTGGGTGCTGCGTCGCGGCTACAAACAGGATCCCGAGGCCGTCACCGACGTGCTGCTCGGACTGCTCGATTCGAGCGAGATCGTGGTCGAGCGGGCCGACACCGTGCGACAGGCGTTGCGCCGGGCCGCCGACGGCGCGGACTTCGCCGACGCGCTGATCCAGCAGCTCGGTCAGGAGGCCGGGTGTGAGCTGACCGTCACCTTCGATCACAACGCAGGTGAGCGAGCCGGGATGCGCCTGCTCGCGTGAATCCGGCACCCCGACCCACCGCCGCGGTGCCGTGATCCGTGTAGCGTGATTCGGCATGGAATCTCGGCAGATCACGGTGGGTGACCGGGCGTGGACCGTGCGGATCGACGGGCCGGAATCCCGGCACAGCGTGCTGCTGCTGCCCGACGCGGGCGACCCGGCGGACGTCTTCGATCAGGTGTGCGCCCGGCTGCACAATTCGGATCTGCGGACCTTCGCGGTGGAGTCGATCGAAGGTCTCGACCCGGCCGCCGTCACCGCGATCCTCGACGCCCTGGGGCTGCCGTGGGTGAACGTGGCCGGGTGCGGCGCGGGCGCCGTGCTGGCCTGGCAGGCGTGCGCGCGCGGATTCGGACGTTTCCAGAGCCTGGTCGTGGCCGATCGCGGTCATCCGGCCACGCCCGGCGCCGATGGAGCGGTGGCGGACGCGTCGACCGGCCCGGTGGAGGTGCCGACCACGCTGCTGGTCACGAAGAATCTGCCGCGCTCGGTGGCCGACACCTCGGGACGGTTCGTCTATGGCGAGTTCCGGGTGGTGGAGGTCGACGTCACCGATGTGGCCACCGAAGCCGACCACGAGCTGGCCACCGAGATCGTGCTACGCACCAGCCTCTGGTGAGTTCGCGGCCTGGTAGCCGGCCAGCCAGTCGAGCCAGCTGTCGAGTTCGCGGAACGCCTGGGTCAGCGGTTCGGGGCCGGAGAGGAACACGTCGTGCTTGGCGCCGTCGATCGGCACCATGTTCGTGCGATCGCCCAGGCAGCCCGACCAGCGCTGGATCTGCCTGACGTCGAGCACCGCGTCGGCCACGTCCACGGCGGGACCGTATTCCTTGGCGAACTTCGTCATCCGGGAACGCAGGATCAGCGAGGGGACGCCGATGTCGAGGCCCTGGTGCAGCCGCGCGTGGCCGTTGCGGATCGCCCGCAGCCAGCCGAGCCGGACGGGGAAGCCGTGCAACGGTTTCCAGTCCAGGTTGTAGTTCCATTCGCCGGACACCGAGTGGTGCAGGCTGTCGCCGTAGGTGCTGATCTTGCCGCCGGGCAGCTGCACCATCTTGCGGAATCGGCCCACCGTCTTGATGATCGGCGTCCCGATGCTGCGGTAGTACGCCGGACCCTGCAGGTCGAACCACGGGCTGTTGAGCACCACGCCGGTGATGCCCGCCGCGGCCGTGCCCTCGGCGCGGTTGAGCCGATCCAGCCACAGCGACACGACCAGACCGCCGGTGGAGTGAGCGTTCAGCACCACCGCGGCGCCGGTCTCGGCCCGCACGATCCGCAGCGCCTCCGCCAGCTCCCGGTCGTAGAAAGCGAGATCCGTCACATAGTGCGGGGTCTGCCCGTCGCGCAGCGACCGGCCGCATTTACGCAGGTCGAGCGCATAGAATTGGAACCCGCGCGCGGCGAAGTGCTCGGCGAGGTGCTCCTGGAAGAAATAGTCGGTGAATCCGTGGACGTAGAGCACCGCGCCCGCGGTCTGCTCGACGGCGCCGGAGGGGACGTAGCGCACCAGCGTGGCGACCACCTCGCCTTCGCCGTCGGGATCGGGGCCGAGGGGCAGCGTGCGCTGCTGGTACTGCGGACCGAGGACGTCGGGGCGCCAGCCTTCGCCATCCGGCGAAGTGCTGACCGGTTCGGCAAGCGACTGTTCGTTCGTCACGCGACCAATGTATTGGACAGTGTCAACCGCCGACAGACCATGGCCGTCCGCTCGCCGCCGAAGTGACGACGATCTCTGTCGCATTCCGCACATTCAGCAGGTTCGTTGCGGGGTGGCGGCGTGGTGAGGTGCACAATTGGGCTTAGGTGAACGGCGGGTAACCTAACTCCCGCCATGCCGTTCGGGGTCGGCGGACGCCGGAACCGAGCCACAACCACACCGTGCCCAGGCAGGTCCACCCGCCCGGTGGGCCCGCGCAGAAGGACAAGGAAGTCGATCTACCCGTGCCGAACGCTGCCATGACTGAAAAGACCGATGTAGTACTCATCGGTGCCGGCATCATGAGTGCCACTCTCGGCGCGCTGCTGCGGCAGCTGCAGCCGGAGTGGTCGATCTCCCTGTTCGAGCGGCTCGACGCCGCTGCCGCGGAGAGCAGCGATCCGTGGAACAACGCGGGCACCGGGCACTCCGCGCTCTGCGAGTTGAACTACAGCCCGCAGCTACCGGACGGCTCGGTGGACATCACCAAGGCCGTCGACATCAACGAGCGGTTCCAGGTCTCCCGTCAGTTCTGGTCCTACGGCGTGGAGAACGGCATCCTCCGCGATCCGTCCGCCTTCATCAACCCGATCCCGCACGTCAGCTTCGTGCACGGCGCCGACAACGTGGAGTACCTGCGCAAGCGGTACGAAGCGCTGGCGCCGCACCCGCTGTTCGAGGGCATGCAGTTCATCGACAGCCCCGACGAGTTCACCCGAAGGTTGCCGCTGATGGCACGCGGGCGCGACTTCGCCGACCCGATCGCGCTGAACTGGACCGACGGCGGCACCGACATCGATTTCGGCTCCCTCACCCAGGAGCTGCTGGCCTACCTCGGCGCCTCCGGCGCGGACCTGGCCTTCGGGCACGAGGTGCGCGATCTGTCCAAGCAGTCCGACGGCTCGTGGCTGGTCACCGTGCGCAACGTGCGCACCCGGGAGACGCGCAGGCTGATCAGCAAGTTCGTCTTCGTCGGCGCGGGCGGCGGCGCGCTGCCGCTGCTGCAGAAGGCCGGCATCAAGGAGGCGAGGGGATTCGGCGGGTTCCCGGTCAGCGGTCAGTTCTTCCGCTGCGTCAACCCGGCGCTGATCCAGCAGCACGAGGCCAAGGTGTACGGCAAGGCCGCGGTCGGCGCCCCGCCGATGTCGGTTCCGCACCTGGACACCCGCGTGATCAAGGGCAAGCCGGGCCTGCTGTTCGGCCCGTACGCGGGCTGGACGCCGAAGTTCCTCAAGGACGGCAAGAACACCGACCTGTTCAAGTCGGTGCGGCCGAACAACATCTTCTCGCTGCTCGGCGTCGGCGTCACCGAGCTCGGTTTGACCAAGTACCTGGTCAGCGAGCTGCTGAAGTCCGAGGCGGGCAAGGTCGTCACGCTGTCGGAGTTCATTCCGCGCGCCGAGGCCAAGGATTGGGAGCTGATCACCGCGGGCCAGCGCGTGCAGGTCATCCGGCGCAAGGGCGTGGGCGGCGTGCTCGAGTTCGGCACCGCCGTGATCGCCGCTCAGGACGGCACGATCGCCGGTCTGCTCGGCGCCTCCCCGGGCGCGTCCACCTGCGTCACCGCGATGCTGGACGTCCTGCAGCGGTGCTTCCCCCAGGAGTACGCGGAGTGGACGCCGAAGCTCAAGGAGATGGTGCCCTCGCTGGGCGTGAAGCTCTCCGAAGACCCGGCGCTGTTCCACGAAGTGTGGGATTGGACCTCCAAGGCGCTGAACCTCGTCGACGGCGGCGACAACACGCCGAAGCACGCCGGGGTCGCGGCGAACGCCTAGGGTGTGATAGCAAGGCGCGATGATGTCAACGGTTGTTCTCAAACGTTCATGGGCGCAGGATCTCGATACCGCGACGCTCTACCAGCTGTTGAAACTTCGCGTCGAAGTCTTCGTCGTCGAGCAGAAGTGCGCGTACCCCGAGCTGGACGGGAAGGACCTGCTTCCCGAGACGCGGCACTTCTGGCTCGATGACGAGGGCGAGGTCATCGCCACGTTGCGGCTGTGCGAGGAGCACCAGGACGGTGTGAAAAGTTTCCGCATCGGCAGGCTCTGTACCGCGGTGCCCGCCCGCGGGCACGGCTACACCACGCGACTGCTGCAGGCGGCGCTGGCCGAGGTCGGCTCGGCGACGGTGCGGCTGAGCGCCCAGAGCTACCTGATCGACCTGTACACCAAGCACGGCTTCAAGGTCGACGGCGAAGAATTCGACGAGGACGGCATCGCACACGTGCCGATGCGCCGGGGTTGATTCCCAGCGCCTGCGGCGCTGGGAACGGCGGATGCTCGGTCTCGCTTCGCTCGAAAGACGCGAGCGAGGTGAGCCGAGCGCGTCGGGTCCGTGAATGCACTGCTTCGAACGGTGCACCGAATCCGTGACCGGGACCGGCGCAACCCCGGCTGCCGTGCCGGTTCGCGTGAGTACGCATCGGTTCTGAATCGAAGGGCACTGTCGGGCCGATGCGGCCGCGCGCTTAGAGTTGGGGCGTGTCCGTGTCCCATGCCGAAACAGTGCCGACGTCCGACCAGCACAGCCGAACGCTTTCCGGTTCGGACGGTGAGGCGGGATTCCCCTTCTCGGCGGTGGTCGGGCAGGAACGGCTGCAGCTGGCGCTGATCCTCTGCGCGGTGCATCCCGGCATCGGCGGCGTGCTGGTGCGCGGTGAGAAGGGCACCGCGAAGTCGACCGTGGTGCGCGCGCTGGCGCAACTACTGCCACCGGTGGTCGACGAGACCGGCGCGCGGCCCGCCCGCTTGGTGGAGCTGCCGGTCGGCGCCACCGAGGATCGTGTGGTCGGCTCGCTGGACCTGGAGCGTGTGCTGCGGGACGGGGAGCAGGCGTTCCGTCCGGGCTTGCTGGCCGCCGCGCATCACGGCGTGCTGTACGTCGACGAGGTCAACCTGTTGCACGACCATCTGGTGGACGTGCTGCTGGACGCCGCGGCGATGGGCCGGGTGCACATCGAGCGCGATGGTGTGTCGCACTCGCACCCGGCGCGTTTCGTGCTGGTGGGCACGATGAATCCGGAAGAGGGCGAGTTGCGTCCGCAGCTGCTGGACCGGTTCGGGCTGACCGTGGACGTGGCCGCCTCCCGGGACGTGGACGTCCGCATGGCGGTGGTGCGCCGCAGGCTGGACTACGAGGCCGACCCGGCCGGGTTCGCCGCGCGGTACGCCGCGGCGGACCACGCGGTGGCCGAGCAGATCCTCGCCGCCCGCGACCGGCTGGGCCGGGTGACGCTCGACGACGTGGAATTGCGCCGGATCGCGGCGCTGTGCGCCTCGTTCGACGTCGACGGCATGCGCGCGGACCTGGTCGTGGCGCGCACCGCGACCGCCCATGCCGCCTGGCGCGGCGGCGACGCGGTGACCGAGGCCGACGTGCGGGTGGCCGCCGAGCTGGCGCTGCCGCATCGGCGCAGGCGGGATCCGTTCGACGAGCCCGGCATCAGCGAAGAACAGCTCGACGACGCCATGCGCGATGCCGCCGACCAGGCACGACGCGAGGAGACGTCCACGCCGAGCGGTACGTCCGAGCCGGACGGCACGCCTCGGGACGCCGGGGACCCCGACGGTGCTTCCGGCGACGACACGGACGGCCCCGACGACCCGTCGCCGCCCGACGGTCCGGGTGGCGGGCATTCGCGGGAAGGCCGCAGTGGCGCACCGGTTTCCGCTGGTGCGCGGACACCGCGCTGGGAGGTGCCCGGCGTCGGTGAAGGCGCTCCGGGACGCCGCTCCCGCGCGGAATCACGGCACGGTCGCGTGGTGCGTTCCAGCACGAACACCTCCTCGGGCCTGCACCTGCTCGGGACCGTGTTCGCGGCCGCGCCGCATCAGCGTTCCCGCGGACGCGGCGACGGGCCGTTGCTGCTGTCCGCCGACGACCTTCGCGGCGCGTATCGCGAAGGGCGGGAGGGCAATCTGATCGTCTTCGTCGTCGACGCGTCCGGATCGATGGCCGCCCGCGACCGGTTGTCCGCCGTCACCGGAGCGGTGGTCGCGCTGCTGCGCGACGCCTATCAGCGCCGGGACAAGGTCGCCGTGGTCACCGTGCGTGGCGCGGACGCCGAACTCGCGCTGCCGCCCACCTCGTCGGTCGACATCGCGGTGCGCCGACTGTCCGGAATGCGCACGGGCGGGAAGACGCCGCTGGCCGCGGGCCTGCTGAAGGCGCGGGAGGTGGTGCTGCGGGAGCGCGTGCGCGATCCGCGCCGCAGGCCGATGCTGGTGCTGCTCACCGACGGTCGCGCCACGGGCGGCGTCGACCCGGTTCCCCGCGCCCGTGCCGCTGCCCGTCTGCTCGCCCGAGACGCCGTGACCGCGATCGTGGTCGACTGCGAACGCGGCATGATCCGGCTCGGACTGGCCGCGGATCTGGCGCGTGACCTGCGCGGGGGATACCTGCGATTGGCCGAGTTGACCGGCGATTCGGTGGCCGACGTCGTTCGCGCGAGTTCGGGAGGCCCGGGCGGCACGTCGGTGCGGGCGGCCTGACTTTCCAGAATAAGGAGATTCGATGCCCAAGGGCGTTCCGGAAACTGTTCCCGACGACGGGTTGACCACGCGGCAGCGGCGCAATCAGCCCGTGCTCGCCGTGCACACCGGGCCGGGCAAGGGCAAGTCGACGGCCGCGTTCGGGATGGCGCTGCGGGCCTGGAACCAAGGTTTCGACGTGGCGGTGTTCCAATTCGTGAAGAGCGCCAAGTGGAAGGTCGGGGAGGAAGCCGCCTTCCGCGCCCTCGGCGCGCTGCACGAGCAGACCGGCGCGGGCGGCCCGGTCGAATGGCACAAAATGGGCGAGGGCTGGTCGTGGACCCGCAAGCAGGGCACCGAGCAGGACCACGCGGCGGCCGCTCTGGCCGGCTGGCAGGAGATCGCCCGCCGCCTGCGGGCCGAACAGCACCGCTTCTACGTCCTCGACGAATTCACCTACCCCCTCAAATGGGGCTGGGTGGACGTGGCGGAGGTCGTCGCCGCGCTCCGCGACCGCCCCGGCAACCAACACGTCGTCATCACCGGCCGCGACGCACCCGCAGCCCTCCTGGACGCCGCCGACCTCGTCACCGAAATGACGAAACTCAAGCACCCCATGGACGCGGGCCGCAAAGGCCAACGAGGCATCGAATGGTGACTCCGGTGAGTGGCACATCCTTGCGGCGAATCGCGCGAGGCCCACACGATGGTGTGCCACTCGCGCCGCGGGGGCGGGGATGAGGGCCGTGGTGGTGGCGGCGCCGGCGTCGGGGAGTGGGAAGACGACGGTGGCCACGGGGTTGGTGGGGGCGTTGCGACGGGTCGGGCATCGGGTGGCGCCGTTCAAGGTGGGGCCCGATTACATCGATCCGGGGTATCACGGGCTGGCGGCGGGGCGGCCGGGGAGAAATCTGGATCCGGTGCTGGTGGGGGCGCAGCGGGTGGTGCCGTTGTACCGGCACGGTGCGCAGGGGTGCGACCTCGCTGTGGTCGAGGGCGTGATGGGGCTGTTCGACGGCCGGATCGAGCAAGACCACTCCGGTCCGGTGGCCGAGGGGTCGACGGCACAGGTGGCTGCCCTGCTGGGGGCGCCGGTCGTGCTGGTGGTGGATGCGCGGGGGCACAGCCAGAGCCTGGCGGCGCTGCTGCACGGATTCGCCACCTTCGACAGCGGCGTCCGGCTCGGGGGTGTGATCCTCAACCGGGTCGGCAGCGAACGGCACGACCAGGTGTTGCGCGCCGCCTGCGATCGCGTCGGCCTGCCCGTGCTCGGATCGTTGCCGCGGATGGCCGACCTCGAGGTGCCGTCCCGGCATCTCGGCCTGATCCCCGCCGTGGAACACGGTGCCGCCGCGACGGCGGCGGTGGCGGCGATGACCGATCTCGTCGCCGCGCACGTGGACCTGCCCGCCATCGCGGCACTCGCGCGCTCGTCGGTCACCGGACCGGCGTGGGATCCGGCCGAAGCCGTGCGTGGTCTCGAAGGGGCCGGGGAGATATCCGCCGGGGAGGAGCCGCTGATCGCCGTCGCGGGTGGCCCCGCGTTCACGTTCGGCTATGCCGAGCATCGGGAGCTGTTGGTGGCGGCGGGGGCGCGGGTGGTCGTGTTCGATCCGCTGCACGACGAATTGCCTACCGGGACAGCGGGCTTGGTGCTACCGGGTGGCTTTCCCGAGGAACACGCCGCGGAGCTGGCCGCCAATTCCGGCCTGTTGCGGGCAGTGGCCGAAGCCGCACGGCACGGGATGCCGGTGCACGCGGAATGCGCCGGGCTGCTGTATCTGACCCGCTCGCTGGACGGGCATCCGATGGCCGGGGTGGTGGAGGCCGACGCCGCGTTCGGGCCGCGCCTGACCCTCGGTTACCGGGACGCCGTCGCGCTGGCCGACTCGCCGTTGTGGCGGGCCGGGGAACGGGTCCGCGGTCACGAATTCCACCGCACATGCCTGGTGTCCGCGCCGCCACGAAGCCCGGCGTGGGGCTGGCTCGGCAGCGCGGGAGAGCGCGTGCGGGAGGGCGCGCTGAGCGGCAACGTGCACGCCTCGTACCTGCACACCCACCCGGCGGGGAATCCCGAGGCGGTGGTGCGATTCGGCACGGCGGCAGCGCGGTTCGCGAGCTCTCGTGCCCTCGGCTGAGGTCGTCGTCGGCATCGGCCTGCGACGGGGCACGTCGGCCGAGACGATCCGCGCCGCACTGCGCGAGGGCGTCGCAGATCACCGGATCGCGGGCCTGGCCACCATCGCGCGGCGCCGGGCCGAACCCGGACTGCTCGCTGTCGCTGCGGACCTTCAGGTCCCGCTGCGGTCTTTCTCCGCCGAGGAACTGTCGGTCGTCGCGGTGCCCAACCCGGGAGACCGGACCCGAACGGCCGTCGGCACGGCGAGCGTCGCGGAGGCCGCGGCGCTGCTTGCCACCGGCGGCGGGCCGCTGGTGCTGCCCAAGCGCGTGGTGCACGGCGTGGTGCTCGCGGCCGCACTGTACCGGCGGTAGCGCCGGATCGGACGAGGCGCGCCGCGGTACGGGCGGTTGTGTCAAGGTGCGACCGAGCCCCAGTCGGCGAACCCGGTGGGATCGTGGCGGCCGATGCTGGCGTGTTCGAACAGGCCCCAGCCTTCGGCGTCGCCGCAGCGGGCCCGGGCGACGTGGTCGATCACGCCGTATGGGGTGCGGGCGACGATGGCCGGGTCGGTGAGGTCGTAGCGGCCCGAGGACGACCAGTCGCGGCCCTTCCACTGGCCGTGCTGCCAATCGGGATCGCCGCCGTAGCCACAGCCGACGTGCAGCGGGACGCCGATGCCCGGCGTGATCTCGATCTCCAGGGGCTTGCCGTCCGGCGTGGTCAGTTCCAGTCGCGCACCGATCGGCAGCCGGGTGCCGGACCGGTAGTCGATCGAGATCCGAGGCCAGCCGAGCTGTTCGGTGCGTCCGTCGGGCCAGATCCGGGTCGCGTCGTTGAGCGTGCGCCTGCCGTCCGGCTCCTCCTGCACGATGACGACGACGGCGAATTCCTCGAAACGCAGCGGCACGTACAGCCACCAGAATCCGCCCGAGGGCTCGGCGGCCGCGCGGCCCGGCGGCTCGGTCTCGCCGACCGGGCGGATGCCCCACGAGCGGTCCCTGGTCCCGGTCCACACCGCCGGGTCGACCGCGATGTCGTCACCGTCGATGTGCAGCGTCCCCGCCCACGAGCCGACCTGCGCGAACCGGGAAGCATCGATGATCGGCCGGTTGCCCGCGAGGATGAGATGCGGTTGCTCCTGCACGGCGGGGAAGGCGCCGGTCCAGGTGAGGTCGAAGCCGAGGTCGTCGTGGTCGCAGACCACCCGGATGCGCCGCAGCGGCTCCAGCACCTCGACCCGGTAGCCGCCGACGCGCTGGTCGAGGCTCCGGTCGCCGAGCGCGTCGGAGAAGCGCACCGCGCGCACCGTGTCGCCGCGGCGCACGGCGGCGTAGGCGTCGGTCACCCCGAGGTTGGGGTACACGCCGAGACCGGTGATGAGGAAGGTGCCGCCGTCACGGTCGTGGGCGTTGAAGTAGCTGCGGTCGTAGAAGTTGCGGTCGCTGGATGCCACACGGGCCAGCGAAAGCGGGGTCTGATGGATGGGGTACTCGTCCAAAGGCGCAGGCATGGTCAGTCCCATTCGTAGGTTCCGTCGAGCAGCGCTTCCAGGCTTGCCCGGTGCATGACGTAGTCGTCGCGATCCCGCGTGTCGGTGTCCTCGCCGAAGTGGATCATCCTGCGCTTGATCCGTGCCATCACGATCGCGTGCCGCAACGCGGCGTAGACGATGTAGAAGTCGAGATCGCGCACCGTATGACCGGTCAGCGCTTCGTATTTCGACACCACGTCGTCGCGGCGCAGGAAATCCGGGAGCCCGGGCTGGCCGAATCGGGTGGCCAGGTCCTGGAAGAACCGGTGGATGAAGATCACCCAGCCGAGGTCGAGTTCACGCGGCGCGAGCGCGGCCATCTCCCAGTCCAGCACCGCCACCGGGTCGAAGTCACGGTAGATGATGTTGCCGGGGCGGGCGTCGCCCCAGCTGAGCACGTCCGGACCCGGATCGGCGGGCCAGTGCTCGTCCAGCCACGCGAAACTCCGCTCGATCAGCGGGATCTCGAAGCCGTCGTCGGCGAGCGCCCAGCGGTACCACGAGCGCTGCGCCTCGACGTGCCTGCGCAGCGATTCGCCGGGTCCGTTCAGCATCGGGAACAGGGCCGCGGGGTCGGGGATGCCGTGGATTCTGGCGATCACCTCGACGGTGTTGTGTGTGAGCCGCAGACGTTCGGCGGGATCGGCGTCGAACAGCCAGCCGACGAACACGTACGGCGGGTTGTCGGTCGGTATCCGTCCCTCGACGCGGCGCATCACGAAGAACGGCGCGCCCAGCGGCTTCTCGTCGTTCTCCAGCCAGCACAAGCCCGGCACCGGCACGTCGGTCGCCGCGGCCACGCCCGCCATCACCTGGTACTGGGTGGCCAGGTCGTAGGTCTCGAAGACCGGGAACGACCCGGCATCGGGCGCCATCCGCGCGACGAACGCCCCGCGTTCCGTGTGCCCCCCGGCGCTCCACTCGGCATCGAACAGGATCGACGTGCTGGACATGCCCCCGGACTGCGGACGGGACAGATCGGAGATCCGGGGCAGGTCGTCCGACTCGACTCTCGTCCGTAGCCAGCGCGCCAGGTCCCCGGCGAGCGTCTCCAGGTCGCGTTCGCTGACGGTCAGCTGCTGTCGCTGTGCCGGGTCCGGATCGTCGGCCATCTTGTCCTCCTGACACGTGCTGCCCGGGGTGCACCGCGCGGGTGCGCCGGGATACGCGACTGTAACGCGTTCTAGTTCTCGGTGGGCCGGAACCGCGAACGAATTCCGGCACGCACGGTGGGGCGGGCACGTAGGCCGAAAGAAGGATCCGGAAATCCAGGGTTTTCCCGGAGGTCATCCCATGACCTGGTCGGATACCTTCGGCTCGCGAAAGTGTCGGCCGACGAGGAGGGCGATGTGCGTACCGTCGAGACGGAGGTGGTGTCGCCCGGTATCGGCGAGACCGCGACCGGTGCCGAGCGACCCTGGAGCCTGCCCGCCCGGATCGCGTTCCGCTTCGTCTTCGCCTACTTCGGTCTGTTCTGTGTGCTGTTCGCGCAGATCCTCTTCGTGTTCACCGGCATCCTGAGCAGGTGGCTGCCGGAAAACGCGATCCAGTGGCAGATGCGCGTGACGAGCCCGCTGGTGAGCTGGGTCGGCGACCAGGTCTTCGGCGTGGATGCCGTCTTGCACGAGGACTCCGGCAGCGGCGACCAAGCCGCCATCTGGCTGCTGATCCTCTGCGAGTTCGTCGCGGCGGTGCTGATCACGCTGGTCTGGTCGATCCTCGATCGGCGCCGCCGGGAGTACACGACACTGCGCAACTGGTTCGTGGCGTTCGTGCGGCTGTGCTTGGGCGGTCAGATGCTCTTCTACGGTCTGGCCAAGGCGATTCCGGCACAGATGCCCGCGCCGTCGCTCACCGCGCTCCTGCAACCGTACGGGACGATGAGCCCTGCCTCGGTGCTCTGGAACCAGGTCGGCGCCGCGCCCGCGTACGAAATCCTGCTCGGCACGGCCGAAGTGCTCGGCGGTCTGCTGCTGTTCCTGCCCCGTACCGCGACGGCGGGCGCGTTGCTCAGCCTGGTGAGCATGGCGCAGGTCTTCGTGCTGAACATGACCTACGACGTGCCGGTGAAGATCCTCTCGTTCCACCTGCTGCTGCTCGCCCTGGTCGTGCTGGCGCCGCAGGCCGGGCGGTTGGCGAATCTGCTCGTGCTGGAACGCCCGTCCGAACCGGCCACCCAGCCCCCGCTGTTCGGTTCCCGCCGTGCGAACCGGATCGCCGCGGCGGTGCAGGTGGCGCTGGGGCTGTGGGTTCTGATCGGGGGCGCGCACATCGGCTGGCAAACCTGGCGCGAGTCGGGCGACGGCGCGCCGAAGCCTCCGCTGTACGGCATCTGGACCGTCGGCGAGTTCACCAGGGACGGGCATCCCACGCCCCCGCTGATCACCGACGAGGGCCGCTGGCGCCGGTTGATCTTCGATCGCGAGCACACGACGGTGCAGAAGATGGACGACTCGTTCCTGCCCGTCGTGGCCGTCGTCGACGAAGCCGCGCACACCCTCGTGCTGTCGGAGGCGCCGCGATCGCCGGACGCCAAGCCCGCGCGTCTGGGCGCCTTCACCTTCACCCAGCCCGCCACCGACACTGTGCACCTGACCGGTGAGCTGAACGGGACCCCGGTGACGCTGTCGCTGGACCGGATGGACCTGAACTCGTTCCCGCTGCGCAGCCGGGGCTTCCATTTCGTGCAGGAATACCCGTACTTCCGCTGATCCGAGTCCGGCGGCGGCTCACGATCCCGCCGAAACGCCGCTACGGCCGCCGCAGTTTTCGATACCTTCGGTCTGCACCGACTCGGACTGGAGGGACCGCCGTGACCGAAGCGATCCTCGACCGGACGGAAGCCGCGGACGCGGAGCGTTCCGGTATCCGTCCCTGGCGCGCGACGACCCGGGTGGCTTTCCGCTTCGGTTTCCTGTACTTCGGGCTGTTCTGCCTGGTGTACCCGTCGATCGTTCCGGAGTTCCTCGGACTGGCGCGCGAATGGCTGCCGGACTGGGTGAACTCCGGCGTCGCCCGCGCGCTGCGCCCGCTGGTCGAGTGGACCGGTACCCAGGTGTTCGGCACATCCGTCGCGGCGAACACGGCGTCGATCAGCGGCGACCAGGCCTACTTCTGGGTGCTGGTGTTCGTCCTGCTCGTGGTCGCGGTGCTCGCAACGCTGGTCTGGAGCGCGCTGGATCGGGACCGGCCGCACTACCGGGCCCTGCAGCCGTGGTTCCTGCTGTTCGTGCGGTTGTGCCTGGCCGGGCAGTTGATCGCCTACGGCATGGCGAAGGCCGTTCCCACTCAGATGCCGCCGACGCCGCTGAGCCGGCTGCTCGAGCCCTACGGGAATTTCACTCCGATGGCGGTGCTGTGGAATCACATCGGGGTGTCGCCGCAGTACGAAATCCTGCTCGGCTGCGCGGAATTGCTCGGCGGCGTGCTGTTGTTCGTACCGCGCACCGCGCTGGTGGGCGCGATGCTGAGCCTGGTCTGCACGACACAGGTGTTCGTGCTCGACATGACCTACGACGTGCCCGCGAAGATCCTGTCGTTCCACCTGATGCTGTTGTGCCTGGTGCTGCTGGCGCCTGAGGCCGGGCGTCTGGTGAACGTGCTCGTGCTGGATCGGCCGACCGGACCGTCCACCACGCCGCCGCTGCTGCGCACGCCGCGGGCGAATCGGATCGCGGCCGCGGTGCAGATCGCACTCGGGGTGTGGTTGGTGTTCTCGAACGCGTACACCGGCTGGGAAAGGTGGACCGAACAGGGGGCCGGGCGACCGGAACCTCCGTTGTACGGCATCTGGGCGGTCACCGAGTTCAGCGTGGACGGCAAACCGCTTCCACCGCTGACCACCGACCAATTGCGTTGGCAGCGCGTCGTCTTCGACCGCGACGGGGCTTCCTTGCAGCGGATGGACGGGCAGTTGGTTCCGATGCTCGCCCTGGTGGATCCCGGCGCGCGCACGCTGGTCATGGTCGCCCCACCGGCAGCCGTCGGCGACCGGCCACAACCCGTGGCCGGTTTCGGATTCGACCGGCCCGGCCCCCAGCGGCTGACTCTGACCGGCACGCTGGCCGGACAGCCGGTCTCGATGGCGCTGACCTCGGTCCCGCTCGACGACTTCCCGCTGCGCAGCCGCGGATTCCACTGGGTGCAGGAATATCCGTACTTCCGCTGAGCCGGCGGCTCAGGCCTCGAGATCGTCGGCGGACCCGATGTCCTCGTGCCACAGCGCGGGATGCTCGGCGATGAACCGGCTCATCAGATCGATGCAGCGCCGGTCCTCCAGGACGGTGACCGCGACGCCGTGCCCGGCGAGCCACTTGTGCCCGCCGGAGAAGGTCTGCGACTCTCCGACCACCACCGCGCCGATGCCGAACTGGCGGACCAGGCCGCTGCAATACCAGCACGGCGAAAGCGTGGTGACCATGACGGTGCCGCGGTAGTCGCGCCGCCGTCCCGCCGCGCGGAACGCGTCGGTCTCGGCGTGCATGCTGGGGTCGCCCGACTGGACCCGGCGGTTGTGCCCGCGCCCGAGCAGCGTGCCGTCCGCGTCGAAGAGGGCGGCGCCGATCGGGATACCGCCTTCGGCGAGTCCGCGCAGCGCCTCGTCGTAGGCCACGTCGAGCAGTCGTTCCGGTGTGAGCTGCTTCATCGTCCGCCTTTCCAGCGACTCCACCGCAACCTACCGCCGCGGACCGCCGGATCGCTCGTTACCGCTGGTCACAGTTGTCGGCCGGGGCGGTGGTCGACGCCTCGGCCGTCCGCGGCCGCGCCCTCTCATCGCTGCGAACCGGCTTCGACTACCCGCGACTTCGCTCGTCGCCGCTGCTCGAGACGAGAGGCGTGCCGGTCGATTGCCGGTGCCGGACGGCTACGCCGTAGGCTCGAAACTTGTGCCGAACACGTCAGACGCAACGCAAGACCAGCCGACCGGCGACCCGAACTACCTGGTCGGGCTCGATCTGCACGGACGGCGTGTCGTCGTGGTCGGCGGTGGGTCGGTCGCGCAGCGCCGACTGGGACTGCTGATCGCCTCCGGCGCGGACGTCCACGTGGTGAGCCGTGCGGTCACGCCCGCGGTCGAGGGGATGGCGACCTCCGGACAGATCACCGTCACGCTGCGCGCCTACGCCGACGGCGATCTCGACGGCGCCTGGTATGCGATCGCGTGCACCGACGAACCGGAGACCAACGCGGCGGTGGTCGCCGAGGCGACCCGGCGGCGGATCTTCTGCGTGCGTGCCGACACGGCGCGGCTGGGCACCGCGGTCACCCCGGCCACCGCGCGCTACGACGGGCTGACGCTCGGCGTGCTGGCGAGCGGGCAGCACCGGCGCTCGGCGGCCGTGCGCAACGCGTTGCTGGAAGCTCTGCAATCCGGTGTGGTGAGCGACGACTCGACGCCGATCGCGCCCGGCGTCGCCCTGGTCGGCGGTGGTCCGGGCGATCCCGACCTGATCACCGTGCGCGGGCGGCGGCTGCTGGCCAGAGCGGACCTGGTGGTCGCCGACCGGCTCGCGCCGCCGGAACTGCTGGCCGAACTCGGGCCGGAGGTCGAGGTGGTCGACGCCGCCAAGATCCCGTACGGGCGGGCGATGGCGCAGGAGGCGATCAACAACGCGCTGATCGAAGGCGCGAAGGCGGGCAAGTTCGTGGTCCGGCTCAAGGGCGGCGACCCCTACGTGTTCGGGCGCGGCTACGAGGAACTCGAGGCCTGTGTGGCCGCCGGGGTCCCGGTCACGGTGGTGCCCGGCGTCACCAGTCCGATCTCGGTGCCCGCCGCCGCCGGCATCCCGGTGACCCACCGCGGCGTCACCCACGAGTTCGTGGTGGTGAGCGGGCACGTCGCGCCGGATCATCCGGATTCGCTGGTGGACTGGCCCGCGCTGGCCCGCCTGCGCGGCACCCTGGTGCTGATGATGGCGGTGGAGCGGATCGAGCAGTTCGCCACCGCGCTGCTGGAGGGCGGCCGTCCGGCGGGCACACCCGCCACCGTCATCCAGGAAGGCACGCTGCGCACCCAGCGCGTGCTGCGCGCCGATCTCGGCACGGTGGCCGCCCGGGTGCGCGCCGAAGGCATCCGCCCGCCCGCGATCGTGGTGATCGGCCCGACCGCCGGTTTCTCCGCCGACGCGATCATCCCGCACGCCGACTCCGCGGCGGGCTAGCGTTCACAGCCGTAACGGGGATCAGAAGCCGCGAGACCGCTTCGCAGTGACCGACGCGGTGGCAACACCGCGCATGTCGTACCGGTGTCGGTGCCCGGCTCGATATAGGGGAGCAGGGGTGGGCACGGGTGATTCGGCCGAGATGTCGACCGGCCGGTTCGCTGGACTGCTCGTCGTCAGCCGGAAGGACCAGGGACTATGCCTGATCGCGCCGAGCCGGGACAGCCGGTGGTCCGCGCCGGCCGCGACCGGCCGGATCACCGGGACCGCTCCCCATCGCGCGTGCGGCCGGATCGGTGGGTGGACAAATACGGCAGCGGCATCAATTACAGTGACTCACTGTGCTTCGGAACCCCGCTGCGACGATGCAGTATCCAGTGACGCAGCGGGCCTTCGGGCTCGCGATCCTAGTGCTGAGCGGATTGCAGCTCATGGTCGTGCTCGACGGCACGGTCGTGATCTTCGCGCTGCCGCGGCTGCAAGAGGAGATGGGATTGTCCAGCGCGGGCAGCGCGTGGACGGTGACCTCCTACGGGCTCACCTTCGCGGGCCTGATGCTGCTCGGCGGCCGGCTCGGCGACGCTTTCGGCCGCAAGCGCATGCTCGTCGTCGGCGTCGCGGTGTTCACGCTGGCCTCGCTGCTGTGCGGGCTCGCGCAGAACCAAGCCATGCTGCTGGCGGCGCGGGCCCTCCAGGGCGCGGGCGCGGCGGTCGCGGCGCCCACCGCGTTCGCGCTGGTGGCGACGACCTTCGCGCCGGGCAAGGCACGCAACCAGGCGATCGCGATCGTCGGCTCGATGGTCGGCATCGGCTCCGTCGGCGGGCTCGTGGTCGGCGGCGCGCTGACCCAGCTGTCGTGGCGATGGATCTTCCTGATCAACGTCCCGATCGGCGCGCTGATCATCCTCGGCGCGGCCTACAAGCTCGCCGACACCGAACACCACCGTTCGGCCCTCGACATTCCGGGCGCGGTGCTCGGCACCATCGCCTGCGCGTCGATCGTGTTCGGCGCCACCGAGGGCCCGGAGCTCGGATGGGGGCATCCGGCGATCATCGGCTCGCTGATCGCGGGCGTTGTGCTGCTGATCGTTTTCGTGGCGCTGGAACGGCGGGTGGACGACCCGCTGCTGCCGTGGTCGCTGTTCGACAGCCGCGACCGTGTCGCCACCTTCCTGCTGATCTTCCTGGCCGGCGGAGTGCTCGGCGCGATGACCTTCTTCGTCGCGCAGTTCATGCAGAACGTCATCGGATACGGTCCGCTCAAGGCGGGCGTCGCGGCGATCCCGTTCACCGTCGGCATCGGCATCGGCGGCGCGGTGGCGTCCAAGGCCGCGCTGTACGTCGCGCCGCGCTGGCTGCTCGCGGGCGCGGCCGTGGTGCTCGGCGTGGGACTGCTGTTCGGTTCGACCCTGGACGGCGAGGTGCTGTACTTCGCGACGCTGCTGCCGCTGCTGGTGGTGATCGGTTTCGGCGTCGGCATCGCGATGGTGCTCTCGCCGCTGTGTGTGCTGGTCGGTGTGCCGCCGGCCAATATCGGCCCGCTGGCGGCGGTCGGGCAGATGTTCATGAACCTGGCCACCCCGGTGGCCATCGGCCTGCTCACGCCGATCGCCGCCTCCCGCACCCTGTCGCTCGGTGGCCGCACCGAGAAGGTGGCCGGGATGACATCCGCGGAGATCGCCGCGCTGGGCGACGGCTACACCCTGGTGCTGTTCGTCTGCGCCCTCATCGCGTTCGCGGCCGGACTGGTCGCCTTGACACTGCGCTTCACCCCGCAACAACTGGCCATGGCCCAGCACGCGCAGGAAGAAGCACAGCAAGCGTGAGTGGCTGAATCGGTCCTACAGCGGCGTATGCCTTGGAGCCGCCGTGTGCGCAGCCGCCGCGTGCGTGACGAAGTCGCAAGCGGTGGTCGCGCACACGCGAGCCATAAGGGGGCCGCGGACACCCCGCGCCGAAGGCGCTGGAGATCAGAACCGCCCCGCGACACGGCGGGGTGTGACGCGCACGATGATGCGCGGGCCGTCGTTGACGGAGGCGGGGTTGAAGTCCGCGTACTTCTGTCCGGTGTACTTGGCCGACAACTCGTTGGGCAGGGTCTTCTCCGGGTCGGGCGTGATGGTCGCGCTGCCGCGGATCTCCGCGTAGACATACGGGTTGTCCGGCGGGTTGATCAGCACGGTGATGCGCGGGTCACGCGCGAGGTTCTTGCCTTGCTGACGATCGGTGGTGGTGGAGAAGAGCAGGTCGTCGCCGTCGCGCTTCAGCCAGATCACGGTCAGATGCGGTTGCCCGTTGGGTCCGATCGTGGCCGCGGTGGCGAAGACCTTCTCTTCGTCCAGGTACTTCTTGAGGCCGTCGGAGAGTTCTGCGGTGCTGGTCACGTTCTGAGCGAACAGCGGCGCGCCGCAAGGAATTCCCGTCGACTCGGCGTACACGGTCGTCGAAGACACGGTGGGCCGAACGAGGTGCCGATCCGCCGACATGGAGTCGTCCCTACCGGTTCTGCGGGAAGCCGAGGTTGAGTCCGCCGTGGCTGGGATCGAGCCAGCGGGTGGTGACCGCTTTGGTACGGGTGAAGAAACGCACGCCGTCGGAGCCGTGCGCGTGCGCGTCACCGAACAGCGAGTTCTTCCAGCCGCCGAAGCTGTAATAGGACATCGGAACCGGGATCGGCACGTTGATGCCGACCATCCCGACTTCGACCTCGTTGTGGAAGCGGCGAGCGGCGCCGCCGTCGTTGGTGAACAGCGCGGTGCCGTTGCCGTAGGGATTGGTGTTGACCAGGGCCAGCGCGTCGTCGTAGGTGTCGACGCGCACCACCGACAGCACGGGGCCGAAGATCTCGTCGGTGTAGACGCTCATGTCCGTGCCGACGTTGTCGAGAATCGTCGGCCCGAGCCAGAACCCGTCGGTCGCGCCGTCGGCTCGAACGCCCCGCCCGTCGAGAACCACGGTGGCTCCGGCGGACTCGCCCGCCGCGATGTAATCCGCGACGCGGTCGCGGTGCGCGCGGGTGACCAGCGGCCCCATGTCCGCGCCGCGGGCGCCGTCGCCGGTCTTGATGGTCGCGGCCCGTTCGGCGATCTTCCCGACCAGCTCGTCGGCCGTCCCGCCTACGGCGACCACCACGCTGATCGCCATGCAGCGCTCGCCCGCCGAGCCGAATCCGGCGTTCACCGCGGCGTCGGCTGCCAGGTCCAGGTCCGCGTCCGGTAGCACCACCATGTGGTTCTTCGCGCCGCCGAGCGCCTGCACCCGCTTGCCCGCGGCGGTGCCGCGTTGATAGACGTATCGGGCGATCGGCGTCGAGCCGACGAACGAGACGGCCTTGACGCCCGGGTTGTCCAGCAGTTCGTCGACCGCGACCTTGTCGCCCTGCACCACCGTGAACACGCCCGCGTGCAATTCGGCTTCGGCCCACAGCCGCGCCAGCCACAGCGACGGGGACGGGTCCTTCTCGCTCGGTTTGAGCACCACCGTGTTGCCCGCGGCGATGGCGATCGGGAAGAACCACATCGGCACCATCGCGGGGAAGTTGAACGGCGAGATGATCGCGACCGGGCCGAGCGGCTGGCGGATGGAGAAGATGTCGACCTTGGTCGAGGCGTTCTCGGTGTAGCCGCCCTGGAGCAGATGCGGGATACCGCAGGCGAACTCGACGACTTCCAGGCCGCGGCTCACCTCGCCGATCGCGTCCGCGAGCACCTTGCCGTGTTCGGCGGTGATCAGCCGGGCCAGCTCCTCCTTGCGCTCGTTCAGCAGCTCACGGAAACGGAACAGGATCTGCGTGCGCCGGGTCAGCGAGGTGTCCCGCCACGCAGGAAAGGCCTTCGCGGCGGAATCGATCGCCGCGCGGGTGTCGGCGACGTTCGCCAACACGACCTCCCCGGTCACCACGCCGGTCGCCGGATCGGTCACATGGGCTGTCGTCTCGCCGGTGCCCGGGTAGGCCTTGCCGTCGAGCCAGTGCGCGATGGTCTGCATGTCTCCTCGATTCGCTCGGTGAGCATCGGCGGTGCCGCGGGTTGGCGCCGCTCCCTCCCGATCCTCGAGGCGCGGCCCACTACCACTGTCCGGCATACACCCTTCCCGATGTGCCGGCGATCGGTGGCGAGATCAGCGATGACCATCGATTTCGGTCGACGCTGCTCTGCGTGGCCGATGTGCCGGGTCATCGGTCGTGCCGGTCGACCCAGCCGGTGCGCAAGGTGCACGTGGGCGAAATGGCCTGCTGACGCCCCTGCCGCGCCACCCGACTCACCGCACGGCCGCCGACGATCGCAACGGCAACGTGCTCTGCGACACCGACCTCGCGATCCTCGCCGCCGACGCGACCGGCTACGCCGCCTACACGCGGGCCGTGCGGGCGGAGTACCGGCACGTCCCGGACGCTGTGTTCCGCGCGGGCCGCGCGGCGGTGCTGCGGGAACTGGCCGAGCAGCCGTACCTGTTCCGGACACCCATCGCGCGCCGCCGGTACGAATCGCAAGCACGTGCCGACCTCGAAGCCGAACTCGCCGCGCTCACCGGCGGACCGCCGGACGCACTCAGGTGACGATCAGAAGCTCGGTGGGAGAGGCGATCTCGATTCGCAGCCCCGCCTTCGCCGCCACCCGCGCGACACCCCGCACGTCGGCTGGTTCCGCTCTGGTGAGCACGAGGGCCCGCGCCAGCAGGCCCTTGTGGTGCTTGTTGAAGTGACTCACCACCGTGCGTGAGCCGTCCGGATGCTCGGTGAGCACGTTGGCGGTGATCGCACCGGGCACCCGCCCCAGCTGCTGATAGGTGCCCGAGCGCAGGTCGACCACGAGTTCACCGCCGGCCTCGGCGAGCAGGGCGGTGCCCAGCTCATCGCGCCACACCGCCGAAAGGGTCGGCAGCCCGGGCAGTTTCGAGCCGCCGGACAGGCGATAGGCGGGAATCGGGTCACCGGCGCGAACCGCGCCGAAGAGGGCGGAGCCGATGCCGAGCCGCGCGTACGCCTTGGCTCGCTGCGCCTTGGTGAACGAGCGCGCGTCGAGCGCGTCGTAGAGGACGCCGGTGTAGCGCTCCAGCGCGGGACGGGTCGGTGAGGTGCGCAGTGCCGCGTTGCGCGCGATCTCGCCGTCGGCTCCCTTGCCGAGACCGAGCGCGGCCCGGGAGCCTTCCGGGTCGGCCGCCAACCGCACCACTTCCTCGATCAGCCGGGCGCGCACCGCCGTGAGCTGCGGCATCGCCAGTGAGTCCAGTGCCAGGGGCGCCCCGGCGCCGCCATCGGACTTGGTTTCGGAGGGAGGCAGCAGCACCAGCACGAACGAATACGGTAATGCGCTGGGACCGGCGTCCGGCCAGCGACTACCCTGTGCTTCCGTGATCACCCGCCTCTCCCGCCTGTTCCTGCGAACCCTCCGCGACGATCCCGCCGACGCCGAGGTGCCCAGCCACAAACTCTTGGTCCGTGCCGGCTACGTGCGCCGCATCGCCCCGGGTGTCTACTCGTGGCTGCCGCTGGGCCTGCGCGTGCTGCGCAAGGTGGAGGATGTGGTGCGCGAGGAGATGGACGGGATCGGCGCCCAGGAGATCTCACTACCCGCGCTGCTGCCGCGCGAACCGTACGAGACCACCAACCGGTGGACCGAGTACGGCGACGGCCTGTTCCGGCTGCGCGACCGCAAGGGCGCGGACTACCTGCTCGGCCCCACCCACGAGGAGCTCTTCGCGCTCACCGTGAAGGGCGAGTACAGCTCCTACAAGGACCTGCCGGTCACGCTGTACCAGATCCAGACCAAGTACCGCGACGAGGAGCGCCCCCGCGCGGGCATCCTGCGCGGGCGCGAGTTCGTCATGAAGGATTCCTACTCCTTCGACCTGGACGAGGACGGCCTCGAGGCCAGCTACCACGCACATCGCCAGGCCTACCAGCGCATCTTCGACCGGCTGCGGGTCGAGTACGTGATCGTGGCGGCCACCTCGGGCGCGATGGGCGGCAGCGCGTCGGAGGAATTCCTCGCCGACAGCCCGGTCGGCGAGGACACCTATGTGCGCTGCCCGGAATCCGGCTACGCGGCCAATGTGGAGGCGGTGGTCACGCCCGCTCCCGAACCGCTGCCGATCGAAGGGCAGCCCGAGGCCGTGGTGCACGACACTCCGGACACCCCCACCATCGCGACGTTGGTGGACTGGGCCAACGGCGCCGGTATCGCCGAGCGCTACGGCCGCCCGGTCACCGCGGCCGATACCTTGAAGAACGTCATGGTCAAGCTGCGCCACCCGGACGGGAAGAGCGAGATCGTCGGTATCGGCATCCCCGGTGACCGCGAGGTCGACGACAAGCGCCTCGGAGCCTCGGTCGAACCGGCCGAGGTGGAACTGCTCACCGAAGCGGATTTCGCCGAGAATCCGTTCCTGGTCAAGGGGTACATCGGTCCGAAGGCGCTGCAGGCCAACGGTGTCCGCTACCTGGTCGATCCGCGTGTCGGCACCGGCACCAGCTGGATCACCGGCGCCGACGAACCGGGCAGGCACGTCGTCGGCCTGGTCGCGGGCCGCGACTTCACCCCGGACGGGACCATCGAGGCCGCCGAGGTCCGCGACGGCGACCCCTCGCCCGACGGCCGGGGCACGCTGGTGGCGGCGCGCGGCATCGAGATCGGCCATATCTTCCAGCTCGGCAACAAGTACACCGACGCGTTCGAGGTGGACGTGCTCGGCGAGAACGGCAAGCCGGTGCGGCTGACCATGGGCTCCTACGGCATCGGCGTCTCGCGCATGGTCGCGGTGATCGCCGAGCAGCAGCACGACGACAAGGGATTGCGCTGGCCCGCGGCGGTCGCGCCGTACGACGTGCACGTCGTCATCGCGAACAAGGACGACGCGGCCCGCGTCGGCGCCGAAGAGGTGGTGTCCGGCCTGCACGCCCAGGGCCTGGACGTGCTCTTCGACGACCGCACCGCCTCGCCGGGGGTGAAGTTCAAGGACGCCGAGCTGCTCGGCATGCCCCTGGTGCTGGTGATCGGCCGTGGCTGGGCCGAGGGCAAGGTGGAGCTGCGCGACCGCTTCACCGGCGAGACCGAGCAACTCCCCGCCGCGTCCGCGGTGGACGCGGTCGTGGCCAAAGTGCGGGGCTGATCCGATGTCGAAACGGCCCTCGGCGTGACCGCGCCGGGGGCCGTTTCGCTGTTCGCGCCGAACCCATGGCGCACCGCGCGGCTACCTACGCCACCGTAACCTGAATTCGCTGGTCACAGATCCGCGGACCTCGTCCACGCTGCTGTTACCCGCTGGTAAGTTAACCGGCATGACAAACACCGACGCGCGGTTGTTCAACCCGGCCACCTATGACCCGCAGCAATTCGACGCCGAGACGCGGCGCCTGTTGCGCGCCACGATCGAGTGGTTCGAGGGCCGGGGTAAGCAGCGTCTGCTCGCCGACGACGCGAACGCGGTGTGGACGGCCGACTTCCTCGACTTCGTGAAGAAGGAGAAGCTGTTCGCCACCTTCCTGACGCCCGCCGCGTACGCCGACGGCGATCCCGACCGTCGCTGGGACGCCGCGCGCAACGCAGCGCTGTCGGAGATCTTCGGCTTCTACGGTCTGGCGTACTGGTACGCCGAGCAGGTGACCATCCTCGGCCTCGGCCCGATCTGGCAGAGCGACAACGAGGCGGCCAAGAAGCGCGCGGCCGCCGATCTGGCCGACGGCGAGGTGATGGCGTTCGGTCTGTCCGAGCAGACCCACGGCGCCGACATCTACAACACCGACCTGGTGCTGACCCCGAGCGAGCCGGGTAGCGCGGACGCCGAGGCGGGCATCCTGTTCCGCGCCGACGGGGAGAAGTACTACATCGGCAACGGCAACGTGGCCAGCATGGTATCGGTGTTCTCCCGCCGCGCCGACCTCGAGGGCGCCGACGCCTATGTCTGGTTCGCCGCCGACTCCCGCCACGAGAACTACCGTCTGCTCGGCAACGTCGTGCATCAGCAGATGTACGTGAGCACCTTCCGGCTGGAGAACTACCCGGTGCGCGCCGAGGACATCCTGCACACCGGGCCCGAGGCCTTCTCCGCCGCGCTGAACACCGTGAACGTGGGCAAGTTCAACCTCTGTCACGGCGGCATCGGCATGGTCGAGCATTCGTTCTACGAGGCGATCACCCACGCGAACAACCGGATCCTCTATGGCAATCCGGTCACCGACTTCCCGCACGTGCGGTCGAATTTCGTCGACGCCTACGCGCGCATCGTCGCGATGAAGCTGTTCAGCGACCGCGCGATCGACTACTTCCGCAGCGCGAGCCTGGAGGACCGTCGGTACCTGCTGTTCAACCCGATGACGAAGTCCAAGGTGACCTCCGAGGGCGAGACCGTCATGACGTTGCTGTTGGATGTGCTGGCCGCCAAGGGATTCGAGAAGAACACCTACTTCGCCGAGGTCCAACGGTTGATCAGCACGCTGCCCCGGCTGGAGGGCACGGTGCACGTGAACGTCGGGCAGATCCTGAAGTTCATGCCCAACTACCTGTTCGACCCGCAGGACTACCCGGAGATCGGGACCCGGCAGGACGCGGCCGACGACGAGTTCTTCTGGCGCCAGGGCCCCGCGCGCGGGGCGGGCAAGGTGCGCTTCGCCGACTGGACCCCCGTCTACGACAAGCACGCCGACATCCCCAATGTGGGCCGGTTCTACCAGCAGGCGCAGGCGCTGCGCACGCTGCTGACCACGGCGGCGCCGGACGCGGACCAGCAGAAGGACCTGGACTTCATGCTGACCATCGGCCACCTGTTCTCCCTGGTGGTCTACGGCCAGTTGATCCTGGAGCAGGCCGCGATCACCGGTCTGGATCGGGACCTGATCGACCAGATCTTCGACTTCCAGATCCGCGATTTCAACGCCTACGCCACCGCCCTGTACGGCAAGCCGTCCGCCACCCCCGACCAGCAGGGCTGGGCCGCGTCCGCGCTGCGGCCACCGGTCGCGGACCGTCCGCGCTTCGACCGGGTGTGGGCCGAGGTGGCGTCCTACGACGGCGCCTACGAGATGCGGCCGTAGCGGTCGCGTGTCGAGCGAACGGCGGCCCGAGCTGTCGGCGGCCGCCGTTCGCGTCGTTCCTTTGCCGCGCAGCAGATCTCGTGCCCGGCCGCCGGGTCAGACCTTGCCGGGAAACGCGACAGTGGGCGGATTCGCGCCGAGGATCGACTGCCACGCGGCCAGCCGGACGGCGGCCTCGGTGAGCGCTTCGACACCGGTGCGCCGGATGGCCATGGAGTCGGCGCGCTCGACCACCGACCGCCAGGCGACCGCGGTGTCGGACTCGACCGTCACGGCCAGCCGGGCGGCCGAGATCGGATCGGTCACGGCGAACGGCACCGTGTAGGCCGCGTCCGGCGGTGGCGCCGTCGCGCCGCCCAGTGCGAGGGTGTCCACGGTGGCGTCGCGGCGAGCCCGGTGCGCGGCGGTGTGCTCGGCGACCACTCTGGTGCGCTCGGGCGAAGCGTAGGCGGCGATCACCCCGTAGGCGTATACCGCGCCGTATTCGGCGTTCAGCGCGTCGATGAGCGCTCGGCGTTCGTCCTCGGTCATGCCAGCAACACCCCCGCCTGCACCGCGCAGGCCGCGCTGATCGACGCGAGCAGACCGGCTCGGTAGCCGGTCAGAGCGCGAGCGAGCTCGGCCGACGATTTCTGGGCCGCGGTGAGCTGCGTACGCAGCGAATCCACGCTCGGCGGCGTGGTGGGCGGCACGGCGCTGCCCGAAGCCACGGCCGACGGGCCGGATGCACTGGCGCGCGTGCGGTGCGCCGGTTTGGTGCCGTCGGCGTAGACGCCGATCGCGCGGTCGATCTCGGTGCGCAAGGCGTCGGCGTGGGCGGTGCGCTCGGTCGCGATCGCCGACAACGCGGCGTGCCGATCGGGTGCGATGACGATGGCCGCGGCCGCGGCCGCGGCGTCGGCGCGCGCGGCGATCTCCTGTGCGGCAAGCGGATCCGGCTCGTGAACCACGTCGTCACCGGTGCACCCGGCCAGCGCGCCGAGGGCGAGCACCCCGGCCGTTCCGCCGCCCGCGAGACGGAGCGCGGTGCGGCGATCCACGGCGGTGCGGTGGGACTCGTGCCGGTCGGATGGCATGCCGGTGATGCGCCCGGCACGCGGCGGGGCGGGAAGGCGGATGGGCACGGCACTATCGTGCCAGACTCGCGAGGCTGCGCCGGACCAGCGTCGGTCGTGGCGTGCGCAGTCCTCGACCACTGGTCCTTTACACTCTCGTGGCGCGTTACGCTAGACCTTCGGTAGAGAATTCTCCCGCCGCGTCACAACTGAACCAGGAGCCGCCCCACATGCCGATGCCGACCGAGGAAAGGGTGAGCCAGCTCGTAGCTGGTCTCGTCGAACGCCGAGGATTCGACCTCGAGGGCGTCGAGATCTCGACGGCGGGCGCGCGCGTGGACGCGCAGGCTCGGGTGCAGGTGACCGTGGACCGCGACACCTCCGATCTGGACTCCCTGGCGAATCTGAGCACCGAGTTGTCGGCGCTGCTGGACGACGCGGGGGAGTTCGGCGAGACGCCCTACCTGCTGGAGGTCACGACCCCCGGAATCGACCGCCCGTTGACCGCCGCCCGGCACTGGCGGCGGGCGCAGGGGCGGAAGGTGCGCGTCCGGCTGCGTGCGGGTGCGCAGCCGCCGGAAGGGTCGGCGACCTTCGAGGCCAGGGTCGGCGCGCTCACCGCAGATTCCGTGGCGCTGGTGCTCGGCGGCAAACGGAACCCGCACCGGGTGACCGTTCCGCTGGCCGACATCGCCACGGCCGTCGTCCAAGTCGAGTTCTCGCCCCCGGGCGCGCGGGAACTGGAACTCGCGGGCGGAGTCGTTCCGGGGCGGCCGACTCCGGGTCAGGAAGACGCGGTGGCGGTCGACGACGCCGCGCAGCTTCGAGGAACACCGAATGCACCATCCGAATCCGTAACAGCGTCCGATTCGCCGACCGAAGGGATCGTGGAATGAACATCGAAATCGAAGCCCTGCGCGCGATCGTCGCCGACAAGGGGATCTCGATCGAGACCGTGATCTCCGCGATCGAGTCGGCGCTGCTCACCGCGTACCGCCACACCGAGGGCCACCAGCCCAACGCGCGCATCGACATCAACCAGAAGACCGGCGTGGTCCGGGTGATGGCGCGCGAGGTGGACGCCGACGGCAACGTGATCTCCGAATGGGACGACACCCCGGAGGGTTTCGGCCGGATCGCGGCGACCACCGCCAGGCAGGTCGTGCTGCAGCGGTTGCGCGACGCGGAGAACGAGAAGTCCTTCGGCGAGTTCTCCACGCACGAGGGCGACATCGTCGGCGGCGTCGTGCAGCGTGACGCGCGCGCCAACGCCCGCGGCACCGTCGTGGTGCGCATCGGCAGCGAGCTGCACGGCACGGAGGGATTGATCCCGCCCGCCGAGCAGGTGCCCGGCGAGACCTACGAGCACGGCGACCGGATCAAGTGTTACGTCGTCGGCGTCTCCCGTGGTCCGCGCGGCCCGCAGATCACGCTCTCGCGCACCCACCCCAACCTGGTGCGGCGGCTGTTCGCGCTGGAGGTGCCGGAGATCGCCGACGGCTCGGTGGAGATCGTCGCCGTGGCCAGGGAGGCGGGACACCGATCCAAGATCGCGGTGCGCACCACGGTGCCCGGTGTCAACGCCAAGGGCGCCTGTATCGGGCCCATGGGGCAGCGCGTACGCAACGTGATGAGCGAACTGGCCGGCGAGAAGATCGACATCATCGATTACGCCGAGGATCCGGCGACCTTCGTCGGTAATGCGCTCTCCCCGTCGAAAGTGGTATCGGTCACCATTGTGGACGCCGAGGCCAGGGCGGCCCGCGTCGTGGTGCCCGATTTCCAGCTCTCGCTGGCCATCGGCAAGGAGGGGCAGAACGCCCGTCTGGCCGCCCGGTTGACCGGCTGGCGCATCGATATCCGCAGCGACGCCGCTCCCGGTGACATGGGCGGATCCGTGCGGACGGAGGCGCATCGGAGTTGACCGGAGCCCGCCCGCGGAGTGCTCGGGATGACAGGTTCGTAACTTCCGCGGGGGAGGGGTTCGGCGTTCCGAGCATGGCAGCGGTAGAGTGGTCCAAGGTTCAGTCCGAGCCTTCGGCTTCGACGCCCGATCGCACTACCGAGCAGCACCCGGCGCACCAGCGCCGAGCCGCTCCCGTGCGGACGTGTATCGGATGCCGGAAGCGCGAGCTGGCCGTCGATCTGTTGCGGATCGTGGCTCGGGACCGTGAGACCGGAGACGGCTCCCACGTCCTCGAAATCGTTCCCGATCCGCGGCGCAGACTTCCCGGACGGGGTGCCTGGTTGCACCCCCTTTCGGCTTGTCTGCTCGCGGCAGAGCGGCGCCGAGCGATCGGCAGAGCACTACGAGTGTCCGGACATCTGGATATCTCAGCCCTGGAGCATTACCTCGAGAACAGGCACGAGCACTCATGAGCACACCGTGAAGTACCAACGATGAACGTCCATCGGAGATAACCCGAGGTCGTGCGGGCCGCCGTCCCCAGAACGGTGGGGCTGCTCGACCTCTCAGTGAGGAGAGCAGTGGCAGGCAAGGCCCGCGTGCACGAGTTGGCCAAAGAACTCGGTGTCACGAGCAAGGAACTACTCGCAACGCTCAAGGAGCAGGGCGAGTTCGTGAAGTCGGCGTCCTCGACGGTGGAAGCTCCCGTCGCGCGTCGGCTGCGTGAGTCGTTCGCGGCGAAATCCGCCCCGTCCAACGGCAACAAGTCGGGTGCACGCCCCGGACCGTCCGGCCGTCCGGCCCCCAAACCCGCGGGCGGTGGCCCGCGTCCCGGTCCCCGTCCGTCGGCGCCCACTCCGGCGCCCACCGCGCAGGAGACCGCCGCCCCCGCCGCGCGCACCGGCGAATCCCCGGCCGTGAAGCCGGGCCCCGCCGCGCGTCCGGGACCGTCCCCGGCGTCCAAGCCCGCCACCCGGGAAACGATCACCCCGCAGGCCGCCGCGGCTTCGGGCGCGACCGCGAGTTCCGCGCCCGCGCCGGCCGGTCCGCGGCCGACGCCGGGTGGCCCGCGCCCTGGCCAGCAGCAGCGACCCGGCGCCCCCGCCCCCGGTGGCCAGCGCCCGGGTGGTGCGGGTTCCGGCCCGCGCCCGGGGCCGAAGACCCCGCGCGTCGGTAACAACCCCTACTCGTCCGCTCCCGAACGTCCCGCGCCGCGTCCTGCCCCCGCTCAGGGTGGCCCGCGTCCGGGTCCCGCTCAGGGTGGCCCGCGTCCCGGTCCGGCCCAGGGCGGTCCCCGTCCCGGTCCGGCCCAGGGTGGCCCGCGTCCGGGTCCGGCTCAGGGTGGCCCGCGTCCGGCGCCCGGTCCGGGTGGTCCGCGTCCCGGCGGCCCGCGGCCGAGCCCCGGCTCGATGCCGCCCCGTCCTAATCCCGGCGCGATGCCGTCGCGTGCGGCGCGTCCCGGTGGCGCCGGAGGCCCCGGCGCCGGTCGTCCCGGCCGCCCCGGTGGCGCCGGTGCGGGGCGTCCCGGTGGTGGCGGCGGCGGTGGCTACCGCGGTGGTGGCGGTGCCCCCGGTGCGGGTGCCGGTGCGCCCGGTGCCGGTGGTGGCGCGGCCGGTGGCTTCCGCGGTCGTCCCGGTGGCGGCGGCGGTGGCGGCGGTCGTCCGGGTGGTCCCGGTGGCCGCGGTGGCGCGGCCGGCGCGTTCGGCCGTCCCGGTGGCGCGCCCCGGCGTGGTCGCAAGTCGAAGCGGCAGAAGCGGCAAGAGTACGACTCGATGCAGGCGCCCGCCGTCGGCGGCGTGCGGCTGCCGCGTGGCAACGGCGAGATCATCCGGCTCGCCCGCGGCGCGTCGCTGTCGGACTTCGCGGAGAAGATCGACGCGAACCCGGCCGCGCTGGTGCAGGCTCTGTTCAACCTCGGTGAGATGGTCACCGCGACCCAGTCGGTGAACGACGAGACCCTCGAGCTGCTCGGCAGCGAGATGAACTACGTCGTCCACGTGGTCAGCCCCGAGGACGAGGACCGCGAGCTGCTGGAGTCGTTCGACCTCACCTACGGCGAGGACGAGGGCGGCGAGGAGGACCTCGAACAGCGTCCGCCGGTGGTCACCGTCATGGGCCACGTCGACCACGGTAAGACCCGACTGCTGGACACCATCCGCAAGGCCAACGTCCGCGAGGGCGAGGCAGGCGGCATCACCCAGCACATCGGCGCCTACCAGGTGCTCACCCACCTCGGCGACGAGGACCGGCTGATCACCTTCATCGACACCCCCGGTCACGAGGCGTTCACCGCCATGCGTGCCCGCGGTGCGAAGGCCACCGACATCGCGATCCTGGTGGTCGCCGCCGACGACGGCGTCATGCCGCAGACGGTGGAGGCGATCAACCACGCGCAGGCGGCCGACGTGCCGATCGTCGTGGCGGTCAACAAGATCGACAAGGAAGGCGCGAACCCGCAGAAGGTTCGTCAGCAGCTCACCGAGTACGGCCTGGTCGCCGAGGAATACGGCGGCGAGACCATGTTCGTCGACATCTCCGCCAGGCAGAACCTCAACATCGACGCGCTGCTCGAGGCGGTCCTGCTGACCGCGGACGCGGCGTTGGACCTGCGGGCCAACCCGGACATGGACGCGCAGGGTGTGGCCATCGAGGCGCACCTCGACCGCGGCCGCGGCCCGGTGGCCACCGTGCTCATCCAGCGCGGCACCCTGCGGGTCGGCGACTCGATCGTGGCGGGAGACGCCTACGGCCGCGTGCGCCGGATGGTGGACGAGCACGGCGAGGACGTCGAGGCGGCATTGCCGTCGCGGCCGGTCCAGGTCATCGGCTTCACGTCGGTGCCGGGTGCCGGTGACAACCTGCTCGTGGTGGACGAAGACCGGATCGCGCGGCAGATCGCCGACCGGCGCAACGCGCGCAAGCGCAACGCGCTGGCCGCACGCAGCCGCAAGCGGATCAGCCTGGAAGATCTGGATGCCGCGCTGAAGGAAACCAGCGAGCTGAACCTGATCCTCAAGGGCGACAACTCCGGCACGGTCGAGGCCCTCGAAGAGGCGCTGCTCGGCATCCAGGTGGGCGACGAGGTGCGGCTGCGGGTGATCGACCGCGGCGTCGGTGGCGTCACCGAGACCAACGTCAACCTGGCTTCGGCGTCGAACGCGATCATCATCGGATTCAACGTCCGCGCCGAGGGCAAGGCCACCGAGCTGGCCAACCGCGAGGGCGTCGACATCCGGTACTACTCGGTGATCTACCAGGCCATCGACGAGATCGAGAAGGCCCTCAAGGGCATGCTCAAGCCGATCTACGAAGAGGTCGAGCTGGGTCGCGCCGAGATCAGGGCGATCTTCCGTTCGTCGAAGATCGGCAACATCGCCGGTTGCATGGTCACGTCGGGATCGGTCAAGCGCAACGCCAAGGCGCGCCTGCTCCGGGACAACGTGGTGATCGCCGAGACGATGACGATCTCGTCGCTGCGCCGGGAGAAGGACGACGTCACCGAGGTCCGCGAGGGCTTCGAGTGCGGTATGACGGTCACCTACGCCGACATCAAGGAAGGCGACATCATCGAGGCCTACGAGCTGCGCGAGAAGCCGCGCGACTGATAGACCGAGACGAGACCGGACGCCGCGCGAAGAGCGCGGCGTCCGGCCGGTCTTTCTGAACTGGGGAGGGTAAGGGTGTACCTGGGTGCACTGGAGTTCGATCTGCTGCTCGGCGACGTGCATTCGCTGAAACAGAAGCGCTCGGTGATCCGGCCGATTCTGGCCGAATTGCAGCGTTACGGTGTGAGTGCCGCCGAAGGTGGGGAACACGATCTATACCGTCGTTCGCTGCTGGGCGTGGCCATGGTCAGCGCGGGCATGGACCACCTGACCGAGGTGCTGGACAGATGTGAACGGCACGTCGCGGCCCGTCCGGAGTTACAGTTGCTGGCGGTGCGCCGCCGAATCTTCGGTCCCGAGGACTGACCGCGGCGCAGCGACGGAGCTCGGGTGGCGGCACCGAGCCACGCGACGACCGCCACCGAACAGAGTTGATAGTGAGGAGGAAACGGCCATGGTGGACCAAGCCAGGGCACGCCGACTCGCCAAGCGGATCTCCTCGATCGTCGCGACCGCGATCGAATACGAGGTGAAGGACCCGCGGCTGCGTTTCGTGACCGTTACCGACGCCAAGGTCACCGGCGATCTCCGGGAGGCGACGGTGTACTACACCGTGATGGGCGAAACGCTCGACGCCGAACCGGATTACGACGGCGCGGCGGCCGGACTGGAGAAGGCCAAGGGCGTCCTGCGTTCCAAGGTGGGCGCGGGAACCGGGGTGAAGTTCACCCCCACGCTGGCATTCGTACTGGACACCGTGCCCGACGCGGCACGGCAGATGGAGGAACTGCTCGCCAAGGCGCGGGCCGCGGACGATGCGGTCGCCAAGGTGGCCGCCACCGCCAGGCCCGCGGGCGACGCCGACCCCTACAAGGTCGAACGCGACGCCGACGAGTGACATGCGGTAGTCGATGACGACGATGCGGGAAACGGCCGGTTTGGACGCGGCCGTCGCGGCGCTGGACGCCGCGGGCTCGGTGACCATCGTCTGCCATGTGCAGCCCGATGCGGACACCATTGGAAGTGGTCTCGCGCTGGCGTTGGTCCTGCATCGGCGCGGGATCCCGGTGCAGGTGTCGTTCGCCGAGCCGGCGGAGTTGCCCGTATCGATGCGGTCGCTGCCCGGCGTCCGGCATCTGGTCGCGCCGGCCGACGTGCGTGCCGAGGTCGACCTGCTGGTCACGGTCGACTGCGGCAGCGCGGGCAGGCTCGGCGCGCTGGCCGACCGATTGCCCGGCGCCGCAACGACAATGGTGATCGATCACCACCGCTCGAACACACGTTTCGGAGTGATCAACCTCGTCGACCCCGGCGCGGAATCCACCACGAGCGTCATCGCGCGGTTGCTCGACGCGTGGGGCGTGCCGATCGATGCGGAGGTGGCGCACTGCCTGTATGCCGGTCTGGTCACCGACACCGGTTCTTTCCGGTGGGTGCGGCCGGGTACCCACGAATTGGCGGAGCGGCTGCTGGCCACCGGGATCGACGGCGCGGAGATCGCGCGCACTCTGATGGACACCCACCCGTTCGGGTGGCTGCCCATGCTGTCCCGGGTGCTCGGGACGGCGCAACTCGTTCCCGAGGTCCGCGGCGGTGTGGGGTTGGTGTACGCGTTCGTGCGTCGCGACGACATCGATGACGTGCGGTCGGAGGAGATCGAAAGCGTGATCGATATCGTGCGCACGACCGCCGAGGCCGGAATCGCCGCGGTATTCAAGCAATCTCGGGTCGTGCCGGATCGGTGGACGGTGTCGCTGCGCTCGCGCGACAGCGGATCGTGCGCGGGTGACGGGGTCGACGTCGCGGAGGTGGCGACGGGATTGGGCGGCGGCGGCCACCGTTTCGCCGCCGGATACACCGCTTACGGCTCGCCCGACGATCTGGTCGGTGCGCTGCTGGCCGCGCTCGGGTGACCGTGGGTCTCGAATTCGGCATGGCCGCAGCATGTTCCCATCGCCGGATCGTTCCGTGGCCGGAGCGGTGCACGGACAGCTCGGCTTCGGTGGCATTCGGGCATGACTGTGCCGTCGCGCTCGACCGCCGGGCCGGTGGGGCGATCAGCGTCGGGGCCTGCCGACCTGCCCGCACCGGCGGTCCGCTCTCCGCGCCCGGATGTTTCAGCCTCCGCGCGCTGTTCGGGAGATGTCGCTGCGAGGTCGGCGCGGCCGGTGATGGTAGGGCTCGGGCGTACGCAGCACAGTTCGTCGGTGGGTCGTGCGAACGCGGGACGACGGCGGGCTCTGCTCGGGCCGAGCAGCGGAGGTGCCGGTGAAGGCCGAGAGTCCCAGTGGCGAGGAGGTCAGCGGTCCGGTCGGGCGCCCGGTCGGCGTCGACCGAGCCGCCGCAGCGGGGCCCAAGCGCATCCTCGGGCTCGCGTTGCCGACCCTCGGCGTGCTGGTCGCCGAACCGATCTACCTGCTGTTCGACCTGGCCGTGGTCGGCAGGCTCGGCGCGCTCGCGCTGGCCGGGCTCGCCGTCGGCGGATTGATTCTGGCGCAGACGAGTTCGCAGCTGACCTTCCTGTCCTATGGCACCACCGCGCGCTCCGCGCGTCGCCACGGCGCGGGCGACCACCCTGGGGCCGTCGCCGAAGGCGTGCAGGCCACCTGGATCGCGATCGCCGTCGGCACCGCGATCCTGCTGCTCGTTCAAGTGCTCGCGGTGCCGGTGACCAGCGCCATCGCCGGCGGCGGCGATATCGCCCCGGAAGCGCTGGGCTGGGTGCGGATCGCGTTGTTCGGCGTGCCGCTGATCCTGATCTCCATGGCGGGCAACGGGTGGATGCGCGGCATCCAGGAGACGCGCAGGCCGCTGGTCTACGTGGTCGCGGGCCTGACCGTATCGGGCATGCTGTGCCCGGTGCTGGTGCACGGACTCCTCGGTGCGCCGCACCTCGGCCTGCCCGGTTCGGCGGTGGCGAACGTGGCGGGTCAGATCGTCACCGCGGTCCTGTTCCTGAACGCGCTGATTCGCGAGGGCGTTCCCCTGGCACCGCACTGGTCGGTCGTGCGGGCGCAGCTCGTGCTCGGTCGCGACCTGATCGTCCGCAGCTTCGCCTTCCAGGCGTGTTTCGTCTCGGCAGCCGCGGTCGCCGCGCGGTTCGGCGCCGCGTCGGTGGCGGCCCACCAGCTGGTGCTGCAACTGTGGAACTTCCTGGCGCTGGCCTTGGACGCGCTGGCCATCGCAGCCCAGACGCTCACCGGCGCCGCTCTGGGCGCGGGCGACGGCACCGGCGCCCGCGGGATCGCGCGGCGCGTGACCCGCTGGTCGGAGATCTTCAGCCTCGGGCTCGCCGCCTGCTTCGCGGCGGGGGCGGTGGCGATCCCGGCGCTGTTCACCGACGATCCCGATGTGCTCGAGCGCGCGCACGTGGTGTGGTGGTTCTTCGTCGCGCTCATTCCGGTGGCCGGCATCGTCTTCGCCCTCGACGGCGTGCTGCTCGGCGCGGGCGACGCGGCGTATCTGCGCACCACCACGCTCGGCGCCGCGTTGCTCGGGTTCCTGCCCGCCATCTGGTTGTCGCTGGCCTTCGACTGGGGAGTGGCCGGAATCTGGTCCGGCCTCGCCGCGTTCATGATGTTGCGGCTGATCGCCGTCGCGTGGCGGGCGCTGTCGGGCCGGTGGGCCCTGGTCGGCGTCGAGATGCCGAGGTGACCGACACCCGGCTCGGCCGGTGCGTGCGAATCCGGACGGATGTGCCAAGGTAGGTGTGGTGATACCCAAGTTGATGGCGGTGAGCGACATTCACGTCGGGCACCAGGGGAATCGGCCGGTCGTCGAGCAGATCACGGCGGACTCGCCGGAGGACTGGCTCATCGTGGCCGGCGACGTGGGGGAGAAGACCGAGGACATCCGGTGGGCGCTGGAGCTGCTGCGCGGCCGGTTCGCCAAGGTGATCTGGGTGCCGGGCAACCACGAGTTGTGGACGACGGCGAAGGACCCGGTGCAGATGGCCGGGGTGGCGCGCTACGACTACCTTGTGTCGATCTGCCGTGACCTGGATGTGCTGACACCGGAGGACCCCTTTCCGGTGTGGCAGGGCGCGGGTGCGGAGGAGCACGGCGGAGCGGTGACGCTGGCGCCGATGTTCCTGCTGTACGACTACTCGTTCCTGCCGGAGGGAGCCACCACCAAGGCGGAGGGCCTGGCGATCGCGCGTGAACGCAACGTGGTGGCCACCGACGAGTTCCTGCTGTCGCCGGAGCCGTATCTGACCAGGGACGCGTGGTGCCACGCGCGGGTGCAGGTGACCAAACGCAAGCTCGACGCGCTCGCCCCCGGCACCCCGCTCGTGCTGATCAACCACTTCCCGCTGGTGCGGCAGCCGACCGACGTGTTGTTCTACCCGGAGTTCGCGCTGTGGTGCGGCACCGAGCTGACCGCCGACTGGCACACCCGCTACAACGTGGTCTGCTCGGTCTACGGTCACCTGCACATCCCGCGCACCTCGCATTACGACGGCGTCCGGTTCGAAGAGGTCTCGCTCGGCTACCCGCGCGAATGGCAGCGCCGTGGCCTTCCCGACCGACTGCTGCGTCAGATTCTGCCGACCCCGCAGTACCCGCCGGGCACCCTGAACAAGTGGGGCGGGCACTTCCAGGTGACGCCGGAGATGGAAGCCGCCGCCGCGGAGATGCGCAGTAAAGCGCAGCAGCGGCGCGGGCTGGCATAGTCCGCTCACGGAGGTGCAGTCGATCGACACCAGCCTCCCTCGCACGTGTCCATGGCTACGTCGGAGGTGCGGCCGTGGCCTCGGGCGGCACATGGCGCTGCGATCCCACCTGGTGCGGCTCGACTACGCTCGTCGGTGATGATCGAGAACATTCTGCCCGCGGGTGTGGCCTCGGCCGAGCTGCTGGCGTACCCCGAGGATCTGCGGCCGCATCCCGCCGAGGAACATCTCATCGCCAAGTCGGTGGAGAAGCGGCGCCGCGACTTCATCGGCGCGCGGCATTGCGCCCGGCTGGCGCTGACCCAGCTCGGCGAGCCGCCGGTGGCCATCGGCAAGGGTGAGCGCGGCGCTCCGGTGTGGCCGCGCGGCGTCGTCGGCAGCCTGACCCACTGCGACGGCTATCAGGCCGCCGCGCTGGGACACAAGCTGCGGTTCCGTTCCATCGGCATCGATGCCGAGCCGCACGCCACCCTGCCCGACGGCGTGCTGGACTCGGTCAGCCTGCCGCCGGAGCGGGAGTGGCTGAAGACCACCGATTCCCCGCTGCATCTCGACCGGTTGCTGTTCTGCGCGAAAGAGGCCACCTACAAGGCGTGGTTTCCGCTCACGGTGCGCTGGCTGGGCTTCGAGGACGCGCATATCACGTTCGAGATCGAGGACAGCACCGCCGATTCCGGGCACGGCAGCTTCCATACCGAGCTGCTGGTGCCCGGGCAGACCACGGACGGTGGGACGCCGCTGCTGTCGTTCGAGGGCCGTTGGCTGATCACCGACGGATACATCCTGACCGCGATCGCGCACGTCTGATGGACGGACTCGGCGGGCTGCTCGTCATCGACAAGGCCGGCGGCTGGACCAGCCACGACGTCGTCGCGAAATGCCGCAAGCTGCTGCACACCAAGAAGATCGGCCATGCGGGCACCCTCGACCCGATGGCGACCGGCGTGCTGGTGCTCGGCGTGGAGCGCGCGACCAAACTGCTCGGCCTGCTCACGTTGACGACCAAGGCGTACACCGCGACCATCCGGCTCGGCCAGGCCACCAGCACCGACGACGCCGAGGGCGAGGTGCTCACGACGATCCCGTCCGGTCACCTCGCCGACGACGACATCGCCGCGCGGACCGCGGAATTGACCGGCGACATCGACCAAGTGCCTGCCACCGTGAGCGCGATCAAGGTCGACGGCGAGCGCGCCTACGCCCGCCACCGTGCGGGCGAAGACGTGCAGTTGGCCCCACGGCCGGTCACGGTGTCGCGGTTCGACGTGCTCGCCCGGCGCGACGTCGGCGATTTCGTCGATCTGGACGTGGTGGTCGAGTGCTCCTCGGGCACCTATGTGCGGGCACTGGCCAGGGACCTGGGCGCCGCGCTCGGCGTCGGCGGCCACTTGACCGCGTTGCGCCGTACCAGGGTCGGTCCTTTCACGCTCGAGCACGCCCGCACCCTGGACGAGTTGGCCGCCGCCGCGGAGATGGGCGTGCCGCCGCTGAATCTCGACATGGACGCGGCGGTCCGAACCGCGTTCCCGCTCCGGGACATCGACGAAAAGCAAGCCGACGACCTGCGCAACGGCCGCTGGCTGGATCCCGTCGGGATAGCCGGTGTGTACGCCGCCATCGACCCGGAAGGCCGTGCGATCGCGCTGCTGCGGGAAAGCGGCAAGCGAGCCGCGTCGGTCATGGTGGTGCGCCCGTCCAACCTCTGAGATATCTCGGCGGTTCGATCCCGTCTCGGCGGACGCAACGCGGCAAGATCGGTTCGAGAACGGGAGCAATCCCGTCGCGGCGTCAGTGCCGTTGCGTCGCCGGCCGATCAGCCCGAAGGTTATCCCGAGCTGTCCGCGCCGGTGATGTCGATGACCGGCCGCAAAGCGCCGAGCAGCGCGCCGAGTGAGATCTCCCGCATCTGGGCTCGGGTCGGTGTGCCGTGCTCCAGCCAGTCGACGGTGAGCACCCGCACGAAGGTCAGCCAGCTCGTCAGGATCGCCGAGACGGTGGCGCGCAGCGGTCCCGCCAATCGCAGTGCGTCGAGCACGCGCTCGCGCAGTTCGCCGAGTTCGCCCGCGATGATCGCCTGGATGGTGGGGTCCGCGGCCAGCACGCGGTTGGCCGCGAGCACGCTGTTGGCGTTGGCCTCGAAGTAGTCGAAGTGCGTGTCCAGGCCGGCGGCGAGCTGGTCGGCCACGGGTGCTTCGGCGTCGAATGTGGTCGCGACCAGCAGTTGCTCGGAGGCGAGCTGGTAGACGGCCGCGAACAAGTCGCGCTTGCCAGGGAAGTGGCGGTAGAGCAAGGCGCGGGACACGCCGGCCTCGGCGGCCACGTCCTCCATGAGTACCGCGTCGTAGGGCCGGTCCGCGAACAGCTTCGCGCCTGCGTCGACGAGCACGCGGCGGCGCTCCTCGGGGGACAGTCGGCGGCGGGTCACCTCGTGAGCTTAGTTGACGCGTGTCTACTACAAGCCGTAGGGTCTTAGTAGACAAACGTCTACTAAGCGGTGGTCGGTAGAAGGCGCTGTTCGCCCCGCATGCCGAACACTTCGCGTGCATCCGGGAGGCATGTATGTCCAGCGCACTCAAATGGCTGTCCATGGTGATGGGCGTCGCCTGCGTGGCGATCGGAATCCTGCACATAGCACTCGGTGTCGACTCGGTGCCCGACATGGGTTCGGCCGGAGTGACCGCCGACAGCCAGAGCCGGTTCTTCGGTGCCATCTTCGCCGGGTACGGCCTCGCGTGGATCTGGGCCGCGCGGCAGTCGCCGATACCCGCGGCGGCGGTGCGCCTGCTGGCCGGGATCTTCCTGCTCGGCGGGGTGGCCCGCTTCGTCTCGGTCGCCGTGTACGGCTGGCCACACTGGTTCCAGATCGTTTTGACCCTCATCGAACTCGTGCTTCCCCCGGTCTACTTCTGGCTCGCCGACGCCGACGAGAAGCGGCTCGGCTCGGCGCCTCGCGTGCTCGCCGCGGATTGAGGTCATTGCCGGTGATTTCGCCGGCCGCGGCGGTGGCAGTCACGGCGGCAACGAGATTCGTGTCCCCGGGTGATCCGTGGAGCGCTCAGCGGGGGTCCTGTGCGTCACGGCGCCCGCGGGGCGACGGGTGCGCTGCTCAGCACATCGCCGGCGGTTTCGCGGTGGCCGGCCTGGTGAACTCCAGTCGCATGGCGCCCGATGCACTGCGCGACAGCACCATCGCGGAGCCTTGTGTGCGGGACCAGGTCCGCGGGACCGTGACGAGATTGTCCCCGGCCATCATCACCAGGACCAACCCGTCGTAGCGGTAGCGGTAGACGGAATCGGGAGTGGTGCAGGCCGTCGCCGTGACGCCGGGAGCGCGCAGATCCAGAGCTTTCTCGGCGTAGATGGTCAGTCCGGGAGCTGTGCGCAGAGTCTCCGTTTCGAATCGCTGCGCGCGGCCTACCCCCACGGCCAGGGAGTAGTCGGTTGCGCCCCAGAAGAAGCTGCCCGCGACGAGCAGGAAGACCAGCCCCCATTCCAGCGGTGTGGTCGTCGACGGTGCCGTCATCGATCCGGCGGCGAGTTGGCGGCGGCGGGTGCGCACGACGCCCCACAGGAGCAGCAAGCCGATGATCGAGCAGGACGGCGCCACTCCGATCGTCCAGTTCAGCGGGTTGTCGAACCAGAGTTGCGACAGTCCGTTGAGCAACAGCAGCGCACCGGCGATCACCCCGGCGATCAAGACCCATTTGGGCAGGGCTCCGTGCGCGACCACGGGCGGGATCGCCACCCTGCCCCACGTGAAGGCCAGTGTGACGACCGCGCACACCGCCAACGGGACGAACAACCCATCGGCGCTGCGCATGACGTAATCGGTCGTGCTGAATCCCAGCACTTGAGAGTCGATTCCGAAATATCCGCAGAATCCGCGAGCGTGGAAGAACCCCCAGTAGAACAGCAAACCCGCCAGCAGCGTAGCCGGAGCGACGAACTGGCCGAGAACCTGCGCCATCTGGGAGAGGTCGGCGAAGGTGGACGAACCTTCGCGAGGCCGGTCAGGGGGTGGCGGGTCAGCCGCCATTGCGCGTCGAAGTCGTCGGTGGCGCAGTGGTGACCGGGGGCTTCGTCGTGGTGGTCGTGGTCGGTTGTCCGGTACCGCTACCGCTTCCCGAGGTGTCCTCCGGCACGCAGGTCTTCGTGTAGACGGTGATCACTCCGCCGGAGTCGATGGTGGCGTCGGGGGGTATTCCGGCCGAGGGCAATGGCGGGTCGACTCCGACGAAGGACTCGTAACCCTTGGCCACCGGCGTCCCGTCCTCTGTAAGCGAGCAGGTCGGCGTCGGTGCCGAATTCTTCGCCTTCTTCGTGACGGTCACGCAGTCGACAGGCAATTTCTTCTCGTCGCAGTTTCTGGCCATTTGGGCCCGTATGTCGGTCACGACTGCGTCGGCCGGATCGCCTTGGCTGAAATTGAATTGGGCGAGGTCGACCGGAATCCCCTTCGCGCCACGACCGCCGTTGTCGGAGCCGCCGGGGTTGCCGGAGGCGCCCTCCGTCGCCGCGGCCTCGGGTATGCCCGGCTTTCCCTCGGCAGGTGGCGTGTCACCGTCACCGTCACCGCAGCCGGCGAGGACGGCGAGGACGGCGAGGACGGCGGCTATCGCCACGAACACCAGGACTATCCGTGACCCGACGCGCTTTTCCCGTTCGACGCCCATGAGATGTGCCGATCCACTTGTGCGATATCCGGTCAGGCCGGCGTACCGACCCATTGTCCAACGCCGGAGCCGCTCACGCAGCCCAATGCGGAGACTGTCGGTCGAGTGAATGGGTGGACGCGGCGTGGAACCTCATGGGCCGCAAGTGTCGTGCCGTAGCCGATCGGAATGGCGCGAGGCAGCTTCCGGGATCTGCTCGACAATCGCACCCCGGCAGCGGAATCCGTACAGTGTGGGATGGTCGCGCGGCGGCCGCAGTCGGGTAGTGGTAGCGAAAGTGGCGAGCATGAGTGACGCGCCGGTGGACACGTTCGGGTTGTGGGACCGTGACGGGGACGGGCTGGTGTCGGTGCAGGACATCACCGCGGGCATTCGGGCGCTCGGTCTGGAGGTCGACGAGGCGGCGGTGGAACGGCTGGTCGCGGCCGCCGACACCAATGGCGACTTCCTGGTCTCCCGAGCCGAATTCGACGCCGCCCTGGTGGGCGGGCGTATCGAAGTGACCGACGCCGACGCCGCGTTCAAGGTGTTCGACGTCAACGGCGACGGCCGCATCTCCGTCGAGGAGCTGGAATCGCTCATCCGCCACGTCGGCGCCGGCCGGATCGACGAACCGGCCGACGCGTTGCTGGCCGCCGCCGACACCGATGGCGACGGCTTTCTCTCGCTGCCGGAATTCCGCGCGCTGCTGGATTTCCTGACCCGGTAACGGCACGCACGGCGCAGCCGGGCTCGAACCGTCGAACTGTCCGCGCCGGACCGAGCGAAGTCGGGGCGCTCAGCCGTGGCCGCCGATCTGGTGGCGCAGGCGCTGCACGGCGTCGTCCATGTGCTCGACGAGCAGCGCGCGGGCGCGGGCGGGCTCGGCGGTGGCGATCGCTTCGCGCAGACCGACGTGCTCCTGGGCCTGCTCCCGCAGGTCCGGGTAGGTGGTCTGCAAGGCGCCCAGGCACATCCGCGTCTCGATCAGCAGGGTGCGGGCCGCGCGCACCAGCCGCGGGCTGGCCGCGCTCTCCACCAGCGCCTCGTGGAAAGCCTGGTCGGCCTCCGACACTCCCACCGCGTCACCGCGTTCGGCGCACGCGACCATCTCCTCGACGCTGGGGCCGAGCGCCTCGTAGGCGATCGGGCGGCGACCGTCCAGGATCAGTTCCAGCGCGCCGCCTTCCAACGCGGTCCTGGCGCGGTAGATGTCCACGACGTCGTCGAGACTCAGTTCGATGACGAAGATGCCGCGGTGCCGGATGCTGTGCAGCAGGCCCTCGGACACCAAGCGCTGCATCGCCTCGCGCACCGGCCCCCGGGAGACCGCGAATCGCGCGGCGAGGTCGGCTTCCCCGAGCTGCGACCCGGGCGCGAGACTGCCGCGCATGATCGCCTCGCGGAGCCGATCGGCGATCATCTCCGCGGTCGACTGCCGGTTCACCGGCTCGAAATCAACGACGGACATCGATCTGCCTTTCCGCGAACAAGGTGCCGAGCCCGGCGACGACCGGCTCGGCGCCGGCCAGCCGCAGACCCGCCCAGATCGTGACCTGATTGGCCGTCAGCACCGGTTTGCCCAGCGTAGCCTCCAGGTCCGGCAGCACCGCGAGGGTGTGCATCGCGGTGTCCGGGATGAGCAGCGCCTCCGCACCGGGGTGGTCGTTGTCCACTGCCAGTCGCAGGACCTGGGCCGGGGTGAGGGTGCCGACTTCGGCCGCGGTGTCGATCCCGGCGCTGGACATCGAGACGACGTCGATGCCCGCGTCGGCCAGAAACTCCACGAACAGCCGGGCGACCTCGTCGGGATAGCTGGCGGCGACGGCGACGGTGCGCAGTCCCAGCGCGTGCACGGCGTCGGCGAACGCGATGCTGGTGCTGGTCGCGGGCACGCCCGCGACCTCGGCCAGCGCGCGCGCCTGGTCGCGGGCGCCCGCGGGACCGTAGACGAAACTGCCGGACGTGCAGGCCCAGACGATCGCGTCCGGGCGGTGCCGGTCGAGCAGCGCGGCGCCTAGGCGCAATTTCTCCGGACTGCCCAGTTCCAGCAGTTCAGGGATGGCGTGCAGATCGGTGCCGTAGATGTGGGCTACGGGGAGGTGCGCGCCGAGCGCCGCCGCCGCGAGCGGGTAGTCGTCCTCGGCCGCGTGGTCGGGGTAGATGAAACCGACGGTGGGTGCGTGCATGCGATGTTCTTCCTTCAGAAAACGTTGAGCAGCCACTTGCCGGGGCCCATCATCGGGAGCTTCATCCGGCCGAGGCATGCCCACATGGTCAGCTGGTTGGCGGTGAGCACGGGCTTGCCGAGGGCCTGCTCCAGCGGCTCTATCACGTCGTAGGTCGGCAGGTTGGTGCAGCTGACGAAGACGGCCTGCGCGGCGGAATCGTCGGCGCCGACGATGCGTTCGGCGATTGTGCGGTAGCTGACCTTCCAGATGCCGCCGCCGAGCCCGAGGTGATCGGAGCGCACCACCGAGCATCCGGCTTCGGCGAGGAATTCGTGCAGCCGGTGGGTCAGGATCTCGTCGTAGGGGGTGAGCACCGAGATCCGGGTGAGGTCCAGATGGCGAACCGCTTCCAGCAACGCGCCGGAGGTGGTGACCGCGTCCTGCGCCCCGGCCCGGCAGATGGTGTCGCGCAACGACTTCTCATAGGCGAGGCCCTTGATGAAGCTGCCCGACGTGCACAGATAGGCGACGACTTCGGGCTCCACGTGCATGACGTTCCGGGTGGCCGCGGTGAGATGCGCCGTGTCGGACACCAATTCGGCCATCTCCAGCGACACCGGGACCGGTTCGTAGGGGGTACGGGCCAGGTGCAGGCTCACCTCCAGCGGCGCCCAGCGCCAGAGCTCTCGTTCGAGGGCGAGATCGAACGGTGCGATGATCCCGATACCCCGTTGTGCAACGGGCCCCTCGAGGTCGGGAAAGCTCAGATCCACTACGGCCCCTCTCGCGCTCAGCCGGGACGACCTCCGAACACGATCGGATTGTTGACAATCATACGATGCCCTCTTAGTGTGTCAATGTGGAACAGGGCCCGATTGTCGTCGTCCTGCACAGTGACAGTGTGCCCGACGCCGAACGAATGGACCGAGTAGCAGGCCGCGCCACCCTCCGGTACACCGAGGCACCCGGATTGGCCGACGCCCTGCCCGGAGCGGAGGTCTTGTTCGTCTACGACTTCCGCACGCGGGCGCTGCCCGGCGCCTGGCATGCCGCCGACCGTCTGCGCTGGGTGCACATGGGGTCGACCGGCGTCGACCCGGCGATGTTTCCCGAGCTGCGAGCCAGTGACGTGGTGGTGACCAACACCCGAGGCGTCTTCGACGCGGCGATCGCCGAATACGTGCTCGGACAGATTCTCGGCTTCGCCAAGGACCTGTCCGGCTCGCTTCTGCTGCAGCAGCGGCACGAGTGGCGGCACCGGGAATCCGAACGGGTCGCGGGAGCGACGGCGCTGATCGTCGGCACCGGCTCGATCGGACGCCACATCGCCCGGTTGCTGCGCGCGGTCGGGATGTCCGTGCGCGCCGTTGGCCGACGGGCACGCGCGTCGGATCCGGATTTCGGTGAGGTCGCCACCGACCTGCACGCCGAACTGGCCCGTGCCGACTACGTCGTCGCGATCGCGCCCCTCACCGAGCAGACCAGGAACATGTTCGACGCCGCCGCCTTCGCCGCGATGAAGCCGCACGCCAGGTTTGTCAACGTCGGCCGTGGGGAACTCGTTGTGACCGACGATCTCGTCGCCGCGCTGCGCACCGGATCGATCGCCGCGGCGGCGCTCGATGTGGTGGACCCCGAGCCGCTTCCCGCCGATCACCCCCTGTGGGAACTGCCGAACGTCCGGATCACCCCGCACAACTCCGGTGACTTCATCGGATGGCGCACCGAGATCGTCGACGCGTTCACCGAGAACTTCGACAACTGGATCGCCGGACGTCCGCTGGACAACGTGGTCGACAAAAGGCTGGGGTACGTGCCCGGCTGAAGGAGCCCATCCATGAGCTACCCCGACAAGAACCATCCCACCGACCCGACCGCCATGACCGCGGTCGAGCTGGTCTCGGCCTACGCGGCGGGTGCGTTGTCGCCCGTCGAGGCGACCGAGGCGATCCTGCGCGCGATCGCCGACCGCGACCCCGCGCTCAGCGCCTTCTGTCTCGTCGACCACGACCGCGCCTTGGTGCAGGCGAAGGATTCCGAGGCGCGCTGGCAGTCCGGCCATGCCAGGGGCCTGCTGGACGGCGTGCCCGTCTCGATCAAGGACGTCTTCCTGACCGAGGGCTGGCCCACCCGGCGCGGGTCCACATCGATCGACCCGGCCGGGCCGTGGCCGGTGGACAGCCCGGTGGCGGCGCGGTTGCGCGAGGACGGCATGGTCTTCCTCGGCAAGACCGCCACCCCGGAGATCGCATGGAAGGCGGTCACCGACAGCCCGCTGGCCGGTGTCACCCGCAATCCGGCCGACCCGTCCACCACCGCGGGTGGCTCCTCCGGGGGAAGCGCCGCGGCCGTCGCGGCGGGCCTCGGCCCGGTCTCGGTGGGCACCGACGGCGGTGGCAGCGTGCGCATCCCGGCCGCCTTCTGCGGCATCGTCGGATTCAAGCCCACCTACGGCCGGATTCCGTTGTTCCCGGCCAGTCCGTTCGGTCCGCTGGCGCACGCGGGCCCGATGACGCGCTCCGTCGAGGACGCGGCGCTGCTGATGGACATCCTGTCGCTCCCCGATCCGCGCGATCCCACGGCGCTGGCTCCCACGCTCACCGTGTTTCGCGCCGAAATGCAACGCGACGTGCGGGGATTGCGGGTGGCGTACTCGCCGACGCTCGGCTACGCCACGCTCGACGCCGAGGTCGCCACCATCGTGGACGCGGCGGTGGCCCGCCTGGCCGACGCCGAACTGCGGGTCACCGCCGCCGATCCCGGCTTCGAGGATCCGCGCGAGGCATTCGAACTGCTCTGGGCCGCCGGCGCGGCCGCCATGTTGTCCGGTTTCCCGGAAGGCACGCGCGACCGGGTGGACCCCGGGCTGCGCGCGGTCTGGGAGCGCGGTGAAACTCTCACCGCCGTCGACTATCTCGCCGCGCGCAACGTGGCGGCGCAGATCGGCATCACGATGGGGCGGTTCCACACCGACTACGACGTGCTGATCACTCCGACGGTGCCGATCCCCGCGTTCGAAGCGGGACATGACGTGCCACCGGGCAGCGGCCTGCGCAGCTGGCCCGAATGGACGCCCTTCACCTACCCGTTCAATCTCACCCAGCAGCCCGCGATCAGCATCCCGGCGGGTACCACGAGCGCGGGTCTGCCGGTCGGGCTGCAGATCGTCGGTCCGCGCCACTCGGACGATCTGGTGCTCGCGGTGGCCCGCTACGCCGAATTCGTGCTGGCTTCCTGACTGCGCGCGGCCCGGTGACGTGCTGCCACCGGGCCCCGTGACGTCGGTCAGGGGAGCGGTCCGCGTGGCATGGGTCCGGGCCGGTGTCGCGCCGGGCTGCGGGATCGGAGCTGCGCACAGTGGATCGGAAGCAGCCGTGGGTGGGAGGCGGCGTGCGAAGCCGGTCCGCAGGTGTGGTCGTGGTTGCCTTGACCATCGCCACGACAGTGCTGTTCACGCAGCCCGATCCGACCTCGCCGGATGACGTCGGAAACGTGGCGTATCCGAACGGACCAGCCGGATAGGAGATCGAGCGGCGAGGGCCTGAATTCCGGTATCACACCGCGCGCTCAGGCCCTCGAGCTTCAAGCGCGGGCGAAGGCGAGCGTTTCGCCTTGGACGCCGTGCAACCACAGCGTGTTGCACGCCGCGGCGATCTCGGCGAGCCCTTCCTCGATGGTGGCGAAGACATTGCCCGGCACCCAGCCGAGATCGCCGTTGATCAGCAGATTGTTGCGGCCGTAGAACAGCGCGAGATCGGTGGCGCCGCGCTCGTGCTCGGCCGCGGAGCCGGGCTCGTAGCCGTACGCCGGATTGCCGATCTCCCACGGCTCGAAATCGAACAGGCACACGTCGCCGGGGATCGGCGTGACCGTCGGATTCTCCCGATGCGGGGCCGCGCCGATCCGCGGGAGCAAGGTGTACACCTCGTTGCGGGCGTACTTGGCGTGGAAGGCGTCGCCTTCCAGTGGCAGGGCGTTCCACACCGCGGCGCAGGTCTGCGGCGCTTCCTCGTCCAGCAGACGAGCGCGGCAGGTGACCGCGGCTTTGGTGAGTGCGATGGTGATGTAGCGGGTCATGCGGTGCTGCTTCCTGATCGGTGCCCGCCGGGCGGGCACAGTGGACGGTGCTGGTCGCGAACTACAGCTCGGCGAGCACCTCGGACCAGATCGCCAGGGCGTCCTCGATCTGCGTTTCGGTCACGATCAGCGGCGGGATCATCCGCACTACGTTCATGTGCGCGCCGCAGGTCAGCAGCAGCAGACCCTTGTCCACCGCGGCGCGCTGGGCAGCCGCGGCGGTGGCGGTGTCGGGTTCGCCGGTGGCCGTGGTGAACTCGGCGCCCGCGAGCAGCCCGAGGCCGCGCACGTCACCGATCGCCTTGGTGGCGCTGTCGCGCAGACCACCCAGCAGTTGTGCCCCCCGCGCGGCCGCGTTGGCCACCAACCCTTCGGACTCGATGACATCGAGCGTGGCGATCGCCGCCGCGCACGCCACGGCGTTGCCGCCGTAGGTGCCGCCCTGCGAGCCCGGCCACGCCCGCGCCATCAGCTCTCGTGGGGCCGCGATCCCGGACAGCGGGAAGCCGCTGGCCAGTCCCTTCGCGATGGTGATCACGTCGGGACGGACGTCGAAGTGCTGATGGCCGAAGAACTTCCCGGTGCGGCCGAAGCCGGTCTGGATCTCGTCGAAGACCAGCAGGATGCCGTGCCGGTCGGCGCGTTCGCGCAGCCCGCGGAAGAACTCGGTGTTGCCCGGGACGTACCCGCCTTCACCGAGCACCGGCTCCACGAGGAACGCGGCGGTCTCGGCCGGCGAGGTGAGCGTGGCGAACAGATAGTCCAGTTCCCGCAGCGCGAAGGCGGTGGCTTCCCGCTCGCTCCAGCCGTAGCGATAGGCGGTGGGGAACGGCGCGACGTGCACCCCTGGCATGAGCGGGCTGAATCCGGCCGAGAAGCGGGTGCCGGAGGTCGTCATGGTGGCGGCGGCCACGGTGCGGCCGTGGAAGCCGCCGTGGAAGACGACGACGTTCGGCCGTCCGGTGGCCTGGCGCACCAGCCGCAGCGCGGCCTCGACCGCCTCGCTGCCGGAGTTGGCGAAGAACAGCGCGTCCAACCCTTCGGGCAGCACCGCGCCGAGCCGCTCGGTCAGCTCCAGCAGGGGACGATGCAGCACGGTCGTGTACTGGCCGTGGATCAGCGAAGCCACCTGTGCCTGTGCGGCGGCGACCACCTTCGGGTGGCAGTGGCCTGTGCTCGTCACGCCGATGCCTGCGGTGAAGTCTAGGTAGCGGCGTCCGTCGGTGCCGTAGAGATAACACCCCGCGCCGTGGTCGACGGTCACCGGAGTGGCCTGTTTCAGGATGGGCGAGAGCTCGGTCATGGTGATTCGCCTCCCGGAGCGGGTGGAAGGGAAAGCTTGTCTATTGTCGGATTGTCGACAATATGCATAACATGGCCGCACGGGTCGCAGCAATGGCCGGATGCTGCGCGGTGCCGGAAGGAGCCACCGACCATGCTCACCGAGAGCGCACTGAGCGCAGCCGAACGGGCGGCGATCGACACGGTGCCACGCGGCTTGTTCATCCAGGGGCGGTGGCGGACGACGGCCAGGACACTGCCGGTCTTCGATCCGGCGACCGGCGAGGTGCTGTGCGCGGTGGCCGACGCGGACCCGGCCGACGGTCTCGCCGCGCTGGACGCGGCGTGCGCGGCGCAGCGGGACTGGGCTGCCACGCCACCGCGCGAGCGCAGCGATCTGCTGATGCGCGTGCATCGCGCGTTACTGGCCGAGACCGACCGGCTCGGGCTGATCGCGACGCTGGAGATGGGCAAACCGCTGGCCGAGGCGCGCGGCGAGATCGCCTACGCCGCCGAGTTCTTCCGCTGGTTCGCCGAGGAGGCCGTACGGTTGGACGGCGGGTACATGCCCGCGCCGACCGGCGGTTCGCGTTTTCTCGTGGCCCGGCAGCCGGTCGGGCCCAGCCTGCTCATCACGCCGTGGAACTTCCCGGTGGCCATGGGCGCCCGCAAGATCGCGCCCGCGCTCGCCGCGGGCTGCACGTGCGTGGTGAAACCCGCTGAGCAGACGCCCCTATCGATGCTCGCGCTGGCCGAGGTGCTGGCCGAGGCCGGGCTGCCCGCCGGGGTGGTGAACGTCGTGACGACGGCCGATCCGGCGGCGGTGATGACGCCGCTGATCCTGGACGCCCGCTCGCGCAAGTTGTCGTTCACCGGCTCGACGGCGGTCGGCAAGCAGCTGCTCGCGCAGTGCGCGCGGACGGTGATGCGCACGTCGATGGAACTCGGCGGCAACGCCCCGCTGCTGGTGTTCGACGACGCCGACTTGGACGAGGCGGTCGAGGGCGCGCTCGCGGCGAAGATGCGCAATATCGGTCAGGCGTGCACCGCCGCCAATCGCATCCTCGTGCAGCGCGGCATCGCCGACGTCTTCGCACGCCGACTCGCCGACCGGATGGCGGCTCTGCCGAGCGGGCGGGGCACCGAGCCGGACGTCGTCGTCGGCCCGCTGATCGACGCCGAGGCCGTCGACAAGGTGCAGCGCTTGGTCGACGACGCTCGAGCTCGCGGTGCCACGGCGCTCACCGGCGGGACAGCGCTGCCCGGACCGGGCACCTTCTATCCCGCGACCGTCCTGATCGATGTCCCCGACGACGCCGGGCTGTGCCACACCGAGATCTTCGGCCCGGTCGCCGCGATCGGCGTCTTCGACACCGAGGACGAAGCGGTGACCAGGGCCAACGACACCCCCTACGGGCTGGTGAGTTACGTGTTCACCGAGAACCTCCGGCGCGGCCTGCGCGTGTGCGAGGCGCTGGAGACCGGCATGGTGGGTCTCAACCAGGGCGTGGTGTCGAATCCGGCCGCGCCGTTCGGCGGTGTCAAAGAGTCCGGGCTCGGCCGCGAGGGCGGGCTGACCGGGATCGACGAGTTCCTGGAGACCAAGTACATCGGAGTGCGACTGTGAAGGAGCGTCAGTGAGCGGGTATCGCATCGCCACCATCCCGGGTGACGGAATCGGAGTCGACGTCACCGCGGCGGCGGTGCGCGTGCTCGATGCCGTGCTGCCGGGACTGGAATGGACCGAATTCGACTGGTCGTGTGAGAACTATCTGCGTACGGGGGCGATGATGCCGCCCGACGGCCCGCAGCGGCTGGCCGGCTTCGACGCCATCCTGCTCGGCGCCGTCGGCTTTCCCGGTGTCCCCGACCACGTCTCGCTGTGGGGACTGCTGATCCCGCTGCGCCGCGCCTTCGGTCAGTACGTCAACCTGCGCCCGGTGCGCCTGCTGCCCGGCACGGAGTCGGCGCTGCATGACCGGAACGCCGCCGACCTGGACATCCTCATCGTGCGGGAGAACTCCGAAGGCGAGTACTCGCGGATCGGCGGCATCCACAACGAGGGCCGTCCCGACGAATTCGTGCTGCAGGAGTCGGTGTTCACCCGCACCGGGTGCGAGCGGATCATCCGCTACGCGTTCGAGCGGGCAGCCGAACGGTCCGGACGGTTGTGCTCGGCGACGAAGTCGAACGGGATCATCCACTCGATGCCCTACTGGGACAGCGTCTTCGACCGTATCGCGACCGAATACCCTCAGGTGCGGACGCGGCAGATGCACGTCGACGCGCTGGCCGCCGAACTAGTGCTCCACCCGGACCGGCTGGACGTGATCGTGGGCTCGAACCTGTTCGGCGACATCCTCTCCGATCTGGCCGCCGCCGTGACCGGCGGACTCGGCCTGGCGCCGTCGGGCAACATCAATCCCGAGCGCACCGGCCCCTCCATGTTCGAGGCCGTGCACGGCAGCGCCCCCGACATCGCGGGCCAGGGCATCGCGAACCCGGTGGCGCAGATTCTCGCGGGCGCGATGTTGCTCGAGCATCTCGGCGAGTCCACCGCGGCCGCCGCGATCGATCGAGCGGTCTGCGACGTCCTCGCCACCGGGGAAGTCCGCACCCCGGATCTCGGCGGCACCGCGACCACCACCGACCTCGGCGACGCCGTCGCCATCCGCGCGGCCGAGCTGGCTCGTCACGCCACCACGGCCGACATCGGCTGACCCGTTTCACTCGCCTGCCATCGGCTTCGGTCTCCACTGATCACTCACCTGCGGTCGTGCCGGAAGTGATCATCGACGTCACCCGCTGGGTTCGGCGTCCACATCCTCGACCGGCTGTGCGCGCACGCAGGATGCCGCCTTTCGACCCGCTCGGCCGGTGAACTCGGAGGCTCCCGGTGGAAGTGACCGGTCAGGCGGTAAGCCAGATGGCCTCGGCCGCGGGGCGCCCGAGGTCGGTGGAGGACTCGGTGGCGCCGATGCGGATGGCGATGGTGCCCGCGAAGTCGCGGCGTTCCACGACCGCGATGGTGGTGTCCAGGGCGATGCCGACGGAGTCGAAATAGCGCAGCATGTCCGGATCGGCGTCGGAAATGCGCGCGACCCGGCCGGATTCGCCCGCATGGAAGTCGCTGAGCTGGCGCGCGGGCGGAGTGGGAACCGCGCCGTCCACCGAGGGGATCGGATCACCGTGCGGATCGCGATCGGGGTATCCGAGTTTGGCGTCGATCCGGGCCATCAGCAGCTCCGAGACGGCGTGCTCGAGCACCTCGGCCTCGTCGTGCACCTCATCCCAGCCGTAACCGAGCTCGTTCACCAGGAACGTCTCGAGGAGCCGGTGCCTGCGCACCATCGCGACGGCGGCGCGGCGCCCCTCGGGGGTGAGGGCGATCGCACCGTAGCGGGCGTGCTCCACCAGGCCTTGGTCGGCGAGTTTGCGGACCGCTTCGGACACGGTGGAGGCCGACACGCCGATCCGCTCGGCGAGCAACTTGGTGGTCACTTTCTCCTGCGACCACTCCTGCGCGGTCCAGATGACCTTGAGGTAGTCCTGTGCGACCGACGAGAGCACCGGCGCGATCGTCGCGGTACCGCCCTGCGCCGGGGCGTCGGCCAACTCGCGTCGCGTGGCGATATCTCGTTTACCTGGCACACCCCGAGCTTAGGCACTGGCGTGCCGATCCACACATCGTCGACCCCGTCGTCGCCCGATCGCGAACGAAACGCGATTCGCCGTTCATTCCCGGGTGCGCGCGCCGAGAACGTCGTCCGCGGCGGGCGGGTCACACGGTTCTCGAAAGATCCAGCGCATCGCGATACGCGGCCACGCCGTCGAATCGCGCACCGGTGAGCCGTGCGGTGGCCGGTGCGCCGACCGGTGCGCCGGAGAGGTCGTAGAACGTCGCCGAGGCGGATCCGGAGAACCGGTCACCGGCCACGTCGAACTCGAAGGCGACGATTCCCTTGCGCACGACGGAGGGGTCGGCACGATCCACGGTGAACTCCAGGAACGCGCCGGTGACCCGGGAACCGTCGGCTCGCCAGCTGCCCATGCCGTTGCTGTCGCTGGTGGCGCGATTGCCGTGATCGGGGTTCGACTGCAGCATCGTGCCGCCCGGGTGGAACTGCATCACGTGGTAGCCGAACGGAGCGCCGTCCGCGACCACCTCCCACGTGCCCAGCACCGGATGCCGATCATTCATGCGGTGTCCATTTCGGCATGAGTGGGGCCCTGCGTGGTGACGCTGCGCTGCCGCCTCCGGGCCTGACCACTCATGCGGTGCCTGTCGTCGCGTGCGTGGGGCCCTCCCGCAAGACGGCACCCAGCAGCGCGATGCCACGGTCGATGTCGTCGCGCGCCACGTTCGCGAAGCTCAGCCGCATCGCGTTGCGGTGGCCGGCGACGTCGTCGGCGTAGAAGGCGCTTCCGGGCAGGAACGCGACCCCCTGTCGCAGCGCTTCGGTCAGCGCCGCGTCGGCATCGAAACCCGCCGGGCCCTCGACCCACAGGAACATCCCACCCTCGGGTTCGGTCCACCGGAACCCGGCAGGGAGATGCCGCTCGGCCGCGGCGGTCAAGGCGTCCAATTTGGCCGAGTAGGCCTCGACGACCTGGGCCAGGTGCGCAGCGCCTGCCGAGCTGCCCAGGAATTCGGCGGCAATCGCCTGACAATACGTCGATGTCTGCATATCGATGCCCTGCTTCAACGCGAGCACGGTTTTCAGCAGATCCGGGGGCATGACGGTGATTCCGACACGAATCGCCGGGGCGAGAGTTTTCGACAGGGACGTGATGTAGACCGAGTTGTCCGGCGCGAAAGACCACAGCGCGGGCGGTGCCACGCCGCGATAGCGCAGGTCGGTGTAGACGTCGTCCTCGACGATCAGCGTGCCGTGGCGGACGGCGATCTCCGCGATTCGTTCCCGCCGCCCGGCGGGCATCGTCCGCCCGGTCGGATTCTGGAACGTGGGCAGCAGGTAGACGAATGTCGCGTCGTATCCGGCCAGAGCCTCCTCGAGCGCTTCCGGCACGATGCCGAATTCGTCGGACGGCACCGCGACGACGGTCGCTCCGCGGCTACGGAATTCTTTGACGGCCGGGCCGTAGGTCGGTGTTTCGACGAGCACCACGTCGTGCGGATCGAGCACCGCCAAACACACGTTGTGCAAAGCGCCGGATCCGCCGGTGGAGATATGCAGGCGATCGTGCGTGCATCGAATATGGCGGTCGCGCAGGAGGTTTCGCGCTTCGTCCAGAAGCGGAGCGAATCCCTGGGTCATCCCGTATTGAAGGACGGCGCTGCCGTACCTGTCGATGACGCGCTGCGAGAGCGTCGCGACGAGTTCGCCCGGGAGCAGGGCGGGGTCGGGCGCGCCGACGGCGAACGAGACGACCTCGGGGCGGCGTGCCAGCGTCGCGAACATGTCATCGATGGGTCCGCTGCCGACCCCGGCCGCACGGCGGCTGTGCTGGAGGCGCACCACGTCAGGAACCGATCCGATCGCGGCGCCGGAGGCGCGCGACGACTTCGGGCACCAGGGCGTCGTATTCCGGCGTCAGCACCACGTCGTCGTTGAAAAGAGGATCGGTCCGCATTTCCACCGCGACCAGGTCCTCGGTTTCGTCCAGGTTCACCGCCACGTGCACGACGCCGTCCGGGATGTAGATGAACTCGCCCGGACCGTGGAAATACGGAGTCAGTTCCGGGCCGATCAAGGTCGCCGCCCGCCCGCGCAGGCAGACGACGACGATCTCGCTGTGCGCGTGATAATGCGCTTTGGACATGGCGCCGGGGGTCATGTTGACCATGCCCGCCGAGATGCCGGTAGCGCCACACGTTTCGGTGGTGACGCAAGGGATGAGGCGTTGTCGTTGCCGCCCGATTGTTTCGGCCGCATCGGACGGTTTGATCACGCGCACGTGCTTGACTGCACTTTTCATGGCTACTCCGGGGCACTTCTGTCGCCGACGAATTGGACGCTAGACCATTCCCGCTGATGGCGAGACGAGCTTGGAAGGCCCCGAAAAACCGAGGATGTACCGGCTCTTTCGCGAAAACGTCCGATTCGTTTCCGGCGGGCGAAGTTCCCCGGGAGGTGTCGGCGAACCCGACGTCCCGGCAAGGAGCACACCAGCGTGCGGCGAGCCGGGCCACCTCCCGGCTATGTCGGGGGCGCCACCAGCAGAGCGGCATGCGGCTCCGGCGCGCGGATCATGCCCGGTCGCTCCGTGCGGCTCGAGCAGTCCGACGGCGTCCGCGTCGCATCCGGCCTGGTTGGCGTGTGGCCTACCGCCCCGCGGGCCGCGCGGCGGCCCGAGCCCTGTCACCGGTGCGCGGCACCGGAAGTGTTGTGTGAGATCAGCACGCCCGAATACTGTTCGCTACCTGATTTGCGTAGGCTGCGCACTGTGCAGAGATGGCGAAGTCTCGACGAGGTGCCCGCGGACTGGGGGCGCTGTGTCCTCACGATCGGTGTGTTCGACGGTGTGCACCGCGGCCACGCGCAGCTGATCAGCCGGGCCGTGAAGTCCGCCGCCGCGCGCGGCGTGCCCGCGGTGCTGATGACATTCGATCCGCACCCGATGGAGGTGGTGCGCCCCGGCTCCCACCCCGCCCAGTTGACCACCCTCACCCGCCGCGCCGAACTGGCCGAGGAACTGGGCGTGGACGTGTTCTGCGTGATGCCGTTCACCCACGAGTTCATGAAGCTGACTCCCGCGAGCTATGTCCACGACCTGCTGGTGGAGCGGTTGCACGTGGTCGAGGTGGTGGTCGGCGACAACTTCACCTTCGGCAAGAAGGCCACGGGCACGGTCGAGACGATGCGCGAACTCGGCAAGCGCTTCGGCTTCGAGGTCGACGGCGTGACGCTGCTCGGCGAACACGCCGTGACCTTCTCCTCGACCTATATCCGCTCGTGCGTCGACGCCGGGGACATGGCGGCCGCGGCCGAGGCGCTGGGGCGCCCGCACCGGGTGGAAGGCGTCGTCGTGCACGGTGACGGGCGCGGCAAGCAACTCGGGTTCCCGACCGCGAACGTCGCGCCGCCGATGCACGCCGCGATTCCGGCCGATGGTGTGTACGCCGGTTGGTTCACCGTGCTCGGCCCCGGTCCCACCATCGGCACCGTCACCCCGGGCGAGCGGGCCATGGCCGCCATCTCGGTGGGCACCAATCCCACCTTCTCCGGCCGCGCCCGCACCGTCGAGGCGTACGTGCTCGACGGCGAGGCCGATCTCTACGGTCAGCACGTCGCGGTGGACTTCGTCGAGCACATTCGTGGCCAGCGCAAATTCGAGTCGGTGGACGAGCTCGTCGAATCCATGGGCCGCGACGTGGAGACCGCCCGCAAGATCCTCACCGCCGTCGACGCCGGGTGAGTTTCAGGACTTCATGAACTCGAGCAGGTCGTTGTTGAGCTGCTCGGCATGCGTGACGTACAAGCCGTGCCCGGCGGTCGGGTACTCCTTGTAGACGCAGTCCGGAACGAGTTTCGCCGTGCGCCTGCTGCTGGCGTCGATCGGGATGGACTGATCCGGCACCCCGTGCACGACCAAGGCGGGAATGGGGAGATTCCGCAGAACCTCGCGGTGGTCGGACGGGAAGGTGGACTCCCAGACCGCGATGGTGGCCCACGGCGATGTGGACAGGCAACGGCGCGTCTCGTGCTCGATCAGCGCGGGGGAGACGTCGTTGCCCAGATGCGTGGCGAAGTATCCCTGCGCGCGGTCGGCGAACCACTTCGGCCGGTCGGCGCGCCATTGCGCGATCGACGCCAGGCTCAATTCTTCCGGGAGGCCCTCGGGGTTGTCCTCGGTCTGCCGAAGGAAAGGCAGCGTCGTGGCGAACAGCGCGATGCGCGCCACCCGCGTGGTGCCGTGCCTGGCCAGATAACGGGCGACCTCCGCGCCGCCCGCGGAGTGGGCGACCAGGGTGAGCTCGCGCAGATCCAGCTGTTCGATCAGCTCGGCCACGTCGTCGGCGCGGGTGTCCAAGTCGTATCCGGTCGACGGCCGGTCCGAGCGGCCGTGCCCGCGCCGGTCCAGCAACACACAGCGGTAACCCCGCTCGACGAAGAACGGAACTTGGTACTCCCACATCTCCGCGTTCAGCGCCCACCCGGCCAGGAACACGATCGGTGCGCCGGTTCCGTAGTCCTCGTAGGCCAGGCGGGTGCCGTCGGTCGTCTCCAGGTAGGGCATCGTCGTCTCCTCGTATTCGGTGGTACATGAAGAAGATTCGCAGCCGGAACGCGGCGAGTCGATTACCCGGAAGGTAATGGCCCTGCCGCACTGCGCGGTGCGACCGAAGTCTTGGCCCAGGTCGGCGGGCCCGCGATTTCGGCGGGAAGCTCCCGGTCCGGTAGGGTGGTCGATCGGGTTTGCTGCGGTCCGCGGTGGCGCCCGCACCCGGGTAACCGGACATTCGAGCGCGGAACTGAGAAACAGGAGTGGATGCCCCATGGCGCTGACCACCGAGCAGAAGTCGGCGATTCTCGCCGAGTACGGCCTGCACGAGAAGGACACCGGTTCGCCGGAGGCGCAGATCGCGCTGCTGTCCAAGCGGATCGCCGACATCACCGAGCACCTGAAGAAGCACAAGCACGACCACCACACCCGCCACGGCCTGATGGCGCTGATCGGTCGTCGCAAGCGGCTGTCGAAGTACCTGCAGGACAACGACATCAACCGCTACCGTGCGCTGATCGAGCGGCTCGGGCTGCGGCGGTAATTTTTCGAGGCCGCGTGTTCGCGGCCATCGATGGCTCGCGTCCGAGCGATCGCACGGACGCGAGCCGCGCCCGCCACCGGCGCCGCTCGATCTCGCTCGAATCGGCCCGTCGGGATGTGCCCGCGTGGTCTGACGCATGCCATCCGGGGGAGCCGCGGGTTCGGTGGATCCGCGAGGCGCGGACACATATTTTTTCCGTTCTACCCGGTCGTCGACACCCGCAACATGATCTTGTGGGGGCCTTACCGCAGCAGACTCGATGTGCGGCGGGCTGGGGCTTGTTTCGACGTCGGTGCGTATCTTCGCAGATCCGCCGCGGTGCGGTGGGAGTGATGGGCGGCGGTCCGACACGGGGGTGTTCGAGGCGGTCGCTGGTTCAACTGAGTGTGCGACGTACAATCGCACCGTTGGCATATGTGTAGAGGGGTGGATCGCGCCCCCGTCGCACGACAACATTGCACAGCCGTATGCACCCGCCCGCGTGGCGTCGGTCTTCGGTAGTGGCCTATCGGCAGCGAGCTGGCGCCGTCGGGCTTCGATCGATGACCGCCTCCGCGTCGCCGCGTCCAAGGGGATTCGGCCGGGTGTGCGCGCCGCAGCCAGGAGGGTTGCCGCGCGTCCGTACCCGGTACGGCTGACGACAGCCGGATCGCGCCAGCGAGCGCTCGAGCCGGCGAAGACGAGAGGTTGAGAGAGAAGAATGACCGAGACAACTGAACGCAAGAGCACGGCCGTCGAGGTCGAACCGGGCGTGTTCGAATCCGTCGCCCTGATCGACAACGGCAGCTACGGCACCCGCACCATCCGGTTCGAGACCGGACGCCTCGCCCGGCAGGCCGCCGGTTCGGTCGTCGCCTACCTCGACGACGAGACCATGCTGCTGTCGGCCACCACCGCGGGCAAGCAGCCCAAGGACCAGTTCGACTTCTTCCCGCTGACGGTCGACGTCGAGGAGCGGATGTACGCCGCGGGCCGCATCCCCGGATCGTTCTTCCGCCGGGAGGGCCGTCCCTCCACCGACGCGATCCTGACCTGCCGCCTGATCGACCGGCCGCTGCGCCCGTCGTTCGTCGACGGCCTGCGCAACGAGATCCAGGTCGTGGTCACCGTGCTGAGCCTGGACCCGAAGGACCTCTACGACGTGGTGGCGATCAACGCCGCGTCCGCGTCCACCCAGATCGCGGGCCTGCCGTTCTCCGGCCCGGTCGGCGGCGTGCGCGTCGCGCTGATCGAGGGCCAGTGGGTCGCCTTCCCGACCACCGAGCAGCTCGAGGGCGCCGTCTTCGACATGGTCGTCGCGGGCCGCGTGGTCGACTCCGGTGACGTCGCGATCATGATGGTCGAGGCGGAGGCCACGGAGAACGTCATCAGCCTGGTCGACGGTGGCGCCCAGGCGCCGACCGAGGCGGTCGTCGCCGAGGGGCTCGAGGCCGCCAAGCCGTTCATCGCCCGCCTGTGCCGCGCGCAGCAGGACTTGGCCGAGCTGGCCGCCAAGCCCACCGAGGAGTTCCCGCTCTTCCCGCCCTACGGCCAGGACGTGTACGAGGCCGTCGAGGGCACCGCCAAGCGGGAACTGGGCGAGGCGCTGAGCATCTCCGGCAAGCAGGAGCGCGAGGAGAAGATCGACGAGATCAAGCTCGCCGTCCTGGAGCGCTTGGCCGATGACTTCACCGGGCGTGAGAAGGAACTGGGCGCGGCGTTCCGCTCGGTGACCAAGAAGCTGGTGCGTCAGCGCATCCTGTCCGACGGCTTCCGCATCGACGGCCGTGGCCTGGCCGACATCCGCGCCCTGTCCGCGGAGGTCGCCGTGGTGCCCCGGGCGCACGGCTCGGCGCTGTTCGAGCGCGGCGAGACCCAGATCCTCGGCGTCACCACCTTGGACATGGTGAAGATGGCCCAGCAGGTCGACTCGCTCGGCCCGGAGACCAGCAAGCGCTACATGCACCACTACAACTTCCCGCCGTTCTCCACCGGCGAGACCGGCCGCGTCGGCTCGCCCAAGCGCCGCGAGATCGGTCACGGCGCGCTGGCCGAGCGGGCGCTGATCCCGGTGCTGCCCAGCCAGGAGGAGTTCCCCTACGCCATCCGTCAGGTCTCGGAGGCGCTGAGTTCCAACGGCTCCACCTCGATGGGTTCGGTGTGCGCCTCGACTCTGTCGTTGCTGAACGCGGGTGTGCCGCTGAAGGCGCCGGTCGCCGGTATCGCGATGGGCCTGGTGTCGGACACCATCACCAACGACCAGGGTGAGGACGAAGTCCGCTACGTCGCGCTGACCGACATCCTCGGCGCCGAGGACGCCTTCGGCGACATGGACTTCAAGGTCGCGGGCACCCGCGAGTTCGTCACCGCGTTGCAGCTGGACACCAAGCTGGACGGCATCCCATCGCAGGTGCTGGCCGGCGCGCTGAGCCAGGCCCACGACGCGCGCACCACGATCCTGGACGTGATGGCCGAAGCCATCGCCACCCCGGACGAGATGAGCCCGTACGCGCCGCGCGTCACCGCGATCAAGATCCCGGTCGACAAGATCGGCGAGGTGATCGGCCCGAAGGGCAAGGTGATCAACCAGATCACCGAGGACACCGGCGCCAACATCTCCATCGAGGACGACGGCACCGTGTTCGTCGGCGCGACCGACGGCCCGTCGGCGCAGGCCGCGATCGACGCGATCAACGCCATCGCCAACCCGCAGCTGCCGAAGGTCGGCGAGCGCTTCCTGGGCACGGTCGTCAAGACCACCGCCTTCGGCGCGTTCGTCTCGCTGCTGCCGGGCCGCGACGGTCTGGTGCACATCTCCAAGCTGGGCAACGGCAAGCGCGTGGCCAAGGTCGAGGACGTGGTGAACGTCGGCGACAAGCTGCGGGTGGAGATCGCCGACATCGACAACCGCGGCAAGATCTCGCTCGTGCCGGTCGAGGAGAACGCCGACGAGCCCGGCGACGACACGGCCGATGCGGGCGCGGCCGGGACCGAGTAGTACTTGTCCCTGTGACGAAGAAGAAGACGACAACCCCTCTGCTCAGCACCGGGCAGGGGGGTTCGTCACTCGAGCTGCGGATGGACGCGGACAGCGGAGTGCGCCGCACCGTGCTACCCGGCGGATTACGCGTGGTCACCGAGCATCTGCCCGGGGTGCGCTCGGCGTCCATCGGCGTCTGGGTCGGGGTCGGATCGCGTGACGAAGGCCCGACTGTCGCGGGCGCCGCGCACTTCCTGGAGCACCTGCTGTTCAAGGCCACGCCGACGCGCTCGGCGCTGGACATCGCCGAGGCGATGGACGCGGTCGGCGGCGAACTCAACGCGTTCACCGCGAAGGAGCAGACCTGCTACTACGCGCACGTGCTGGACGACGACCTGCCCCTGGCCGTAGACATGGTCTCCGACGTCGTGCTCAACGGCCTGTGCCGGGCTTCGGACGTGGACGTGGAGCGGCAGGTGGTGCTCGAGGAGATCGCCATGCGCGACGACGACCCCGAGGACCTGGTCGGTGACTCCTTCCTGACCGCGCTGTTCGGCGATCATCCCATCGGGCGCCCGGTGATCGGATCCGTGCAATCCATCGAGGGCATGCGGGCCGCGCAGCTGCGATCGTTCCATCTGCGGCGGTATCGGCCGGACCGGATGGTGGTGGCGGTCGCGGGCAACGTGGAGCACGACCACACCGTGGAATTGGTGCATCGGGCGTTCGAGAACCGGCTCGATCCCGCGGCAACCCCCGCGCGCAGGCGCGAGGGCCGGTTCCGGCCACACGGCACTCCGCAGCTGCACTGGAGCCATCGCGACAGCGAGCAGGCGCACCTGGTCTTCGGTGTGCGCGCCTTCGGGCGGCACGAAGGAGAGCGGCGCTGGCCGCTGTCGGTACTGAACACCGTGGTCGGCGGCGGACTGAGTTCGCGTCTGTTCCAGCGCATCCGAGAAGAGCGGGGGCTGGCGTACTCGGTGTACTCCAGTGTCGACACCTTCGCCGACACCGGGGCGTTCTCGGTCTACATCGGATGTCAGCCGGAGAACCTCGGCCAGGTGGCGGCACTGGCGCTCGGCGTCTTGGAGGAGGTGGCCGCCGACGGCATCACCGATGCCGAGTGCGCACGCGCCAAGGGCTCGTTGCGCGGGGGGCTGGTGCTCGGTCTGGAGGACTCCGCCTCGCGCATGAACCGTCTGGGGCGCAGCGAACTCAGCTACGGCAACCACCGCAGCGTGTCGGAGACCTTGGCGCGCATCGACGCCGTCACCACCGAGGAAGTGTCCGCCGTCGCACGCACACTGCTGGCGCGGCCGTTCGCCGCGTCGGTCGCAGGCCCGTACAAGCGCACCCGGGATCTGCCCGCCGCCGTCCGGCGGCTGGTGCCGAGCTGAGCTTCGCGTGAGCGAGGGACCGCGGCTTGGCGGAGTATCTACTGCCGCGATACTGTTCGGCCGCCCGGCCGTCGATTCCCCGCCGGAGGGCGCTGAATCGATTGTCCGGGTGTCGGATCCGGCGATCTCTGGCAAGGAGTCGAGATGAACCGAACGAGTCGTGCCCTGTGCGTGCTGGGCGCGGTGTCGATGCCCGTCCTCGTGCTGGCCGGGTGCGGCGGAACGGACGCGGATGCGGGCAAGCCGGGGGAGCCGACCGCGGCCGCGCTGCGCGCGGAAGCCACCGAGATGACCGAGGCGCTGGCGAGCCACGACTACGCCGCCGCGTACCGATTCCGCTCCGCGCGGTGCCGACTGACCCTCAACGAAGACGACTACGTCGCGTCCATGGCGCAGCTCTATGACGGCCGGGACCTCGAATCCAAGCCGGCCGAGATCACGGTGACCACGTCCGGGTCGACGGGTGCGGTCACGGTCAAGAATTTCGACGCTCGCGCGGCCGAGGACGACGCCGGGCCGAAGACGTGGACGTTCGTCGACGGGCAGTGGCGCTTCGACAACTGCTGAACGCGCCCGGGCCGGGTTACGCCTGGTGGGCGCGGTTGGCGGCCGCGACGATCGTCGGCACCAGCCCCGGCAGGGCGGACTCCAGGTCGTCGATGCGCAGGCGCTGGCAGGTGTGACCGTCGATGACCAGCCGCTCGATCACGCCCGCGTCGCGCAGGATCCTGAAATGGTGGGTGGCCGTCGATTTGTTGATCACCTCGTAGAGCGCGCCGCAGCGCACCGCCGTTCCCGCGTTGCCGAGCCTGCGCACCATCTCCAGGCGCACCGGGTCCTGCAGCGCGCTGAGCACTACGGGCAGCGCGGCCACCGGGGGTGGCTGTTGCTCCGCGTCTCGGGCCTCGGGCATGATCTGGCTCACTCTCAGGTTTGATGATCGTCGTACCGGATGTATGGTCGATTGCGGTTCGATCATCATCAAACTTACCTGATCGGAGATCCGATGGCAGCGACAATGGCGGTGGCCGTCGAGGAGCAGACCACGCAGCGCTGGGCCTACGCCCTGGTGCTGTCGGCCAGCGGCGTGGCGCTGGGGGTTTCGGGCGTTCCCGCACCGCTCTACGGCATCTATCAGAAGCAGTGGCACCTCTCCCCGCTCACGACGACGATCGTGTTCGCCGTCTACGCGGTGGCCGCCTTGGGCGCCGTGCTGGTGTCCGGACGGATCTCCGACGTGGTCGGCCGCAAGCCGGTGCTGCTCGGCGCGTTCGCCACGATGGTCGCCGGGTTGCTGGTGTTCGTGCTCGCCGACAGCGTTCCGATGCTGCTGCTGGCGCGTGCGTTGCACGGCGTCGCGGTTGGTTCGACGGTGGTCGCGGGCGCCGCCGCGCTGCTGGATCTGCGTCCGCATCGCGGTGCCCGGTCGGGGCAGCTCAGCGGCGTCGCGTTCAACGTGGGCATGGCGGTGGCGATCCTCGGCTCGGCGCTGCTGGCGCAGTACGCGCCGCATCCGCTGCGCACGCCTTATGTCGTCATCACCGTCGTCTGCCTGGCGATCGGCGCCGGCGTGCTCGCGTTGCGCGAACCGCACTCGGCGCGGGCCCCGGGACGCATCCGGATCGCGAAACCCGCCGTGCCGCAGGAGATTCGAGGTGACTTCTGGTTCTCGGCCATCGGCGTGATGGCGGCCTGGTCGGTGCTGGGCGTGCTGCTGTCGCTGTACCCGTCGCTGGCCACGCAGCAGACCGGTATCCACAATCTGGTCTTCGGCGGCGCTGTCGTCGCCTCGACCGCGCTCTCCGGTGCGACCGCGCAGTTGTTCGCGACCGGCGTGCCCGCCCGTCGGGCCGCGATCCTCGGCGACACCGGTATGGCGCTGTCGCTGCTGCTGACGGTGCCCGCGCTGGCCACGCACAACTGGATCGCGGTGCTCGCCGCGGGCATCGCCCTCGGCGCCACCTTCGGCCTCGGGTTCGGCGGTTCGCTGCGACACCTGTCCGAGGTCGTTCCGCAGCACAAGCGCGGCGAGACCATGTCGGCGTACTACCTGCTCGCCTATTCGGCGATGGCCCTGCCGACCATCCTGGCCGGTTGGGCGGCCACCACCTGGGGGCTGAGCACGGTGTTTCCGTGGTTCGTCGGTGTCGTGGCCCTCGCCTGCCTGATCGCGGCCGGTCTCGGCCTGCGTCGCGACCGCGCGGGGGAGCGGCGGGCATGAGCGGCGATTGGCTTTTTGCCACGCGTGTCCGCTAATGTTCTGTGTCGCATCACGGACTCCGCGATGCGCATGCGGATGTAGCGCAGCTGGTAGCGCATCACCTTGCCAAGGTGAGGGTCGCGGGTTCGAATCCCGTCATCCGCTCCACGAAATCATCCGGCCCGTGGGGTCGAGTGTCTTTCCGGCCATCCTCATCACCCCTCGGCGTCATGCTCGTGGTGAGTTCGAGCGCGCAACGTCGTCGGATGTCTTCGCCGGTCTCGTCTCGCGCGGATGAGAGCCGTGCCGACCGACAGTTCCGGTGCAGCCCAGGTTGTTTCGCACGCACATAGCGTGCACGCCGCTGGCCCTAGTCCGCATTCGCCCGTCGCCGAATTGTTGTCTCTCGCCCTCTTGCGTAGATATCTGGATAGTGCTACAAAAAATCTGTCTGAATCGACACAGGTTATCTCGGTAGAGTCCCGCAGATGGAGTGAGTTGGAGGTGGCGACCATGTTGATGCGGACCGACCCGTTCCAGGATCTGGAGCGGTTGACGCACCAGGTGCTCGGCACGGCAGCGCACCCGGCCGTCATGCCGATCGACGCCTGGCGGGAGGGCGAGGAATTCCTGGTCGAGCTCGACCTACCCGGCATCGATACCGGCTCGCTGGATCTGGATCTCGAACGCAACGTGCTGACGGTGCGCGCACAGCGCCCAGAGCTGGAACCGGGGCGCGAGATGGTGGCAGCGGAGCGGACCCGTGGCGTGTTCAGCCGCCAGATTTTCCTCGGTGACGGGCTCGACAGCGATCGCATCAGCGCCGACTACGCCGATGGGGTGCTGCGAGTGCGAATCCCCGTCGCGGAGCGGGCGAAACCGCGCAAGATCGAGGTCGCCCGCGGTGACGGCCACCAGGTGATCGACGCCTGATCGCCCACAGGACCCAGCACGTTCCGGCAGGAGGTGAAGGGTTGTGCGCACCCTCGACAGCTGCGACGTCGCCGGTTTGCCGCTGTTGGACGCCGACCTCGACGGGTTGTTCGCCGAGGTGGACGAGATCCTCTGTGCGGCAATGGCTGTCGCGCAGTGCTCACCGGCGCTGCCGTGCCTGGCGGCGGCCCCCGACGGCGCGACGGGGCCGCGACCGTATGCAGAGGTGGCCACCCTACGCGGCCGCATACCGGCGCACCGGCCGCATCCGCGCGAGCGCGGACCTCCGCGCGGATGACGGCTTCGGCAGATCCACCCGACAGACAGGCGAGATGAAAGGCAGGTGATGCGCGGACCGATCGAACCGTCACGTCACTCTCTTCCGACGCGGGCCCGGCACCCGGTGTCCGGGCCCGCGGCTCCCGTATCCGCGACAGGCCCGAAGCCAGGAGGAAGGACCACCGTGCACACCCCGACATTTCCCACCGGTAGCCCCGCCGACCACCTCGAACAGCAAGCGCCTGCCGACCGGCACGAGCACACCGGAATCGATACGACGGCCCTGAGCCCACTGGCCGAACGCATCCGGGACGCCTTCGACCGCGCCGACGAAGTCGACCGGTTCGAACAAGCCTTCGTCACGCCGCTGCCCGACGACGAATACCCGCTCGCCTACTGACCCGATCCCGCTGCCGGCCACGCCTTGTCATGACGACTACCACGCATGCCCCCAGCCGATTCCGGCACCGCCCGCGTCGCGACACCCTCGTCCCCGCCACCGCCACCGCCACCGAATGGCGCCATGGCACCGTCGCCTGGTTCAACACCGAGAAAGGCTTCGGCTATCTCGAACCCGACGACCGCACCAGCCCCGTGTTCGTCGACTTCCGTGCCATCGACATGCGCGGATACAAGACACTCGCTCCCGGCCAGACCGTCGTCTTCACCACCACCATCACCGATCGGGGGCCAGAAGCGGCGAACGTGCGCCCGTATATCCCGCGCCCCTACACGCCCGGTCGGTGCTGATTTCTCGGTGGTGAGCGGGACGTCGGCGGAACCACGGCACGGCATCCGGATGCGGAATCGCGACTGGCGAGGACGAACCGAACAACGGTGGCCGCGCGAGCGCGTGCGTATCGGTCAAGCGTGTTCGAGCAGCTCATCGATATCGCGGCAGACGTCATCGGTCCGTACGTCGGCGACAAACGACACGTCGTGCGGGCAGCGGGGAAGTTCCTCGTCGGTGCAGTCGCGGTGGCAGACCGGGCAAGTGGTGGTCCATGACATCAGCACCCGGTCACGGGCGCGGCCCAGCGGCCCCGCGTTGATCACGTTGCCGATCCAGAAGATGCCCACGGTCGGCGTACCGAACGCCCTGGCCAGATGACGCGGGCCGCTGTCGTTCCCGACGAAGACGCTACTGCGGGCGAGGACGCCGCACAGCGCGGGCAGCGGCGCGCCGATCAGCGTACGGATCCGGTGGTCCAACGCGCGTGTACCGATACGCGAGCGGAGGCCGTCGACGAGGTCGCGATCGGGCTCGGAGCCCAGCAGGACGACCGCGACGCCTCGGTCGAGACAGTGGGCGGCGACGTCCGCGAAGCGTTCGGTGGGCCAGCGTCGGCGGGGGTCCCTGGCGCCGGGATGGATGGCCGCGATCGGGCCGCCCAGGTCGCGGAGGACGGAGTCGGCGGCGGACCGATCCGCCGCCGCCGGCTCGAGGTGCGCTTCCAGCATCACGGGCGCCGCACCGGCCAGGCCGACGACCTCGAGGGCTCGCAAGGTCTCGTGCTGGTAGTAGCGGAACGGCAGTGTGCGGGTCAGGGCGGCCGCGCCGGCGGCACGCGAACCCACCGTCCAGCGTGGGCGCAGATCGGTCAGGAACGGGTTCGACCATGCGCCGCCGCCGTGTAGTTGCACACCCAGATCGATCGGCCCCAGTTCGTCGCAGACGTCCTGGTCGACGTCGCCCTGTTCATCGACGACCACCACTCGGTCGATGGGCCCCGCCCGGTCGCAGAGCAGTTCGGCGTGCTCGGCCGTACCGAGCAGAACGATGCGAGCTGCGGGATACGTCGCCGCCAGCGCGTGGATCGCGGGGAACGCGAACAGCAGATCGCCGAGACCGCCGCCGCGCAGTACCGCGATGCGCCGCACCCCGGGGAAGACCTCGCCGAGCGGGCCGAGCGCCGGGCGCGACGTAACGCGTCCCGTGCGGGTGATCGCGCCGCCGGCGTGTCCCATGCGACCTCCTGCGTGTCCGACGAGCCAGAACGAATGTCGTCGTTCTACCCGGGGTCCGGGCGCACAAACGGTGCGGGCAGCGCGGCACGGATGTTTCGGCGCGGTCGAGTGGGGCATGTCAGCCCGTGCGGGCTTCGGTGTGCGGCCCGGATCGGTACTGCGCGTGTGATCCAGTCGTCCTCGGCGAACGGAGCTGCAGTGAAGGTCCCCACGGTGTTCGAGCACGCCGGCCCGCCGGCCGAGTCCGGCGCTGTTCACGCCATGCCGGTGGTCACGTCGACGCGTGAACACCGCGTCGCCCATACCCGGCGCTACGGCTTCTGTCCCGATGTGCTGACCGCCTCCGACCTGTCCCGGCCGCGCCATCGTGCGGCGGCTGCCGCCGCGGGTCCCGCCGCTACACATAGCGGGCATCGACTGCGCCGCGATCCTCGACACCGACTGTCCGGTGTCACCGCCGGCGCGACATCAGGTGGACGGCTCGCCGGAGCCGGAGGGACACCCATCGGAGGTCACGGCGGACGGTCAGGTGGTTTCCGAAGTGCACCCGGTATGACCGCCGCATCGGCGACGAGGAAGGACGACCTACCGTGACAGGTTCGGACACCGATCCGGCCCACAGCGGCGCGCCCGGTGCGGAGGCCGCCCTGGCGCGCCAATTCGACGCGCTGACCACCGCGCTCGAACGCAACCGCGCCCTCGTCCTCGCGCGGCTGTGGGCCTGGGGTGCGGACCTCGCCCGCGTCTACGCATCCGGCGGGCGCTTGTTCACCTGCGGCAACGGGGGCAGCGCCGCCGAAGCCCAGCATCTGTCGGCTGAGTTGACCGGTCGTTTCCAGCTGGAGCGGCGCCCGCTTTCGGCGATCGCGTTGCACTGCGACACCTCCAGCACCACCGCGATCGCCAACGATTACGGCATCGAGGAGATGTTCGCACGCCAGTTACGCGCGCACGGCAGGCCCGGTGACGTGCTGATCGCGTTGTCGACCAGCGGATCGAGCCCGAATGTGATCGCCACCGCCAAGACCGCCCACGACATCGGGCTGACCACCTGGGCGATGACCGGACCGCCGCCGAATCCGCTGGCGTTGCTGTGCGACGACGCGATCAGTATCGAGGCCGAAACCGTCGCGACGGTGCAGGAGATGCACTTGTTGCTGGTGCACGGGCTGTGTACGGCGTTGGAAGCCGCGCTGGAGCGGGAGTGATGGCCGCGGGCGATCCGCTCGTCGTGATCGGGGACGCGCTGCTCGACATCGACCTCGACGGTCGCGCCGACCGATGCAGCGCGGAGGCGGCAGCCCCGGTGGTCGACGTCGCGCACCGCACGTTCCGTCCCGGTGGGGCGGGATTGGCGGCCCGGCTCGCGGCGGCGGGCGACCGGGAAGTCGTCCTGATCGCCGGTTTCGCGGCCGATGAAGCGGGCGCCCGGCTGCGCGGGTTGCTGGACGGACATGTGCGGGTCATCGCGCTACCCCTCCACGGATCGACGATCTGCAAGCAGCGGGTGCGCGCGATCGGCCCGTGGGCCCGCTCCAACGGGCACGCTCGCGCCAAGGAACCCCGGCGGCCCGTCTTGATCACCAGAATCGATTCCGGCACCGGAATAGCGAGCGCCGACCCGCTGCCGGACGAGGCGCACGCCGTGCTCGCGGCGGCGCAGGCGGTGCTGGTCTCCGACTACGGTCACGGCACCGCGGCCCACCCACGGATCCGTGCGCTCCTGCGTGCCCAGGCCCGGCACGTTCCGGTCGTCTGGGACCCCCACCCGCACGGACCTGTGCCGATCCCCGGCGCGGCACTGGTCACCCCGAATCGCGCGGAAGCGCTCACCCTGCTGTCCGGGCGGCTCGACGACGGGCCTGATCTGTGGAAACTCGCGAAAGGGTGGGCCGTCGACGCCATCGCGGTGACCCTCGGACCGGAGGGTGCCCTGCTCTGCCTGCGCGCGTCCGGCAAACGTTGGCGCATCCCGCTTCCGGTCGCGGCCAAGGCGGCCGGCGGCAGTGACACCTGCGGAGCAGGCGACAGTTTCGCCGTCGCCGCGACAGCCCACGTGGGCGAGGGCAGCGGACCGGAGCGGGCGGTTCGCCGTGCCGTGCTGGCGGCGGCCGAGTTCGTCGGCCGCGGAGCCGCCGCCGTGTTCGCCGAATCGGAACCGGCCCCGATGTCCGGAGGGACCGCGGAGGCGGACAGCGCGTGGTTGTGATCAGTGCCATGCGCGCTCGAGTCCGAAGCCGCGATACCCTCGCTCCACCGCGGCCCGCCCCGGCAGGTGGGTGGTGTGAGACGCGAGTCGCACTGTGCCCGAGTGGATTCGGAGTGACGGGCCGCACCGTTCCACGTGCCGCTGTCGTCCGCATCGAAACGGTGCTTCGTCAGAAGATCACCGCGTGCATGGAAACCTGCCTGCGCTTCGTTTTTCGGATAGCTGCCGAGCCTCGTCACGCCTGGATCCGGCGCAGATGACATACTGGGTCGTAGGTCACCGGCTGTCGCCACTGATGTGCGCGTGCGCCGGCCGTTGAGTCAACAGCGGATTGTCGGCCGAACGCGCCCGTGCCCGCCTGACCCTGCCGAGGAAGACGCCCGCGGGGTCGCGTTGCGCCGTGTGCCCTTTGTCCCTCGGAGAGGCCTTGCATCCATGACTCAACGTATGCAGCCCTGCATGTCCCCCGTGACCGCTGCCGATTCGGCATCATCCGAGCAACCTACTGTCGGAAGCTTCCGGTTCTGGTTCGCCACCCGCCGTTGGGAATGGTCCGCCGAGGTCTATCGCATGCACGGCTACCAGCCGGGCGAGATCGAGCCGACCACACAGTTGCTGCTCGCGCACAAGCACCCCGACGACCGCACGCACGTCGCCGAGACCATCACACGTGCCATCGATCACGGCGATCCTTTCTCGAGCAGGCACCGGTTCATCGACCTGTCCGGCCAGGAACACACCGTGCTCGTCGTCGCCGATCGAATTCTCGACGACCGGGGCGCCGCGGTCGGCACCGCGGGCTTCTACGTCGACCTGTCCGACACCCTGGCCGAGGCGCACCAGGCCATGCTCGCCGCGACGCTGCCCGGGCTCTACGAGAATCGCGCGGTGATCGAGCAGGCCAAGGGAGTGCTCATGCGCGTCTACCAGATCAGCGCCGAGCAAGCGTTCCAGATCCTGCGCTGGCGATCGCAGGAAACCAACACCAAGTTACGGGCGCTGGCCCAGCAGCTGATCGCGGAACTTCCTCAGGTGCCACCGCCACCGCCGGATCTGGTCGCCGCGTTCGACCACATCCTGCTGACCGTCCACCACCGCATCCCCCGGGAGTGACCGTGCGGGAGGCCGCGGGGTTTCGTTTTTCGGACCGATGCCCCGGCGGACTTCGTCTGTCGCGCTGACACCACCGGAATCGACTGCCAGGCTCGACTATGCGGTCTCGTGCCGATACCCGGCCGCCGGAGGTACGCATGACCTTTCAGAACGGCGTGGACGGCGTCCCGCCCGATGACGGCTTGCTCCTCGTCGCGCACGGTGAGTTGGACGCGGCGACCGCCGACGAGTGCTTCACCGAGATGGCCGAACCAATCGAAAAGTGTTGGCGCACAATGTCGATTCCCGCGTCGGTCGTCATCGGTCCGGGTGCCGTGCGTTTGCTCTCCTGTGCGGGCGTACGCGTGGCGCTGCGGCTGGCGAGGTGCGGCGCGCGCGCAGGTGTCCCGGTCGGCGTGACCGTGCCGGACGACGGACCCGTGCGGCGCGTCATCGATGTGCCGGCAGTGCGGAGCAGCGTGCCGGTGGTCGCGTGCCCTGCGCCCGTGGTGCACGATGCCGGCCATCAGCCGCGGGAGTGCCGGTTCTCCGGCGCTCACGTCACGGATCAGTGGCGGACCAGCGGCGGTCCGGGAGCACATCGGGGGATCTCACCGGAAGCTGCCCACCGCCCGTATGTCTCCGGTGGCGCCACGCGGTTTCGGCAGCCCGGGCAGGCGAGCGATCCCGAGAACGCACCCGGGCACCGGCGCCCGTCCGAAATACGAACAAGACCGCCCACGAACGCTTGACGCAACCGTCGGGCGGTATACGGCGATCGTCGCCGCCCTCTTGTCGGGCGAGCGCGGCGACCGCTGGAGAACGGGAATGAGGAAGTTCATGTCACTCGCGACCGCCAACCGCAGGACCGCCACGCCGCGCCGGACGCGGCGCGGAACGGACAGCTACGACGGCATCGAACCATGGCTCGAGAAATTGGCCGCGATGGACGACAACGATCCCGAACGGCCGCGACTGCGGGAAGCGATCATGCGCCGGTGCCTGCCGCTGGCCGAGCACATCGCGCGCCGCTTCGTGGGCCGCGGGGAGAACTACGACGATCTGTACCAGATCGCCGCCGTGGGGTTGGTGCTCGCGGTGGACCGCTTCGACCCGGCGCGGGGACCGTCGTTCCTGTCGTTCGCGGTGCCCACCATCATGGGCGAGGTACGCCGCCACTTCCGTGATCACAGCTGGGCGGTGCGCGTACCGCGCCGGATCAAGGAGATCCAGTTGACCATCGGACCGGCGGTGGAGCGGCTCTCCCAGCGGTTGGAACGGATGCCCACCGCGCTGGAGATCGCGGTCGAACTCGGCATCGACCTGACCGAAGTCACCCAAGCGTTGCTGGCAGGCAACGCCTACTCCACGAATTCGATCGACGCGGTCATCGAGGACGACGACAGCGGCGCCGCCTCGGTGCGCGTCGCGGAGACGTTCGGCGAGGAGGATCCCTCCTACGACCTGACCGACGAGGCACTCGCGGTCGCCCCGTTGCTCGCCGAACTGCCCGAGCGGGAGCGGCGCGTGCTGCGCATGCGCTTCTTCGAGGGGCGTACACAAGCGCAGATCGCCGCCGTGATGGGCGTCTCGCAGATGCACATCTCGCGCGTCTTGTCGCGAACCCTCGCCGATCTTCGGGAGCGTGCCCTGCGCGATTGATCGCCGCTGTCTCGTGCAGCCCTCTGCCGGATCTCGGTGAGCCCGAGGCCGCCCGGGGAATCACGCGATGAGCGTCGTGTGCGGAGATCGGCCATATGCCTCGCGGTACGCGCTGGCGAATCGTCCGGGATGGGCGAAACCCCACGCCGCGGCGATCGAGGTCACGGTGTGGCCTTCGTCGGACGAGCAGGCGCGCAGCTGTTCGTGCGCGGCACGTAGGCGAAGCCGTCGCAGATACGCCATGGGTGTGGTGTCGAGATGGCGACGGAACGCCAGTTGCAGGGCGCGGACGGTGACATAGGAGGCCGCGGCGATATCGGCGACGGTGATGTCCTCGCCGAGGTGCGACTCGACGTAGGCCAGCGCGCGTCGCACCGTCTCGGGGTGGGCGTCGTTGCGGTCGGTCGCCGTCGGATCGGTGTGCGCGGTGCTCGGCAGAGCATGCAGCACGGTGGCTGCCAGATACTGCGCGGCGGTGGAGGTGATCAGCGGCTGCTCGCGTACCGCGCGATCGGTGGCGAGATCACGCATGTGCTCGAGCACGCCGGACAGATGCCGCGCGGCGGCCTGCGATACGGGCCGATGACCCGTCAGCCGGACCGGCTCCAGGTCGTGGCCCGGGGCCGCGGCCGCGACCTGGGTCAGCAGCGAGGGATCGAACATCGTGATGCTGTAGCGAGCGTGGTGGACCACTCCGGAATACGGCAGGTCCGGCGGAGTGAGCAGCCCGAGCTCGCCGGGCCGGAAGAAGTCGGTGCTGCCGTCGGCGTAGTTCTCTTCGATCGTCCCCGAGTCGACCTCGCACAGGCATATCTTGCCCAGCGGCTGGGCGTCGTACCGCATGTCGAAGCTCAGGTCGAGGTCGTCCAGGCTCATCGGACCGAGGATCGTCCGAGTGATGTCCGTCCGGACGGGGACACCGGTGTTGTTGCCGATCCGCATCCTCGTGTAGTTGATATTGAGGAACTCCTCGGTATCACCCAAACTGTCGCTGTGGAAGGCCAATGACTCCATCGCTGCGACACTCCTGCTCCTCCGGATACGGCATCCCGCCCAGTACGTCGTAGAGGTTTCCGAGCCACACTGCTCGGCGTAAGGACCGGCCACTCAACCGTTGTCGTTCAGTCAGGTAGGTGCGGTCCGGTAACCCATGATGTGTCGGCGATTCGCATCCCGTCACACCGCAGCGGAGAGTACCCACTGCAGCCGGACCCAATCGTCGAGAACCGCTTCCACTCTACCTTCGCGGCATGCGCGTCGAGCCGACCAGCGCTTTTCTATCCGCCGCCCCCAGGCCGGGGCTGGTGAGTGTTTCGTCCTCGGCTCAGCGGCCACCCTGTCCACGGGGGCCGGGGTCGCCCCCTCATACGAAACCGTACGAAGAGACGAGGAGGTCCCATGGTTTCGCAGGACACGATCGCGCAATTGCGCCAGGACATCACCACCGCCGAGGACGCGGGCGACGAAATGAACGCCGAGCGTTTGCGGCGGGAGCTGGCCGAAGCGGTCCGGGAGGCGGAAAAGAGCGCCGAGCCCGGGCAACCGTGACGAATCGGTGCGCGCGGAGGCCGGCGGCGTGCGACGCCACCGGCCTGCGCGCAGATCATCCGGCGCTCTCCCGATTCTCCAGCCCGACAGCCTCGGCGAGTTCCCGGCGGTGACGCCGCAGCTCCGGATGTTCGGAGCTCAGCTCGCTCATGAGGTCGGCCAATCCGTCGGCGACGGCGTTGAGCTTCTGCTGGACCGCGGCGTCGGAGCGGCTCTGGGTGTTCTGCAGCAGCGCGACGAGCAGGAACGTGATGATCGTCGTCGCGGTGTTGATGACCAATTGCCAGGTGTCCACGCTCGGGAGCAAGAAGATCGTCGGCGCCCAGACCAGCACCAGAAGCACACAGAAGACGAAGAACCCCGCCTTGGAGGCCAGTGCGCTGGCCGCTGTCGCGAATCGGTCGAACACCGACAATTTCCCGCTGACATCCGAGGGCATGGTCGCGGGTTCGGCGGCGACGGTGTGTTCAGCGTGCTGAGCCATGGGAGTCCTCTCCGAATACCGATCCAGACGGGCTTCGGATACCGCTCCCGGTCGCGCCCAAACGCTCCGGGCGGTCGGCGGGAGGGGGCACCGCCGGTGCGATCGCGACGCGAATGCGCTGATCCCGTTGATCATTCGTCGGGCTCGTCGCGCGGCGGTAGATAGGGTTCGGCATCTTCCGGATGGCCATGGGCGATGTTGCGCGCCCGCGCCAGCTCGGCGTCCAGCTCCGCGCCCAACAGCACCGCGATGTTCGAGATCCACAGCCAGACAAGGAAGACGACGACGCCACCAAGGGAACCGTAGACCCGGTTGTAGGAGCCGAAGTGACCGACATAGAAGGCGAACCCCCAGGACGCGCCCGCCCAGAGCACGACGGCCAGCGCGCTGCCCGGGGTCAGCCACCGGAATCCCGGTTGGCGCACATTGGGCGCCGCCCAATACAGCAGGGCGAAGACCAGGCTGATCAGCGCCATCATCACCGGCCACTTGACGATGCCCCATACCGTGATCGTCTCCTGCGCCAGTCCGAGCCAGCGGCCGACGTGGTCGGCGAGCGAACCGCTGACGACGACGCCGACGGTGCAGACGCCCAGCAGGACCACCACCGCGGCGGTCAGGGCCACCCGCACCGGCACGGTCTTCCAGATCGGCCGCCCCTCCTGGATGTCGTAGATCGCGTTGCTCGCCCGCATGAACGCCCCGATGTACGCGGACGCGGTCCACAGCGCCGACGCCAACCCGACCAACGCCAGCGGTCCCGCCGGGCTCTGCGCTTCCGCTATGCCGTTCACCGCGTCCACGAGCAGATCTGTCCCGCTGCCCGGGCCGATCTCGCGGAGGGTGTCCACCAGTGCCCGGGTGTCGTCGCGTCCCAGCATGCCCAGTCCGGCGGTCAACACGATCAAACCCGGAAACAGCGACAGCACGCTGTAATACGTCAACGCCGCGGCCCAATCGGTGAGATTGTCGCGTTGGAACTCGCCGACCGATCGAGTGACCACACCCCACCACGACCGTCCCGGCAGATCGGCCGGGCCGCGCAGCCGGCGGCGCGCCGCGAACCTCTTCTGCAAGTTTTGCGCCACACTCACACCTCCCGCTGGCGGCGGATACCCGCCGTGCCGGTCCCGAAACCGGCTCTGCGCCCGAAGCATTCGGTGCTGCCGGAAGTGTCGCGCGCAGCGCTGAGCGCACAGAGAAATTCCGTTGTTCCCGGCACGGCGGGACCGTAACGTCGCTTCGGTTTGTCCACCGATCGACCGAAGGAGATCTCCCTCATGGAACCTGTCACCGAACGCGACATCAGGTCGTCGTTCGTCAACTGTTCGAAAGGAGACGCCAAGCGGCTACCCGTGCCCAAGGACCTGGCCGAGCGGCCCTGGGCGGATCTGGACTTCCTCGGTTGGAGCGATCCGTCCCTGCCGGGACGCGGCTATATGGTCGTCCCGCAGGACGACCGTCTGGTCGGCGTCGCATTGCGGTACGCCACCGGCGGCACCGGCCGGGCACAGATGTGCACGATCTGCCTGACCACCCACACCGGCGGAGGGGTCGCGCTGATGACCGCGCACAAAGCCGGCGAGTCCGGGCGCCGGGGCAACTCGGTCGGCACCTATATGTGCACCGATCTCGCCTGTTCGCTGTACGCGCGGAACAAGAAGCGGCCTGCGCTCGGAAGCCGGTACCGCGAGGATCTCACGCCCGAAGAGAAGGTCCAGCGGGTGCGCGAGAATCTCTCCGCGTTCCTCGCCAAGCTGTACTGATCGCCTCGCCCATCCCTCAGGCAGCCGACGCTGCCCACCCGAACGGAGGTCGCTGCCATGTGCCGACACTCGAGAACCACTCGTTTCGCGCCACCCCGAACCGTTCAGCGGCGCAGCGGATTCGGGGTGGCGGTGCATTCCTCGCCGGTCGAGTCGGTCCGGATCGGCCCGGAGCGTCCCGTCCGGCGAGGAGGCACGGCTGCTGCCGAACGCGCTAGCCGGTCGAGTCGTCCGCAGGCTCCCACACCGCACGCAGACTGGGTGCGCCCGGGACGAGATCGGGCAGGTCGGGCACCGCTTCGGCGTCGGCGACGAGCGGGGCGATGATCGCCGCGTGCTGGTCGCGGGCCAGCCGCGCCGCCTGCCTGCCCGCTTCGGTCACCGAACGGCCCAGCTGTTCCGGCGTGCTGCGCAGGGCGGCCGGCGTGAACCGCACGTCGACGAGCACGCTCGCCGCGTCCACGGTCACCGTCACCAGCTTGTCCGCCGACTCGGCCGTGCACCGCACCGCGGACAGCTTGTCGCGCACCTCCGCCAGATGGGTGCGCTGCTCGGCGAGCGCGTCCAGGATGTAGTCCACCTGGTTGCGGATTCCGCTGTTGGCGGAGCGCAGACCGTCGCGTTCCCACCGATCCACCGGCACCGGCCTCCTCGAGTCCATGTCGTTCCCCGGGTGGGTCACCGTGTGGCAGCCGTCCGAGAACAAGGCAGGAATTGTCCGGCAGATTGGGCATCGGCGCAGCGCGCACGTCCCCGTGCTGGGAAGAGTCAGGCCGGCGCCGTCGCGGTTTCGTGCACCGTCAGCCAGCGCACCGCGCCCGGATCCTCGGTCGTCAGCACGGCGGTCACCCGGCGACGAGTGACGTTTTCCGGCGCCCGGTGTGTCTCCAGGAAGCGCACTACAGCGATGCCTTCCGACCACGAGAGTTCTTCGATCTCGGACACCTCGATGGTCAGGCCGGGCACGGCGTTGCGCGCGCCACGGAGGCCGGCGAGCAACGCGCTGCGCCCGAGTACTTCGCCATCGGTCGTCACCATGCTGAACCGCTCGTGCTGCGCCGCCGCGAACCGCTCGAACACCTCGACCGGCGCTTCCGACCCGAGCCACCTCCCCAGGTCGGCGTGCAAGCGCCCGACCACCTCACCCAGATCCACACCCATACGCGGCATCGTACGCAGGCCCGCGTCCGGCGTGGCGTGAGCGACGTGACGCGGACCGACGGCGGCCGTTCCGAACGGTGCGACAGCCAGGCAGGGGCGGCCACTGCGGTGGGCGCGGACCACCCCGAGCGGTAGCGTCGGCGGAATGAAGATTCGTGGAGCGGTCCTGGAGCGGATCGCGGCGCCGGCGCCGTTCGCCGAGTCGGCGCCGATCACCGTGTGCGATCTGGAGCTGCGCGAGCCGGGGCCCGGTGAGCTGCTGGTCCGGATCGAGGCGGCGGGCCTGTGCCACTCGGACCTGTCCGTGGTGGACGGCAACCGGGTCCGCCCGGTGCCCATGCTGCTGGGCCACGAGGCGGCGGGGAGGGTGGAAGCGCTCGGTCCCGGCGACGGCGATATCGCGGTCGGGCAGCGCGTGGTCATGACCTTCTTGCCGCGGTGCGGCGAGTGCGTGGGCTGTGCGACCGACGGCCGCACACCGTGCGTGCCCGGCAGTGCCGCCAACAACGCCGGTGAATTGCTCAACGGTGGGCGGCGGCTGTTCCGGGACGGCGCCGAGGTGCACCACCACTTGGGCGTCTCCGCTTTCGCCACGCATGCGGTGGTGGACCGCAGGTCGGTGGTGCCGGTCGACGACGACGTGCCGCCCGAGGTGGCCGCGGTCCTCGGCTGTGCGGTGCTGACCGGCGGTGGCGCCCTGCTGAATTCGGCGCGTCCGGGCCCGGGGGACCGGATCATGGTCGTCGGCCTGGGCGGTGTCGGTATGGCGGCAGTGTTGGTGGCGGTGTCGCTCGCCGCCGAGGGGCACGAGGTGATCGCGGTCGATACCGTGGCGGACAAGCTCGCTCTCGCGCGGGAACTCGGCGCGCACGCCGCATACACCCCGGCCGAGGTCGCCGAACTCGGGGTGCAGGCCGAGGTGGTGGTCGAGGCGGCGGGCAACGTCCGCGCCTTCGAGACCGCCGTCGCCGCGACCGCGCCCGGGGGCACGACCGTCACCGTCGGACTGCCCGCTCCCGATGCCCGGGCGGCTATCGCGCCGCTGGCTTTGGTCGCGCAGGGACGTTCCATCGTCGGCAGCTACCTCGGCTCCGCGGTGCCGTCCCGGGACATTCCCGAGTACGTCCGGATGTGGCGGTCGGGACGGCTGCCGGTGGAGCGGCTCGTCTCGGCGCATGTGGGGCTCGACGAGATCAACCGAGCCATGGACGAACTCGCCGCGGGCCATGCTTTGCGCCAGGTCATCGTCTTCGACTGACTCCGGCCGCCGAATTCTCGCTCGGCAGGCGCGCCGCGTCGCTCATCCGGCGGGGCGGTCCAGCCCGTCGACGAAACGCGCCAGCAGACGGGCGAACTCGGCGCGCTCGGCGGGTGTCCAATCCGCCATGGCGGCGGCCATGACGTCACGCCTGCCCGCTCTGGCCTCGGCCACCGCCCGGTTGCCCGCGGTGGTCAGGCGTAGGACCGAACGCCGTCCGTCGCGCTGATCGGCGACTCGTTCCAGCAATCCGGAGGACACCGCCTGCGCCACCAGGCGACTGGCCCTCGGCTGATCGACGCCGAGGGCGGGAGCGAGCGCGCCGACCGTGTCGGCCGCGCCGTCGGCCACGGCGTCGAGCGCGCGGAACACGGCGACGGGGATCGCGCCGTCGCTCAGCGCGCCGCGCGTCTGCCTGCGCCGGATCCGGACCATCGCCGCTTCCACGGCGACGGTGATCGCGTCGTGCTGATCCATCCGTCCACTCTGTCATGCCCGATATTTGTATGTAAGAATGCATGTACTTGTTTTTTGTCATATCAAGGAGTGCGGTCATGGGCATCCGGCGCGGCATCGGATATTGGCTCGTAGAGCTCGATCGATTGATAAACGAGCGCTTCGACGAAGACCTCGCCTCCGGCGGTTTCAGTCGCAGACGCTGGCAGGTGACGCACTCGCTGGCCGACGGACCGCAGCGCGCCGACGACATCCGCCACGCGCTCGACGCTTTCTGGACCGACGACGCCGAATGGCTCACCGAACTGGCCGGACTCGTCGCCGACGGGCTGGTCGCCGACGACGCGGGCATGTTGTCGCTGACCGGCAAGGGCCGCGGCGCCCATGACGCTGCCTTCGTCCGGATCGCCCGGCGCAGAGCGCAGATGGCCGACGGGATCACCGACGAGCAGTTCGCCGAGACCCTGCGGATCCTGCGACGGATGGTCGCGAACCTCGGTGGCGCGGCGAGCCCGGAGGTCGGCGAACGACAGCTGGCGCGGTGAGCGCGCCGATCCTGTGGTCGCTTCGCGGTGGCCGGACACAGTCGGGCCGCGCCGGGATCGCGGTCGGTGCGCCCCATTAGGCTGATCCCGACCGAGGCGGAACGAGGAGGTGCGGTGACCATTCGGGTCGGAGTGCTGGGAGCGCGTGGCAAAGTCGGACAGGCGATCTGCGCGGCGGTGACTGCGGCAGGCGATCTGGAACTGGTCGCCGCCGTCGACAAGGATGATTCGCTCGAGTCGTTCACCGCGGCGAATACGCAGGTCGTCGTCGATTTCACGCACCCGGACGTGGTGATGGGAAATCTCCGGTTCCTGGTGGAGCACGGCATTCACGCGGTGGTGGGCACCACCGGGTTCGACGAGGCCCGGCTGACGGAGGTGCGCGGCTGGTTGGCCGAGCGTCCCGAGGTCGGCGTGCTGATCGCGCCGAACTTCGCCATCGGTGCGGTGCTGTCCATGCGATTCGCCGAGCAGGCCGCCCGATTCTTCGAATCGGTGGAGGTCATCGAGTTGCACCACCCGAACAAGGCCGACGCGCCGTCCGGCACCGCCTACCGCACCGCGGGACTGATCGCCGCGGCCCGGGACAAAGCGGGCCTCGACCGCAGTCCCGACGCGACGACGACAGAGCTGGAGGGCGCGCGCGGCGCCGATGTGGACGGGGTGCGGGTGCACTCGGTGCGTTCGGCCGGCTTGGTCGCCCACCAGGAGGTGCTGTTCGGCACCCAGGGCGAGACGCTCACCATCCGGCACGACTCCATCGATCGCTCCTCCTTCGCCCCCGGGGTGCTGCTCGGGGTCCGGGAGATCGCCAAGCGCCCCGGCCTCACCGTCGGGCTCGACCCGTTCCTGGATCTGTGATCGGGCGTCGGCCGCCGCACCACGTCGGAGCGCGACCGTGAGCGGCGCGGAGCGCGACGATCGCAAGGGCGGCGGAGAAGTCGCCAAGGTGGTCGCGTTCATCGCGGTCCTCATCCTGGTGCTCGGCTTCTATTTCCTGTTGCTGGGCCGAATCGCGGTCGGCTTGATCGGTTCCGGCGAGGTGGCGGCGATCGTGATCGGTGTCGGCGTGCTCATCCTGCCGCTGCTGGGCGTCTGGATCGTCGTGGCCACCGTGCGCGCCGCCCTGGCGCATCAGCACCTGGCGCGGCGGATCCACGACGAGGGCTTGGAGCTCGACACCTCCGCGTTACCGCGGCTGCCGTCCGGCCGTATCCAACGCGCGGCCGCCGACGAGTTGTTCGCGACGGTCAAGGCCGAGTGGGAGGCCGATCCGGACAACTGGCGCGTCTCCTACCGCCTCGCGCGCGCCTACGACTACGCGGGTGACCGCACCCGAGCCCGCGAGACCATGCGCCGCGCGGTCGCGCTGGAACGGCACGAGCGCGACACCGCCTGACGGCCGCGCGGGCCGATACCATCGCAGGGTGGCCCGGTTGCTGATCATCCATCACACGCCGTCCCCGCACATGCAGGCGATGTTCGAGGCCGTCGTCTCCGGGGCCACCGACCCCGAGATCGAAGGCGTGGAAGTCGTGCGCCGCGCCGCACTGGCCGTCACCGCCCCCGACGTCCTGGCCGCCGACGGATACCTGCTGGGCAGCCCGGCGAATCTGGGATACATGAGCGGTGCGCTCAAGCACGCGTTCGACACGATCTACTACCCGTGCCTGGATTCCACCCGAAGCCGTCCGTACGGCTTGTACCTGCACGGCAACGAGGGCACCGAGGGCGCCGAGCGTGGGGTGGTGAGCATCACCACCGGGCTCGGCTGGGAGCAGGCCGCCGCCGCGGTCGTCGTGTCCGGCCCGCCCGGCAAGGACGACCTGCAGCGATGCTGGGAACTCGGGGCCACGCTGGCGGCCGGGCTCATGGCCTGAGCCCCCCGAATTCTGGTGTCTGACCCTCCCGCACCATTGCCCGGCATACTGTCTGCGGTTGTTGTCGCGGTGGGGATGTGGACGAGTAGCTCGGGATGGGAGAGCCAGGTGACCTGGGCCGAAGGGAACGAGAACGCCCCGCGCCGAATCGGGTTGGTCGAGGACCACGAATCGGTCGCGATCGGTCTCGCCGCGATGCTGGCGCCGGAGACCGATCTGGATCTGGTGCTGACCGCGGGCACCGTGCCGGAACTGCTGGCCGCCGCCGATGGTGCGCCACCGCTGGATCTGGTGGTACTGGATCTGCGGCTGGCCGACGGATCCGCACCGGAGGACAACGTGCGCGCCCTGCGTGCCCGCGGAATGGAGGTGCTGGTCTTCACGGGCGCGGACAACGCCTTCCTGGTGCGCGCCGCCGCGCGTGCGGGTGTCTTGGGTGTGGTGCGCAAATCCGAGGACGTGCCGACCGTCGTCGCCGCCGTGCGCCGCGCGGCCAGCGGCGAGCAGGTCGTCACCACCGACTGGGCCGCCGCCATCGACGGCGATCCGCAGCTGTCCGACGTGGGCCTGAGCCCGCGTCAGGAGGAAGTGCTCACGCTCTACGCGTCCGGGGAGAAAGCATCCCGGGTCGCGCGGTTGACGGGCCTGTCCGAGCAGACGGTCAACGATTATCTCGGCCGCATCCGCCAGAAGTACGCCGACGCCGGCCGTCCGGCGCCGACCAAGACCGACCTGTACAAGCGGGCGGTGGAAGACGGGTGGCTGCCGGTCCCCGAGCGGCAGCCGCGCGGATGATCGCGTCCAGCATGCTGGACACCCCGTCGCACTCGCGCTCGCACTCCCTCCCGCTCGACCGGCCGCGCGCGAGCCGTTGGCGCCGCGGAGTCGTCGCGCTGTCCAGGGAGAAAGCCTCCGAAGGAGCCGCCGATCGCATCCTGCGGCGGTTCGGGCTCGCCATCGGCATCGCGGGCGTGATCGCCGCGATCGTCGAGTTGCCCGAGATCGCCGATCAGAGCCGCTTCGTGCCCGTCCGGTGGACGGTGGTGGAGGTGGTGCTGGCGTTCGGACTGTTCCCGGTGCTCGCGGTCGTCTCGATCGGCATGAGCCGGCGCGTGATCCAACGGGTCGCCGGTGCGGCGGCGGTCAGTTTCCTCGGGGCGATGGCGGTGGTCCCCGTGGCGTATGCCGTGCCGGATGCCCAAGGGGCGGCCTCGGTCTGGCTGTACCGGGTACTGGCGCTGGGTGTGCTCGCGGCCGTGCTCGCTTGGCGTCCGCCGTTCGCCGTGACGTACCTGGTGGTGGGCTCGGCGTCCAGCGCACTGGCGAATCTGGTCGTGTTGCGGGAGACCACCGCGCTCGCGTTGCTCGGCGATTTCGCCAGAGCGGCCGGGTTGAGCGCGCTGTTCCTGTGGTGCGTGGTCTATGCCAGGGCGGCAGCCGCGCGCGTGGATCGTGAATCGGCGATCGAGAGCAGCCGCGCGGCGGCGGTCGCGGGCGCGGCGGCCCGGGAGCGGGAACGCGCGCGGTTCGCCGCGCTGATCCACGACGCCGTGCTGTCCACCCTGCTGGACGCCTCGCGAGCCGGGGCCGAATCACCGGTGCTGCGCCGCCAGGCCGAACGCACCCTCGAACAACTCGACGAGTGCCGGGTGGCCGAGACCGAACCGGACCGCCTGGACGCGCAGTCCGCGATCGGCTTCCTCCGCTCGGCCGTACACGAGGTGAATCCCGGCATCAGGTTCACCACACGGCGTTGGGCCGGATTCGACGATCTGCACCTGCCGGTGGACGCCGCCAGCACGATCGCGGCCGCGCTGGCCGAGGCCGTACGCAACAGTCTGCGTCACGCCACCGTCGCCGGGCGGGAGGTGCGCCGCACCGTCACAGTGACGATCAGCGCCGGGGGAATCCGCGTGGTATTCCGGGACGACGGCGCGGGTTTCGACCTGAGCCGAGTGCCCGTCGATCGGCTCGGCATCTCGGTAAGCATCCTCGGCCGCATGCGTCAGCTCTCCGGTGGCGCCGGGTTCGTGGAATCCGAACCTGGTGAGGGAACGACCGTGACGCTGGTCTGGGGCGGAAATGGCTGAGCCGGACACCGAATTCGGGCTGCGTGATCTGCTCGGGCTGCGCGACCGCGCGGCGTGGCTGTTCCTGGTCGTGCTCGAAGCGACCATCGTGCTGTACATGATCCGGAACTTCTCGGAATCGCCGGTGGCCGCCGCCGTCGCGGCACTGGTCGTGCTGGCGCTGGCCGGTGTCGTCGTGCTGGTCGTTCCCACCGATCCGCTGCCCTGGGCCGCGACCGTGTTCGTCGCCGCGTCCGGGCCGCTGGCCACGACCTTGACCTCGTTCGACGTCGAACACGGCTGGTCCAAGCAGGTGTGGACGGCGTTCGCCGCGTCGTACGTGCTCGCCGTGCTGGTGCTGCGCGGACGCTTGGCCGCCGCCTGGCTCGGCGTCGCGGGCATCGGTGTGGTGATCGCGGTGGTCGGGGTGGTCGCCGGGCTGCGGATCGGCGTCGTGGTCGGTTCGATCGTGCCGGTCGCCACGGTGGCGGGAGTCTCCCTGTTCGCGGCGATCATGCGGCCCACCCAGCGTTCGCTGCGGCTGCTGCGTGCGGAGGCGGCCATGCGCGCCGCCGCGGAGGCCGCGATGGCGGCGGAGAATTCCGAACGCACCCGTCAGCTGGCGCGGCTGGACGCGGTGGCGCGCCCGATCCTGGAACGCATCGCCGACGGCGCGGAAATCACCGCGGCGGAGCGGGAGCAATGCAGGCTCCTGGAAGCCGAACTGCGCGACGGCCTCCGGGCTCCGCACCTGGCCACCGATCAGCTCAGCAGCGCCGCTCGTGGCGCTCGCTCCCGCGGCGTCGAGGTGATCCTGCTCGACGACGGCGGCTTCGCGGGCGTGCCGCATCACGTGCGCAGGCAAGTGATCGACGCCGCCACCCGGGAGCTGGACGCCGCGAACGACGGTTCGGTCACCGTCCGTATCCTGCCCGCCGGTCGGCGCATCCTGGCCACCGTCCTGGCCACCGCGTCCGACCGAGACCGCCGCACCGAGATCGACACCACCGGCACGGTCACCGTCTCGACCTGACGTGATGCTCCTATTTGTGTCAAGTCATGCTGCGGCGAGCCATGCGCGATAGCGTTGGGCGAGTTCGTAGTCGGGGTAGGTGCCTAGTTCGGTGCGGCAGATTTTGGTGACGTAGGTGCCCATTGCGGT